>JBEIGI010000020.1:0-73802 GCA_040381975.1 Pirellula sp.
AATTTCAGGGGTGTTCTGGAGAGTCCGCCCCGATTCCAGGTCCGTGAAGCGAAACTCATGATGAACCTTGGTTTCTACCGAAGACATCTTACCTTCGATCAAACAGATCGTAAAAACTGGCTTAAGCTCTCGATAGGGATCGCCGCAGCGGAGTTGATCGGCGTACAGATCGCAGGCGTAATAAGCCAATCGCTGAGTCAAATCTGCAACCACCGAAACTTGCATCTCCACATTGAAAATCCAGCCCCGAAGATCGGTAGCTCGAATGTCCAAGATCGACAGTTTGTCTTCTAGGAATTCCTGATAATTGTAAGGGTTTTCGATTTGCACGTCGGTGATCGGATCAGGCAGTTTGAGGATCGCATTGAGTAAACTCATCAATGCGATCTTGTTCTCCGGAGAGCCGAAAGTTCTTAAGAACGCGAAATCATTTGTAGGGCGGATTCCAAGTGGCACCATGAGCAACAATCCCTTGAATAAAATCGATCCATGTAGCTTTTGGTGTGTGAAGGATCGATTCTACCGAGACCGTGCAATTCTTACCCGATTTTGGTTCGAAATATTTTTTCCAGATCTATTTTGCTGTTACTAAATGCCTAAAGTCCAAAGTCTAAAGCCTAACTTCTGGTGGGTTCCGCAGTCGCTGGTTTGGAGCATGTGACAATGGAAGTGTCAAACCGTTGATCGACTAAATCGCACCTAGTGAATGTACGACCGCTTCACCACACCCAACGAAGACAGCTACTGCTGACTTTCGACCCAATCGGCTAAGCCGACGCGAAATAGACCTTCGCTGTTGGCTTGTCCTCGTGCCATGATCGGCGTGTTGTAGATGGTCTCGATGTTCCCTTGGCTATCGACCGCGATAAGCCCACCAGAATCGGCTGGCAACGTCTTGTCGATCGCATAACGACCCGCATCTCCAAGCTTCTCACTTAGATACTCCATCCTGGCCGAAACCGCTGATGCAATATGGTTTCGAATGAACAACTCACCCACTCCCGTACATGAGACAGCACAAGTGCGGTTGTTCGCATAGGTTCCGGCCCCAATGATCGGTGTATCTCCTATGCGACCATACTTCTTGCCCAATAGCCCACCGGTACTCGTGGCCGATGCCAAATTACCATGCACATCCATCACCACACAGCCCACCGTCCCCAAATAGAACAATCGATCCTCGCCTCGATCGTGATCGAACCGCGATGTGGACTCCTTCTTGGCCGCCTGTCGCTTTTGCCACTCCTTCCACGCTTCGATCTGCTCGGTGGTTTTAAAATACTCGCCACTTTCCGTAGGTAGTCCAAGCTGCACGCCAAAGCTGTCGGCTTCCTCACCCACCAAAAACACATGCGGGGTCTTGTCCCGCACGGCCCTGGCCAGCGAAATCGGGTTGCGGGACTTGCGCACATTTGCCACCGCCCCGCAACTTAAATCCGAGCCATCCATCAAGCTTGCGTCGAGCGAATATTCACCGATTTCGTTAAGAACGGCTCCACGGCCTGCGTTGAAGTTCGGATCGTCCTCAAGCACCCGCACCACCGCTTCGACCACGTCGATCGCCTTGGCGGATTCCTCAAGCATCCCCGCACCGGTTTTGAGCGCCTTACGCAAGCCCTCGATGCGGACCTGACGCTGAGCCTGACTCCATCGCTCTAGCTCCCCGCCCGCACCACCATGGATCGCGATCGTCCATCGCGGTTTATTCGAAGTCGAATCAGCTTGGGTCTTGTCACTCACAGTGTTACTTTGCGCTAAAGAATGATGGGTACTCAGAAGGTTTGCAGTCAAAATAAATGCAGCTAGGTACAAGCTGCTTGTCAAACGACTAGCGTGCCGATGGCAAAAGTATAGCCAAGTGGAAAGTCGCATGGTTTTTCCTCATTCTCTGCACAAGGCTTCGTCGAGATTCATCATCGTTAAACAAACATTCGAAAGAGCTGCCAGTTCGATCGGATCAAGTTCCGCATTGGGCTTGCTCTCTCCGGTTGCCAGAAGCGATAAGGCTGAATCGCGATCGAGTCGAAACAGATCCTGCTGTTTGGCAAGGGCCTTACGCATGATCTCGATCTCCTGGTCGCTCAAGCTCCTGGCGAGCACTCGCCTCGAAACAAACTGCAACTGCTCTTTGGCGTCTTGGGTCTCTTGCATGGCCAGTTGCGCCAAGTTCCTTGATGCCTCAACCCATGTCGGATCGTTAAGCGTCGTGAGCGCATGCAACGGAGTGCTCGTTTGCGACATCTTCACCCGACATGCCTGCCGATTCGACGCATCGAACATATTGGCAGGCCCAACGGTCCTACGCCAAAAGGTGTATAAACTCTTCCGATACAAGTTCGCACCCGACGATTTTGGATACGTAAAATCACGTTCCTTGGTAATCGCAAGCGAATCCCAAATCCCTTCGGGCTGATAAGGATACACGGGAACCCCGCCGACGCGGGACACGAGCATCTTCGCGGACGCCAAAGCCCAATCGCGAAGCACCATCGCCGGCAAGCGGAATCGACTGGCTCGAGCAAACCACTTGTTCTCTGGATCCTTGGCCCGACTTTCTGCAGTGGCTCGGCTCGATTGACGGTAAGTCGAACTCAGTAGCACGCTGCGTTGTAACCGCTTGGTATCCCATCCCTCTTGGCGGTACTCGACGGCCAGATAGTCCAACAGCGGCCCATGCACAGGATACTCGCTTTGGACCCCAAAGTCCTCGGCAGTCTTGATCAAACCGATCCCAAAGAAGTGCTGCCAAATGCGGTTGACTGCAACCCGGGCTGTCAGTGGATGCTCGGGGGTGATGAGCCACTGTGCCAGTCCCAGTCGATTGCGCGGTGCACCATCGGGCAATTTCGGAAGAAAGGCAGGAGTGTCGAAAGCGACCTCCTCGCGGGGCTTGAGGTATTCGCCCCGTTCGAGCATATGGGTCTTACGCGGCTGAGCATCGCTCATGATCATCGGCCTGGGAATCTGATCCGAGCGATACGAATTGAGTTCGTTGCGAATACCCTGCTGAGCAGCCAAGGGTGGGATCTTTGCAGTCAGACTTCCGAGTACCTTCTCATCGAAGTGCTTGCGAAGCGATGGTTCGAGGTTTTTCTTTTCCTCTTCGCTCCGCTGGTCTTCGGGTTTTCCCAAAACAGACGCAATGGCTTCGGGTAATCCTGCGGTGCTCGGCACGACATTCAGTCGCCAACCGTTGTAGGACGCATCGATCAGAGGCTGGGCTTCCTTTTGAAGAGCCGCAATGCGGCCCTCAAACTCCTCGATCCTTTTTTTGTTCTCCTCGGTTGGAAGCTCGATCAGCGGAGGCGCGACTCGAATACGGCTCGAGAAGTACTGAGGTACACCACTTTCTGGAACCCGATTGAAAGCATCCATGAGGGAGTAATAATCCCGCATCGTGATCGGATCGTACTTGTGATCATGGCACTGAGCACAAGCCATCGTCAGGCCCAACCAAGTCGTTGCTGTCGTATCGATTCGATCAAAGAGAATCACAAAGCGTTGCTCCTCGGCGATCGCTCCACCTTCGCCATTGAGCAAATGATTCCTATTGAATCCGCTTGCGATTTTCTGATCCACGGTCGCATCCGGGAGCAGATCCCCGGCGAGTTGCCAAAGAGTGAACTGATCAAAAGGCATATTCTGGTTCAAAGCACCAACCACCCAATCGCGCCACATCCATTGCCAAGTATCTCCGTCTTGCTGGAAACCATTGCTATCGGCATAGCGAGCCGCATCGAGCCAGGATAGGGACATGCGTTCGCCGTAAGCAGGATCGGCCAGGAGTTCATCGACGAGTTGTTCATAGGCCATCGGGTTAGGATCGTTTACAAATTGCTCGACTTTGTCCGGTTGAGGTGGGAGTCCGATAAGATCTGCGTAGAGACGTTTGATCGATGTCCGCCGATCGGCAGGCTCGCTTGGGACCAGTGCGCTGCGATGGAGGCCTTGGGCGATAAATGCATCGATCGGGCCATCGGCCCAGCCACGAAGCTCTTGCGCCACATCATTCGGAGGCACGGGTATGGCAGGGCTGCTTGGCGTATCAAAGGCCCAGTGGTTCGAATATCGGGCTCCTTGGGCAATCCAGCGTTTGATCAAATCTTTTTGAGCATCGCTCAAACGTCGATTGGATTTAGGCGGTGGCATGACCGTTTCTGGATCGGTCGAATCGATCCGTGTGACCAACTCGCTTTTGCCAAGATCACCCGGTTGGATCGCATGTCCGGCGATTGCCGCATCGCGATCGTCGAGGCGCAACTCTGCTTGACGTTTGTTGCCGTCTTGACCGTGGCAATAAAAGCAGTTTTCCGAAAGGATCGGGCGGATGTCTCGATTGAAATCGATCGGCGAAGGGTCTTGAGCATAAAGACTCGGAGCCAAACTCAAATGTGCAACGAAGTATGCAAAAAGGCACGCAAAGAAAGCAGCCCAACCGATTCGGAGCCTCGGATGTTTTAATCGGACGGTTTGCATGGTAGCCGCGAGGTGGGATTGGTGGTGGGATTTTAGGTGGGATTCGTAAGGCGTCATTATGGTTCAGGAGCCAGCAGTGGGCAATTGCCACAGGAGCGGATAATCGTCAAAGCCGTCAAGGTTTCACTGACTGGACTATCCGATAAAGCTTTGAAACGCTGGACTCCACCCTAGTGCCGGTCGATCTTCCAAGCGTCGTTGAAAAGAAGGGATTCTTAGTACCTCGAATTTTCTGGAGCGTGGTCCTGTGCCGAGGTTATCGCTGATCGTTCCGTTCCAATGCGATTCCCAGGCATTGGAAAACACATTGGTTTCGGTTCTTGAAGTTCGCGCTGCAGACGACGAGCTGATCATCGTCCACCGAGGCGAATACCAAGATCCTTATGGTCTTAGCGGAGATGAAGCCACGGTCGTCGAAACGGCTGCATCGAGCTCGCTTGCCGAACAACTCAATGCGGCCTATCGGCGTGCAAATGGCGAGGTGATCCAGGTGGTTGTACCTGGAACAATCCTCGAGTCCGACTGGTGCGATGATGCACTGGTGGCCTTTGACGAACTCGACGTCGACATGATCGCCCTTGGGATCAAATCCTCCAACTCCCGAGATCTCCAATATGGTTTTGAATCCGACGCGATGCCACAACGACGTTTGACCAGCGAGCCAGCGAAGATCGCTGGTCCGATGCTCGGTGGAACGATGATCCGACGTAGCACGCTCGAGTGCTTAGGGGGCTGGAATAACAAAATCCCTAGCGACCTTATCGACTTTGAAATGAGTTTGATGGCCAAGGTCTTGGGATTGCACGTGGGGGTTGTCGAAGGAGCTTTGATCCAGTGCCAAGAGGCTCGGTCGATGGTCTTGTCGCACTACGAACAAGGACGATCGATAGGACAGCTGGCTTGCGCGTTTAGCGAAAGGTCGGATTCAGCGATCACCGTCGAACCGCTCGTCAAAAGACTTGGGCACCTTGCAAGCGGATTGGTCAATCCCAAGCTTGCCGCCGAGAGGCTCGGATGGGTTCTGGGGGTACGCCACCGGTCTTGGGTCGAGCCGATCGGCAAGCGAATCGAACTCGCTAGAAAAGCCCTGGCTCAGCGCAATAGTTCTTGGGAGGACCGACCTGCCGTTATCTCCACTCCTGGTTTTCCAGGAAACTCGCAGGATCGTTCCCGCAAAGCTGCCTAGAGCAATCTGGCCAATTCCCCGGGCTTGCGATATCATCCAAACGATCGTCGTTTGATTTACCCGTGATCGGGTTATCTGTGCCTGGGATCATCTGCAATGACAACACGCAAAGTTCGCGTCGCCATCGTCGGCGCTTCGGGATACACCGCCTTGGAAGCCATCGAGTGGCTGATCGACCATCCTCATGTCGAGATCGTCGCGGCCACGAGCCGTCAGGCCGACGGCAGCATGCTTGCCGATATGCACCCATCGCTTCTAAGACGCATACGATTGCCGGTCGAAGACCTTAGTGCCGAGCAGATCGCACAGCGCTGCGATGTAGCAATGACCTGCTTGCCCCACGGCGCATCGGCCCACATCATCATGGAACTGCTTGCCGCAGGTTGCCGAGTGATCGACCTTTCGGCTGATTATCGATTGAGTACACCTGAGCTATATCAAAAGTGGTATGGTGACGCCCACCCGGATCCTGGCCGCTTAGGTTCTACCCCCTATGGTCTCCCCGAACTCTTTGCAGACCAGTTAGCCGATGCACCCTTAGTAGCCAATCCAGGCTGTTATCCCACCTCGGCAATTTTGCCACTATCGCCTCTGCTCAAAGAGGGACTCATTTCGCCTAAGGACATTGTGGTCGACAGCAAGTCCGGAGTCAGTGGCGCAGGCCGCACTCCCAAACTTGGGAACCTTTACTGCGAAGTCAACGAATCGATCAGCGCTTATTCGGTTGGGAATCACCGACACCAACCGGAGATTGTCGACATCGTGAAGCGCTTTAGCGGTGTCGAGCCTGAAATTATTTTCACCCCTCATTTGACTCCGATGGAACGAGGTATTCTCTCAACGATCTATGTCCATCCCGTAGCCGGTGTAACGGCCAATCAAATCCGCGAGTGCCTCACTAGCTACTATCCACTCGATGGATTTGTTCGAGTCGTATCGCACCTACCGGCTACGAAGTATGTTGCGAGAACCAACTATGTCGATATCACGGTGCGCGAGAATGGACCGAGAATTATTCTATTGAGTGCTATCGACAACCTCGTCAAAGGTGCCAGTGGAGCAGCGGTTCAGAATCTCAATCATATGTTCGGATTCCCCGGGGCAACGGGCTTACGGTGATCGACCGTGGCTGACGAACCACCAGATCGAGTCTATTCTCCGAAGAACTACAACAGGCGGTTTGTCCTGCTCGCTGTTGGCTTGCTTTTCCTAGCGACTCTCACAGTCTTGCTTCCGTACTCATATTACAACTATTCTGGCGGTTTCCAAAAGCTAACTTTGATGGTGCAGTCGCTGCTAGGTTCGACACCTGTGAATGCCGCAATGATGTGGGCTTCGATGCAAGGCCCGGGTCGCTGGCGCCAGACGCTCTTAGGAATCGTTTATCTATTTGCGCTCGCATGCATGGGTGAACTGGTTTTAGGGATCTTTCGCGGATTTCGACTCGAAGTTTTTTTGGAAATCGATCTACCAGTGACCTTTATGCAATTGATGAGCACCCTATCGCTCATCAAGATCGTAAGCTTGATCAGCGGTATCGAGATCTTAGATCGAAATGCTACGAAATCGCCCGCAATGTCCAGGTGGACCATTCGCCGTTGGCTTTGGCTTTTGATTTTTATCGCAGTCTTTGTACAAACCTCGATGGCACAAGCACGCTGGTACGCAAGGATGCTACCGACTCCCATTACAAACTCAGGTGCCATTGGATCCGACCTCATCTTCTCTTCGGTACCAAGTGAATCTTGGTTCTCCTCGGTCGAACTCCTTTGCATGCTGTTTCTGATCTCTTCAATCTCTCAACCGGTCTTTCCATTCCTCTTGGCGGGTTGGTCTTTCTCCGGCAGGCGATGGCGTCTACTTGCAATCCCATTTCTAGTCCTTGCAGTTTACTCGATCAAATTGCTTTGCATGAATTTGATGAATAAGCTTAACAGCACACCTGGGTTCGCCGGGTTTGATGCGTACAACATCGATATGTTGCTCAATTTACCTACGGGTGAATTCGAGATTTATACGGCGCTAGTCTGGTTTATCGATGTCGCTATCGCGTCGCTTGCATTTTGGATCGGCTGCCGATGGGCCAAGAAAGAATCGATGGACTAGTTTCGTCCCAGTACTCGAATCGCCAAATTGGTTGGGTGCGTTCGACTACAATTTCCTCTGATCACTTGCCTCTAGCGAGCCACGCCGTCAGCTCTTCGCGAAAGATCTTCGAGTTGTGTCGTATATCCGTGGGCAATCGCTTTGGATAAATCACAAAGGACTCGATCTCCACGCCTGGATGGAACTTGCTTATCAACGCTTGCCATTGCTGCCGATACAGTGCCAAGTTGGCTTGCACTTCCTTGCGATGCTCGGGCCAAGGCTCGATGATCACGACAGGTTTTTGATCTGGGGCGTTACCAAGCGGAACCAAAGCACTTCGATAGACGCTTGGATGCGTATTGATGACCGCTTCGATCGGCTCGGTAAAGATCTGCCCTTGCACGGTCCTAACACGATGGCTTTTGCGTCCACAGAACCAGAAACGGTCGGATGCATCGAGGTAGCCTACATCTCCCATGCGATGCCAAACCATCGGGCGTCCCTCCGAATCGGTGCCAAGAACCTTGTGCAACGAGTTCTGTTCCGTGCGCGTGACATAGCGATGCGTAACGCTCGGACTACAGACCATGAGTTCACCGATTTGACCCGTGGCCATTTGACGGACTTGATCGATCGTTGCGATCGGTTCATCGGTGATCTCGATCACCTTCCATTGCACTTGGGCAAACCGATTCCCGACACAAGTTCCCAGTCCTTGACTGGTAAGCTTAGACGTTTCCTGCAAAACTTCGCGAGACTCGATTGAGGCAATCGGTAGGGCCTCGGTGGCTCCGTAGGGAGTGAAGACTTTTCCATCAGGGTGCATTGCGGCACGGATCTGCTCGAGCACTCGGCTCGGCACCGGTGCCCCGGCACTCAGCACCAGCTTTAAGCTCTCCATACGTCGACCTGTCGACTGGCAATACAGCCCCATCTTGGTCCACAAGGCTGGTGAGCCAAAGGACTGATTGATTTGCCACTGATCGATCGCATCGAGCAACCTGGATGGGTCGACATCGGCAGGACGGGTTGGATCCATATCCGGCAGAATGGTGCTAGTTCCCATGACTGCATTGAATAAGCCAAACAGCGGGAAACCACTGAGATCCTTGCCACCGGGCTGAATCTGATACTGCTCGGAGATCCTATCGATCTGGGATTGGAATGTTTGATGAGTGTACTGGACCCCTTTGGGTGGTCCTGTGCTACCGGTAGTAAAGATGATCGCAGCCGAGTCGTGCAACTGGGTATCCGGAGGTTGAAAACGACTTGAGCGGTTGGCTTCGAGTTGGTCGAGACTTGGAGAGGGAAGGATCCCAAATCGGCGACCTACGGTGACATTGAGCTTGGCCTTTGGGAACAAACTTCGTTTGGCCTTGAGGATCGCTTGGGCTAAAGGGATCGCGACGAATCCATCAGGCTGAGTTTCCGCTAAGCACTTGAGCAAGTTCTTGCGTCCCATCCCTGGATCGACCAGCACCAGCGTCGCTCCGGTCTTGAGCAGTGCAAAGACCAACGCGATGAAGTCTTCGCCGAAACGAACCAGCAATGCGATGCGATGGGCGGGTCCGATTCCCATCGACTGCAATCCTGCAGCGATGGATGTCGATCGTTCATCGAGATCCCTTAAGCTGATGGTTCGATAACTTCTCGAGGTGCCTTGACGATGCGAACCGGTCGGGGTTGCAATTCCTAGCAATTCAGGAAAGATCGCAGCTTGGGCACTCAAGCGGGATCCTACGTTCGAACTCAAGCGTTGATGGATCATCGATCGTTATTGGATCTTGATTTCGATTCGGTGGTTTGACGCAGAGTCGATCGAGTCGATCGAAAAAGAAACGTCGTTGAATTTCGGAGGACCAAAGCCTCGTTTGGGGTTGTTTGAAAAACCGTACGGCTCGGTTGGGATCCCAAGTGGACTCTTATCGAGTTTGTCATTGCTGTTTTTGTCGTGATGGGCAGAGACGGCCCAGCGAACTTCAGGTTCCTTCAAAGCATCGGTATCGAGCTTGACGGTCCAGACCAATGGGCCTTGGATGGGGATTTCGAGGGTCTCTTTGGTCCAAGCCTTATCGGGCTGGTTGAAACCTTCGGCGTTACGGTACAGGGCAACTCGAGCGCGGCCCTCTTGGCTATCGAGCCCAAGGACTTCGATGACCAGCTCCTTGTGACCATTGGGCGTTGGAGGAGTTTGTACGACAGGTTCCTCCGGCGAATTCCCAGGGAGTACTGGGAGGGGTTCCTTGACAGAAAGGCTGGGTTTGCAGCCAAGAGGCAGCGGTAACTGCAGGCCTATAACAAGGTTTGCAAGCAAGGGAAGGCAGGCGATTTTTTGAGGTTTTAAAAGACGCTGCGATGGCATGTGGACCTTGGGACTTGGGTTGATCCTCGGAAAGTGCTAGGGGAGCGATTTTAAGCCAGTGCGGGCTAATTGCACAGGAAAAAGAGTACACTGGGCCTTGAGAACTGCTAAGATATTGGAAGGTTTGTGACTTCGAATCGAAGCCTCAAACATCCCGTCTTGAATCCTTCTCTTAGCTTCTAGCCCTAGGTGGCGTATGTCGAGTTCCGATGAGAAAAAAGATCGCAAGGATCTAAACCAGTTCGATCTAGGGCTTCCGGAATCGAAAAAGGGGACTTCTGGCAAGGCTGCCTCATCGAGACCGGTGGTCGAACCTGTCTCGAAGAAGGCTACCAGTGCCTCGGTAGTTGGCAGTGCTGTGGTTTCGGGCGAAACTCAAGAAGCATCTGAAGCGACCCAGGAGGCCCCTCGCAAGAAGAGTGGTTTTTGGAATGCCGCTCCTAGTTGGCTCATCAGCACGGTGATTCACGTTGCAGCCATCCTTGGGCTGGCTGCTTGGAATATCGAGCCGATCAAAAAAGAGATCAATCTGCTCCTGAACATCGGCGAGCAATCTGGCAACGAGTCCGATGCTCTCGAAGAATTTTCGATGGACAACTCGACTGCCGAAATGCAATCCGACAGCACTGAAGATAGTCCTTCGGATGTGCCGACGGTCGAACCCTCGGCGGTGGATGCCAAGGTCGAAATCGACATGAGTTCCTTGGTAGCCGATGCACCGGAGGTTTCGATTTCGGGACTGAGTGAATCGCTTGCTCCGGCTTCGGGTATCGCCGCTCAAAGCAACGCAGCCATGCGGGCCGGACTCAATAGTCGTTCGAGCGAAACCAAGCGAGAACTGCTTAAAAAATTCGGCGGCACCTCCGACACCGAGCGAGCCGTTTCGATGGCTCTTAAGTGGCTTGCCCAGCACCAAAATCCCCAAACGGGAGCTTGGACCTGGTCGCACTCTTTGGTTTGCGGCGGTCAGTGCGATCGACCAGGGAACAAAACAGCGAGCATGAATGGAGCCACAGGTATGGCCCTGATGTGCTTTTTGGGTGCTGGTCAAACGCACATGGAAGGTGAGTACAAAGAGACGGTCTTCAAGGGGCTGAGCTTCCTGATCCAGAGCATGAAGGTACAAGGTGGTTATGGGGCTTGGTGGCTCGGTGGATCTGCCGACGACATGTATGGACACGGCATTGCAGCGATCGCCATGTGCGAGGCTTATGGCATGACGCGAGACCCGAGGCTTCGGGAAGCCGCCCAATTGGGGATCAATTACTTAACCCCCGCACAAAATCCTCAAACGGGCGGTTGGCACTACACGCCTTACATTCAAACCAAAATGCCTGGTGATACATCCGTCGTAGGTTGGCAGATGATGGCCATCAAGAGCGCTGCGATGTCGGGGTTGGATTTCGACATAGACACCATCAGGCGCGCTAACTTTTTCCTCGATACGATGATGGTTCCAGGCGGATTCGGATACCATTACAGCATGGATTCGAAGCAAAAAAATCCGCTCGAATACAGGCCTGCAATGACCGCTTGCGGTGTGTTGTGCCGGATGTACTCGGGCTGGAAAAAAGACGAACCTTCGATCAAAGCTGCTGTCGCGCAATTCGCAAAGGACGGGCCGAGTAAATCCGACATTTACTACAACTATTACGCCACGCAGGTCATGAAGCAACACGGTGGCGCTGAATGGGATTCTTGGAACACCCGGATGCGTGATCAACTCGTTAGCAGCCAAATCCAAACAGGACACGGGGCAGGCAGTTGGTTCATTGAAAACGGGCACTCGTCCGATGCCGGTGGACGCCTTTACAGCACTTGCATGTCGACAATGATGCTCGAGGTCTACTACCGCTACATGCCTCTGTATGCAGAGCAAGCCGAGGAAGATGCATTCCAGTTATAAGTCGCTGCACAGTCGCAGGCCGACTCGGGTATGAAGCAATCCTTCCAAAAGCATCCAGGTCGATGGTGGCACATCGATCCACAAACTCTCAACGATCCCGAACCTAGGATCGTCTGCGATCTATGTCCTAGGCAGTGCCGCTTGAAGGAGCAAGATCGAGGTTTTTGCTTTGTTCGCAGGATCGAACACGGGCAGATGATCCTCGATACCTATGGCAAGAGCACCGGTTTTTGTATCGACCCGATCGAAAAGAAACCATTGAATCATTTCTATCCGGGAACCAGTGTCCTTTCGTTTGGCACCGCAGGTTGCAACCTCGGTTGTCAGTTCTGCCAAAACTGGGACATCAGCAAATCCAAAGAAGTCGCCAAGCTCAGTAGCGATGCTACCCCAGAGTCGATCGCGCTGGCTGCGAAAACCTATCAATGCCGCAGCGTCGCATTTACTTACAATGACCCAGTGGTTTGGGCCGAGTATGCCATCGAATGGGGCTTGCAAGTTCTGCAGCACCAAACTCGTCGGAAGATTTGAGCAAAGCGTGGGAACCTGGGGCCGCAAAAGGCTTCCAATCGACATGCGTGAGTTCCAAGCCCGCCCAGTTGTGATACCTTTAGAATCGCTCGGACATGCACCACGGATGCCTGCCGAGCCTCTCCCTAGACCTGCAAGAATGGAAGCCAAATCGATGAGCGACCCGAATATCCGAAAACTCAATCTACTCGACCTTAGCTCGATCGATGAGGAAACCCGCGAAACGATTCAAAGGCTCGCTGCAAGGATTGTCGCGGCCAAGGTTCTCAAGGAGCGTCTGGGTCGCGAAATTTTCGAGCCCCTGGGAGAGCTTGCGGATCACTATGTCTATGGATGCTTTACAACCCTCAAACGCGGCAAAACTCTGCGAGGTTGCTGCGGCTTTCTAGGCCGCCCAACACGACTGGCCGATGCGATTGCTGAGTCGGCCCAACGGACCGCAAAAGAAGACTCTCGTATGCCTGCCATTTCGAGCATCGAACTCCCCTACCTGTCATGCCATGTGACCCTCCTGGCCGATCCATATGCCATCGAAGCCGATGCTCAGCAGAGGACTGAACATATCCACATCGGTAAGCATGGGCTGCGAATCACCACCAGTTTGACGAGTCCCTACGGACAGCGAGCAGGATTGCTCTTGCCGAGCGTGCCGGTCGAGCAAGGCTGGGATGTCCAAGCGTACCTAGAAGGCGTGTGCCGCAAAGCTGGGTTGCCCTCCGATGCTTGGAAAGACCGATCCGTTTTGCTCGAAACGTTCGAGGGCCTTGAGATTGTCGGGCATGTCAATGCGATTGAACTACCCGAACCGATGCCCATCGAAGGCCCACCGGGCGATCTCGATAGCCTGCAAAAACTCAAAGCGGCCACGGTTCAAAACATGATCAACCTCTCGCATGGAGCCACTCCAAACTATTACGTCCTGGATGCGATGGATGGAACGGTTCACACGATTGTCCTTTCGGCTGTCGATGTGGATTCCAAAGTGCCCTTGGCCCATTGGATACAGACATCCTTCCGGCCCGGAGTTCCACTGCAATCGAGCATCTTTGAACTGAGCCGAGCGGCCGAACAAACACTTCGGCGAACACGCTTTGATAAGGCGGTCGATATCGATCTAGCGATCAGCGCTATGTATGACCCGGCCCATCACGGAACAATCCATCCTCAGGACTGGGAGTCGGGTAAGCTCAAGGAGGTTCTGCACGATTGTGATCTTGCAGGTGCTCATGCGAACCAAAGGGCCGTCGTTGCCCTTTGCGGTCAACGGGTCGCGGTGGCTTTTGATCCAAGCAAAACATCGCATGCGTTGCTCGAAGCCGCCGCATCGATGATCCGTTTACGGAATGAACCCATCACCGTGATGACCCTTGGGTGCATATCGACGGCAAGTTCGCTCCTGGCATCGAACACCCCTGGGATCGATGCAAACGACCGACCGCGCGGAGCAGCCTTGGCCGGCAGTTTCTATCCTGCCCAGACAGAGCAACTCGCGCAGATGCTCAAGGACTTTGACCAACAATCGAGCGTTGTTGCGTCGGAGAATGTGGCTGCCATCATGACACCTCATGCCGGTCTTCGTTATAGCGGTCAGGTCGCGACCGACGCTTGGAAGAGTTGCAAGATCCCTGAAACGGTCATTATTATTGGGCCTAAGCATACGCGTTTGGGAGCAGACTGGGCCGTATCGTGTTCGTCGAGTTGGCAAATACCATCAAGTCACGGTCAAGAGTCCGCCACTTTTGAGATCGATTCAGAGCTGAGCAAACAGATCGCACAGAGTGTTCATGGCATGGAGCTCGATGCGGCAGCTCATTTTCGAGAGCATGGAGCTGAAATCCAGTTGCCGATCTTGGATTGGCTCACCGGTGACTCACAGAACAAGCCCAAGCTGGTTTGTATCGCCATGGGAAATGCCAGTTGGGAAGAGATTCAGGTTGCTGCCAAACAACTTGCCGATGTGATTAGGCCTCAAGCAACCAAAGTGCTCTTTGCCATTTCCAGCGACATGAATCACTTTGCGGACGATCAAGAGAACCGTCGTCGCGATCGACTAGCACTCGATGCTTTGAATACCGGGGATCCACAGCGTTTACTCGAAGTCTGCAAATCCAACTCGATCAGCATGTGCGGAGTTCTGCCCGCTGCTCTGGTTATGCAGACACTCAAAGAACTTGGTATTGGGACCAAGGTCGAGGAGTTAAGCTACGACACCAGCGCGAGGATCACCGGCGATGCAAATCGCGTCGTCGGGTATGC
Source organism: Pirellula sp. (assembly GCA_040381975.1). GTDB lineage: Bacteria > Planctomycetota > Planctomycetia > Pirellulales > Pirellulaceae > JBKCUI01. Next base: position 14,806 of record JBEIGI010000020.1, read on the forward strand.
AGCGGCTCGTTGGATAAAAACCTAATCGGTGATGGTCGTCGATCGACAGGATCTATAAGCAAATGGATCGGGGGGTAAGATGAGACTAGCAAAACCAGATCGCTTCCTTTTAAGCTTGCTTCTGGCTTTCGCGTCGATAGCGAATCTCGCGCAACTAGGTCTTGCACAAGAGGCGACTCCAAGCCCTGACAAGCAAGCCAAAGAGCCCGTTGAGGAGGTGCTTCCGGCTTTTGATCCTGCGGATAAGCTTGCCGTTTCTGAGTTGCTAGCTCCGTTTCGTAAGAAATCGGAAAAATGGAAAGAGGATGTTGCCAAATGTTCTGCGAATAATGCAACCGATGCGGACCCAGAGCATGTGTTGTTTCTAGGGAGTTCGTCGTTTCGCTTATGGGATTCGATTCAAAAAGATTTAGCCCCCCTTCAAGTTGTCCGCCGGGCCTATGGAGGCGCTCGCTATCGCGATTTGGCAATCCACACCCCAGAGCTTATTCGAGGACTAAGCTTCAAAAAAGCGGTTGTCTTTATCGCCAACGATATCACGGGCAAGGTCGAAGAAGACGTCGATCCACAAACGGTTTCAAAACTAGCTCGACTCGTGGTGTGGCAACTTCGACAAGAGCAACCCGATGCCCAGATCCATCTGCTGGCTGTTACACCGACGCCATTGCGTTATGAGTACTGGCCTCGCATCCAGATGACCAACACCATGCTTCGAAAGATCGCTGAATCCACACCTGGGGTGCATTACATACCAACGGCTTATGCATTCTTAGATCGCGATGGAATACCTCGGCCCGAATTATTCAAAGAAGATCGGTTGCACTTAAACGAGAACGGATATCAAATTTGGTCCAAGATCGTTCTAGGAGCCCTCGAATCTGTCGATCAGGTATCCAGGTAACCGTACTTGCGGGCATAATCCGACCAGCGATCGAGAATCATCGATTCTTGCTCGGTATCGATCTGAAGTTTATTGGTCTGATAACCACGTTCTTGCTCGCTCTTGTTTTCCCAGTTGGAACGTACCGTATCGTATTGACCAAGATCCAAGTGCTTATAAATCTCCTCAAGCGTTTGTACCGGCTGAGCGATAAATTGTTCGTAGCGAATATCGATGATCTGGCTTTCAGGAATATTAGCTCGGTCGCGATCAAAGGCCCGATACATTGAAACAAGGGACTCCATGACAAAGGATTGGAGCATCGATTGATCCGTCGGAGACTGCAATGCTTGGTTTTCATCTAGGGAATTCCAGAGCTTCATCGTCGATGGGTACAACTTGCGCGGGTCCCGAACGATATGAATGAATTTGGAATCGGGATACATCTGCCTTAGGATTCCAATCCGGCCAGTATGCGGTGGACTCTTGAGCAATAGCTGCTTGCGAGTCTTGTAAGTCAGAGCTTTGACAAACCATTCGAACTGCCGACGCCATGCTTGCAAATCCGCAGGTCTAAATCGAGACGAGTCGAGTGTCTCTGTGTACGGAACAGGATGGTTCGGAAACATCAAACGCAGATAGGGTGAGGGAGCCCCGAGGTTCATCAGCGCGAACTCGTCCTCTTGGGGTAATGCCCATCCAGCCTTCATGTTGTCCATCGGCCTGCGGTCGGGGAGCAACCAGTTGCCATAGCGAGTGACCAACCCCTCGGTTAGCAAAAAATGCCATGGGGCAAAGCATTGGTAGGTGGTTGGTGATGCGAATCGAGGATCCAACCCCAGATACTCATGCAGCAAAGTGGTGCCACTTCGCCAGTGCCCCAAAATAAAAATCGGGGGTCGCTCGAGCTCGGTCTTGGCGATGGCTCGAGACCACCCGAGCTTTTGAGCGATTGCTAGCATTGAGGTTACTGGACAAAAGGCGCTCACCCCCAGGGCGTAGTGCAATCGGGACCAGGAGAAGACGAATCGATTGCGTGCGAGGTTTGAAAACCAGACTTTTGCGGGCATTCCGTGCCAAATCCTCGGCATGAAGATCGAGTATTTCAGTGGTTGATTCGGTTCGGCTTTGACCATGCTGTGGGATTTTAACAGACGGAATCGATCTGGACTTTAGGGTCGCTTGAAGGGTAGTTTTCTGCGGGTTTCAAAGCAAGCACGGATTAGAAATTAGCACCTATGGAAAGACTCGTTGAACTATTCATCCGTTACCGGAGTCTTTTTGTTCCAGCGGGGATCCTTTCTTGCGTGGCAGTGGTATTAGTTCCACTCCCTTCGGCTCTGGTAGATTTACTCCTGGTGGCCAACATCGCATTGTCGGTCATGGTGTTGCTGACGACCCTATCGGTCAGTGCGCCTCTGGAATTCAGCGTTTTTCCTTCGGTCCTCTTAGCGACGACCCTTGGGCGACTTGCTCTGAATATCGCGACGACTCGGTTGATTTTGACGCAAGACTCTTCGAGTTCCACAGCCGTTGCAGGAAGGGTGGTTGAAGCCTTTGGTGCTTTTGTTGCTGGGGATAAGATCGAAGTTGGTATCCTTCTGTTCTTGATCATCTTCCTGATAAATTTTGTGGTGATTACTAAGGGTGCCACGCGCATTGGCGAGGTTGCAGCGCGTTTTGCGCTCGATGCGATGCCTGGCCGTCAATTGGCGATCGATGCCGATTTATCGGCTGGAGCCATCGACAACAGCGAAGCTCAGCGAAGGCGAGCCGAGGTGACTCGCCAAGCCGACTTCTATGGTTCGATGGATGGGGCCAGCAAGTTCGTTCGGGGTGATGCGGTCGCTGGACTTGTCATCACCGCGTTGAATCTCGTTGGTGGGATCTACATGGGGACGGTTCATTTCGGACTTTCGATCCCACAAGCGGCAGCGACTTACAGCAAACTCACGATCGGCGATGGATTAGCGACCCAGTTGCCAGCCCTTTTGGTCTCGATCGCAGCGGCCATGCTCACGACCCGCTCTACGCAGCGTTCCGATCTATCGAAAGATCTGCTCGGGCAGATTTTCTCCAAGCCAACTCCACTGATCATCGCAGGCGGTTTCTTGGGTCTACTCTTGTTTACATCGATGCCGCCGATTCCAATCGTGGCTTTCGGTGGTGGTCTGGTAGGTTTAGCGTTGATTTTGCAGAAACACAACAAACAGGAGTCGATTAGCAACCAGCGACGTGAGCAGCAGGAACAACTCTCTCGAACGAAACAAACCGAGAAGAAAATCGAAGACTACTTGCAAGAGGATGACGTGAGACTTGAGTTGGGTGCCAAGCTCGTACCACTAGTCGATCCAAAGTCCGGTAGTGATATGATGAAGCGGATCGGCGCGGTTCGAACTCAACTTGCCTCCGAACTTGGTATTCTTTTGCCGATGGTGCGGATCAAGGATCGATTATCGCTCCCTTCGTTTAATTACGAATTTTCGCTCCATGGGAACGCTGTCGCTTCGGGATCTCTGGTCCCCGAAAGGCTCTTGGCGATCCCCCCATCGAAACCCTCACGATTTGAAGCCAAAGCGATTCAAGGGGATCCTGCGATCGATCCGGCATCGGGCAAAAAAGCTCTCTGGATTGATTCATCCGATCGCAGCGAAGCCGAATCGCAGGGATATCGCGTGCTGGATTGCGGGCAAGTCATCGCAAGCCACCTGCATGTGGTGGCCAATAAGTATGCGGCCGAGCTTCTGTCACGGGATATGACCAAGCAGCTTATCGACCAGCTTCGCAAAACCCATAGCGCGACGGTCGACGAGCTGATCCCAACACTGATGCGATTGAGCGAAGTCCAGCAAGTCCTGAAGAATCTTTTGCGCGAAGGTGTTCCGATCCGACCACTTCATCTGGTACTTGAAACTATCGGAGACCATGTCACACAGATCAAGGATATTGACGAATTAACCGAGAAAGTTCGACAACGTCTAGCGAGAACCCTGTGTCAGCGATTAAGCGACCATCGAGGGCGCATCCGCGCAATGACGCTCGATCCATGGATCGAGGACGCTTTCTCATCGGCTGAGCAAAGTGGTCGAAAGGTGCAAGCCTCCTTAGCACCGAGCATGTTCCGATCGTTGGTCGAGCAACTCAAGCACTATACAAACCTGCTAGAGGATCAAGCTCGCCCGGCAGTGCTACTGGTCAATCCTCAAATTCGACCTTTAGTGAGGCAGACGTTAAGCGATGTCTTACCGCGTCTGCACATTCTCTCGACCAGTGAGATCTCAGGTGGTGTCCAAGTCGAATCGATTGGACTTGTTGAAATGCCCGAATCGGTACCGAGCTATGTTCCATCGACGGCGGACGCGGATTTTTGACGGCATTGAATGCTAAACAGTTCGAAGATCAAGGTATAGAAACGGTCCAGTCTTGAACGATCAAGCCAGGAATGCGATCGTAATCGACGGTATTTCGGGTAACAACTGTCATCTGCTGGCTGATCGCGATCGATGCGATTCTTAGATCCATCGTTGCCACACGAATCTTCCTTTGTTTGAGCCCCTCAAATACTTCCGATGCAGCGAGGCTGAATGGAAGAACTTGCGAGCAAGAGAAGTCCTTCAAAACTTGTTCTAGTCGAGCGTAGCCAGCGACGATCTTGAGGGGATCATTCAACTGTTTTACAAACTTAGTCCAACCGGCAACAATCTCATGAAAGGAGATGATTGTCAGGTACACATTCGAGTCATCCACTTCCGCGATCTTTTGAAGAATATTCAAACACTGCTCGTTCCTGGGTCCTTGCAAAATACCAAGATGATCCGTGTCTAGAATAAACATGGGCTCTACTCTTCGTTCAGAATTTCGCGTTTTCGTTCTTCACGGCCTAAACGAAGTATCTCAGCGAAATCAGGTGAATCTTTAAACGAACCTTCGATCTTTGAGATCCATCCTGGCTTCTTCGCAGCAAGATTGACCTTGCCAGACTGCGACAGTTTAAGAAGTATTACCTCTCTCTCCAGACGCTCAAGTCTCTCTTCAACGGTTGCCATAAACCTACCCCAATAATCCCATAAATAAGACCCGGTCATTGTATCTGCGCGGAGACGCGAAAGCTACTTCCACCGACGGCGGAAGCGGGGTTTTTGACGGCAATGACGGAATTGACTGCGGACCGGCCCACGGTGATTTTGTTGCGAATGTTGAGACTCATTCAGATCCGCATTCCATGCCAAGTCCAGCGACGAATCGGACTGACCAATCATTCGTTGTTAGGGCTAGATCGTTTTACCGCAATTTTTGAAGCGTATCGGTCGAGGGTACAAGTTGCTCGATTCGAGCTCGGTACTGCTTGGACAATTCCTCCTGGCCAATCTGATGATAAGCCTCAGCGATTTTCTCAAGCGTTGGAATCGGCGGGCTTTGCAAACCTCGCAGCGATCTTTCAAACTCCGCAATCGCTTCAGTCCACCGTTTCTGTTTGGTAAGGATTACTCCTAGGGTATCGCGATAAGATCCCGAGCTAGGAACTAGTTCGACGGCTCGGCGCGCATCTTTTTCAGCTTTCTCTAACTCTTCGATTGAAACATCCGCTCGATCGGTCTGCAGCCACGCCAAGTTGTTCAACGCGGGATGAAAATCGGGGTACTTGCGCACGAGATCGCTCAGCAAACCTATCGCCATGGTGCGATCTCCTTGCGCGAGCTCAAGATTTGTTTTTGCGAACAATAGTTCTGGTGTGTAATCGGATTTATCGAGCAGGCTTTCTATTTTATCCTGAAGCTGATCCCTTATCGACTGGGCATTTTGATCGGCACAAAGCTGCGAAAGGGCTTCGTAGGCCAAACGATTCTTCGAGTTCCATTCGAAGGCTTGCTGCAAATGGATCCACAGCTGGTCGACAGGGCTTTTCAGATTTCGGTGCTTTTGATACTTCATCAAATAGACATCGCAAATTCCTTCGGAAAACCGAATGTCGTTGGTGAGTTTCCATCCGGCTTTCATGCTCTCGATGGCCGAATCGAATTCACCTAGTCGCCCCAGTGCGGTCGCATAGCGTATGCGAGCTTCGGCATCAGCAGGATTTTGTCCAACGAGCTTCTCATAGACTTGTGCAGCTCGGCTCAGCGCGCTTCTTGCAGCGTTTAGATCGCCTCGACCCAGGAGAACCTCCGCGAGTGCAAACCAGTACTCCGGAGCAATCTGAGCTAACTTGGAAAGTTCGCTAGATGCAATCTCGATTTGACCCGTTGCGATGTAGTACTGGCTTCGCACACGTAACAAAGGAATATCTTCGAGGCCGCTGGATTGTTGCAGATGCCAACCAAGTGCTTTGAGTCCCTGAGAATCGATCGGTTGCTGATTCAGAATCTCCGCATCAGCCAACGCTCTTGCTCGGTGCGCTGGCGGGAACCCTTGGGTGTCCTCTGGTGCCAGACTCTCCACAATCCGATCGGAGATGCCGGCATTCAATACCGGATCTACCTCAGCGAGTCGCTTGGCCAACTCGAAACGATCCTCGGATCCAAAGGTGGCCGATTCGGCAAGAATCCGTTGCCCGACTCGCAATAGCTTCCCCTCCTGCAACTTGCTGGCCGAGTCTTCGAGTCGCTGCCGGTAACGCTTTTGAATCGTCGTTGACGAAGCTGCAGAGAGGGTCACTAATCCTAGAATTGCGATCGCCAAGAAAACTGCAGGTACGGATCGAAGTAAACGCTTACTCCGATTTTGATACTCGGCAGGAATAGAAGCCTCAGGATCCCGCCTGATCCAATGCACATAAAAATAGACAAACGGCTCAGTGAGCTGACGAGCAAGCCGAAACAGAGAATCTTTTATCCAAGCAATGAAAAACACCGAACGTTCACCAAAAAGCAACATGGAAGCGACTTGTTCGATTGACCCTTGAGGTCTGCGATTATAGTTCGCTAACGCTACAATATCCAAATGTTTTCTTCCTTAAACTCTTCCAATACAGGATTGAACCATGGCTCGAGACACACTTTTTTTACTCAAAGAGGATTTTCCAGACGGACCAGGTGCACCGTACTATTGCCCCGACTGCGCTCAAATCACCGGCGTGCTGGCTTATTTTCCCAAGCTTCGTTACCAAGTCGACATTCGATACGTTGATTTTGCCAAGCCCCGGAAGGAGATCGTTGCGATCCTCTCCGAGCAGCATCAAGGTTGTCCTGTGCTGATTCTCGATCAACCTCCAGCCATGGACGCACTGGCCTACATTACCGGACAGATCAACGGCAAGAGCTTTATCTCCGGGGCCAAAGCCATCGGTAATTATTGGGCCTACAAATACGGTGTCTCTCGACCGCACTAAACCTGATTCACTCGCCAAAGCAAGCGACGGTACCTTTGTCGGTCAAGGCAATGATCTTGCCTTGTCCGACCGCACACGAAGCGAGGATTTGACCCGTCAATTGATAGCTCCATACTTCTGAGCCATCAACGACATTCAGCGCATAAAGGGTCCCATCAAGACCACCGACCCAGACACGGCCGTCACAGATCACCGGGGAAGCATCGCATCGCTTTCGAACCACAGCCTCCCAGGCTAACTTTCCGTCGGCTAGATCGATACCCAAAACCCGTCGATTGCGACTCGTGATGACCGCAAGCTTTTTCGATTGGTTATCGCCTACTATAAAAATCGCAGGACTCGATCGAATCTCTTGGGCTTTCTCAGCGTCGGCAAAACTCCACTTTTTCTCATTGCTTGAAACGTCGTACGCGAGCACCTGACCAGACTGCGTTGGCACCACCGCAAGCGAACCAGCAATCGCCGGAGTCGAACCGCTTGGTCCTTCCAAAGGCAAGCCATCCCCTTGGGCTAGTCCCTGCTTGAGATCGATTTTATGAAGCCGGCCGTCGCAACCCCCAAGCAGCGCGGTTTGGTTCCAGATCGTCGGTGCAGATCGGAGTTGATCTCCTGTCGAGTATTCCCAAACCTTGCTCCCATCGAGCAGCTTAAAGGCAAACAGCACTCCACCTTCGCTACTGATGAGCACCAAATCCTCGTAGAAGTTCGCTCCGCTTGCCATCGCTTGCATGACATCGGCTTCCCAAAGCACCTTCCCCTCTTTGGCATCCAAGCAATAGACATGCCCATCGTAATCCCCAAGAACTAACTTGCCCTCGCGCAGGGCCAACGAGGCGACGAATCCATTCTTAAAGGATTGTTTCCAGACTTCCGCTCCATCGGCGAGGCTCAGACAGTAGACGTTGCCTTCGACATCGGCCAGCCAACACTTGCCATCGGCAATGACTGGAGTCCCTTCAAAGCCGGATTTGTCCCAACTCTTCTCCCAAAGCAGTTTTGGCTCTTTAGGGAGTTTTCCAGACGCAAAACCGCTTGAACCGGCATCCGCACGGCTCACGAGCCAATCTTGGGCTGATGCCTTTTGGTGCAGCTGAGAAACAATAAGCAAGACAACCTGGAACAGCAGCAGTACAACAGGAAAGTTGAAGGATAAACGGTTGCGTGTCATCTTTGATTCATAACGATTCATAGAAAAATGGATCTTCAGGAATTATTGTGGCTAGAAGTGTATGCTACTGGTTTTTATCGTACTCGTACTCAATGAAATGGTACTCGTACTCGTACTCGAAGCGGTCTAGTATAGCGATTCACCTAATTAGTCTGCAAATTACCGTGAACCGCTTTGATCAACCATCGGTATCGCAGCAGTTCAAACAGCCATCGAGTACGAGTACGAAGAAATCCGATGCGATGCACGACTTTTCACCCACAAAAATTCCTGAAGAACCATAAAAAAAATGGATCCGAGAGAACCAGCCTCTCGGATCCATTTTAGTAAGTTCGGTCAAGGATCGAAACCTCGACCGTGTGCTGCTTGTTTCTCCGGGCGCCCTCAGCACAAAGGGGCGAGATTATTGCTTGCCTTGTTGCGAAGTAACTGCTTCCATCACTCTTTCGAGGTTGAAGCTACCTGGCTTTTGTCGCGGAGGAAACTCTCGGAAACTTTGAAGCCAGTTGCCAACATAACCCGCCGCTGGAGCGATCATGAACATATGCTCCAGATACCATCGCTGGTAATCCATGCCGATGTCTTGGGCCAACTCGAATGGATCCATTCGAAGGTTAACCAAGGTGGGTGCTCGAAGGACTTCGAATGGCTCTTGCCATACGTGCATCCCGTGAGCTTTCTGTACCAAGAAGGTCGCTTTCCAGTTTCCGTATCGCAGAGCTGCTACACTGCCGTCATCGGTCCAATAGATGAACTCTTTGCGAGGCCATGGTGCTTCGCCCTTGAGTGCCGGAGCAAGATCATAACCATCGAGGTGAACTTTGTACTCACGATCACCGATCTTGCGACCCTTGAGCAAATCCTCTTTGACCGTCTTATCACCTGCAGCAGTGACAAAGGTCGCCAGCATGTCTTCGTGAGCACCGATATCATTGACGATCGTACCGGGTTTGATCACACCGGGCCAACGGATCATGCATGGCACGCGATAGCCGCCTTCCCATTGGGTGTTCTTTTCACCTCGGAACATCGTCGTTCCACCGTCTGGCCAAGTGAACGCTTCAGCCCCGTTATCGGTCGAATACATCACAATCGTGTTCTGGTCCAAACCGAGCTCTTTGAGCTTATCGAGAATGATCCCAATTTGGCGATCGTGCTCGACCATCCCGTCAGCATAGATTCCTAATCCGGTTTTGCCAGCGACACCGTCCTTGAGGTGGGTGAAGATGTGCATCTTGGTGGAGTTCCACCACAAGAAGAAGGGCTTGTTAGACTTTTTGGCCCGTTCCATAAAGTCGATGGCCTTGGTGTTGACTTCTTCGTCAATCGTTTCCATCCGCTTTTTGGTCAATGGACCGGTGTCTTCGATACGACCATCGGCAAAGCTGTGGATCACACCACGAGGACCAAACTTCTTCTTGAACTCCGGATCCTTTGGATAGTCAGGATGCTCTGGCTCTTCTTCGGCGTTCAAGTGGTAGAGGTTACCGTAGAACTCGTCAAAGCCGTGGGCGGTCGGAAGCATATCATCGCGATCACCCAAGTGGTTTTTACCGAACTGGCCGGTAACATAACCTTGAGCCTTGAGCAACGTTGCGATCGTTGGATCTTCTTTACGCATCCCTTCGGGCGCCCCTGGCAAACCAACCTTGGTCAATCCGGTTCGGATCGGGGACTGTCCGGTGATGAATGCAGCACGACCTGCGGTGCAGCTTTGCTGTCCGTACCAGTCAGTGAACAAAGCACCTTCTTTGCCGATACGGTCGATGTTCGGGGTCTTATAACCCATCATCCCGAGGTTGTAGGCGCTGACATTGAATTGACCAATGTCGTCACCCCATATGACCAGGATATTGGGCTTACTCTGCTGAGCATGCGATGGAGCCTGCAAGGAGGCTAGCAAGCAGCAAGCAACTGCCATCCATCGAACTAGACTTGCAATCGATTTCATGAAGGTAAATCCTGCATTACGCGACGAAAGTGAAATATACTTATAGCGATAAGCTATGTGACTTAATTTTCGTATTATGACGCTGGTATCCAAAACCACAAGTCCTACAAGTACATCTACTCCAATCACAAACCCGTGTTTCTCGGGAATTCGCGGGATTGAAATTTACCTGTAAAAACGTCCCTTACCGAGAAGCCTTGGTTTTTAAATTTTCAAACCAATACAGCCCTGATTTTCCTGGAGCGACAATGTCGATATCGCCATCGTTATCCATGTCTCGAACGACCATCTGAAGTCCTGTTCCAGCCGAGCCTGAGCGGAAATCTTTTAACGCGTCGCGTTTCTCTGGATCCAATGGAGCAGCAGGTGCAGGCTCCCCTACATAGACGGTGCTTTTGATCCACTTGGCAATCTTGCGATCAAAGTCGAACACATAGATGCATGGTTCGGCGGTCGCTCCGGCTTCGCTCTCATGGGCATAGATTCGCTTTCCAGTAACAAATTCCATTTGTCCATCGCCATCGAAATCAGCCAGATGGAGTGTGTGGACTTGGGAGAAACTCGTGTCGATCGGCTCTTTGGTCCAAGTCCGCTTGCCATCAACGATCGATTGCTTAAGCCAATGAAGACCAAAGTCGTGACCCATCCCCCAAACGATATCGGTGTGACCATCGCCGTCAAAGTCATGGCCGATGACTTCGATGCTGGCTGCCCCGAGTTGGAACTCTTGATGAAAGGTCCAATCGGTATCGGCGTTGGCAGGTTGCTCGTACCAGCCTTGGGGGGTGATGATATCGATCCGCCCATCGGAATTGACATCGCCGTGTCCAAGGCCATGGCCTGCACCTTGAGGAGCTAGCCTTCGAGGTTTCCATTCGACGTTAGGTTTCTGACCAGTAAGCTCGTAATAGAGAACTTGGCCTCCGACGTTTGGCAAGAACACTGTTTTACCGTTTTTGAAAAGATCGACTAGATAGCCCGTCTCCATCGAGCCAGGCTGATCGATCGGGTGAGTGATCCAAGGTTTCTTCGGATCGCCCGGATGTTCGATCCACGAGATGCTTTTCGAGAAGTAGGCACAAGTAACGATATCGATGTTTCCATCGCCGTTGACATCCAGAGGAGCGTCTGCAAAGTCTTCGTGGTAGTGGGGATTGGTACCGCGAGGGACTTCGCGAACTTTGTGTTGCTCCCAATCAGGGCTTGCGTACCAGGAGTCACCGCAGAAGACATCGAGTTTGCCATCGTTATTAAAGTCCGCAACGCCGACGGCTTCGAAGGGTGAAAGTGGATTGATATCGTGTTTCTTCCAGGTTGTCGGGGGTTCTTGTGCATACGGATTGGCGTTGGCAAGTGCCAGCAAATGCAACGCAAGCATGCATTTGGTAATAGGATTGTTCAAGGTAATGAGTTCCGTGAAAGAGAATTCGATGAAAGCAATACGACAATTCTACCTTTTTTCGGATGGTAAGATCCGCGACTGTGAGGCTATTGTTTCTGACTGGGCTCGCTGATGATTTTCGCAACAAACGGAAAGCTACACACCACGGGTAATAGCAATAGATTCACCAGCGTCGCAGAGATCAACCCAAAGAGAATCACAAGCCCCATCGGGTATTCGATTTCTTGACCTGGTATTTCGCCAGTAAGGATCAGCGGGATAAGAGCAAGTCCCGTTGTAGCTGCAGTCATCATGATCGGTGCCAATCGCTCTTGTGCTCCAAGCAAGACCAGTTCCTGGTTGTTACGTATCCCTTCATAGGTTGAAAGATGGCGATAGTGACTCACAAGCATGATCGCATTGCGAGCCGCGATTCCCAAGACCGTTACAAAGCCGACAAGAGATCCGAGTGAAAGAATCCCTCCCGATGCATGGACCCCCAGAACTCCTCCTAGCAATCCTAAAGGTAAAGTGCAGAGAATCAAGCCGACGAGTTTCCAAGACTTAAAATCGATGTAAAGAATCACCGCGATTGCGATCACCGATGCGATAGACAACAGTAACAGTCGATTTCGTGAGGCTTTGGCCTCGGCATACTCTCCCAAAAACTCCGGATGGTATCCGGATGGAAAATCGATTTTTTCCCGAACCGCGCTTTCGATGTCTTTGGCGACCGACGCCAGATCGCGTCGATCGACATTGCAAGTAATATCGATACGCCTAGAAGCTGCTTCGCGTTTGATTTCGTTCGGTGCCGGGACAATCGCAAGCGTCGCGACATCTCGCAGAGGAACCTGAACTCCCCCGGGAACATCGATCATCAGATCGCCAAGTGTTCTTAGGTCGCTATGGAGATTTTTTTCGCCACGGACGACGACACCGAAAATATTCTGGTCTTTGTAAATCTCACCTACTTGGGTGCCATTGACGAGCGTCGTAACGCTTCGCATCAATGCACCAGGGGTCAGATTGAACTGAGAGGCCGCCTGGGGACGCATTTGCACCGAGATTTGAGGTACCAAAACCTGCGGCTCGACTTTAAGCGTCGTCACTCCATCGATTGGCTTAATCACCGCTGCGATCGAATTGGCGGTGGATCTAAGCTGATCCATGTCTGGGCCAAAAACACGCACGACGATCGATGCGCTCGTGCCTGTGAGAACCTCTTTGATCCGCTCGGTAAGGTATGTCAAAAGATCGCGATATAAACCAGGATAGCCATCGACAATCGATTGCACTTGAGCAACCGTCTTGTCATAGTCTTTTGAATCGTCGATGCTGATCCAAAGCTCGGTGAAATTGGGGCCAACGACCTCGTCGGCAACGGTCGCGCGTCCAATGTGGGAACCAAAATTCAAAACACCATCGACGGCCATAAGCTCGTTGCTAGCCCGCGTCGTAATGCGATTCATCGCATCGATTCCGATCCCCGGTTTTTCAACCCAATGCATCAGAAAGTCCGTCTCACGGAACTTGGGCATAAGCTCTTCACCCAAACGACTGATGGTTGCTCCAAGCATGATGAAAGCCGCTGCCGATGCACCAATGGTCAACCATCGCCACCGGATTGCTATCGAGAGCAATCGCCGATAAAGACCTTTGAGAAACTGGACCAAAGGCCCATCGGTATGCCGATTGCGCGCGGATATTGGAAGCAAATACAACGACATCGCAGGTGTGACGGTAAGTGCGACGGCCAACGAAGCGAGAATCGCCAGAATGTATGCAGCCGCCAGCGGTTTAAAGAATGCTCCAGCCAAACCGGTTAAGAAGAAGACCGGTAGGAAAGCAAGAACGACGATAATGGTCGCATAGACCACTGCGCTTCGAACTTCTAGGGATGCATCTAAGACCACGGACATCGCCGAGCGAGGATTGCTAAGTTGCTCATTGATTCGCAATCGTCGGATGATGTTCTCGACATCGATGATCGCATCGTCGACGACCTCCCCAAGCGCGATAACGAGCCCAGCTAGGACCATCGTATTGACCGTACCGCCTCGATAATACAGAACCATCAATGCTGCAACCAACGACAACGGAATGGCCGTCGCGCTAATCAAGGCACAACGCCAATCGTAAAGAAACATGATCAATACTACGATGACTAAAACGCAACCAAGCAGCATCGAATGACTCAGGTTCTTCAACGAACGTTCGATGAAGGTCGCCGGTCGGAAAATTGTCGTGTCGTACTTGACCTCGTGCATCGCCGGCGCAAGATCCAACATCGCCTTCTCAACCTTGCGTGTGACTTCCAAAGTATTGGCCCAAGGCTGTTTTTCCACGATCAAAAGAAGGCCCGGTCGATTATTGATAATCGCATCTCCAATCGGTGGAGCATGGTCGATCAAGACTCTTGCCACATCTCGAATCCGAAGCGGAGTACCGCTAGTTGGGGCATCTAGGATCGGAATCTCTCCGAGCTGCTCCGGCGTGTAAACCGCCGGTATGTGCCGTATAGCTAACCGCTGATTCGGAGTATCGACAAATCCTCCAGAACCTACTGCCGTCGCATCCTTGACAGTTTTCAAGATCGTATCGAGCGAAATACCGTGTCGAGCGATCCTCAGAGGATCAACAACTATTTGCAACTGCGGATCCTTTTCCCCCCAAACAGCAACGTTTGCCACCCCGGTGATTCCCATGAGCCTAGGTCGAATGGTCCATTTGGTCAGCGTCGTCATGTCCATTTGCGATTTGCTATCGGACCACAATCCGATCTTCATGCATCTGCTGAGCGAGGACAAGGGAGGTAAGATCACCGGCGTTTTAGCAATCAGCGGCAAGCTGGCTTGGGCTAGGGTCAATCTTTCTTGAACCAATTGCCTAGCTACCAATAGATCCGTACCTTGTTCGAAGATCATCCGTACGCTCGATAGCCCGAGGACCGACTTGGATCGCACCGTTTGAACAAATGGAATGCCATTGACGGCATTTTCGATCGGTACCGTGATGAGGCTTTCAACATCCTCCGTCGATATTCCAGGTGCTTCGGTCTGTATTTCTACAAGGGGCGGAGCAAACTCGGGGAATACATCCAAAGGTACCGAATCGCTGCTACGAATGCCGACAACCACAAGGATCACTGCAAGGATCATTACCAGGAGTCTTAGCTCAAGAGAGGTTTTGATCAACCAACTCATTTGCCTGCTCCGAATTCTGTGCCGAACAATTCCGCTGCCCCATGTGTGACAACGAAAGATCCTTCCGAGGGTCCCGTCGAGACAATGGCTTGATCTCCTTCGACCCACTCAAGTAGCACGCGGTTGCGTCGGAACTTCACACTCCCGTCCTGACTCGGAGACTCCCGAATGTAAACCCAAGTCCCTCCGTAAATATCGTACAGAATCGATGCGACAGGGACGATCAAGCCCTCGGTCATGCTCGTCATCGGCATATCGACAGCGACCCTTTGACCAGGCCGAAGGCCCAAGGTTCGATTGTTGAGCTCGTAGTACAAATCTGCAGAAGAACGAATCGCATCGGCCGTCGGAGGAGCCTGAATCGGTTTTGCAAACTCCTGAGAGTTACCCAGGGGATTTCCATCCAAGGAGACCAAACGAACCGGCGCTGATGTGTTGAATGCGTTTAGTAAATCGACATAGACCGGAACTCGAATCCAGATAGAACTCATGTCGACAACCTCGAAAAGTGGTGCACCCGTGGCTACGTTTTGGCCTGCTGAGACCGAAACATTTCGAATCACGCCGCTTACGGGTGCTCGAAGAGGCAGAGGCGTAGGTGGCTCGACCTGCCCCCCTGACCTATCAACCTTATCGATAGTTTCGAGCAGCGCGACCAACTCGCTTTCACGTTGCTTGGCAGCCTGAAGAGCAGATTTTGAAATCGAAAGCAAAGCCTCTGCATCATCGAGCGCTTTTTGACTCCCGGCGCGATCAGTAAGTAGTTTAGCCGCTCGATCTCGGGAGATTTGCAAGCCCTGTAGCTCCGACTCGCCCCTGGCGACGTCTCCTTGCGCCGTCACCAGGGCCACCATAAGATTGGCCCTGGCACTTGTGATCTGAACTTGCTCGGCCGGCGTTGGAACATCTCGCTCGGGGGAAAGGAGTGGTTTAAGAAACATCAAAGTCTGCGTCAGCGAAACTTGACTTCCCGGTTGCGGAAAACTCTCACCCGAAGGTGCAATCCAACCAGATACAGGCGCAACGGTTACGATCGATTTTCCAGTCGGAACGACCGCCTCTGCCGCCAAGATTCGATGACGCGCCACCTGACGCTTCTTTACCTCAACGACCTGTATACCTAAACGTTCGACTGCCTTGTCGGTCAGCTTGACGGTCGACAACTGGTTTTCCTGAGGTATGGACTCGACCTTTGATGGCGAATTTTTTGATGCAGGCGAAGTCGGTTTTTTGCAACCGATCAATGGCAAGATGCTTAGCCAAGGGATTAACAAGAGTCGATGGATCGACTTGGATTTTAAAATGTTCATAGGGCACCATTGTAATTTAGGGTGCCAAAACGTCCTGCTCAAAACACGACATTGCGTCCAATTTCATCGGCCAACGAATCGCTCGACCCAATCGTTCATTCGGGCAACTTATGAGGATCCATCGGGGGTTTCAGTCAGCCACTGGCGAGTCCGGGGCGGTCGCCTGGAGAACCTCATCGATGGACAATGGTGGAGCCATCAACGAACGACCGACGCTACGTTCAAGTTCAGCCAAGGCCCGATTGCAGGCGGCTTTTTGGACCAATATCTGTCCTTTAGTAGTGATGTATTGCGTCGTGGTTTGCAAGACGATCAAGTAATCAGAGCCCCCGTCTTGATACCCTTTTTGAGCGATCTGAAGTGCGTCGGCTAATGCAGGCTGGATTTCTTGCCGGAGAAGCAAATAGTTTTGCTGTGCTTGAAGCAATTGGCGGTAAGCAGTCTTTACGTCGGCAATGATTTGATCGGAGATTGCATCTTGGTTATGTAAGGCCGCATTGAGTTCCCAGTCGGCTCGCATTACTCCACCTTGATTGCGGTTGAAGATGGGTAGATCGAAACGAAGTCCTGACCCATTGGGGTTCCGCCCATGGAGTTCACGCACATCGTAAACCGCATCGAGTCGAAGCCACAGCCATCGAGACAATCCCGATCGCTCACGTGCGGCCGCAACAGCCCATTTCGCAGCATTTAAATCCGGACGGCATGCAAGAGCCTCCTGGATCAAATCCTCTTGGGTCTGAACAGGCAACGTCGGTTCCGGAAGCTCGTTGCTGACAAGCGAGTCTTCAAAATCAGGCAATCCTATGAGTGTTGCGAGCCTAGCCTGAGCAATCTCAATCGATAACCGCTGAACTCCAAGATTGGCTTGCGCATTCAATGCGTCTACCTTGGCGGCAATGGATTCAAGTTCGCTGATATCCCCATCTTTGAGTCGATCGTCGGTCAGTTTCTTGATCTGATTTCGAATTTCCTGGGCTTCAAGCGCCAAGTCGGCTTGATTTTGTGCAAGGGTCCAATCGGTGTAGGCGATCCTCACATCGCGAGACAGATTCAATCCGTTTTGAACCAGTTGCTCTCCGATGCGACGGTACTCGCGATTTGCAACCTTTACCCTCGCAGGTCTTAGCAAGTAGGACTCGATGGGGGCAAAAAGTGTAAATTGACCTTCTTTGATGCCACTTGGAAAATAAGTCAGGAACTGTGGGTTTGCTAGCAAGGATGCTTGAAGCGCGTCTCCCTGGGCGGCTCCAAGCGATGAAAGGGTGGCTTGAAAAGCCGAGTTATTTGAAAGAGCCGCTAGCAAGGCCTCGTCTTCACTCAGTCCATCTTCGAGAACCACACTCGGTGGTAGTCGCTGTTGACCCGGCGGGATCCGTTCGATGTCTTTTGCAGTTCGTTGCAGCAATTGACGAAACACTTGGTTCTGATCGGAGCAAGGCTGGGGTGATTTGCATCCGAGCCCTCCGATCGTCAAAATGCAAGTGATAGTTAGAAGAGTCCGTCTTACAACATCCATATCCGATTGCTATGATTAATGCATGCAAATCACGGTGTCTAGTTGAAATTCCATCTGGGCTTGTGGGTTTACATCGGCTTGCAATGGGCCCAATAGCAAGTCGATCATACCGAGTAACTTAGAAAATGCTCTGAAAGTCGTTGTGGTGTTGCGACCAGTTCATCGAAAGGCTATCTTCGACTTATACCCACAGTCTTCTATGAAGAGAAGTTTCCAAGTTTTTATGATCCTTACCCTACACGACTTTCGACGGAACCGGCGTAAGTTTGGAATATCGCTTCTAGAGCCGAGTCCAAGTTCAGAGCCGATGAACACTCTTGCATAGCTAACGTGCAATTGTTTGCAGACACCCTTGCTATGTGGACTTTTGGGTTTCATCGATCATCGCAAGAGAGTATCATCGATCAACTCTTGATTGATTGTTTACTCAAGTTGCGTGTCAGGAGATCTGGGGTTGTTTAAAAGAATCCATCGAGCCCAAGGCTTTACCCTCATCGAATTGTTGGTTGTGATCGCGATCATCGGCATGCTTGTCGGATTGTTACTACCAGCCGTCCAAGCAGCCCGAGAGGCGGCTCGGAGAATGTCCTGTAGTAGCAATCTGCGTCAAGTCGGCTTGGCTATCCAAAACTATCACAGTGCACACAAGCGATTGCCACCAGGATACCTATCCACATTCGATGCAGTGGGCAATGAGTATGGACCAGGATGGGGCTGGGGAGCAATGATCTTGGGGGAACTCGAGCAGTCTTCGCTCATGCGACAGATTTCATTTGGTCTGCCAATCGAGCATCCCTCGAACTTGACGGCTCGCACCAGCTTGGTCAGTAGTTTTCTGTGCCCATCCGACACCGTCACAACACCTTGGAACGCAGGAACCAAAGACTCGATGGGCAACCCCGTATCGACGATCTGCCAAGTTGCCGCTTCGAACTACGCGGGTGTCTTTGGAATTCGAGAGCCGATCGGGGATGGCGATGGGGTTTTGTATCGCAACTCCCGATTGGGTATGAAAGACGTCACCGATGGAACATCCTCCACGATGATCGTCGGAGAGCGATCCCAACGATGGGGAGAAGCGACCTGGACGGGGGCTGTCACGGGTGCATTGCTATTCCCACCCTTAAACTCCCCTGCATTACCTCACATCGAACCCTCGTCGAGCATGGTGCTAGGCCATACCTTCGAAGGAGCACCCAACTCCCAAGACCTGGAACTCAATAACTTTTCAAGCCTCCATGCTGCGGGAGCTCATATGCTTTTTGTCGATGGACACGTCCAATTCATATCTGCCTCTACCGATAAACTCACTTTCCGAGCCTTATCGACCCGCGCAGGTGCAGAAAATCTCGAAGAATACTAATGCATCGTATTTTGCTTGGCGTACTTTTGTGTCTAGCGATTGGATGCGAAAGCAAACAACCACCGAAAATTGTACCGTTTAACGAAGTCCCCCCTGACCTGTTACAAAGAGCACAAAAAGAACTCCCCGAGGTCAAGTTTGATAGTGCCGTGCGTCGAAGCGATGGCGGACTTGAAATCCGGGGCAAGGACGCGCAAGGCAAGGTTCGAGATGTTGAGTTCTCTGCTAAAGGGGATTTGACCGAAGTCGAGTAGGGGCCGTTAACCAACTGGCACTGGCTATTGCTAGGGCCAGCAATCCGATCAGTGGGAATAAAACCCCAACGATACCAACGCTGATCCATACCCGACTAGTTTCCGGTAATGCTCGTTTTGGAAGTAGCTTCACGATCGATACGGATTGGCCAGAAGCCAACAGTTGCTTGCGCCGTCGCGCCAGTGTCATCCCGCAAGCACTTATCGGCAAAAGGGCGATCAAGACCAATACGAGCATCCACAGGATCTTAGTCCAGAATCCACCGAAGGATCCTGTGTGGAGCGAATAACTCCATTTGTTCCAGCGTGCTTGCCACCCAAGATCCCGGTAGTCGTAGCGTGCAAGAAGCTCATGATCATGGGCATCAAGATAAAGCGTTTGAGTCATGCTCGGTGGATAATCCCCACCCGATTCAATCATCAGCGCGGCGTTCGACGCGGACAAACGCTGGACCGAAATCCTCTGCCATGAAAGGCCGTGCTTGCTGGCCGATCGCAAGGCCTGTCCAAGTTCCAGTGGGGTTAAATCCACCCGTCCGGCACGCTTACCCTTGGGCACATCGAGCAAGTAATCGTATTGGCCGGTGCCTCTGGCAATTCCATGGTAGAGAGTCCCGTAGAGCTCGGAATAGTGAAGCCCATTCCAAGCAATCGTCACGATCGCAACGGCCGAGACAAGACCAGCCGTAACATGGAACTTTCGGAGTAACAAAAACACCGAAGCTGACTGTGTGGACTCCGATTTACCCAATCTCGGAACTCTACTTCGAAACCATAAAAACACTCCTAGGAGCGTCGTTGCGATCAACCAAGTCGCAGTGAACTCCACGAGCAACCTTCCGAACAACCCCATGTACAAAGTGCGATGAAACAGTGTTGTACTTGTAAATAGATCATTATCTGTTTGATCCACCGCATTTGCGTTTTGCCGCGACTCAGGACTCGGATAGAGCTCTTTTGTGTTTGTATTGATATAATACCTTTGCTGCGGCCAAGGCTTGTTCTTGGGTGCGACCAAAACACTCGGAAAACGCCCCTTGCGATTCTCTAGCTCAACTCTCCAAACGACTTGGTCAGGCTCAAGTTTCTCTTGGACCATTGGAAGAATCTTGTCGTAGTAGTCTTGGCTGAGCCTCCGATCGAACTGACCTTCTTGCCACGACGAATCGGATAGCGCTGTAGGATAGATACGAAGCAGTATTTCATCCTCAAAAAGCAGAATTCCGCCGGTGATGCACATGAGTAAAAGAACCGGAGTGATGAGAAGTCCGATCCAAAAATGCCAATAGAGCAAAAAAAGCTGATCGCTGATCTCGTAGCCTTCAGCTTTTTTCTTTCTCAGGTCAATCACCAGACCGATCCTTTCTACTCGTACCCAAAGCCCCTGAGTCCCGATGCACCTTTTCGAGTACGATAAAAGCCAGCTGCCTGTTTTCTTCCCCACAATAATTCCTGAAGAACCATCGAAGGAAAGTGATCGAATGAATTGGTTATACCTTGCTATTGCGATCCTGTCAGAAGTCATCGGCACTACGGCTTTAAAAAGTTCGAATGGGTTCACTAAAGTCGTCCCATCGATCTTGGTAGCGATCGGCTATGGCTGCTCGTTTTATTTTCTTTCGCTTACACTCCGATCGATCCCCGTCGGAATTGCTTATGCCGTTTGGTCGGGAGTCGGCGTTGTCTTGATTTCGATTCTTGGATGGTGGCTATTTGGTCAGAAACTAGATACAGCCGCAGTCGTTGGAATCGCGTTGATCCTCGCAGGTGTGTTGGTTTTGAATCTTCTTTCGGATTCGGCCAAAAACCACGGCTAACGCAATCAACAAGCGATCACTTCTCGGACAGTCCGTCTTCCATCATCATGTGAAAGACCTGAGAGACACTCTTGTCAAAAGGCTCGGTCGAGGTCTTGTACTTCTCGCAGACCCCAAGCACCCGACGATGGAATTCGCGGACCTGATCGTCAGTGACATCGTTGCGCAAACTCAACCGTCCGGATTTGGGTTCCTTGAGACCCAAACCCTGGAAGGCAAACTCCATCTCGGTCATCGACAGCTTACCCTCGCTTGCGCAACGCAACCAACGGTCACAGGTCTTTTGAATGTCCTCTTTCTCTGCCTCGGTAAACCCCTTGGACTGTTTGACAAACCTGAGCACATCCTCAACGACGCCCCATTGCAAGATCGTTGAATCCTGAAGCCGAATACCTAACCTACTCAGTTGCCTCGATGTTAAATCGCCTCGCTCCATCTGCGATGCAAGATCACTGAGTTCATCGATGATGGCCGTCTGATCGTTTTTGCTCAGCGCCGAACCATCCACCCATGGAATCAGTTGTTCTCGCAGTGCCCTTGCTGCCCTAGGCCCTTGATTGCCCGTAAGCATGAAGGACATGTAAGCCACCGCGATGCACAGGAGCATGAGTCCGACGACGAATACGACCAAGCATGCAGGCCCGAGCGATACGTCCTTTTGAGAGTTCGGATCGGTGCTGCTATCTGGACTGTTGCTGGTGCTCAAAGAACTATGTCCTTAGTTAGGCTTCATCAAAATGGATTTCAAGAACCTCGTAACGCATCAGACCACCAGGGGCTTTGAACTCCATGGTCTCTCCAACTTTCTTGCCCATCATCGCGACGGCAAAGGGGCTCGTCGTCAAGATCCTACCTTTCTCGTAGTCCTCGTCGCCGGCACCTACAAGCGTATACTCTTCTTCATCATCGAACTTCAAATCTTTGAGTTTGACTCTAGCCCCGAACGCGACTCGATCTTTGGGCATCGAGGAGGTATCGACGATTTGAGCACCAGCCAACTTGGCCTTGAGCGCATTGATCTTGGCTTGCATAAGCCCTTGGTTCTCGCGCTGAGCATGGTACTCGGCGTTCTCCTTAAGATCTCCTTCGGCGCGGGCCTCGGCAATCTTCTCGGCAATCCGAGGCATCTCCTCGTTTTCCAAGCGTTCGATTTCGGCCTTGATTCGGTTGTACCCGTCACGGGTCATAGGCACGTAATCGGTCATTGCAAACTCCTGTTCCGACAGAAAAAAAGATGCGACCTTTTTCCGCTTGTCCAAACGAAAAGGGTCGCATCAGCTAAGACTGTTAAATTCGACAACATCATATCTTTCTCCCCAGATCCAAAATGTCAAGTAGCGAAAACTTAAGAGTTTCTATCTCGACGTGGCTTCGTAGATCGGAAGGTGCCTATAAGTGACCTCCAAGGAGAGCAAATTCATCGTCGTGACGTACAGTCGACCGGCATATTCGCCCCAAGCGTCCGGGATCGCACCCATCGGCTCCCAAGACCCAGCATACGGCCCACTGGTCAACTGCGTTTCAATAAGCATCGGATAGAGGGACTCATACCAGGTCTTCCATCGCTCCCCTCCCATGTGGAACAAAACCTGCGTGGCGTAATACCAATAGTAAGTATCCCGCAAAGGTGCTTGCTCAGTTCCCATCGCAGGCACTCGCTTGAGCAACCAATCAGCACCTTGGGCCATCAAAGGATTGTCCCGTTTCCAACCGGTGTATAACCGCATGAGCAATCCAACACTGGTCATCACCGGTGTGGGAACCGCGCCATGCTTGGTCTCGGGTGTATTGGCAAGCCAATTGTAACGATACAAGTACCGCTCCCTTGCGCTTGCTTGAGAGTGCTCGAGCCACTTTTCAATCCCTGCATAGGTCTGTCGCGGAACATACAGTCCAGAAAGCTCCGCACTCTTAAGAGCCATCATACCCCAACCTGTCACACTCGTATCGCTTCCGACACGTGGCACGTACCTCCATCCTCCCTCTTGGCGATCTTGACTATCCACAAGAAAGTCGACTGCTCGCTGTGCAGCGGTGCGCAAGTTCTCGTCTTGGGTCATGCCATAAGCTTCGCACAAGGCCAACGTTGCAATCGCGTGGCTGTAAAGCCATCCGTTGCGATCAGAGACTTCCTCCATAGGTCGATACAAATCCCCATTGGTCTTCTGTCCTGCGACGAGAAAATCTAAGGCCTTGCGACACTCCTTTTGATACTTGAACTGCACATGGCTATACCCAGCTCCTTGAAAGGACAGCAGCGAAAGTGCTGTTGCCGCTGTATCGCTTCGGATCACCGTCGCTTGCCCATAGTCCTCTAGCTTCCACGATCCGTCTGCCCGCTGATACTTGGCAAGAAACTCTAGCCCCCTTTCGATCGACTCCTCGGTCTTGGGCCCAAGCGGCCCCATCGCCTTGAGCTCCTGGTTGCTCGATTCATCCATTCGACGCGATCGTTGCACAAATGCTGGAGCTGGAATCGGCACTAAACCCTTGCCCTGCTTGCTTGGATTGCTTGTCGGTCGGAAACGATCCAAGCCTGGACTCGAACCAAGAGCATCACTAATACTCGGAAGCTCAGACGCATTGCGCAATGGACTGGCGGATGGTTTCGCTGCATTTGCCGAAGCGATCCGGCCTGCGATGGGGTCTTTGTACTGGATCCCCTCGGTAGCATTCGATGGCATGGCTGATGAAGCCCGACTGCGACGAGTTACCTGACCTCGATTGCCGAGCAACTGATCGATCGATTGGCTAGCGTCACTGCTTGAGTTACCAGAGGATTGATTCGATCCGGGCTCAGGACTCGGATTGATCTTCGCGCGATCCAAAGGGACCCTCGGGAGAGATTCGGTTCGAACGGGAAGTCTTGGACTCGATTCGACACCTGGATCGGATGACTGCATCGAGCCTTGAAGTTCCCGCTCGAGGCGATACTCCCGAGCCGCTACAGAGTTGTTAGCCGCCAGGGAACCGCCTGAGATCGACTCGACCGAAGGAGCCTTGGTCGCACGCTCGAATTTTTCGAAGCTTTGGAGTTGCGTCCGCTCGATCGACATCGGCTTAGCCTCTGGCAAGCTATCTTGGGCCATTGGTGTCTGCTGCGCATCTTGGGCTTCGATCAGCGAACGTGGCATCGGAAGGCTCAGCAAGTCTGGTCGATCCGTAGGTTGTGATTGATCTGTTGCAATCTCTGGCTCGAGAAACTCTTGCTCGGCGAGTTGGTTGTCTTGGATCGTCTTTTGAGCATCGACACTCGGATCCTTCGGCGTATCGATTAACTCAAGAGCTTTTTGGGCCTGAGTCTCCGGTCGCAATTCGACTTGGCTTGCCGGATCGATTTGTTTTTGGATTGGACGAAGATAATCTGGAACGGTTTGGTTGGATGCTATTGGGGTGGCTTGAAAGGACGTGCCTTGAGACATCGCCTTAACTTGCATTTCGATCTTCTTGGAGCCATCGTTCCAAATACCCGAAAACAGGACGGTATTGATAGCCGCGACGGTCAGCGTCAAATGAACCAGCACGCTCAAGAGGAACCCGGTCTGGATCGACCGCTCGGCATTCTGGGGAATCATCACATGCGCAAGCATCGTCGAGGAGATGATCACCGTAGGAATCCCTAGGCAATAGGTCCACGCATTGTAGAGAATCCTAGGGTCGTCGAATCTAAATATTCGCAAGACCATTACCATGACCAAGATTCCCAAAAGGGCAATACCCAAGTCCAGAAGCCAGATATCCGCCTTGGAACGGTTCATGGCTGGGACCCTGCAGGAATGTCTTTGCTGTCTATCGATTCGTCTTGTGCGATGATTCGATACGAAGGAACCTTGAGTCGATTGCACAGGTCGATCAGCGAAACTATCGACTGGAACTCGACCCGTTTATCCCCTCGGAGAATGACCGTCTGCTGAACAGGGTTGTCCAAAACGGATTTGGCTAGCAACGGTTCGAGTTGCTCGAGGCTCAGTCGCTGACCACGGAGCATGTAGGTACCGTCTTGGCCGATACTCACGACGAGTTCCTCGGGCTGGACGGTCATGGGCAAGGCGTTTTTTGCCGAAGGGAGCTGGATCGGAAGCTGCTGGTCATCTTGGGAAAACTGCGTAGCGACCAAAAAGAAGATCAAAAGCAGAAAAACCACATCGATCAGCGGTGTGAGGTTCAGGGCATCGAGGGCTTTTCCCTTTTGGATTTTAAAGGACATGATCGCCCCGAGTTTGTTTGACCGCTGGGAGTGGACTACGCAGGTGCGTCATTGTACCGGTTCCAAACTCTCAGGGCTATTAAATCCGATCCGTCCGATCCGTCTGATCCGTCTGATCCGGTTAAATTGATTCAACTTTTGGATCCGGTTAGGCCGAATATCCCTGATAGTCGCGAGGGTGCAAGTGTACCGGCGACGTCCAATAAGCCGTGTTCTCGGGGGGGAATTATGATTCGCAAGGCGCTGATGGTAGTCGCCCTGGCCGTTGTTGCCAGCATTTCGACCGCTTCTGTTTCTCATGCACAGCAAGCGCAACAAGCTTACGGTAGATCTTGGGGCGGTGCGGCCAGCAACCGCGATTACTCACGTTTCTATCACTATCCATACGTTTACTATCCACAGAATTTCTACGGGAGCGAGTACTATCGCAGCAGCGACAGCATGTACTATCGCTACGCTCCTGAGGCACAAATTCCCGTCTACAATCGCCATTGGTATAATGAGTACCCGACCAACCGCCGGTACCATTGGGGCCACCACTTCATCCTAGACGTGTTCTAGACCCAAGCGACATTCGGAATTCCATTCCCGCACACCGCAGGTTGCCGTCGGCATCCTGCGGTGTTTTTGTTTTTGGCAACCCAGTAACAGCGAACTTTGAATGTCGGAAGCCAACTCGCCACGCAACATCCCGAAGCGTCAGATCGCAAGGCTGATCGGTTCGTCGGCCTTTCCGATGTGGGTGCTCTCCGAAGACTTCCAGCTTGTGTTTGTCAACGAGGCGTTCGAAGCGATGTTTCCCGAGCTTGGGCCTGAACCGCTTGGGCTCAAGTGTGTGCTCGATGCGCAGGAAGGTTCGCCCGAGCATACGCTTTTAGCAAGATGGCTTGCGCTTCCTGCCAACGGTTCGGCGAGTGCGATCCGATGCATCAAAGATCGTCTGCCATCGAAAGCATCGAACGCATCGAACAATGAGGAAGCTTGGTTGCGATGGATTGTCCCGTTGGATGAATCACAAGAGCCCTGTTACTTGTGCGTCCTGAAACCTGATCGGGGCGACTCTCGAACGCTATTGGAGGGTGATTTCCATCCGAGGATCGAGATCCCGGCATTGGATGTTTGGGAGCGTTATCCGAATCTCGAAAGCATTTGGTATTTGCAAGGCCAGTCGCTTGCGATCCAAACGCTTCGACAGCAATTGCAACTGGCGATCCAAGGGGAACATGCCTTGCAAGTTGTAGGAGCTCCTGGGAAGTACCAAGCTGGGATTGCTGGAATGATCTTCAAAGAGCGACGATTAAAGCGCCTTGAAATCGAGCAATCCGATCAGAAATCCAAAGTCCCACCTTTTACCATCGACTGCTCGCTGATGGACAAGGACTTGTTGCAGAGCACCTTCGAATGGATCGACGACACACGGAGAAAGGCTCCGACACCCGAAGTGATCTTGCATCGGCTGGAACTTTTACCAAGCGAATTGCGAGAGACATTGGCACGCATTTGCAAAGAACAGAAGTGGGATTTCATCGTAACGGTCGCGCCGAATTCAAAGGAATTGCTCCTTGAGGGCGGTCAGGCTTGGGAGTGGCTCATTGCGAGCAGTCGGATTCAGTGCATCGAGTTTATGCCACTTTCGGATCGTATCGAAGACATCGAGAGTTTGCTCTGGGGATGGATGCGCCGAAGTCCAGCTACGAGTTGGAAACCAAGTTTCCTCGATACATTGCTGGCCTACTCATGGCCAGAGGATATCGACGAGATGGATCGCGCGCTCGAGCATGCACTCAAGGGGGCCTTGCAAGGTGTCCTCGACGAGAGTCACTTACCGATATCGCTTCGGACGTACCCTTCGCATGCCGAGCGATCGGTCCAGGAGGATCCGATCGAACTGGATGAAGTCTTAGAGCGATTCGAGCGATTGCTTATCGAGCGAGCTTTAGCGAGTCATCCGAAGAACAACACGGCGGCGGCCAAATCGCTAGGGATTTCGCGAGCGAGGTTATTGCGACGCATGCAGCAGTGGGGTTTAGGAGTCCAGCGAACCTCGAGCCAAGACTCCGAAGAAGTGATTTTTGAAGAGTTCGATCCGTCGGATGAGTAGAAGGTTACCGTCACACCTCTCCGGCTAGCCGTCGCGAGATCGATTCAGGGTCTTGTCTTTCATCCAATACTGCAACTACTTTAGCTTGCTGATTTGCGATAATCTGATAGTCGATCGCGAACGGAAATCGCTTAACGCTCATACAGTGAAATCCGAATCTCAGCGAGTGAATTCCGCCTAAGTTTTCGAGCAACCTTAGATCCTCGGTGATCGATTGAAAAACAAGCTACCAACACCAGTCCCATGTTTTTCGTAGAAAGCTATGGCTACCAGCAAGTCGTTCTCGGCATCGTCGGAAAGATTGACGATCACCCTCTGGCCTCCCGAATCCGATCAACGACGTTTTGGAGACTTGAAAATTTTGTTTCGCCCTTCTCGATTTTTGCGCGACGTGATTCAAGAACTTTCTGATGCCACTCAGGAGGCCGATAATCGGGAGATTCTTGAATGGATACCCAAAGTTGCTCCATGGCCTCAATTTTTTCAGCCATTGTCATGGTATCGACAGGTATATTCATGTTGGTCTTCTCTCCCCATATTGTTACGCGTGTGGCTCCGGACGAAATATACCTAGCACTCTTTTTAAAGGTAAACCCTTGGGATGATGAAGGAAGAGAAGTTTTTGAGCAAACCAAATTGGAGCGGATCCTCTGGCTAAAACAGATGATCAAAGCCCAACAGCCAAATCTCAGCGACGAGCAAGCTTATCCTCATTGTGCTCCATAGTTATTTAGGTTTTCGAGAATCGATCATGGACGCCACTGCAAGCACTACGAACAGAACTTACTACTAGTTCGCGTGCAAGGTATAGCGATATTGGTTCGTCTTGCTCGGGCTTATAGGACTTAAGTCGATCAAAGGATCCAGCCAATGATTTTAAAGCGGCTTTATGTATCTCTCGCATGCTATCAGTTCTTAGTGATGCTCTTGGGTATTCTGACGATGCGTGATCGTAGATTAGGCGTGCTGCATGGGCGAATGATTCGCACGACTGATCAAATCGTCCTATCGCGAATGCCGTCGATAGAATCAATTCATGAATATTTCGACGGAACCAGTTGCTTGTAAGGGCATCCGATCGCATTAGGGAGTTGTCCAAAAAAGACGCTGTCGAATCCAAGCCCTTGCGATAGCGTCTCAACACATCGACAGCTAATTGATGCATCAGAACTTTCTGGTCTACATCCGATAGTTGCTTATTCGTGATCGTCGAAATGAACTTGGATTGAACACAGAGGTTGTGTAGCGACCTTTCGGTGTGATATTGAGCAACGATCTGATAGTACTGTCTCCACCAAACAGCATTCCTGCGGGCTGCTCGAATTGCGGAAACTGCTTGTAACAGATGTGATTTTGCCGACTGCAATTTCGCTTCGATTAGCCCCATATTCTCTGTTCCGTAATTATCATAGACACGACGAATAAACATCAAGGTACCTTCGGTTGCATGCAAATCCGCCCATCCGCGTAAGATTGCATGGGATGATTCAAGCCCACCTTTAGCCTCATCAAACTGCCGCATTGCACGCTTGAATAAACCAAGATCATTATCGATTTTAGAGTCGCCAGATGGTAGACCCATGAGCTGTGCGATTAACGATCTTCCTTTTAACGTTCGAAACACAGACCTGTAAGGCCTGTACGCGCCTCCCAGGGCTCCAGATGAGACAACCAAACCATCCAAGGACGGTGCAAGTAACGAACCTGGACCTCGGATCAGTTCGATGCCCTCTTCAGAGAATTCCAATGCCTTTTTTGACTCAATGCCCTTGGATGCCAACTGTCCGTTTACGATTCCGTGCTCAAGCCAAGAGTTACCCTGCAAGTGAACCATTACACTCATATGGAGCCACCGATGAATGGATTCGTCGCTTTGAGGAATCAGGTTTCTTTTGGTTAGTTCATCGAAAGCTTTCCTGAAGCATCCAAGATCTCTTCGAGCTGCATCGAAATCGCCGGAACGAACCAAACACTCGATGATATCCAAGGAACGTTTTCGTCCTGCTTCTGATTCAATTTCCAGTTCCTTCGGTAATTCCCCTTGTTCGTCTCTAACCAAGACCTTTCTAGCTTCGATCGCATCACCCCTTTCAAGACACACCCTCGCATGAAGATCTTGGAAATAAATCCTCAACTCCCGGATTAGATTTTGTACTGCGGGACTATCATCATCGTTTTTAACGTATCGATTGCCAACATAAACTCCCTGGATCCTATCTAAAACTTTATTATCTGCGATCTCAATGATCCAGTAAATAAGTTGTTCTGCTGGGATTTGGGAACGCACAGTTTGTTCGAACTCTTGCCATGCAGCCAAGAGTGCATGTAGATCTTTGCGAAGATGCTCAAGAAAACATATTCTTTGATCATAAGCATTTTCTGTGCTATGCCATTGATCCCAAATCTTACCGAAATAGGAACCAAAAAAATTAGGACAGGAGGCCTCGATTTGGGTCTTCAACTCCCCGAGCTTAGCCTTAGCATCGGCAAAAGCGTTTGGAAACTCATTGCACAAATGAATACATCTCGACAAATTGCGAAGACTCGAAATGCGATGGTACGTATACTCTAGGAAACTAGAAGCATCGCGGGACTGCATGAATTCGAACGAGAAATAGGTGCTGGCGATCTTGCGATGGATCATGACCATTAGAAACGATTGAGCCAGAGCGCAGGCTCGTAACTGCCTCGTTTTTTTGTCGGTTGCTGGACTTTCACATTGCCCAAAAACTGCGCGACCGGTGAATCTAGTTGCGATCGAGTAGCAATTGTCTCGCTTTTGCCTAAGGAACCAAACATCGCCTCCTTCTAGTATTTTTATTGGGGATCCATCCTGCCCTGCAACTTCCTGTAGGAAGTCTTCCATATCCGTTGATAAGGCTTTAGATATCATTGGAGCAATGAGCCGTCTTAACATCGGTAGCGGTCGTGTGCGTCGAATGGTTGCCATACAAACCCAAAGAAGTGCATGCCCCTTCAAGTTGCTGTCGGGTAGTTCGATCAATTCTCCAGGCTCTTGGCTTTCGTCTGAGCGACGCTGAGCATGTCCTACTTTAGAAGCGAACAACACACTTTGGCCGATGCAAGCATCATTGAGTTGTATCAAAAAGTCGTTAAGCAATTCGATGTCGGAAGGTTCTTTGGATTGCTCGGCTATTTTCGAATCTGGTTCTGACTGGTCATTGAAAGGGGCCCGCTGACCATGGTGTTGCAATAAATCCGATTGAAATGTTGATAATCCATCAATGAGAACTGCGTAGCGCTGGCGCTGGAGCGCAAAGGCAAGTCGTTCAATTGCATATCGCTTGCTCGCTTGATCGCTCAAATCACCAATCATAACAGAAGCAGGTAATTCAGGATCCACACGTCTACAACCGTCGATAATGACGCCTACGATACCAGCGAGCGTACGAACTGCTTCAAGATCGACCCAGATCGGAACAAAACCTTTGTTGATACATGCACCGCATAACTCCAGCAATTGCTCGCTGCTACTAACTCGAAGATTGGGTCGATCTTGATCGATCGACTCTGGCGTAGCAAGGAACGTAGTTAGTTGCTCGATACTACTTTTCTTCTGAGGGATTGGAAGTCTAGGATGAGAAACATAGGGTGACGCCGACTCGGGGAATCGCGAGGAAAGAGAATAGAGCAGATGGCGAACAAAGGCGCCCGGGCTATTGGTTGTCGCCGAGTAAAAATTGCAATTCAGACCCTGGAACACAGGAGCATTAGGTTCGAAATGAAGCCAGCAAACCGTCACCTCCCCTTCTTGGCATTGCAGAAGATCTAAGAGTCTACGATCATCCCCCGAACAGCCCATCACAAGCAATACACAACGCTTTCCGACTAGTGTATTGAACTTTTGCTTGTACTCATCGCTCAATGGTTTGTCGAGTCTTTCGTCGACAAGTATAGAGTGGTGGCTACCATGCATCTTGATAATTGCGAGCATCTCGGCGACAACCCCCAAGCTCGGCAATGAACTTCCATGCTCCATCCCGAAAACACGAAACTGCATGTTTTCTTGTCGAAGCGATTTTTCAATAAGATCATCGAAGTTGAATGTGAAAATCTTTTGAATCGACAGAAGTTGAACCAGCTGTGCCAAGTAGCGGTGCCCGGCACTTGGATTTCGGAAGAATCCGTATTGGGCAAATAGATCGTCAGCTAAATCTGACGAATAATTTGTAAAATACTGTATCAGTCGCCTCCAATCACCCTGCATCGCCCATCTTTCCCAGGCGTAGGTTTCATCATTGATATTCAGCCCTTTGACAAAAGATTTCCAAGCATTGGAAACTCTCGTTGTCGAAGACACTTCCGCCAACCAGGAGAACCGAGCAGTGATCTGTTGCTCAATATGATTGTGACGGCTCTGTTTTCTATCCCAATCCTTCGATAACAGCGTGGCGACCGTTTGATTTAACCAAAAACGATCGGGCCAGCCGATACTCTCGATGATCGAAAGCGGATGATCTTTAGCCGACTTCGAATATAGCAAATTTTCCCGAAATTCTGATTCATCCTTTGCAAAGGTCGGAAGCAATAGATCGTTCTCCATCGCAATCTTAAATCGAGCAAGGTACCTACTGATCGACTGAAGAATCGGAAAACCGGAATCCGCCGAGAAGCCTGCGCCAATCAAGGGTACGACCGATTGTCCGTCGTACCAAGCTTTCCGGATGATCCCGATGATTTCGTGGGACGAACAGCTTTTAACAACCGGTTGCTGATTTTTCTTAGACATAAGTCCTATAGATTTGGTCATAGGGGCTTTGGTAGTTCCTCAGCTACCGATTCCTATGCCGAGGGTTTCCTCCAAGTGTAGTTCGATATTTAGCTGAATCCTCGATTTCCAGTTCGTCTGTTAGTTTTCTGGTTAAATGCCAAGATTTCTCGTATTCCTCCTACTCGAAGGGTCCGAATCGCACTACGTCTTTTCGAGGACTAGTCTGCCGGCTACTTTGCACAGAATGCATCTAATGCCTTGATCCATGGCCCGATGTAGTAACCGTGGTCATGGTAAGTTCGCCCGGAAAACATGTGCTGGTCGATCACGCAAGGCTCATTGACATAGATCCCACCACAGACCTCCAAATCAAACTTGCACTTGGCTACCGTGGCCATCCGCAATCCCTTGACAATCCCCGCCCTGGCTGGAATCTCGACCCCATGGCACACACTGGCCATCGGTCGCTTGTTCTCCCAAAACCAACGCGTGATCCTGAGTAAGTCTTGATCCTCGCGAATGTACTCCGGCGCTCGACCACCACTGAAAAATATCCCGACATACTCCTCTGGCTTGATATCCTTAAAGGCCACATCGGCCTTGATCGTGTACCCCTCCCACTCCTTGGTAATGGTCCAGCCAGGTTTAACCTCATGCATGACCATTTGATAAACCCGCTTCTCGGGAGCTGCGACCACGGGCTCATACCCGCCTTCGATCAGTCGATAATAGGGATACAACGTGTCTACTGTCTCGGTTGCGTCGCCAACAACGATCAATACCTTGTGCCGATTCATCTTCGTCTCCTTGTCTATTCCCAATGCTGGTGCGACGGTCGTAACGATTGCCCCAGCCGCCAAAAATTGCCTTCGATCTACGGACATCTTTTGCAATCCTATCAACACTTGGACTTCAAGTGTTCCATGAGATACTTCGAATCAACAGGCTCTCCTGTCGCTCTCTCAATAAGCTCCATCGGCAAGTAACTCTGCCCATGCCGATGCACCTTGCTCCGCAACCACTCGAGAAGCCCTCGAAACTCTCCCTTTTGGATCTGACGATCCAGCGTGCCTAACTCCCGATTCGCTGCTGCGAACAATTGAGCCGAATAGATGTTCCCCAACGTGTACGTCGGAAAATATCCAATCAGCCCCACCGACCAGTGTACATCCTGCAACACCCCAGTTCGATCGTCCTGGGGGGTGACGCCTAGTAGATTGTTATACTTCGAGTTCCACGCATGCGGTAAGTCCTCGACCTCAATTCCACCACCGATGAGCTCTTCCTCGAGCTCAAAGCGGATCAAGATGTGCATGTTGTAGGTCACCTCGTCAGCCTCGATCCGAATCAAACTCGGTTTGACCCGATTGAGATCCTCGACAACCCTCGTCACAGGAATACCCCGAAACTCGCTTGGAAAGTATTCCAAAAGGTGCGGGTAAGCCCATTGCCAGAATGAACCCGACAATCCAACGAGGTTCTCCCAAAGTCTCGATTGCGACTCATGCACACCAAGACTCGCTGCACTGGCCAGCGGTGTCCCATACCATCGCGGATCAAAACCTTGCTCATACATCCCATGACCAGCCTCGTGCAAAACGCCATACAAGCCCGTCGAGAAAGAGTCCCGCGAGTATCGAGTCAGGATCCGATGATCATGGGGACCTACTGTCGTGCAAAAAGGATGTTCGGTTTGATCGAGTCGACCTCGTTGGAAATCAAATCCGATCTGCTCGGCAACCCATCTTGAAAAACGTTCTTGCGGCTCTAACTCGAATCGGCCCTCAACGACACTCGGCCCGAGGCTAGCAGTCTTTTGTGATGCGATTTGGATAAGGGGTGCGAGCGATTCTCGCAACTGTGCAAAGATCCGCCGAACTTGCTGGGTCGTGGCTCCCTCTTCGTAACTATCGAGCATCACATCGTAGCGAGACTGACCTGGAAGCGCCAAGCAATCGGCCTCCTGGCGCTTCAAATCGGTGATCTTCTTGAGTTGTGGCAAGAACCGATCGAAATCATCGGCTAGCTTTGCTTCCACCCAGAGTTGCTGTCCGATGCTCGTTGCATGGGAGATCTCCTCGACGAGCGCCTGAGGTAATTTGCTGCAACGATCGAACTCCCGTTTCATGCATCGCGCGACGACATTCTCAGGACTCGAAGGATCTTGCCCAGCGACCTGGTTGCCGAGCTCCTCTAGCCAATCTCCGAGTTGCTTGTCGACTCGGCGCTGATGCACCAATCCGGCCAGCAACGTCAATTGCTCAGCCCGATACTCGGCAGCACTAGGTGGCAATCCCGTGTTTTGATCCCATTCGAGCATTGACATCGTCGATTGCAAGATCGCTGTTTGTCGAAGTTGATGGAGTATTTTTTCAAACACTTCGCTGGCCATGAGGATCCTCGGGTAAAAGGGCGATTAACTTAGGTCCGCTCGAAGTTTATCGCGTTGGTGGTCGATCTGCTCGGCGGTTGCCCCTAGATTTCTAAGGATTGTTTCAGCCATCGCCAATGCGACTTCGGATTCCTCTGCGATGACTTGATCGGCACCTTGTTTGAGCAACTCCTGGCCCTGTCCGATATAAGCCGATCGCACCAAGATCTGAATCGATGGATTCAAAAGCTTGGCCATCTGAATCACGTTAGTCGCTTGGCTGATATTTGAGGCACTTAGGATCAAGCTCACCGCCGATTCGACCCCGGCGGCTTTGAGTGTCTCGACGTGGCTTGCATCGCCCAAGACGACTCGATGGCCCGCAGCCCGGATCGGCTCGATGCTCGAGGGATTCATCTCGATGATCGTCGCAGCAATCCCGTTCTCCGAAAGGAGCTTGGCCGCTGTTCGGCCTACGGGGCCATAACCGATCACGACGGTTCGAAACTCGCTGACCGGTTCGCTTGATTGGTTACCATCCATGCTGACTGCGGGACTTGTGCTCAGGGGTTCTCGCAAGACACTCAGCCAGCGTAGTCTGGGACTACGCCGGGCGAATTGGACGATCGGGTCGATCGCGATTTGCAAAAGAGGGCACAATGCGATCGAGAAGATCGATACGGCCACGAGCACATGTTCGAGGGATTCTGGGATCAGATCCGACCGCTTGGCCAAACTAGCAACAATAAATGAAAACTCACCGATCTGAGCAAAGGCAAGCCCGACGCGTAATGCGGTCTTGAGCTCAAGCCCCAGTAGGAGCATCAAACCGATTGCAATCGCTGGCGTGACGACCATGGCGATAGCCAAAATAGCAAAAAATAGCCCGGGAGTATCAAAAAATACAATCGGGTCAAACAGCATGCCCACAGAAACAAAGAACAAGGCAGCGAAGGCATCGCGCATCGGCAAGGCATCGGTCGTGGCTCGAACCGAAAAATCGGATTGGCCGATCACCACTCCGGCAAGGAATGCTCCAAGAGCCATCGAGACGCCAAAGCCCTTCGACGAGATTAGCGCTAGTCCTAAAACAATCACCAGAATCGTTAGAGTAAATAGTTCGCGAGATCGCGTCTGGGCGATGCGATGCAGTATCTTAGGTATGAACTTACTCCCTAGGAAGAATACGGCCAGAATCAACACCGCGATTTTAAGTGCCGCAATCTCGAAGATCCCGATGAGATTGAGCCACGATGCATCTTGGATTCCCTTTAGGTTCGGCAGCATTACCAGAGCAAGGACGGCCAGAACATCCTGGACGATGAGCCATCCGATCGCCAAGTTTCCGGTGGGAGTTTGAAGTTCATTCGCATCGCTTAGCAACCGCGTGACAACCACCGTACTTGCAAACGACATGGCAATTCCCATGACCAAGGCTTCTTGCCACGAGTAGGAAAACCACAGCATCAGCAAGAAAGTTGCAAGGCTCGAACCAAGGCACTGCAGCAATGCTCCCGGGACAGCGAATTTGCGAACACGCCCCAGTTCGTGCAAGTCGAAATGGAGCCCGACATCGAAAAGGAGCAACACGACACCAATCTCGGCCAATTGGGCCGCGATTTGGGGGTCGGCGGTAAATCCCGGCGTTGTCGGTCCGATGACAATCCCCGCCACGAGGAAGCCTACAATGGGCGAGAGTCGAATCAGATGACAGACATAACCGAGCACCAACGCGGCGGCGAAGCCCCCGGCGAGTGTCGAGATAATGTCCAACTCATGCATCAGCTACTCTTAGGGCGATTGCGGATACGGAACATTTCTTGATAAGGAAGAACGATGCCGCCATCGATCGAAAGAGTTGCACCGGTGATGTAATCACTGCGAGGATCGCACAGAAAGACAACTCCATGGGCAATGTCTTCGGGTTTTGCCAGACGTCCCCAAGGCAGATTGCTGCCGTGCTGCTGGAGTTCATCCTCGAAGAAGAATTTTCGCTCGCCTGGGGTATCGGTCCAACCTGGATGGACAAGATTGACACGGATGCGGTACTCGGCCAGTTCGACCGCAGCCGTTTTTGCGAGCTGATCCAAAGCGGCCTTGGCCATATTGTAAGCAGTGGCTCCTGGAATGGGCTTGTAGGCATGTGGAGAGGATACAAAGACCATGTTGCCTTGGATCTTCTGGTCGATCATTTGATTGGCTACAGCGCGGGCCAGATAATACGGCCCCCACATGCAAACATCGATCGTTTTGCGAAACCCGTCCATGTTCGCTTGATAAAAAAGTTCGCGGTCGCTAAATGCTGCGTTGGAAACCAGAATGCTCACTGGACCGAGTTGCTCTTTGCACTTTTGAACCATCGCTTCGACGGCAGCTTGGTCGGACACATCGCCGACAAGCGGAATCGCCTTGCGTCCCATGGCGCAGATGGCTTGGACTGTTTCGGTCGGTTCCCGAAGATCGTTGACGGCCACGTTGGCCCCTTCGGCGGCCAAGGCTTTGGCGATTGCAGCCCCGATACCGCGCGCCGCTCCAGAGACGATCGCTGTTTGTCCTTCTAAAATCTTCATCGCTTCACTTACTGCCGCTAGAGTCTAAAAAGTAGTCCGTTGCACTCCGGCAGTAGGATCAGTTGTTGCCACCATCGAGTTCGGGCGACCCCTGCGTGCCACCTGGTCTTTGACCTGGTTGACGGCCTGGTTGTTGACCCTCCGGAGAGATTCTTTGATTTTGAGGCGACCTTGCATTTGGGTCTATAGCATTTTGAGGGCGAAGCATGTTCTTGAGGGCTTTTTCTAACGCCTTGGTGTTGGTGTTGCCCGCCTGGAGCACCTCGACGGTTTCATTGCGTTTGGCCTTTTGATCGAGCTCCTCGATCATATCGCAAACGAGCTTCAAGAGTTCTTCGCCCTTAGCGCTAACGATGATGGTATTGGTGATCGTATCGACACCGAGGCTCAGTTTTCCCGAGAAATCGTAATTCATTCCTCCATCGGAGATCGAATCCTCCGAGCGGTGCTTGGACTCTTTGCTCCCTCCTGCCTGCCCCGAGTCCTGTTGGTTTCGGGCCAAGGCTTTGTCGTTCGAGCTCAACAGATCGCGAAACGCATCCTTGATGGCATCGGAGATGTTTTGGGCTTTGGAATATTCGACTTTGACGGTTTTGGTGAAACGCAAATTCTGCTTGTCTTGCTTCTCGGGTTTGTCCCAAAGATCGATGAGTCTTTGGATTGTTTTGAGCTGCGCGTCGGTTGCTCCGCTAACAAGCAGCGTGTTGGAATCCGAATCGGACATGAACTTCAGTTTGCGTTTTTTGCCCAACTGCGGTTCATCGTTGTCTTTTTTCGGAGCGTCCATGTCAAAGAGCCACCTAAAAACAATGTCGCTATCTTTCTTGCCCGAGTCATCTTTGAAGTAATCCTCGAGGCTGAGCCTGATCCAGGAGGGTCTAGCATGTTTGATCTGAAAAACATCGTATTCTTTTTCTGGGGGTGCATTGGTAATCATCCATTCTTCCAATTGATCCAAGGCTCGTTTGTCCGAAGATTCCAAAACCAAATTGCCTTGCTCATCGAAACGAATTTTGATCGTGCTCTTTGGCGCCGATGCGGGCTCTTGTTGGTCTTGCTGGGTTGCGACAAGCAGGCCAACACTAGTGCTTTGGCCAACACTGTTGATATCCGGCAATTTGGGAGCTGGATTGCTCGGCTTACTCGGTACAGGAGCGGGCTCGTTAAAAAACTCCGAATCCTCAGGGATATCCAGCTCGATCCCTTTTTGATTCCACGTCTTCCTGAGCCGTTCGAGATACTCCTTCATCTGGGGACTGCGATTCCCTTCGATGACTCGCATAGGTTGTTCGCTTCGGATTTCGGGGGGAAGTTCTCCGAGCTTTAAGAGCAACTTGCGAATTTCCTCAGCCTCGATTTCGTTGGCCCAAAGGATCAACTGGTTGCTGTTGGCGTTGACGCCGACCCGCAGCGCATCTTTGGACTTGTCGTCCTTGTTGCGCTGGGAATAGGGATCGTAATAAAACATCGACCTGCGAGACGAATCATCTTTCTTGTCCTGATCGATGCCCATGAGCAACCGGATGGTTCCGGCGACTTCATCGGCCCTAAGGCGCCTGAGGGTGATGACTTCGACTTGCCGAGCCGAACCGTCGAGCTTCTTGAGGGTTTCCTGGATCGTCAGGTGATCGGCCAAGGAGGCATAGGCGATCATCGATTTGTTTTTCTCGTCCGGCTCCAAGCGTGTGGTTGGTTCGAGGACGTTGAGCGCGATCAGGGAGGTTACGAATTGCTTTGGATCGATGCTCGTCAGGCGATAGACCTTCATCCGGGTCGTGAGAGCCTGATATTGCTCGTTGGGGTTTGGGACATCGACGCGGGTGATGAATGCGGCGATGATCGCCATTTTATCTGGGGGAGCGTTGACGATGATGCTGTTGCGCCTAGCGTTGGCGATGAGATAAACTTCACTGCGACTGGATGTCGGCGGCTTGGGTACTCCCTGCCTTCCTTGCTGAGCGGCCAGTTGCTGCTGGATCATCATTTGCTGCTGAGCTTCCATGTCCTCGGGGCTCATGCGTCCAGGTTGTGGCGAGGCGTTTTTTGCTGGTTCAAGCTTGAGAAACTGCGCGAGTTGTTCGCGCACCTCGGTGGCTCGAACATGCTCGAGCTCGAATTCGCGGGCTAGATTGTTGAGCACCTCGTCGGATTGTTCCTGACTGAGGATGCGGTGGATTTCGGCTAAATTCGCAGCCGTATCCATCGCTTCGAGGCGATTGGTTTTGGTCAGAGCCCGCATCGAACCGTTGGGACTGATCAATGACTTGAGTTCCTCGATGAGATCCTTGGCGATGAGCGAATCGAGTTTATAAGTTGTCCGAACAAAACGATTCGCAGGAAGCGAATCGAGCTCCGAAGGCTCGACGCGCGGAACCAGTGAGCCGTTGATCTCCTTGGTCTTAACCACTTGCAAAACACCCGGAAACTCTAGGATCGTAAAGCCTCGGGCGAGCAGATGTCGGTTCAGCACATCGCGAGTCTGGATCAAGGACATCTTGTCTGGCGTGGCAATGCTCAGCAGATCCGCCGGCAGTTCTTGCCAGTCCAATGCCAATCCAGAGACGTCGGCGACCCATTGCAAGACATCCGGCCAAGCTTGATCTCGGAATTGAAATTCAATCATCCCTTGGTCATCGGGCTTGATGTTGAAGGGGCGTGGTTCAGGGGCCGGCTTGGGCTCTGTAGAACGCTTGATGGTCTTTGGCTCTGCGGGAGCAGCGTTGGGGTTGCCTTTGCCCTGCGCACCTGCAGGTTGCCCAGGTGCATTGGGATCACCCGGCCCCCCCTGACCCGGCGGTAGACCTTTCTCAGCCCCTGGTGGAACTTCGTTGGGATCTTGCGCCAAAGCCATCGGAATGCTCCACGCAAGTGCCATCAGCAGAAGGCACAGGTTCGAGTTGGACTGCATGCCGTTTCGATGTTTGATGAAGTTCATGGTTTGAAGTTTAGCCAGCGTTGGAAATCAACGGTAAAGTATCTTGAAGGATCCACCAAGCGATGATTGCTAGTGCGATGGCCAAGAAGATTGTTTGCAGAACAAGTCTGCTTGGTTGGGTCGAGTCGAAATCGCTCCAACTGGATTGAGACACGTTGGAATAAGGGGTTGCCGGATTGTCCTCCAGATCGATCCCGAAGACAGCCGAGTTGGTTTCTCGAGGGGGCTTGGATACCGCTATAGGATCTGAACCAAAGGAACCACCGCTTTGTCGATTGCTCGGATCGTAAAGCGCATAGAGCCGAGTCAAAAAGTTTGCAGAAGGTTGACTCTCCGAGTTTTTGTTTGCACCGGAAAGTTCGCGAGCCAAAATCGAATGAATCGAAGCCAGCTCGGCAAGCATCGCGTTGCTTGCGATGCATTTTCGCTCCATCGCAAAGACTCGATCGAGTGACATGGTTCCATCGAGAAACTCGGAGACATCGTTCGGGGAACAAGTTTGCTCGATTTCCGCCAGCTCGCTCGCAAGAGGCTTGGGCCCCGAGAGAGCTTGATCGATCCGACTCGCTAAATTCTGAGCCGTTTGGCTGTCTCGGAACTTTTGCCCGAGTTCTTCATGGGCTTTGGGGGGGAGCACCCCATCGCGATAGGACAACAAGGTTCTCAGAGTAAGTCGCATGCTTGGCCCCAACACAAGATCGTTCGATGGCCCCCTGCTCGGTTGGGAACCTCAGGGTTACTATCCTATTTAATTGAAACTTGAAAGAGGAGCTAAACCGATCGATTTTGATTAAAAATCGGTTAGTTTACGGCCCGGTTGCCCTTCCAGAGCGAAATGGGACTTGGCCTCCGAAGCGATGAAGAACGAACCGGTAATGATGTGTAAGGCTGTTTTGGAGAGTTGGCCCGAGGCAAATGGCTCTTGGCTCAATGCCAACGCTTCCTTTAAGTCACCGGCGCATCGGATCTCGCAGCGCGATGTCCAAGCCGATCGCTGGGCGATCGATAAGAGCTTTTCAACGGGGGTGAATCGAGGATTCGATTGGTATTGGGTCAAGATGATTCGATCAGCGAATTTTGTTAAGCGATCGAGCATCTCGGACGCCTTCTTGTCCTTCGAGCATGCGAAGATGACTGACTTTGGATGCTCGGGAAAGTAGGTATCGAGAGTATCGACCAGGGCATCCATGGAGGCTTCGTTGTGTGCCGTATCGAGAATCCAGTAAGGACTTTTGGAAAGAACTTCTAAACGTGCGGGAACCTGAGTGCTCGCGAGCGAATCGGCCAACGCATGATCGCTTAGAATCCAACCCAATTCTTTGAGCTTGCCCCAAGTCGCCACCGCGATCGCCGCATTGTCGGCTTGGTGTTGTCCGAGCATGCGAAGGGTGTATTGGCGAGTCTTGGATAAGTCGTGGGAGTATTCGAGAATCGCCGAGAGTTTTTGGGGTATGGGTTTCCATTGCGAATGAAAATCCCGACCCAGTTGCAAAAGGTCCGAGCCGTGCTCAAGTGCTGTTTGCTGGATGACTTCGTAGGCCTCGGGAACCCTCGCTCCACAAATGACAGTAATCGTTGGTTTGATGATGCCCGCTTTTTCGGAGGCGATTTGAGCGAGGGTGTTTCCGAGTTGTTGTTGGTGGTCGTAGCTGATGCTTGTGATGATGCAAATCGCTGGCGAGCAAACGTTGGTGCTATCGAGACGGCCCCCGAGACCGACTTCGATGACATTGACATCTGTTTTTCGGTTCCTAAAGGCGAGCCAACCGATGGCGGTGGCCATTTCGAAGAAGGTGGGCAGACCGTGCGAACTTTGACGGCAGGCCTCCTCGGCTTGGCGCATCTGATGTACGATTTCGACCAATTCTTGTGGCTCGATCGGTTCAGAGTCGACGATGAATCGTTCTTCAAGATCGACTAGGTGGGGGGATGTGTAAAGACCGGTTTTCATTCCGTTTTTGCGGAAGGCTTCGGCAAGAAGCCAGGAGACGGAACCTTTGCCCTTGGTGCCTGCGATATGAATCACAGGGGCTTGGAGCTGTGGATTGCCCAGCAACTCCAGAAAGTAGGCCATTCGGTCGAGTTTGAAGTTGTTTTTGGTGTAGGGCCGATCGGTGGATTTTTCGTAGTTGATGCGATCCAGCAGGTGGTTTATTGCGGCTAGGTAACGAGGGTCTGTACGTTTCATGTCGCGATTATAGAAGCCAAAAATGCTTCGGCATCTGAAAACAGCCGAAAAAACACTCGCAAGTTGTCCGGATGCTCTCGGGTGCTTGTGAACCGAAAGTGGGGGTTTCTCGTAGTCTAACCAATCCCAGGGGAACGAGTGTTCTTTTCGGCCCCAATCACCCTTGTCCTTTCAATTTTGAACGATCCCATGGCAACCTCAACGGACCTGGAAAACCGCTCCAGCACCTACGATAACGATCCAACCAAAACGATCGTTGAAACCCGCAATCTCGGCAAAGTCTACCGAGATTTCTGGGGTCGCAAGAAGGTTCAAGCACTCAAGTCCCTGGACTTGGAAGTCCGCCGAGGGGAGATCTTCGGTCTGCTGGGCCCCAACGGATCTGGCAAGTCGACGACGATCAAGCTGATGCTCGGACTGTTGTTCCCGACCCAAGGGCGAGTCTTTGTTTTCGGCAAAGAAGCTACGGATGTTTCAAAGAATGAGAGGATCGGGTACCTGCCGGAAGAATCCTACTTGTATAAGTTTCTCAACGCCGAAGAGACATTGGACTTCTACGGTCGGCTCTTTGACATGCCTGCGGATGTTCGCCGAGAGCGAATCGAGAGTCTCATCAAGATGGTCAAGCTCGAGCATGCCCGTCGTCGCCAACTCAAGGAGTATTCCAAGGGGATGACTCGCCGGATCGGTTTGGCTCAAGCTCTGATCAACGAGCCAGAGTTTTTGGTTCTCGACGAACCGACAACCGGTTTGGATCCGCTCGGAACCCGAGACATGAAAGATTTGATCTTGCGTCTGAGGGACGAAGGTAAAACGATTTTGATGTGCTCACACCAACTTGCAGACGTCCAGGATGTTTGCGATCGGGTGGCGATCCTTCACCAAGGAGAACTCAAGGAGCTCGGCCGAGTCGACAGCCTGCTGAAGATCCAGGATCTGACCGAGATCCATGCCAGTGGTTTGACGGACGATGCCAAGCGTCAGATACGAGACATCATCGAAAAGTCTGGGGGTAAAGTCGATCGGATGGACAACCCAACGACGACCATGGAGGACTTGTTCCTCGAGATCGTCAAAGAGAGCGAGCAGCGACCGGGTCGTCGCGGTGGTCGAGGTGGCAATTAGTTTTTTCCCTTGGTCGCTCTTTGATTTGATTTTAACCTCCAACTGATTTTGAAATTGCACGGCGGATCTCCTCATCATGCGGCTTAATCCCGATCATTTTTGGTCTTACAGCGAGTGGCTGTTTCAGCAAGGTGCACTCTTTAACGGCGCATTGTTGGCAATCATCTTGTCGGTGCTTGGCTTCCTTTTTGGCTACATCGTCTCGGTGTTCAAGCATGGCCCATCGGAAGGATTCCTCAAGGTTTCACAGATCATCGGGCAGCTTTTCACGGTAGATTTGCCTAAGATGTCACCCCGGCGGATCTTTGCAGTCGCCAAGTTGGCTGTTAAGGAATCGATCCGAAAGAAAGTACTGGTGCTTGTCGGTATCTTCATCGTAGGAATGATGTTCGCCGGTTGGTATCTGGATCCAAACGCGGAATATCCGGCTCGCTTGTACATATCCTTTGTGCTAACTGCGACAACCTACTTGGTTTTGCTTATGGCTCTGTTTATCAGTTGCTTTAGCATTCCAGCAGATATCAAAAGCAGGACGATCTATACAATCACGACCAAGCCGGTACGTCCCTTGGAGCTGTTTCTTGGCCGTGTCTTTGGTTTTACCGCCATCGGGACATTTGTATTGGCGATCATGGGGCTATTGAGCTACATCTTCGTCGTCCGAGGTCTTGATCATGACCACGAGGTCGTTTCGCTTGATCCAACAGGGAGATCGGGTGAGACATCGTTTAACACTCGCCACCGACATACTTTTACGCTCAACTCAGAAGGTCGCGGAACGACCAATGAGGTCAAAGGCCACCGACACATCGTCACGAAGGTCGGAGATAAAGCGGTCGTTGGGAGCCCCATCGATGACTTGACTGCACGGATTCCAATTTACGCTCGTGGTTTGACTTTTACAGGACGCGACGGGGAAAAGAACGAAGGCTACAACGTTGGTTACATGTCCGAGTACCAAAAGTACATCGAAGGCGATTCGCTCTCGCGAGCTGTCTGGCGTTTCGAAGGTGTCGATAAATCGCTCTTCAAAGATGTGATTCTTTACGACCTAACGATCAGCGCATTTAGAACCTACAAGGGCGACATTGTCACGCCTGTCGGCGGACTGATTCACTTTCGAAGCATTGACGGAAGAGTCAAAAGCGAAGACGAACCGTTCAAAGTCAAGGAGTTTCAGGTCGATCGTCGTTCGGTTCGAACGAGCCTCAAGGGATTCATCGAAGACAAACCGGCCGATCTAGACTTTTTTAAGGACATCGCTCCGGACGGGAGTTTCGAGGTTGTCATCCGTTGCCAAGACCGAGGCCAATACCTTGGTATGGCCGCTGCGGATATCTACCTTCGACCCGCCGACTTGCAGTTCTGGTGGAACTTTATCAAAGGTTACATCGGCATCTGGTTGCAGATGTTCATCGTGAT
This sequence comes from Pirellula sp., assembly GCA_040381975.1. Taxonomy (GTDB): domain Bacteria; phylum Planctomycetota; class Planctomycetia; order Pirellulales; family Pirellulaceae; genus JBKCUI01. Next base: position 59,634 of record JBEIGI010000020.1, read on the forward strand.
CTGCTTTGGCACCATGTTTTCGACATTTCTGTCAGGCCCAGTTGCGGTCATCGCTACCGTTGCAGCGTTGATCCTCGGGTTCTTTGGCTTCTTTGTCGATGATTTGGTCAAGAACACATCCAAGGGGGGCGGGCCGATCGAGTCCTTGATTCGGTTGCCGACTCAGATGGGTTCCCAGATCGAATTGGAATTGGGGAATGACAAGTTGCAATCGGCAATCTACATGCTCGACAGAGGCATCGTCACGTCCGTAGCCCGACTCAAGGACGCGGTGCCGAACTTTTCCCAACTCGACACATCCAATTTCGTAGCCTACGGGTACAATATCTTCGGTGGGCTGCTAGGTCGTCATTTGACGATCGCGTTTTGCTACTTTGTGTTGACGGCATTGGTTAGTTACTTCTTCCTCAAGACGCGGGAGATGGCGGCGTGAACAATCGTTCTTTGACTAGAAAAATCATCTACATCTCGATGATGGTGGCGTTGCTCATCCCCCTGTTTTTCTTGGGCAAGCCGCCGACGAAGGGTTCTGGGCAAATCGCCGAACTTCGCAGCCGATACTCCATGGGCCAAGCCGACCTTGGGAAACTCGATCCGGCCAGCGAAAGCATGAAGCTTGCGACCGTCGGCATGCGTGGCATCGCTGCGACGATCCTTTGGATGCAAGCCGACCACTTCAAGGAAGAAAAGTACTTTGACAGGTTCAGTGCGACCCTCAATCAAATCGCTTTGTTGCAACCGCACATGATCAGCGTTTGGCAGCACCAAGCCCACAACCTCAGCTACAACGTGTCACCTGAGTTCGAAGACTATCGCCAACGCTACGAGTGGGTCAAAAAAGGAATCGACTACTTGGTCAAAGGGACCAAATTCAACACCCGTAAACCGATCCTGCAATATGATCTTGGACAGTACCTGGGTGCCAAGATGGGCAAGGCCGACGAAAAACTCCAATACCGCGAACTGTTCCGAAACGACGACGAGTTTCACAAATACTTCGTCGAGCAAGGTTTAAATGCCAAGTCCGACGATGCCTTGGGCCCAGATCGAAAACCAGACAATTGGCTCGTCGGTAAGCAATGGTTCGAGCAAGCCTACCAATTGGTCTCCGCGGGCGTTCCGATCAAGAAGTCGCCGCACTTGCTCTTCAGTTACGGCCCCTTGTGGCAAATGTATCACGGCGAAGCTATTGAGGATGAAGGTATTCTCGACGAGAGAGCCAAGTTCGTTTGGGAGCGAGCTAGCCGAGAGTGGAAAGACTTCGGCAATCGAGAACTTGCAACGACCGGATACGTTCCAGTAACGCTGCGGAGCATCGAGACGGCTCGCAAAAACGTCGAGGAATTGAAGCAAAAGTTTGCTGAACTGACCGCTCCGGTTCGAGATAAGGTCATTGCGGCAAAGAAAGAGAAAGCGACCAACGCCAACCCTCGTAAGGCCGAAGCGTTCGCCAAAGGTGCCGATGCCCAGACCAACGAAGAGCGAATGTGGGCGGCCGAATTTGCGATGGCGATCGAGCCAAATTACCAAGAGCTTGCCAACGAACTCCCAAGAAGCGATCAAATCAAAGCCCTGGAACTCGCAAGCCAACTTCGCTCATCCGAAGAGTACTCGCGGTCCACCAATTCGCTTCGGGAGCAAGTCAACTATTCCTACTGGGAAACCCGAGCCTTGGCCGAGCAACAACAGATGATGGTCGATGCCCGACGATTGATCTTCGAAGGCAACAAATTGATCGATGTTGCCGATATCAAAGGTGCTGTCGAAAAATACGAAGAGGCATTCGTTCGATGGGATAAAGTATTCCGGTACTATCCTGTGATCATGACCGAAGATGTCGGTGGGGATGTGCTTAAGGCGATCAACCGCTACAAGAAACTCATCGACGAAGACATCGACGAGAAGTTCGTCTTGTACGAATTCATGCAGTTTAGGCGAGGTTACGATGCGGATTACCTCGACTTCAATGTCGAAAAAACCCTCTCGGAATGGGGTACCCGGGCAACGACGCTCGGTAGCCCTGAAGACTTCTTCAACACGCCACTGGCAAAAGCGTATGGCATCGCTTCCGACCCACCGATAACACCTTCGCCTGGAGACAACTCCAAGCCTGAACCATCACCAACTCCAAACAAGCCTATTACCCCGAGGGACTTGGTTCCCGAAGTACCTGCTTTGCCAAAACCTGAGCTTCCACCCACCTTGGAGAACCCCGGAGCCTAGCTTCCGAGATCGCCATGGGCCTATACGACCGAGGCTATTACCAAACAGACCAAGACCTCGATATGCGGCCAGGCTGGAATCAGCAGTCGGCCGTGTCTCAGTTGATCATTTTCAACGTGATCGTCTTTGTCATCAATCTGTTGTTTGGAAACGTAACGAGAGACAATCAAGGAACGATCAACGAAGCACTGGCCCTGAGGCCCGATACGCTTTGGCAACCTTGGACTTGGTATAAGACAATCACTTATGCCTTTGCACACTCCTCGCGAGATATTAGCCACATCTTTTTCAACATGCTCAGCCTGTATTTCATGGGCCGTAGCGTTGAAATGCGTTATGGGCGCAAGGAGTTTTTGAAGATCTATCTGCTGGCCGCGTTGTTTTGCGGGGTCATGACGATGCTCCTAAGAGCATTCATGCCCGGGTCCGGTGCAGCAGTCCTGGGTGCATCTGGAGCAGTCTTGTGCATCTCGATGCTCTTTGTCTACAACTTTCCAAATGCGACCGTCTACCTGATCGTCTTCCCGATGCCTGCTTGGGTTCTTGGCGTGATCTTCGTCCTGACCAATTTCTTCTCAAGCCCAGGGACTGGAGTTGCTTACGACGTACACCTTTTTGGGATCTTGTTCGCAACCGCATACTTCTTTCTTGGTTGGAGCTTCACGAAGCTTCAGAATCCCCTGGAAGGGGTCACTTCGATTCAGAAGTGGTGGAAGAGGCGTAAGTTCAAGCTGCATACGCAGGACGACCCAAATCTATCTGACGAGGAGCTGGAATCCAAAGAGGCCGATCGGATTTTGGAAAAGATCCACGCATCGGGAAAGGATTCGCTCACTAGCAAAGAGAAGAAGTTCTTGGAAAAATATTCCCAGAACGTCCGAAACAAAAAGCGACAAGGTTTCTAGTCGCAGTGTCTTGAATTTCTTTCTTGGAGATCCATTGATTTCATGTCGAGTCCTGATGAACTTTTTCCTGTAATGCGTAGACAGATCGCCGGTCAGTCGATCGAATCACTCATCGACCAATACGGCTCCCCTTGCTATGTCTATGACATGGCGACCATAAGGCAAAAAGTCGCCGACTTGAAAGCCTTCGATGTCATCCGCTATGCTCAGAAAGCTTGCTCGAATATCGCCATCCTAGATCGATTGCGAAGACTCGGAGTTGTCGTTGATGCAGTGAGTGCTGGGGAAGTCCAGCGAGCACTCTCGTCTGGATTTGATCCTCACAGCAAACCCCATGGGATTGTCTACACGGCAGATGTGTTCGATCAAGAAGCACTCGCGATGGTCAAGCGTCTAGGGCTCCATGTGAACTGCGGCTCGCCAGACATGATCGATCAGCTCGGTCAGGTCGCGCCTGGATCGAGCATCACACTTCGAATCAACCCTGGATTTGGTCACGGTCACAGCCAAAAGACAAACACCGGTGGGCCGCAATCCAAGCATGGAATCTGGCACGAGCAAATCGACCAATGCTTGCGGCTCGCCGACGTGCACAACATCGCCATCACAGGCTTGCACATGCACATCGGGTCAGGAACCGACCTCGAGCATTTGTCTCAAGTGTGCGAAGCCCTCGAAAAGATCGCAAGACAAGTAGGACGAACACTCACTACCATCAGTGCCGGTGGCGGACTCCCCGTCCCCTACCGCCAAGGTCAAAGCTATGTCGACATCGATCGCTATTACCAACTTTGGAATCAGACCAGAAACCGACTCGCTAGCGAGTTTGGACATCCACTGAGTTTAGAAATCGAGCCAGGCAGATACCTCGTGGCAGAAAGCGGCTTCTTGATCGCTGAAATCCGATCGGTCAAGAAGATGGGTCAAAACACCTTCTATCTGCTCGACGCAGGCTTTAACGATCTTGCCCGGCCTATCCTCTACGGTGCCTATCACCCGATCTCAATTTGCCATCGAGGACACCCTCCTTCGAGCCGGGAATTGGTCGATGTCGTAGTCGGTGGACCACTTTGCGAAAGTGGAGATATCTTTACCCAGGAGGAAGGTGGATTCGTGGCAAAACGCCCACTGCCTGTGGCAAAAGTCGGAGATTTGCTCATTCTCGAAGTCGCCGGAGCTTATGGTTTTGTCATGTCGAGCAACTACAACGGACGCTTTCGAGCCCCGGAATTGCTGATCGAAGACGGCCATGTCCACTGCATTCGTTCCCGGGAAACCTACGAAGATCTCATCCGAGGAGAGAAAATCCCTCCCCCACCCAAGGCTTGACCCCTTAGAATACTATCGTAGGTCCGCTTATAGAAAACATGTTTCGTTTCCCCAACCCGTCATTCTGACAGGAGTAGAGTATGTCCCCGAGAAACCTATTTGGTTCGCGCAAGTTGCTCGCAGGTATCGTCGCCATGGCCCTGATGTCATCTGGTTTCGCAGAGGAAACCACTGTCCCAGCCCCCCCTGCCCTGGCCTTCAGCATGAAGAACATCGATGGCCAATCGGTCGACTTGAGCAAGTACGAAGGCAAGGTAGTACTGTTTGTCAACGTCGCTAGCAAGTGCGGTTACACCAAGCAGTACACAGGCTTGCAAGAACTTCACGATAAGTACGCATCGAAGGGTCTGGCTGTCGTCGGCGTTCCCTGCAATCAATTCGGTGGCCAAGAACCAGGCTCAAACGAAGAGATCAAGCAATTCTGCTCGAGCAAGTACAAAGTAACCTTCGATATGCTTGACAAGGTCAACGTCAACGACGATGCCAAAGGCAAGGCTTGCCCACTCTATGGCTATCTGACAAGCGTTGACACCAAGCCTGCTGCCAAAGGCAACATCAAATGGAACTTTGAAAAGTTCCTCTTGGATCGCAAAGGCAACGTCGTTGGTCGATTTGGTTCAGGTGTCGAGCCAACATCTGCGGAACTGACCGCAGCGATCGAAAAGGCTCTTGCAAATTAATTTCGGCTCACCAGGTATTATCATTGAGTCGTCTGGAAGGAAACCTCGCCCAAGAAACTTTCCGACCAAATCTTTTTGAAACACAAACGTACAAAGGCACAAAGAGTTCAGAGATGGACAGTCTCACCCTCTTTGTGCCCTTTGTGTCTCTGTGTTTCCAATCTTTGAACCCTTTCCCACAAGATCGCCCGAAGAACCTTATTTCTTGACACTGATATAAAAAGGTTCGCTGCTAAACGTGTGCTTCATCACGAAATTGATCGACACATGCACCGTGATGGGAACCAAATGCCGCTCAACCTCCGGTGCGTCCGCATTGGCCTTGAACGTGATATAGCCTGCCGTTTCACCCGCCGTCAGTAGCGTCTTACTTGCTCCAATATCCACCACAACGCCGGCTGGTAAGGGGTTCCCATAAGGCTGCTCGAGATGCTGAAGCATCGCATCGAGTGTGACGTTTCCTTTGTAGTCTGTTGCTCGCTCAATCTGAATGTCGATCCGCTGAGATCCTCCGGGCTTGAGCTCAATCTGATTGGCACTGAGCTTGATGCTCTGAATATCCATCGGCTTGCCCACCGAAACCGTATGATGATCGACGGGATAATGGCCACGACCACCCCCAGGCATGTAGACTTCTTGCAGAAAAGATGCTGTAGCTTGTAAGGCCGTCTTTAGTCCGTCAGCCTCTGCCTGCTCGGAAGTCCCGGTGATCTTGATATTGCTCATCCCCATCGGTGCATCCGCAGCGGCCGTGATCCAAATAGCTCCGTCAGGCTTGCCCGCAAGTATTCGACCGCACTCGGCCCGAACCCCCGGTGGCAGTCCTTCGATCCCCAACTGAACCTCCCCGGTAAAACCATTTCGACGCTGTGCCTTAACATAGATCACACTCGCGCTGCCAGCAGCCAGCGGTGTCTTGTCGGTGTCTGCTTCCAACAAAAAGTAAGGCTTGGCTTGTTTGATCTGCAAAGCATATGGGTAACTCGGTCCTCCTCGTCCATGCAAGTCGCGAACCTCAAGGGTAAAGATCCCATCGGCTGGTGCGGTCCAATTCTCAAGGGTTGCATCCGAGGAGAGTACTCGATCGAACGTCGAATCGTCAGCTTCGCTCAACGCATTGCCTTCGGCATTGAGGATTCGAAGTTTCGCATCGAGCTGCGATCCCAATCGTCTTGCGAATACATCAAAACTTAAACGCTGTTGCGCTTTGGCCTCGAATCGAAACCGATCTGCTTGCTCAGGAACATCGATGCTCCCGCATACGACGCTTGGGATTGCAAGCTGCATCGGCGAAGCCTCGGCTACTTGTGAGGCCTGGGCGGTAAGCGCCGAGCTAGGCTCGCTAACAATCGGATCGGCTGATGCCAGAACCTGCAATGCATTGAGCGGAATCGAACCGACCACCGGTGCGAACTGCTCGATCCGCGTAGTTGCCGAAACGACAGGACTGATTGTAGCCGTCGCTTCTGCCCCCAAGGCCAATCCGACGACTTGCAGATTTGCTGAAGCTCCTTGCGCTACGGCAAGCGGCTTTGCGACCAAAACGAAGGGTCTTGCAGAACACTCGACCGCGTAAGTCCAATCGGCATTCCCTTGATAGCGAACGTCACGGACCTCGAGCAAGTACTCTCCAGGGGCATCGATTTGGACATGCATCAACGGATCGCCTGCAAACGAATTATCGCTCGACGCGATCGTCGATCCAGAGAGACTGCGGAGTGTAATCATCGGATCGACCCGAGTCTGCATGTCATGCAAACGATTCTGAAGTCGCTGGCTGGTCATATGGAAAGTCCAAGCCCCAGATTGGTCGATCCGTATTTTATAAAAATCGAGGTCTTCCCCTTTTTCGATCGTTCCGCAAATCGTCGCTGGCAATGCAACACTCTGCGCCTTTTCGGGAGTATCGTTGTCAATAATCTCCGAAACCAGTGGTTCGCGAGCGATGACCAATTGCCCCACGGTGCTTACACCATGCGGTGTCCAAACTCGGAAATCCCGAATACCCGGCAGGGCATCTGGATCGCACGTGATTTTGAGTTTGCACTTCGAGTTTGCAACATCGTTGCGATCTTTGTCCTCAGGCTTTTCGGTCTCCAGAGGGACTACTTCGCCACGGACTCCTATGCCTGAGACGATCACACCGTTGCCTCCAGCTAGGTTGTAGCGCGCCGAAAGTTCGTGCTCGCTCGTTTGCCCGATGATCGCTGCTGTGGGCTTAAGACTCATGAGCATCGGGTAGGAGTTGTTGGTTTGCGCACTAGCCTGGTGGCAACGAGACACAACAATTAGCCCTGCAAGAAAAATCGCAGGAAACGCAGAACCGCTCTTGAGCTTCATCATCGTATAAATAGAAACTGCTTGGAGTTGATCAAGGCCCAGAGGAGATCCTGGTAGCCTTCAGCCGGGCTCGGGCTGGCCATCACAAAACTCCGAGCTTGTGCAAGCTCATCGGTCGAGGGCCCTCGGCACAAGGTAGCAAGGTAAAGTTCTTCGATGCAATTGTCGGTCGGTTTTCCAGAAGCAACGAGCGTTGCGACTCGGCCTTGGCCGTCTGCGATCTTGGTCGATACGATGTCGCCATTGAGCGTGTGGAGAGCTTGTGCAAGATTCTCATCGGGAGTTCGCTCGCATTCGCAGACACTGGCGCGTTTGGTTTTCCCAAAGGTCACCAAAAAGGGATTGGTGTTGTTGGTTGCCGCATCGGGCAGTTCGACGGCCCGCTTACCCAATGGCATATTCGGGTGTTTGGTTCGCACCATCGTCGCATCATCGATGCAATCGAGAAGCGACTCGGCGGCGATCCGCTTGACTCGGTAGTGACTGAAGAAACGCGTGTCTTCCGCGTTATGCTCGTTGGGTTGGGAATCAAGCTGGTAGAGCCTTGATCGCATAATGGTTCGCATCAAGTGCCGGACATCAAAACCGCTTTGCTGGAACTCGTTTACCAAATGATCCATCAACTGCGGATTCGATGGTGGATTCGTCGAGCGCATGTCATCGATCGGCTCGACAAGTCCCCGGCCCAATAGATACGCTGTGTAACGATTGACCATGTTTCGAGCGAAGGCTGCGTTCTCTTTGCGAGTAAGCCAATCGGCCAAGGCGATCCGCCTGTCGCTTGCATGATCCAATGGAGCTTCTTGTAGAGGCGTTGGCTTCATCACCGCACCGGTCTTGGGATGGGAGACTTCTCCACCCGAATTGACGACGACAACCGTTTCGCCACCGAAGATCCCGAACTCGGCACTGTTTTTGCTTGCTACACGTGCAAAGAAAGCTGCAAAGCCATAGTAATCGTCTTGGCTATAGCGTTCGTAGGGATGATGATGGCACTTGGCACACTGCAAGCGAGTCCCAAGGAAAAGCTGAGCCGTCGATTCGGCCAGATCCGATGGATTGTTTGCAATGCGATAGTAATTGGCCGGACCGTTCGAAAAGATAGAGCCTTTGGCTGTGATCAGCTCGCTGACGAACTTGCCCATCGGCTTGTTGGTGCGAAAGGACTCTCGCATCCAATTGTGCAAGGCCCACATTCCGCTCTCGCCCAGTACCGCAGAGTTATTGCGAATCAAATCCGACCACTTCAAACTCCAATAAGCTGCATACTGGTCATTGAATGTATCGAGTTTGGCATCGCCGGTGAGTCCCAAAAGTCGATCGATTAAGACTCCTCGTTTGTTGGGATCGCTCGATGAGAGAAAAGCCCGAGTCTCCTCAATACTAGGAAGTGCACCAATGGCATCGAGAAACACCCTTCGCAAAAATGTCGCATCGTCACAAAGACCTGAGGGAGTTAGCTTGAGCTCCTCAAACTTGGCTTTGGCAATATCGTCCATGGGTTGAAACGAGACCCATTGATCCAGATTGACCGACTCAGAAAACGGGATCACAAACGTCGCGATCTCGGCATGGTCTGCAAATCGTGCCATGACTGCCCCTTGGCCTTTTCCAACCGTCTGAGCCAAGCCTGAACTCGATACCTTCACGACCGCTTCATCCATGGCATCGAAGCGAGTCCAAGCCGTCACGTCGCGGACTTGGCCATCTTCATAGGTTGCTACAGCTCGCAGTTGCTGAGACTGCGCGATCGGTGATACGCGCTTGTTGGGCTGAATCTCTAACCGTGTTACTTTCTTAGGGGATGGATCTGGTCTGGGAGCACCCAGCTCGATCCAACGTGCGAGGATTTTATAATCGTTCGAATCGATGCTAAATCTTGCTCCCCCACCATGCGGAACGCTTGCCGTGGCTTTCTTAAGCAACAGGCTCTCATGAGGATTGTTCGTATTGATCCGACGACTCCGAGCACCCACGGCTAGGCTTTGATAGTCGAGCATTGGATCGAAGGCCATGACGCTCAAAACCAATCCGCCTTTGCCGTACTGACTGGCATGACAAGACCCGGCATTGCAACCCGATCGAGTGATCAGCGGCAGTAGATCCCGATGAAAATCAACCCCTGGAGCATCAACGATACCGCTGACTTCAACTGGAATTTCAACGGATTTTCCTTCGCAGGTCGCACGGATCTTGCCCGCACCGTTGGCTACCGCTGTAAGACAACCCGAAGCCGAAACGGTGACGATCTCGGGAGTAAGCGACTCGAAATGGGATTGAGCCGTCAGGTCTCTTGCAAGCTCCTCAGGGCTATTGGGATTCGCAGTCGATGCAGGCTCTTGATAACGCACCAAAACTTGAGATTGGGAAAAGTTCCCCTGAAGGCTCACTTGCGCTGGCAGAGACACTAGATTCAACTCGCTTTGAGCCCAAATCGAATCCGCACTCGGTGCAAGTGCAAGAAGGAATCCGAGCATCAGCGAAACAGGCCGGAGCATTTGATGAATGTGAAACACAGTTGTGGGTCCTTGATGCCTTTAGACCCACTCGCGGATCGGTTCGCCTTCGAGCAATCGGATCGGTCGACCGTCGCTTGCCGTGACGGTCAAATCCAGTGGGAGGCCGAGTTTGTGGTACATCGTCGCGACGATGTGTTCGGTGAAGTATTCGTTGGATTTAGGTTGGCCTCCATCGGCGTCGGTCTCACCGATGATCGTGCCACCTTGGATGCCTGCACCGGCCATGATCGCAAATCCGGCACTAGCCCAGTGATCGCGTCCGATCGCCGGATTGATCTTGGGCGTGCGACCAAAATCAGTCATCCACACGACCAAGGTTGAATCCAGGAGTCCTTGTTGCTCTAGATCGATCAGCAGTGCGGGGATGGCTTGATCGACCTGAGGCATACGGTGTTGTTTGAGTCCATTGAAACAGTCTTGATGATGATCCCAACCAGGATCGCTGACGGTGACGAAGCGGACGCCGGATTGGATCAAGCGGCGTGCGAGTAGGAGTCGTTGGCCGAACGAAGTGCGCCCGTAGTCGTTTCGAATCGCTTCGGTTTCGCTTGCGATATCAAAGGCTTGTTTGGTCTCAGGTGCGGTGATCATTCGAAACGCGGTTTTGTAGTGCTCGTCAAGGGCATCGAAAGCATCCGGCTGTTTGTCAGCAGTTCGCTGCATGCGATCGATCTTATCGAGCAAATCTCGCCGGCGATCGATGCGAGTGAGCTCCATGTTCATCGGCGGGGTGATATCGCGTACCGAAAATCGATCGACGTTGGCTTCGGCATGGATCTCAAAGGCCGCATGCTCGAGGCCAAGCACACCGGGCAAACCTCCTTGGAAGGATCGATCGACGTGAGCCCCCAGTTGGATGAAAGGAGGCAAAGCCGATTTGAATCCCTGTTGGTGGGAGACGACCGAACCGACGCAAGGGTAAATCAGTGATGGATTGATATTCCGACCCGACATGCACCAATGGTCGGCTACCCCATGGCCAGCGTTTTTTGGATTCCAGCTACGAAGCAGCGAAAAGCGTTTAACTTCCTTGGCCATCCGTGGGCACAGCTCGGTAAAGTGGACGCCAGGGATTGCTGTTTCGATGACACTCAATGGCCCCCGCACGCCATCCGAGGCCAGCGGCTTGGGGTCAAACGTGTCGTGGTGACTCGTTCCCCCTTGGGTCCAGATAAAAATGCAATTGACCCCCGAGCGAGCTTGTCCTCCGTTGGCAAGCAGTTGTGTTGGTTCGAGCAGTGCTGGTATTGTCAATCCACCGGCAGTGGCCACTGCAGTTTGAAGCCAGTCACGACGGTTGAAGGTCTGTTTGGATTTCGACAAAGCCATAGCGATGCGGTGTTGGGGCTAGAGTGCCGGTAGGGAGGGGACGCCAACTCGGGTTCGTTGGACGTCATGAGTCTAGCTCATAGATCGTCTAAAAACAACTTCGACCTAGCGTCAAACTCTCTGCTTGAATTGCTTCGATTAATGAGCCTCTGAAGACTTTCGACGGAAAAACGCTTGAATTCCTTGCAAAACGAAATTTTTATAGCCAACGTGTCGCGATCTTTACGTTATAGACACAAGAGAACTCGATGGTTTGAAAGTCCAATTAGGGATCAGCGATGAACGAAGGAAAACCGGCTCAAGGTTTACTGAAATTTGCTCCAATAGCCTATGCCGTGACGGTGTTTGTCAGTGCGTTTCTATTGTTTCAGGTTCAACCACTGCTGAGCAAATTCATATTGCCTTGGTTCGGCGGCACGCCAGCGGTTTGGACGTCGGCGATGTTGTTTTTTCAAATCGTTCTGTTTTTAGGTTATTTGTACGCTCACGTGACGAGTGTCTATTTAAAAACCACACACAGACTCTATCTGCACTTGTTAGTCTTGGCCCTTGCACTTGCCAGCGTCTTGGTGAATCGATTGATCCCCCCCGTATTCTTACGACCAACGGGGGCGGAAAACGAGTCCCCGCTGGCTCAAGTGCTCTTGCTTTTGGGAGCAACGGTAGGTCTACCCTACTTTGCGCTGTCTTCGACGGGGCCACTTCTGCAAAAGTGGTACAGCGAGTCATTTGACAAGTCCCCTTATCGCTTGTTTGCGCTTTCGAATTTCGGATCATTGTTGGCCTTGCTCAGTTACCCCTTCTTCTTTGAAGCCAACTGGGGGATCGTATCCCAAGCGGGAATGTGGTCATTAGGGTTTGTGGTTTTTGCACTGTGCTGTGGATACTGTGCTTGGCAAACGGTTGTGTTGAGTGACCATAGTCAACCCATCGTTGATAAACCGGCCGACATAGCATCTCAAGTCGCTTTAGAAAGCGGATCTCCGAGTCTTGTGCAGATGTTTGGTTGGATTGCTCTTCCGACCATCGCTTGCATTCTGTTTCTGGCTGTGACCAACGAAGTTTGTCAGAATATTGCAACTGTTCCGTTGCTTTGGATTGTTCCGCTGGCGTTGTATCTGCTTTCGTTTATCGTGGCATTTGACCAACCTAAATGGTACTCGCGCAGCATCTACGCGACCCTGACTTTGTGCTTGATCTTTATCCTTTCAAACTACACCGAATTTGTTTACTTGGCATCGGATGTTCTGAATTCAATTGCTGGTCTGGATGGCGAGGATCAGATTCTGCTTTCGAAATTGTGGTGGCTCGAAGCTGGTCTGTACTTTTGTGCCCTTTTTTGCATGTTGGTGGTATGCCATGGAGAATTGGCACGATCGAAACCGTCACCGCTGTACCTGACCCGCTTCTATCTGACCCTCTCACTCGGTGGTGCAGTCGGAGGAATCTTAGTCAATTTGATCGCTCCTTATGTGTTCGACACTTTCTTTGAGCTTCCGCTGGGGCTCCTATGCTGCTCGCTACTTTGCGGAGTTTTGCTTTACTACTGGCAAAGGGAAAAGCTGTCCTCAGCTCCTTCGAAAACAATACGCCTCGCTACGCTTGCCCTCGGAATTCTTCTGGCATTTGGAAGTTGCTACTATCTTGTTCGAGATACGATGCCCGAGCAGCAAACCGCGGAACGAAGTGTTGTGCATCGTTCTCGGAATTTCTATGGAGTCCTTTCGGTTAAGCGTCACGATCAAAATACGCCCGATGACATGCATATATTCTACAGCGGAAATATCCAGCACGGCATGCAATTTACGGATCCTCTGAAGCGTCGGACACCTGTCGGATATTACGGCTCTGACTCTGGATGCCAAAAGGGTATCCGTTTCGCCCAAGAGGAAAACCCCAAGTGTCACATCGGAGTGATCGGATTGGGAGTAGGAACCATTGCGGCATATGCTCGGCCTGAGGATAAGATCCGGTTCTATGAGATCAATCCACAAGTCATCCAAGTGGCAAAGAACACTCAGTGGTTTCAATACCTGTCGGATTGCCAAGGCCAAGTCGATTTGGTTCTAGGAGACGCTCGGTTAAAACTCGAAAGTGAACTTAAAAACGGACACAGCCAACAATTCGATGTACTGATCCTCGATGCGTTTTCGGGGGACGCAATCCCGACGCACTTGCTGACCGACGAGGCGTTTGCTCTCTACTCCCAACACCTTAAGCCCGCTGGTGTTTTGATCCTTCATATCACCAACACCCACTTGGATCTGTACCCTGTAGCCAAGCAACTTGCTAAGAAGCATCAGTATCCCTATCGACGCATTTACCGAGACCAGACCGAGTTACTCAATCGCAATTACTACATGGTCTTATGCAAAGATCCAAAATTTCAAGAGAAGATTGCCGACGATCTAACCGAGCTACCTGAGTATCTCAAACGCGAGCGAACGGTTCCGCTCTGGACCGATGAATACACCAATCTCACTCGCCTATTGCGCTAGCAGACCGAAAAACCGAACCGCTAACCGAGCCCTGTCATCAGCGTTCATCAGTGCTTATCAGCGGTTCAAAAAACCCAACCGCTGATAGACGCTCATCGACGCTAATAAACAGCCAAAAAAGCAGTTGGAAAGAACCACTGACCGAACCCTGCTATCAGCGTTCATCAGTGTTTATCAGCGGTTCAAAAAAACCCAACCGCTGATAGACGCTCATCGACGCTGATAAACAGCCAAAAAGCAGTTGGAAAGAACCACTGACCGCACCCTGTCATCAGCGTTCATCAGTGTTTATCAGCGCTTCAAAAAAACCCAACCGCTGATAGACGCTCATCGACGCTGATAAACA
>JBEIGI010000021.1:0-71621 GCA_040381975.1 Pirellula sp.
TCTGGATCAATCAAACTTCGACGGGTTTTACGTGACATAGCAGTAGCCCTCCTGTCTGGCCTACAGATGAACGAAACACACAAACACGGGTAAAGCAATCTTCCGGTGTCCATCCGTACCGCATGCAATGGCGGCAGTGCCTGCATGCAGTTCCAACGCTAGCGACATGCCTAGTGGTTTATGAGCCAGGCGAAATATGCAGCGTTACTATCTAGACGAGCGCCCTTCGTCTAGCAACCAAAATCTGATTGTGCACAAAAGTGGAAAAAAGGGTTGATTTGGTAAGCGAATTTTTTGGAATTTTAAATCGATAGTAATGACTGCAAAAACAACAGGCTTTTACTAGCAAAAAATTGCTTGGGAATGCGGGGACTGTCCCCGAGCGTCCAACAGGATATTGCTAGCGAAAACTGCTTCGGAATGCGGGGACTGTCCCCGGTAGTTCATGGTGTTGTAGATATCCGGTGTGTCCGGAACATGAAGCTCATTGTGTTGGAGCTCCGCTGGATATTCTCTGCGCAAGCGATGTTTGTGCTTGTCTTTCATCACGAACACGATCTCGGCCCATTTCATATCTTCGGGGGTTACCATTTTGCGTGCGTTTGGGCTGATTCCACGCGAAGGCGCATCGATCCAAAGTCGGCTTCGATGGATGTGTTCGGCTGTTGGGCTCCTCCACTGGTTCATGGAACAAACGAAGAGCAGCTTGAGGGTTTCACGGTGGGCTATCTCAGTTTCGCTTTCGTAGGGATGGATGGCGGCTTGAATCTGGCTTGCTTCGCACGGCGAGGTTACGGTTGGATGTTCTTCCTCTTTACACGCCAACCATGTCTCGCAACGGCCAGCTCCAATGCTGCAAGTGGAATCACGATCGTACTCTCCACGGCAAAGTAGATGATGCCTATCCTCGTGACCGTCGACGCAAAAGCAACACAGAACATGATTGCCGTAAAACAGTAGGTCAAGTTTAGTAGACCGATGGTCGCGAGCGGCCAACATGCGTCACTCGCATTGCAGTACGCGTAGAGGTCAAAGCATGCAAACAGGGCAACAGTCGCGGCCAATGCCAAGAGTAACCCGGTGGGCAACCCTGTCTGTACCACTGTGGTCAAAAACAATCCGGTTACAACGGAAGTCAAAGCAGCGCCGAAGCAGTCGAGCAGCAATAGGTTTTTGGGTTGGGTGAACGGGTAGCATTCCACGATCTAGACAAAGTGCATCCGATGTTCGAATCCCAGTGCCTCTACTACGCTCGAAACGTTGATGGCAAACATGAAAAACCCCTGGTATTCTGCGATCGCGCGACGCGAAAAACGACTCAATTTGGGCGCGCTCCGCGAAATTCAACGCCGCAGGTGCCATGCACCGAGTTGCATGGACGCACCAGAACTCCCAAGGAACTCCGCAAAAGTGCGAAATATGCAGGGAAAAGCAGTGTCTCGAAGCGGAGGACAAGGGATTCGAACCCTCAACCGGTTTCCCGGCGCCTGATTTCGAATCAGGTTCCTAACCATTCGGCTATCCTCCGAAATTCCACTTGGGCGAAAAGAATTTCCCAAGCTGCAGGCAGATCCAAGGAGAATGACTCGATCGATCAACCTTAGGTTCGGATAAAAATAACTCGCAAGGGGCTTTCTGTAAAGCGTCAACACCGGGCCTTGCTCCGGCCCGGTGCGACCCCAAAAAGCTCCCTGTCAATCGCTTAGCGAGTATTTTCCTGGGGTTTGCTAAGTGCCGATGGTTTTTCTGCTTGCGCCTGAGGTGCGGTAGGTTCTTAGCCCCAAGCCCACAAGGTGGCTTCCGAGCACCACTGCCGAGGCCGGTTCGGGTACAGGTGTGGCATAGAAGGCGACGCCAAAACCTTGGTCGCCTGGCAGGCCGTAAGCGGTTCCGAAAAATCTCCCCTGAGAATCAATACCACCTACTGTAAGATAAGCAGCATCGGGAACATTCAGATTTCTAACGGGACACCACTGCGAGCCATCCCCTTTTGGGGAATTGCCCGACACTCGTAGACGCTCGTCCAATCAATGAATGCCCCCGCTGTTACTGGCTCTTTGCTTTCGAGCGAAGCTTAAGGAGCAATTGGTAATCGAGACGATTCATCAACTTGACGTACTCTTCGATCGCTTGCCGTGCCCCGTCTTGGTCTCCCACTTGTAGTTTCGCTCGGGCCAAGAGTTCCCAATGGTACGGGAGTTTGCTGTTGTGTGAAACGATTTCATTGGCGAGTACTAAATCCAGCTTGTAGAGATTCCAGAGACCTTCTTGAGCCATTGAATCACCGACGATGGTCGTTAGTCGAAAAATCGGATGTTGTACGGTCCATGTCTCAACGGCTCGAAGAAAGGCTTGGCTGTCATGAGTTTGTTGTTTTTGCATCGCTTGATCGATTTTGTACTGCATCGTTTTCAAAAAGAACTCCCCATACTGAACTTTTGCCAAATCCTCATTGTGATTCCTGAGGATCTCGATCGCCTTCTGATGCGACTGCTGTTGCCATAGCGAGTAAGCCTTGATGATCTTAGCATCTATATTCACCATCCGCTTTTGCAACGATAGATCACAAGCCGCAATGGCATCACCGTAACGTTCCGAATTTGCCAGTGCCTGAGCAATGTCATTCAACCTATTGACGCCCCAGCCGGATCTGTCTTGATTGTCCCAAGCTTCCGTCAACTCTTTGTTTTGCTCTGATTTGTCCAACTGCTCTTGCAATAGTTCTTTGAATAACACCTCGGCATCGAGTTTCCTTTTATTCCACTTTTGTGCCACGTCCCCGTTGGTTATGGGTCGGTTAGGTTCTGAGTTGGGTTTGCCGAAGGTGATCCTTCGAATGGGTTCTTTGCGGGTTTGCATATTTGGAGCGTCTTCCCGTGAATCTGGAAGCAACTCTGGGGGGAGGTAAGCTACATTAGGAAATTCCTGGTTCGCTTGCGCATTGAGCTTGGCCAAATCCAAAACCACAACTCCTGCATTTCCGGAACTCTCGATGTAGACGATCAAATGGGCGTTGTCATCGGTAAGCCACATGCGTTTGGCAGTTCCCTCGTTGATACTGAATTGAAAGATGTCTTTCTTTTGATCTACCGAATACACAATAATATCCTTGGATTGCTCTTCACCTCGCACTAAATATTTTCCATCGGCAGAAAATACGGCAGCTTGGCAAGTCGCATCAGGTAAATCCGCGAGAGGTTTATCCAATTGATTGAACTCATAGATCCGGTTCGATGGTGACAAAAACACAAGCTTGTCGTTCTTTGAGAAAAAAGCTCGCTTGTCGGTTCCGTCCACAAGCAGAGTCTTCTGATTGCTTTGGAAATCGATGATCCATTGACAATTTTGGTGGTTGTCTACCACCACGATGCATTTACCTGTATCACTAAAATCCACAATATCGGAAGCTGGGATTGTAAGAGTGTTGGATTGATCGGGACTATCGATTGGCCATCGAAACATCTTTTCTTTAGTCGGGTGAGCAAAAAAATAGAGGCCATCTCCCGATGCTCTTATAAAGTTCGTATCAAAGGCAATATCTTGCGATTTTTGTAGCTCAAGACGCAACACACCGCCCTCTGGAAGCATATCGAGTTTGGTTTGATACGTGCGTTGCACCGAACCATCCGAGTCGATCGCATGGTAATTGCCTTCGCGATCAACCGACACAAAAAAGGGTCCGTCACCGTCGCCCCCGACCTCAACGAACCTGTCTGAATTGAGTAGGTCAAGAACTGCCAGATTCCCCCTTGTTATCAAGGAGTTTGCCAAGAGCAAGCGTTTTTTTGAATCAAAAACAAAGGAATAGAAACTTTCAAGATCTCTAGAATCGTTAAAGTTCTTTTTGATTGCATTGGGGGTATCAATCTCAAGTCGATGGAATTTCTCTCCGAGGACGTTGATCCCTAACGTTCGGCTGTCGCTTGACCAGTGGAGATTGAAAAAAGTCCATACCCAAGGTTGTTCGAGTCTCTGGCGTGTTGCGGTATGGATCAGTTCCACATGCCCTCCCCAATAGCTGACAGCCATCCAATTTCCATCCGGGGAGTAGCTTACCTCGCCACCGTTGTGATTCAGTTCGTGATCGTCTAAGCCTTGACCTGTCGGCCACTGTATTTGTCTTAAAATGCGATCGAAACCAGATACTGCAAATTCTCTTCCAGATGGATGCCAAGCGAAAGACTGGATGCGATCTACATTTGCAAGAGTTAATGTTGCGCCGGTTTCAAGTTCCCGGAAGTGGATCTCTGGAAAATAGTGGGATGCAACGGCGATCATCGGAAGTGTTGGATGGGGATAGATGACCGCCTCGTACAAAGGACCAGAGGGTTCCAAACGATAAGCGATCTGACCTGATGCGGGTTGGATACCCAAGATCGTTCCATCGAATTGCATGCAGTACACGATGCTGCTCGATGCGTTCCAATGGCCCATCCCCAACGATAAATTCTCTTGCTTCCACATTAGATGCGGTGGGCTAGTCGTCAAATCCCAGCATTCGATTCCCTTTCCAATCTGACTCGTTGTTCGTTCTTCAGTGACTCGGAGGGTCCCAAAACGGCCATCGGGTGACAAGGAGATCGTGCAATCCATGTAAAGATCATCGAAGGTGTATAGGAGCTCCCACTTGGGCATCGAATACAACTGAATCTTTCCCTCTCGATCGCCAAGAAGAATTCGATGATGATCACGATCGCATGCATAGTTGACCCACGAAGGCATCGTGGGCGCCTCGGGAATCGGAGTAATCCGCATTTCAGGCATCGAAAGGACTTGGGTGATGACTCGCTGGATATCAGGGTCGGGCTCCCGGGGTGACGAAGTTCCCTTAGGTAGGGTCTTCATTTCCTCGAATGCCTCGTGCAGAAGGCTTACCGCATTGCGACGGCTATCAATTCTTGGAGTCAGCGCCGTTTGGTGTGCCAAGGCGATCTTTTGGTCGATGAAGCTTTGTTTTTCCGAGAGACGCGCCGACTCGAGAGCTCTTTGCTTTTTCCTCGAATCGATGGCAAAGTAAGTTGAAAGGAGACTCATGCCGATCAGGAAGATCGCTGCCATCGCAAGCGCTGTGGCAAGGGCTTGGTGATTGCGGATCCAACGTCGGCATTGATCTCGAAATGGAGTGGTGCGAGCCAAGATCGGTTGGCCATGAAGAAATCGTCCCAGATCATCTCGCAATTCTGCTGCCGACGCATACCGTTGGCTTGGGAGGAACGACGTGGCTTTTTGGGTGATCGTGATCAGATCCTTGGGGATACGTGGATCGATTTGCTCGAGCCTCGGTGCATCCTCCTCTTTGATACGGCGAAGCAAGTTCACCGGTGTGTCTCTTTGGTATTTCGGGATCCGAGCAAGAAGTTCATAAAGTGTAATTCCAAGTCCGTAGATATCTGACTTCTCGGTCGTGCTGCTAACGAGACCTTCGGGGCTCATGTACTGAACCGTACCGATACCTGCGGATGTCGATTCAGCGTTTGCTTGATTAAGGTCCTTGGCGAGTCCAAAGTCTCCGAGCCAGATTTTTTGATGCGAATCGACGATCAGGTTAGAGGGTTTGATATCGCGATGGAGGATACGTCGTTGGTGTGCGGTTTCGAGAGCATCGGACGCATCATGCATCCACTGGGCGATTTGATGCCAGTGAGTTTTGGAACGCCGAGCCGAATCCGAATCGCTCTCGGCGGTTTCTTGTCGCCACTTGGCGATGATTGTTGACAGGGGTTTTCCATCGATGCGTTGCATCGAGTAGAAGGAGTGTCCTTGGTCGGTTCCCTGTTGGATCACTGGGATGACATGAGGGTGTTGCAGGGTCGAGCAGAGTTTGGCCTCTCGAAGGAAACGGACTCGTTTTTTGGCTTGGGTAGCTGGTGGATCGGACGGATCGGCGATGAGGACTTTCAATGCCACAATACGATCCAGACCAAGTTGTTTGGCTTCGTAGACGATGCCCATACCACCGCGACCGATTTCGCGGAGGATTTGGTATTCACCGAGGATAGATTCGGGTTTGAGGATTGGGTAAACGGTGGTAGCGTTTGGATTCGAGGCGTTTTGGTGCAGGGATGCGACCATTGGAAGGAAATCAGCAAGTTGCTCGGCTAAATCTGGGTACTTGGCTTGATAAAGTTCGAGCGTTGGTTGTCGATTCTCTTTGAGATCGTTTAAGAACTCATCGAGGATTTGATCGAGTCGCTCGCTTGGATCGATGGGTTTATCCATAGCTTGTTGATACAGGGGGGTGTGAAAAGGTTAACGACTCAATATCAAGCGGCCTGGGGTATCGACGCAAACCGCTGAGTATTGCAAAGGGCCTAAGGGATCGGGGGACTAATTATTTTGGAGTTCTTTGAGCAAGCGATCTGATTCTACAGACCAATCGATGCAGGGATACAAACTCGGGCGGTTAAATCCTTTGAAGGGTTCCTGGCGACGCTGCGATTGGACGATGCTCAAGGAAGTCTCCAGCAATCGTACCGAGCTTAATTCTGATTCCAATCTATCCACCACGGCATCTTTGTAGAAAATGCTCCGACGGATTGGCGACTCGTCTTTTTTGGTCTTTTCGTACTGCATTTGAGAATCTGTGAGTCGTTGGGACAGTTGCGATTTGCGAATATTATTGCGTTTTGTCCAACTACTCATAGCACTTTGGTACTCAGCGAGTCTGTCGCGATTTTTCCTGTCTTCGTTGTCACCTTTCCCACTGTAAGTGCTCGATGGTTTTGTCGGTCTTCCAGGTTCCTCGGTTTCAGTAAGCAGGTAGTAATACTTCCTGATTTGACGCTGGGCCTTAGCGGTTTCTGCTTCTGCATCTTTCAATTTGAATCTCGCCTTGCTCAAAGACTTCTTAGCATCAGCCAATTCCTTCGAGAGTTGATCGAGGCTCTCTTTGACCTGCGTACGCATCGCAGTTAACTCCGGATCGGTCAATCGTTGAAGGGTATGGTAGCCCTGCTCCACTTTTTTCTTTTGCTCGATAGTTTGGTCGAAACTTTGTCGAAACGCAGTTCCCAAAGACTTCCTTGGGTGATTGGTCATCGAGTCAACCCATCGAGTTACCCTATCGAGTTCGATCCGCTGAGGCCTGGAGTCGTCGCTCGCTAGCGCGCAGAGGACTCCGAGTAGTCTGGCATCTATTTTTGCCAAGACGACCATGCTATCGGGAATATCTAGCGACCTGTGGATTGCTGCATCAATGAGCTCTGAGGCTTGTTGCGTAAGGCCAGCTTCCATAGTTAACCAAAGAAGCAGTCGTTGGTCTGCATCGTAGAGGGAATTCTCGTTGTTGGGCGAGACTATGGCCAATTTGGAAACAACAGCCCATACGCGCTTGTAATCACCCCTTCGGATGCCTAAGAAGCAAGCGGTTTGACGCGCGATATCGTGTCGATGCGACGAACTGTTTGCAATTATGTCAAGCTGACTGAGCATCTCGTCGCTTGTTTTTCCAACTTTAATCTGAACGATCGCTTCGGAAATGACTAGGGTCTCCGAAGGACCTTGTGCAAAATGCGACCTTAGATCGATCAGCGATATGAAAGCAACCAAGAACAGCAGACGCATCGTAAGCATTGACTAACGCAGTTCCTTGAGCAAACGATCCGACTCCGAAGCCCAGTCGATCGTGCGATAAAGACTCGGTCGGTAGATGCCCTTGAAGTTTTCCGGATCGCGGCGCTGCTCTTGGGCAAACTCGACTCCTTGTAGGTGCATTTGCGCTTCGGCAAAGAGCTGCTGCTTTTGCGCGTTGGTGGCTGTCAACTGCCGAACCTTCTCCGTTTGTTCCTTATCCGAACTCTCCAGGCCCACGAGTTTCGTCTTGGCCTCCATGAGTTCGCTGGCAAGCCGCTGTTGGCGAGCCTCGTTGCGTCGCGCCCACTCGGCAAGCCTAATCGGATAGGATTGCATGTCAGACACATATTTTTGGTACTTTCGATTGTATTCGTTTATCTCAGACTGACTTGGCCGATCCTCATCTATCACCTTCCCCCTAGAGTCCCTTTTGGTTTTGGTTTCAGGTCTTCGAGGAGGAACCGGAGGTTCGGGTTTACCAGGCTCTTGAGTGTTATTGAGTGTTTGGTAGATCTGTGCGCAGAGCTTCCTAGTTGCCGCGATCCCTTTGTCCAATGCGATCGACTGTTTTTTTCCTTCAGCAAGTCCCTCCGAAGACTCCTTGAAATTGTCGGAGGCGTTCTGGAATTGCAACTTGGCCTTCGACAACTCAGCTACTAAATCTGAATCGCTTAGGGTCTCGACGAGTTTCATCGAAGACTCCAACTGGCCAAGTTGCTTGGCAATTTTCTCATGGGATTCGTTGAAAGCCGTTGCTAAAGACTTGCGAGGATGTTTGGACATCAACTCAGTAGCTTTGGACACAAATTCCGGTGCGATCGACTCCTTGCCCATATCGGACTTGGCCAGCGCGCAAATCACCCCAAGGAACTCTGCATCGAGTCGCCCCAGGGCGACATGCTCGTCGGAGATCTGTAGCGATCGCTTAACGGCCGATTCGATCAACTCCGAGGCTTGCTTGCTTCGATGGGCTTCCATCGCTAGGTAGAGCAAGAGTCGGTGGTTGGCCCAAGACATGGTCTGGGGTGTGCTGGACTCTGAGTCGGTTTGCACTGAACTCTCTTGGATCGCCTTGGCGATCCCTTGCCACAGACCGGCGAACTGTCCCTTCTGTATTTTTGCGAAACTGGCCGTTTGAGATGCAACTTTTGCATACCGAGAGGAACCTTGAGCCATCGAAGTGAGCCTATCGATTTTGTCGCTTGGGACTTCGCCTGTTTTCAATGCCGCTAAAGATTGAAATAAAAACTGTTTTTCAGGGACATCCTGAGCCTCCCCTCCTTGGGGGGGGCACATCAACAGCGTCGCCAAAAAAAGTACGGTAGGCAGATGGATCGTTCTAACGGCGTTAAAAAGCATGATCTTCCGCTCTTATCGAGCGGGACTTAGGTTGCATCTACTGGTTGTGAATTTGGGAAGAATTTACTTTTTACTTCACTCTCTATCTGTTCTAATCGCAGTACGGTGGTGGGTCAGAGACAAAAAACCGTCCTGATTTTTTAAGAATTTCGAAATTCCCTCTCCGAGATTGCGATTACATAGAAAGAGGGGCTTTGTTCGACTTTTACCCGAGAGAGTCAAACGAGTCCTTTTGCAATGCACAGATGCCCCCGATCGAGTTGTAAGAACTCTAAATGCCCAAATGAAGCCCCATCCATTTGATCTTACCGGTACTTTCCAATTGGCCGTGCAAGGAGACCGCCATGCGACGATCTTGCTCGTGGAGTATTATCGCAAACGGCTCATCAAAGACTTGGAAGCAACGATTCACCCAAAACTCTCAACTCGAGTTTGTCTATCGGATGTTTTGCAAGAACTCTGCGTGCAGCTTTTAAGTAGCAAAAAGAAAAAAGGTTGCCGCAAGGACAAGGTCTTCTTGAGCGCGATTCCCGAGTCTTCCAAGGGGGCTTACATGTGGATTCGAAAGTTGGCAGGCAGGCGGGTTATTGATCATTACCGCAAGCATTTGGGTGCTCAGATGCGCGATGTGAGGCGCGAGCGATCACTGTGCGACTCGGATTCCTCGGGAGCAGAGTCCCTTCGACGTTTCGATCGACCTTGTGCACTGGTCAACGAACCTCCCTCAGAGGCACTCAGAGAAATTGAGCGACGCACGGTAATCAAGAACGCCATCGACCAACTTAGTCCGATCTATCGTGAAGTGATCTTGCTAAAGATTTTTCACAGTTACTCGACGGCTACGATCGCCGAGCATATGGGAGTTAGCCAAGCAACGGTTTCGAAACGTTACATTCGTGGCCTAGAGATCATGAGGGAGTTTCCGGGTGTCCGGGGCTTGCTCTAGGAGCAATTTCAATTCATTCCAAAATGGTGCCATAGTGACTCAAGAACACATGTCCGAAGAAAACCCAGATGAACTTTTTTGCAGCGCTGTTGCGGGGGATCAGAATGCTCGCGAGAGATTGATGCACTCTCACCCCGGCTACGTCTTTCGAAAATGCAATACGGGCGATCAGAATGCAGTGGTGCAACTTTGGCTACATTTTTATCCTGAAGCCAAACGCGTTGTTCAATCCAGAACTTCCAGCAGTCTAAAGCACCTTATCGATGCATCGAGCATTCTTTCCGATGTAAACCTGAGTCTTTTGAAGCGATTTGAAAACCTGTCGCAAAGCCAGATACAGCAACTTCAAATCCAATTCGACAAAACCCCAAGGCTTCCGGTGGACACCTATGCCCGCTTAAGGGCGTGGTACATGAAGATTGTCGTGAATCGTTTGATCGATGTGATTCGTGGGGTCGAAAAAATTCCAACTCCCCCGCAAATTCCACCCGGACAGAATTATGATCCTCCTGACAATAGATCGAGCGTTTCGGAGAGGGTTATTCGAAAGGAGTACATCAAGCTCTGTGAAAATGCCATCAATGATCAAGAGGAGAAGTCAGAGAAACTTCGCTCGATCTACAAGCTCAGGCTGATGGATTATACGTATACTCAGATCTCTGATGAGCTGATGATCTTCAACGTGGCAACGGTCAGAAATCGGTTGAAAAAAGCCCATAAACTGATCGAATCCCGATTGAGATTAGGGTCTTGAGCCTCGTACTCGAAAAGCAATTGGTCAATCCCATAGAATAGGTGTGATGATGTCTGAGGAAAACCCTGATGAACTTTTTTGCAAAGCTCTCGCACACGATCAAGAGGCACTGAACCTCTTGATGCACGCTCATCCGGGCTACGTCTTTCGTAAGTGCAATACGGGAGATAAAGACGCGGTAGTTTTGCTTTTGCAACACTTTGGCGATGAAGCCAAACGTGTTGTGCAACCGAAGATTCCAAACAGGTTTCAAGCACGCATCGATGCATCCGAAATCCTTTCGGATGTTAGTCTCAGTCTTCTTAACCGCTTCAACGATCCGACACAAAGTCAGATTCAACGAAACGAAGAACTGTTCGACAACACCCCTAGGCAGGAGGTCACCAATTACCGGCAGCTCAAGAGTTGGTTCATGACGATTGCCGAGCATCGGCTGACCGACAAAATTCGTTGGCACGATAGCCAAGGGAGAACTCCACTGAAGGAGGTTCCAATTCGTTATTCCGACGATACCTCTAGCATCAGTGGCTATGAGCCTCAAGCCGATGAATCGACCGTTTCGGCTCGCGCGATCCTAAAAGAGGAAAAGGAACGCGAATCGCAATTCATCGAAGAGCTACCGGAGGAACCAGACAAGTTGCGATCGATTTACAAGCTCCACAAAGAGGGCTTTACGCTTACCCAGATCTCCGACAAGTTGGAGATCGGCAACGTTGCGGCGGTCAAGAAATGGATCGCAACAGCCAAAAAACGAGTCGAAGACCAAATGCGCCGAAACTTTTGAAATAGGGCCAGGAAGGTAGGGACTTTCTCGGCTTGCTGATTTTTCTCGGGCGATTACACTTTCTTTGACGTTATCAGGGATTTGCGGCCGATTGCAGCCTCACTGCTAAAGAGCCATTCGCTTCCAACGGCAAAACTACTTGTTATTTGCCGTTGTCTCGGATCGGTCGCTGCAAACTCTCTGCCAAGCGTGTGTATCACTTAACCACACTCTCCTTGCACCGCCCTGTATTCCTATGACTTTGCCAATCGACACAAACAAGAACCTTGGTTTTGGTACTCAGAGCGTCCATGCGGGGGAAGCCCGTCAAAAACCAAACGATGCTATCACCGACTCGATTTGCTGTGCGTCGACCTATACGTTCGAATCGACGCAGACGATTCTAGACTATCTCAAGGAGAACCACGACCGGGAGGAATACGGTCGCTACGGCAACCCCAACGAAAAGGTAGTCGAGCGAAAGCTCGCCGCCCTAGAGGGTGCCGAGGATGCGATCATCTACTCAAGCGGCATGGCCGCCGTCGTCGGATTGCTCATGTGCAAATTATCGTCAGGGGACGAAATCGTCTTTTTCGACCAATGCTACCACCGCTCACGAGAGTTTTGCGTGAAGCATCTCTCTAGGTTCGGAGTCGTTACGCATCAGGTCAAGACCGGGGATATGGAGGCCATGGAAAGGGCCATCAACTCCAAGACCAAGATGATTGTAAGCGAGTCGCCGACGAACCCTCATCTTTCGGTCATTGACTTAGAGGCTTTTGTCGCCATCGGGAAACGCAACGGGGTCGAGACGCTCATCGATTCGACCTTGGCCACTCCGTATAACCTTAAGCCTATCGATTGGGGTGTCGATTACGTCTGGCACTCGGCGACCAAGTACATGGGTGGGCACAACGACTTGCTCGCGGGTGTGATCTGTGGCACGATGGAAAAACTCGAACCGGTGCGTAAACTTCGAGGCATCCTCGGTTCGATCAATTCACCGCACAACATGTACCTTCTCGAACGGGGACTTAAAACCTTTGCTCTGCGAATGGAAAGGCACAACCACAATGGGCAAAAGATTGCCGAATTCCTTGAGAATCACCCTCGAATCGAAAAGGTATTTTATCCTGGCTTAGCATCGCATCCATCGCATGCGATTGCCAAAAAAACCATGAAGGGTTATGGTGGACTGATTACTTTTCTGGTCAAGGATGCCGATTGGCAGGCGACGGCTGGGATCATCGATCGATGCAAAATTCCACGCATCGGACCGAGTCTCGGAGGGGTCGAAAGCCTGATCGAACAACCGATGGTCATGAGTTATTTTGATTATCCACCTGAGCAGCGCGCGGCATTTGGAATCCATGACAACATGATCCGTATGGCTGTTGGCATCGAAGACACCCAGGATCTGATCGACGACTTAGGGCAAGCCCTCGAAGGCATTTAAACTCAAAAAGATGAAGCTATGAAATTTCGAACTCGAGCGATCCATGTCGGAAGCCAGCCAGACTATACCGGAGCGGTCGTTCCTCCGATCTATCTAGCGACGACGTTTGTTCAGCCGGGGCCAGGGGATTGGGGGGCTTTTGACTACTCCCGAAGTGGCTCACCGACACGAAGTCGCCTGCAGGAAGCCGTCGCTGATCTAGAGGGTGCTGCTGGATCGCTAGCTTTCTCCTCGGGCATGGCCGCTACACACTGCGCACTGGGATTACTGCCAGCCGGATCGCACGTCGTGGCTGGCTGCGACATGTATGGAGGGACCTATCGCCTGCTGCACAAAATCTGTAATCGCAATAACATCGAAGTCACGTTGGTGCATGCTGATCAAGCGAATAGTATTGCTGAGGCGATTAGACCCCAGACCAAGATGGTATGGGTAGAATCGATCGGCAATCCCCTTATGAGCGTTCCTGATCTGCAGCAGATCGCGAGCATCACGCAGAAAGCAGGAGTTCTATTAGCCGTCGATAGCACCTTTGTGCCACCGTGTATCCTAAGACCCCTGGAGCTAGGTGCCGATATCGTCATGCACTCGGCTACCAAGTACTTCGGTGGACACAGCGATTGCCTGGCTGGAGTGCTCTCAGCCAAGACTCCTGAATTGCATCAACAACTCTATTTCATCCAAAACGCAACGGGAAGCGTCATTGGTGGGCTTGAAGCTTTTTTGCTTCATCGGGGAATCAAGACCATGGAATTGCGTGTGCGTGAGCAGTCGAATTCGGCTTTGCGTATTGCTCGCTGGCTAGAGTCTCACCCGGGTGTGAAAAAAGTCTTGTACCCCGGGCTTGAGAGTCACCCGGATCACCAGCGGGCTAGGCGTCTGATGGGCGATCAGTTCGGTGGCATGGTCTCGTTCGAGGTTGCTGGTTCGATCGATACAGCCAAACGGGTTTGTAAAGCGACCAAGCTCTTTGGGTTGGCCGTTAGTTGTGGTGCCGTAGAATCCCTCATCGAACAGCCCGCGACGATGTCCCATGCTAGCTATGATGCCCAAGCTAGGGCCAAAGCAGGGATTCACGATACGCTGATCCGAATTTCGGTCGGACTTGAGGATGCTGAGGATTTGATTGCGGATTTGGATCAAGCTTTATCGCTTGCCGGTGGGGCTTGATTCTTGACCCGGTTTACCGCTATCGTTTCGGCAACTAGAAATCAGGCCCCTAGCGTTAAGGATCCGGCGAGAAGGCCCCATGGACAACATCGAGGAAACGCAGACTCAAGTCATCGATTATCTGGCGAAAATCGTTGGAAGTCGGCCGCACATGGACGATTCTCTGGCCATGATCGGAATCGATTCGGTGGCGATGGCTGAGATGACATTCGAGCTCGAGAAGCGTTTTTCAATAAAAATAGACGATGAAATTCTCGATGTCGAATCCGTTCGGCAATTGGTGCAGTATCTCCATGTGCGAAAGCCCTGATCGGTCCGATTGGATCGATCTTTGTCTTTCCCCGCTGTGCACGGCAACTAGGTGCCAGGCACCCGATGCGTGTCTTTCGGTTTTGCCAGCAAATACGTAGACGACCGACGCGTGTCTGTCCCCAGGGAAGCACGCTTGTCTAGCTAGCATTCCCCGCTGAGCACCGCAACTAGGTGCCAGGCACCCGATGCGTGTCTTTCGGTTTTGCCAGCAAATACGTAAACGACCGACGCGTGTCTGTCCCCAGGGCAGCCCTTTGCTTGCAAATGCATAGACGATCGACGCGTGTCTGTCCCCAGGAAAGCACGCTTGTCTAGCTAGCATTCCCCGCTGAGCACCGCTACTAGGTGCCAGGCACCCGATGCATATCTTTCAGTTTTGCTAGCAAATGCATAGACGATCGACGCGTGCCTGTCCCCAGGGGAGCCCTTTGCTTGCAAATGCATAGACGATCGACGCGTGTCTGTCCCCAGGGGAGCACGCTTGTCTAGCTAGCATTCCCCGCTGAGCACCGCAACTAGGTGCCAGGCACCCGATAAGTATCTTTCGGTTTTGCCAGCAAATACGTAGACGACCGACGCGTGCCTGTCCCCAGGGAAGCACGCTCGTCTAGCTAGCATTTCCCCGCTGAAAACCGCTGCTAGGTGCCAGGCACCCGATGCGTATCTTTCGGTTTTGCCAGCAAATACGTAGACGACCGACGCGTGTCTGTCCCCAGGGAAGCACGCTTGATCTGTCCGATTAACCTAGCTAATTCGAATAACTTTCAGCAGTCGTTATTTTTCTGAATTCTCTTGGAGTCAATGCTCGGCTTTGGTATAGTCTTTGAGCGGTTGCGAATTAGTGACCCCTTAGAGGCTACTTTTGGGAGCTAGTTTTACCTGTCCCGAACGCGACCTCTGAGCCCTCCGGTGTTTCACGTCGGTCCTTCAATGATCTGACTTTTCTTCTCCTTGGCGCAGCGACCTCCGCGGCGCGGGGGCTTACGTGAAACACTTTTTTCTTTATTACCTCAAAGCCTTCGGAGTATTTGCAACGATGACCCAAGACAGCAACAAACCTACCAATGACTCCCTTCCAAACGCCGAAGCTTCTCGTCGTGGATTCCTCAAAACTGGCGTAACGGCTTCGGCTCTGGCCGCCACACTTCCCATTTCCCGGTCAGCTTGGGCACAAGGCAGCGACACTATTCGTTTGGGTTTGATCGGATGTGGAGGGCGTGGCACGGGCGCCGCCGGTCAGGCACTCGATACCAACAGCGAGTCGAATCGCGTCAAACTCACCGCAGTTGCCGATCCATTCAAGTTCCGCGCTGACAATGCCCTTAAGGAACTCAAGAACAAGCACAAGGACAATGTCGATGCCAAGGCGTTCATCGGGGTTGATGGATACAAGGAAGTCTTGGCCTCGGATGTCGACATGGTCATTTTGACAAGTCCTCCAGGATTCCGACCTTTGCATTTTGAAGCTGCCGTCAAGGCTGGCAAACACGTGTTTATGGAAAAGCCTGTTGCAACCGATGCACCAGGTGTTCGCCGAGTTTTGGAAGCCAACAAGATTGCTAAGGACAGGAAGCTTGCCGTCGCCGTGGGGCTTCAGCGCCACCATCAAAGCGACTACAAATCGACGATCAAGATGCTCAAAGAGGGAGCCATTGGCGATATCATCCTCACGAGAGCTTATTGGAACGGCGATGGGGTATGGACTCGAAACCGTCAAGCGAATCAGACTGAACTCGAGTACCAACTCAACAACTGGTACTACTTTAATTGGCTCAGTGGTGACCATATTTGTGAGCAACACATCCACAACCTGGACGTGATCAATTGGCTCATGGATGGCCCACCGGCTGAGGCACAAGGCCAAGGTGGACGGCAAGTTCGAACCGGTGAAGAAAATGGTCAAATCTATGACCACCACTTCGTCGAGTTTACTTATCCCAACGGAACCAAGCTGTTGAGTCAATGCCGCCACATTCCAGGTTGCTGGAACTCCGTTAGCGAGTTTGCTCACGGCACCAACGGCTGGGCTGACATCAGCGGTGGCAAGATCTACAACAAGAAGAACGAGGTGGTTTGGAAGTCACCTGCTGGCGAGAACGGATGGGCTCAAGAGCACGTCGACCTCTTTGCACAAATTCGCAAAGGTGAAATTCCCAACGAAGGTGATTACGGTGCAACGAGCACCATGACCTCGATCATGGGCCGCATGGCAACTTACACCGGCAAGCTCCTGAAGTGGGATCAGTGCCTCAACAGCCAAGTCGGCTTGGCCAATTTTGATGCGATCGATTCGTTTGACGACGAAGCACCGATCAAACCTGATGAAAAGGGTCGATACTGGATCCCAACGCCAGGACAAGACACCGATCTGGTTGTTTAGTCCCTAATTTCATCAAGAAATCCATCACAAAAACATCTTCAGCCCGGATGGCAGCCTCTCTGATCGCCGAATCGTCGGTGAACTGCCATCCGGGCTGACGTTTTGTCAAATGGTTCTATCAAGGCTATAATCCATGATTATGGATTCGAATGAACCGGATAACCAAGAACCTGAAAAGAACCCAAACGCGCCGACGGCTAAATCGTCACAGGCGACTTCGTTATCATCCCCATCCGAGGTCGGCTCAAAACTTCTAGCCAAGTACTCCGATACCGATAGCCTGTTCGTCCGATCCAATCCGCTAGGTCAATCCGAGTCGAAGCCAAAAACGATCCCGCTCCAACGATCTCAGGAACTCGAACAAGCGATCCGCAACGCCCCTGCGAACCCCGAGCCTTATGTCGAGCTAGGTCAAATCTATGTCGATCAAGAACGATGGGTCGATGCACGCCGGGTTTTGGATGCCGGTGTTCAATACTGCCCCGAGCACGAGTCGCTGATGATTCTCCACGAGGATCTTTCGATCCATCTTTCGAACATGGCTCTCGAACAAGCCCGCAAGCTCAACGCACAACGTCCCTCGGACGAGAATCGCTATGGGGTCGAACAAGCTGAAACAGATCTTGCCAATAGGCGAGTGAAGGTTTGTGCAGACCGTTATGCAAGGCATCCAGATCAGAAAGAAATCCTTATTGCATGGGCCGTTGCGCTTCGTCAGTTAAGTCGCCAAGAGGAAGCCGTAGGGCTCTTGCAAGAGGCTTCCAAGGAGCCAAACATCCGAGCACGAGCTAGTTTGCAACTCGGTATATGCCTTCAAAGCCTCGATCGGCCTTTGGAAGCCTTGGCTGCATTCCGCAAAGCGGCGCTGTATCGTTCCCCACCCCCGGAACCTCTGGTGCGGACGAGGGCTTTGGAAATGGCCATCGCCATCGCCGAAGAAAATCATTTGATCGATTCGGCTCGCTATTACACCGAGCAGCTTTTAGCTTGCTGCGAACCTTCGCAAAAAAATGCATTGCAATCGAGCCTGCAAAGGCTAAACGAAACCGAATTATAGTCCGCTCACCGCACACTTAAATTCACTTATTTTTATCCCTCCATTTTCATTGGTATCGATTATGAGAATAACTTCAAAATCACTGGCTCGACTGTGCCTCGGCCTTTTATCCGCTGCAACCTTGACCTCCAGTGCACGGGCCGAGCAACCGGCCAACACCCTCACCCGCGCAGAAACGGTTGCAGGTTGGAAACTCTTGTTTGAC
This sequence comes from Pirellula sp., assembly GCA_040381975.1. Lineage (GTDB taxonomy): Bacteria > Planctomycetota > Planctomycetia > Pirellulales > Pirellulaceae > JBKCUI01. Next base: position 17,975 of record JBEIGI010000021.1, read on the forward strand.
GGCAAGACCACCGAGGGTTGGAGAAACTACAAAAAGGACAAGATCTCCGAGGGTTGGAAAGTCGTCGATGGCGCGATCGTCCGCGATGGCAACAATGCCGGGGATATCATCACCGACAAAAAGTACAAGTACTTTGAACTCTCACTAGACTACAACATCTCCAAGGGTGGAAACAGCGGCCTGATGTTCCATGTGACGGAGGATAACCCGGCACCTTGGCAAAGCGGCCCCGAATTGCAGATCCAAGACAACGTCGATGGCCATGATCCGCAAAAAGCAGGCTGGCTCTACCAAATGTTTCAACCCTATCCGATGCGTTGGGCCGGGGAGACCGAAATTCCAGATGCAACGCGTGGACCTGGAGAGTGGAACCAGTTGTTCCTGCGAATCTCTCCTCGGGGTTGTGAAGTATCGATGAATGGAGTGGTTTACTACCAATTCAAACTCGGGGATAAGCGATGGGATGAATTGGTGGAAAAGAGCAAGTTCTCGAAGTTTCCAGGCTTTGGAAAAGCCGGAGAAGGTTACATCTGTTTGCAAGACCACGGCAATTTGGTTTCTTTCCGAAACATCAAGATTCGAGAACTCGCCGACGACGGAGCGATCTCCCCACCGGTCGATGGCAAGCTGAAACTCAAACCTACGTTGGCCTTCCCAAAGCTCAAATGGGAAAACTGGATCCCGGTCGATGAGGATGGAACGGTCAATCGACCTCGCCGAACACTCGAACTGACTTATGCACCTGGGGACTCCAAGCGTCTTTATGTGCTCGATCAGGGTGGCACGATTTATACTTTTGAAAACGATCCGAATGTCGAGCTTGCCAAAGTCTTCCTCGATATCGAAGACCGGGTCAGCAAATGGAACAGCCCTGGGGGCAACGAGCAAGGTTTACTCGGATTGGCCATGCATCCAAAGTTTCAAGAGAATGGCCAGTTCTTCGTTTGCTACACCAAGCCCAAGACGCACGAGTCGGTCATCTCGCGCTTCAAGGTATCGGCTGGTGATAAGCTCAAAGCTGATCCGAACTCTGAGGAGGTTTTGATGGTTGTTCCGCAGCCTTATCAAAACCACAATGGCGGAGCGATCGAGTTTGGCAACGATGGATATCTCTACATCGCCTTTGGAGATGGCGGTGCTCGAAATGATCCAAAGGCCAACGGTCAAAACCGCTCGCAACTTTTGGGATCGATCCTGCGAATTGATGTTGATCAAAAGTCAGAGAATGCCGCTTATAAGGTTCCTGCCGACAATCCATTCGTTGGGGTTGAAGGTGTAAGACCAGAGATTTATGCCTATGGATTTAGAAACCCATGGCGAATCGCGTTTGATCGCAAGACTGGTAAACTCTGGTGCGCCGATGTTGGCCAAGATCTATGGGAGGAGGTCAACGTGGTGAGCAAGGGAGGTAACTATGGCTGGAGCGTTCGCGAAGGGGCTTACACGTTTGGCAACCGAACACCGGAAGCTGATTCAGCCAATGCGATCGATCCAGTTTGGGCGTATGATCACAGTGTTGGCAAGTCGATCACTGGTGGACGCGTGTATCGAAGTGATCGGCTCAAAGAGCTCGAGGGCAAGTATCTCTATGCCGACTATGTCTCTGGTGGCGTATGGGCACTGACCCTTGAGGACGGAGCGCGAGAAGCGATCCGCAACGAGGAGGTTGTAGCTGGTGGTTTGCCCGTATTGGCCTTTGGCCAAGACGCTCAGGGAGAGGTTTATGTGATGATCGACAGTGGCAAGGGTGAGTCGATCCTCCGGTTAGAGCAAGACAAGTAGCCTATGAATTGGGAAACCCTTTGGATCGATCATGCCAAGTTGCTCCATTTGGCAGTGACTTGGTATTTGGTCGGCCTGATTTGGGTGATCCAGCGGGTTGCTTATCCTGCCATGGAGTTTGTCGATCCACAGCCCGATCGGGCTGTGGAGGCCGAGAAGCGTCACTGCGACCGGATCTTTCTGGTCGTCGGTCCGATGATGCTCTTCGAAGGTCTCTTGGCAGGTTGGTTGATGCTCGCTGGGATCAAGTCTGGGGCTTGGTTCCTTCCTGCAACGGGGTTGTTCCTTTTGGTGATCATCTGGGGTAGCACAGCGTTTATCCAAATGCCGATGCACGATCAACTTGTCAAAGGGCCAGATCCTCGGTTGCAGCGGAGGTTGGTCCAGAGCAATTGGATCCGAACCGTCGCTTGGTCGGTTCGCGGAATTGTGGCTTTTATTTTAGCAATTCAACGATAAGTCTCTTCAGGGATTTTTGTGGGTAACAATCTAGGATACCGGCCGTTTGCTACTCGTCTTTGCAGCGAAGGTTCGGGATGGAGTCCATAGGTTCAAAGATTCCTAAAGAAATCATTTTGAAACACGAAGGACACAGAGTCTTGATGTTCTCCCCTTCCCTCTTTGTCTTCTCTCTGAGTCCTTTGTGACTCTCTGTGCTTTTAATCTTTGAAACGCTTTCAGTCTCTTGTCGAAGATGGACATCGCCGTTGCATCGGAGCAGCATTTGCTTCCTATGAAATTGCGATTGTGTTAAGGACACTACTCTCGGAACACGCAACGCTTAATGCTAATGAAGGATAAGCGTCCGCATCTTTTAGCGGTCCAAAACCTTCGACTCAAGCCAACTAAGGCCAGTGCCTCTTCGAGTCCCTCTGGGTGAGAAGATAGACTGCAAACTAGCAGCCAACCATTGACGCCTGTGCTCTGGAAGCATCGAGCCGAATTCAATCGTGCGATCACCAATAATTTGGATCGACGATTTGGCCGCTGATTCCCCGTTACCTGCACTATGGTGGAACCGAACGCTGTCAATCCTTAGAGGATCAAATCTTGTTTTCCAAGCTAGGAATCCAATCCCGCTCGACACATAGGAGTCGAATTGATCGATCACAACTTGGACGCGCCCCAAGAGCGAATACAAGGCCCCGAAGAGAAGACCTATGCCTATGGTGACAAAAGGGATTAAAAACAAGCACAAAAACAAAGTCGTCCCTAGATTCATCGGGGCATCATTCATCACCGGTCTGCCTTGCCGAATTCCGCCGGGCATCGGAAACCAGTCTGGCACCGGCCCAACTAGATTTGCCCATAGACCTGCAAGTGCTAATGATAAAAACACCGACACGATGCTATTCCAAAACAAACTAGCAAACGCTAGCCCAATAAATGTCGGAAAAGAGCGGCAGGATGCTGTTAACCTGAGACTCTGTCCCCAATCGACTTGCGAACACCCCCGAGGGGTTATGGCAAGTACATCCTCACGCGATCGATGACTCAAACTGAGTTCCGAAAGCCGAAAAAGTTTGCGACAGTTCTCACAACTGGCAAACCCTTCCTTGATGTTGATCGAATCAAATGCAATCGGTTCGTCGCACTCCGGACAGCGATAGCTCTGTTTGCTTGAAAAAGCCTCTGTGATTTTCTTGATGACCATCTGCTTTTGCCCTCTTAAGTCTGATCTGTCCGATCACTCACCCAGGCAATAGAGATACTCCTGTCGATTGCCATCGATAGTCTGGCTGCAACGATAATAAATTTTGCTGTCGCAAATCACCGGGGTCGATAAACTCTCTTCGCCAAGCTGGTTCTTGGCTAACAACTCAAAACCATCGGGCTTAGCCCGAAACACAAACCCCTCCCCTGCCTCGTTCCATGCATAGATGTTCGAGCCTACAAGCACTGGTGATGCGGAAAAAGTTCCCCCGAGTCGGTTGCGCCATAACTCTCTGCCACTTTGAGCATCCCAAGCGGCTGCGATCCCTGCATCAAGAACTCCATAGAGATTTCCTTGGTGGACAAGTAACGAAGGCACGTACACACGAGAGTCGTTCTCCCAAGCCAATTTCCCCGATCCGTCGGCCAAGACTGCTGACATATGATTCCGTGGATAACCACCGCTGGTGTAGATGTGCTTGCCATCACTCAAGGTCGATGTGACGCACTCGGTCGTGGCCCCGGGCACCTCCCAATTCAACTCTCCCGAGAGCGGATTGAGACTCGTTACCAAATCGCAACCGGTCATAATCAATTGATCCTTACCAAACAAATGCAGGATCACCGGCGAGGGATAATTCGGTAGCTTGGGCCTTTGGCGTTTCCAAACGACATCGCCACGTTGGCGATCCAATCCAACGATTGCACCTCCAGCTTTGGTATCTGCAGCAATAATCACCAAGGATTGATAGATTGCAGGCGATGCCCCATAGCCCTGGTGCTCGATGTAGTCGGTGATCTTCGTATGCCAAAGTACCTTGCCATCGAGGCTCAAGGCACTTGCCATCAAACGACCGTCGTTGGGGAAGGCAACATAGATGTTTTGGCCATCGCAAGCCGGAGTACAGGATGCTGCCGTCGACTTTTCGTTCTTGCGCATCCCACCTTTTTCATGGACGAGAGTCGACCAGACTATTTGCCCGGTCTTTCGATCCAAAGCCATCAGTGATTGAGAGCCGGTTGTTTCGTCGGCGGTCACAAGATAGATTCGATCGGCAACCAAACACATCGATCCGTATCCTCGCCCGGGGATCGGTGTCTTCCATAGGACATTTTTTTGATTGTCCCATTGTAGCGGTGGTTTTTGATCTCCCGCCGCAGTACCGTTTCGCATCGGGCCACGCCACCACGGCCAGTCGGCTGGGCTGGTCTTTAATCCATCGTTGATGCGATGGGGCTCTTGACTCTGTACTTGCGATAAACAAGAACCTGTTGCGAGTATAAAAGAAACTCCGAGAGTCCATCTGTAGAACCCTCGGAGAGTAATCATTCGATTTGCCATCTGACTTCTTTGGTTGGTCGCTCGATTAGTTTTCCCGATCCGATACCATAGCATACTGCATGGCGTAGTAGACAAGGTTCATAATCGAACTAAAAGTACCAGCAACGTAGGTCATCGCTGCGGCCGTGAGTACCGAGCTCACGTAAGGCAGTTCGCTGTTGCTGATGATTCCATTGGCCAAAAGCTGATCTTTGGCCCGCGAACTGGCGTTGAATTCCACGGGCAAATTTACTAGTTGGAAAGCCACGACCAAGCTAAATCCGATCACCCCGGCAAGCAGTGCCCAACTTGCGAACTTGAACATGCCGCCAATCATCAGGAAGGCTCCGATGGTCACGACGAACGAGGCCATAGACCCACCAAAATTGGCAGCAGGGACGGCAATGTTTCGAATCACCAGAGGAGCATATCCACGAGCATCTTGGATCGCATGGCCAACTTCATGGGCCGCGATTCCTACCGCAGACATCGAATGCCCGTAGTACACGTCTTGGCTAAGCCGCACGACTTTTTCCGTCGGATCATAATGATCCGACATCACCCCAGGAGACGGTTCGATGGGCATATCGTAGAGTCCGTTGGCATCGAGAATCCTACGAGCCGCATCATGGCCGCTTAGCCTAGCTGGAACTTGGCTCATCTTTCTGTAAGCAGACTGCACCCAGAAATGGGCTAGCATGCCCAGCAGAATCGCTGGGCCAATAAGGACCAAGTACATCATCATCGAACCGGCGTTGAAGATCATCTGGCTAACTCTCTGTCTGTTTTCTTTGCGAGAAAAAGAAACCGAAACGGCGGAATTTTTAACTGACTGCCAAAATGAACCCCACACAAGAGGCCACTTGGTAGACAATGATCAATTCACGCAACTACCATACCAAAAACCGATCAATTCCGTCTACGGTTAACTAAACCATGACACTGAAACTACTCTACGCAGGCTACCCCTGTGGCGTTCTCGGGAGCTGGATTTTCGTCAATAAAAAAAGGATTCTGGACAATTTCCGTCCACGGACCCTCTGTGCTTCAGGCTGGTTGATTCTCACGATGTGGTTCTTTTCTAATTGCTACATCTGTGCACAAAATTCCGAGATTCCTGCCCAGGATTCCGCCCCCAAGAGTTCTAAAGAACTAGCTTTGGCCCTCGAAGAGATCCGCACCAAACACAATTTGCCGGGACTCATCGCTGGCCAATTTGACACTCGACAAATCCAACACATCGCCGCCGTAGGTTTTCGTCGCTCGGGGTCGACTGATCCGCTGCTGGTGTCCCACCCGATGCATTTGGGCTCTTGCACCAAAAGCATGACCGCTACGCTTATTGCCATGGCCGTCGACGATGGCCTTTTAAGCTGGAAAAGCACCTTGGGTGAAATCTTCGCATCGGATCCTACAGTCACCGATTCGCCTTGGGCGAATGTTACGATCGAGCAAATGTTGCATCATACCAGTGGTGCGCCTGCTAATCCCCCGTGGTCCCGATTCGCCGACCCCAAGGTTCCGATCCAGATCCACCGGCGAGAGATTGTCCACTGGTGGATGCAACAGCCTCGGAGTTCGAATTTCACCGAGGACGAAAAACCAAAATTTCTTTACTCGAACTTGGGTTACATGACCCTAGGAGCAGTGCTTGAACAACTGCGACAAGAGCCTTGGGAGAACCAGATTCGATCGCGGCTCTTTGAACCCCTGGGGATGAAATCCGCAGGGTTTGGCAACCCATCGAAAGCGTTAGGTGATTCGGTTCCTTGGGGGCACATTCGACCTGCTGGATTGCTCGTTGCTATCGAGAGTGACAATCCACCGGCCCTCGGACCGGCAGGCACGGTCTATGCCAACATGGAGGATTGGATTAGCTACTTACAAGTCCATCTTAGGGAAAAAACTGTCGATACTCCCGAGCTGAAAATCTCCCAAGAGTCCTTTGATTATCTGCACAATTGCCAAGAGAATCATGAGTATGCGGGAGGTTGGAACGTGCTTCGCAGAGGTTGGTCCCAGGGTCCGATCTACCACCACAATGGTTCGAACACTTACTGGTACTGTGTTGTGTTTTTAGCACCCAAGGAGGGGCGTGGGATTTTCGCCGCCTGCAACTTTGGACTCGATGCAATTGAACCTTGCGACCAAGCGTTACAATGGATCCTCAAAAACTTGCCGTTTGAATCTCCGTAAAACCTCTCTTGTAGATTTCTTCGCCTCACAACCACGAGCTACCCATGATTCGCACTAGTCGATTGATCTGTTTTGTTCTAGCCATAGCCTTGCCCATTCGACTCGGTAGCGATCTTGGATCGTGCCATGCCCAAGAGGCCACCAAAGAGACCGCCAGCAAGAACTTGATTCAAACCGAGAACCTCAAGGCAGGCAGTCGCGATTGGCAATTGACTCGCGTGCGAGTCGACGAAAGTCGCTATCGATCGCCATGGATCGAGGGTTACTGCTCGCGTCAGAGTGTCCGAGCCGGCGAGTCGATCGACATCAAGGTCTCGACGCAACCGTCAAGACCTTTTCGGTTGGAGATCTTTCGCACCGGCTATTACGACGGGGCCGGTGCGCGGCTCATGTCGAGCGTTGGGCCGATCCAAGGCAAAACGCAACCGACGCCAACCCTTGGCGAAAAGAACCTCAATGAGTGCCGATGGGAGACCAGCCACCGTTTAACGATCCCTGATGATTGGATCTCGGGCGTTTACCTTGGGCGATTGACGACGATCCCTGAATCGGACAAGGAGCCCTATTGGCAAAGCTACATCATCTTTGTCGTGACCGATGATCGGCCCTGCGATATCCTCGTTCAGTGTTCGGACAACACTTGGCAAGCGTACAATCAGTGGCCTAGCAAGTACTCGGTTTACACCCATCCGAAAGGCAACCAGGGCCCTTGGGCCGATGTTAGTTTCGATCGCCCTTATGGACGCGAAGCCCAATTCGAGAGCGTGGTCAACGATCCGCTTACCCAAGGTTCTGGCGAATATTTACCGCTTGAATTCCCGCTTTCCTACTGGCTTGAACAGCACGGCTACGATGTCTCGTATTGTTGCAACAGCGATATGCTCAGTCCCGATCGGGGGCTTAAAGCTCGATCCTTTATCAGCGTCGGTCATGACGAGTACTGGGATATTCGTCAGTTCCGTTCGGTCGAAAAGATGAGGGATCAAGGGGTCAGTTTGCTTTTCCTTTCGGGCAATAGTGTTTGCTGGGTCTCGCCCTTTCGCGAGAGTTTCGATGGCCGATCCAACCGGATTATCTACAGAGGTGGACCCTACGGTGCCAACCGTCCAATCACTGAGGCCCGGGCCAAGGATCATGGGCCGTTTCCTGAGCGAGGGCCCGACGAAGGTTACCTTATGGGTGCTCGCAACGTCGAACCGGTCAATGGTGGCGGAGACTGGATCTGCACGATGCCCGATCACTGGATTTTTGAAGGAACACGAATGAAACAAGGAGAGTCGATCCCAGGTCTTATCGGCTGGGAGTACCATGGCGATCCGGCCGACATTCCAGGACTAAGCGTTGTTGGTAGCGGGACGGCTTGGGTCGGTGGTCAAACGCCACAGCAATGGACTGCGACCGTGTATGAAGGCCCCAAAGGCAATGTCGTGTTTAACGCTTCGAGTATCTTTTGGGTGCAGGGGCTTTCGGATCCCCCCGGTCATACTTTGCCTTGGTCGCACTGGAGTCGACCGCATGGTCCGGATCCTCGGGTCCAACGGATCACAAAAAACGTCTTGGATCGGGCGCTTCGCAATCCTTAGGCCAGCGTCAACTCTTAGCGGTAGAATCTTCAGAGGCCCCGGATTACACTTAGCGACGGAGGAAGAGCCGTGGTAGAGTTCAAGATCGTAGGCGAAGAGTTATGGACGAGGATGGAGCGAGCCGTGGAAAAAGTCAATGAGCGTCTGCGCAAAACCGTACGCATCCTAGAAGATGCAAAAGTCCCCTACGCGGTCGTTGGCGGACACGCCGTTAGAGCTTGGGTCGCCCAGGTCGACGAAGCGGCCCTGCGGACGACACGCGACGTAGACATTATGGTACGTCCAAGCGATTTTCCGGCGATGAAAGAGGCGATGATCGCTGCTGGCTTTCACCATCGCAACGTGTCTGACTTGGACATGTTTGTCGAGCATCCAGACGCGTCGGCTCGCGATGCAGTTCATGTGGTACTTGTTGGAAAAATTGAACGTTCTGGAGATAATCCCAATCCCGATATTGAACCTGTCGCCAGAGCCAACGATTTCCAAACCGTGCGGCTGGAAACGCTAGTCTTCATGAAACTCAACGCAAATCGCGATAAAGATCGCGTGCATCTTCGGGACATGATTTCTCTGGGTTTGATCGACCAGACTTGGCCAAACGAATATCCTGAACCGCTTCGAAGCCGACTTATTGAACTTCTCAACGACCCCGATGGCTAACAAGTAGACTTCATCAAAACTCTGTGCTCTCTGCGCCTTTGTGTTTCAAAGAGATTTCGCCAGCGATAGTTTTTCGCAATAAACGATCCTCAGATATCCGATAGCGTTCGGTCATAGAGCCGATAGGTTTTGGCAGGCACCAAGCCTGCCCGTTCCAGGGAGCCTCGCGACAGGTCGTTCGACTCCAATACCCACGAAAACTCCGCATCGGTAATCCCGATGGCCAAGACATCCGGAAGCATTCGATTCAGGAGCACTAAGCCCAGCCCCCATCGCTGCCACTCGAGCGAAACATTGGCGCTGATGATCCGCATCTTGGTGATCTTTTTTCGATCAAGCAAGATTCTGATCCAGCCAAATGGGAAGAGTTTACCGTCGATTTTCTTGATGATCGGGTTGTAGTCAGGAAGCCCCAGTCCGACCGCGACGGCCTCTCCATCAACCTCGATGACACTCGTTGCAGCAGGATTGATCAGCAGTTTCATCGACATTCCTAGGGCTTTGACTTCTCCATCGCTCAGCGGGACAAACCCCCAAGTCCCCTGCAGTGATTCGTTATAGATCTTGAGGAACAGCAGAATCTCTTTGCTGAAGTTCTTACGGCTCACTTGACGCACTTTCAGCTTGAATCGCTCTTTAACCATCTCGACCGTTCTGTTGATCTTAGGGTCGATCGTGTTGAGCATTTCGATATTGCCGTTGTAGGCATACATGTCTTGCGTCTTCTCGAACCCAAACCCTCGAATGAGTCGATCATGGTAGGGTGGGTTGTAGGTCATCATGAACGTCGGCGAGGAATCGAATCCATCGACAAGGGTGCCTGTTTCGTAATTAAGCGATGGGTTGCATGGCCCACGAACATCGGTCATCCCTTGGGACTTGAGGTACCTGCCGGCAGCATTGAAAAGCGCGTTGGCAACCTGCTGATCCTCGATCGATTCGAAGAAGCCGAAGAAGCCTCTTTTCTCCTCGAAGCGTTTGTTGTGTCCATGATTGATGATTCCGACAATTCGTCCAACAACTTGCCCATCCCTTCTGGCTAAAAAAGCCTGACAGCGGTTGTTCTCGTAGAAAGGATGTTTTCGAAAACCAACAAGCTCTTCTTGGTTCATTCGGATCGGCGGTATCCAGTAGCGATCGCCTTTGTAGAGACGCCAGATAAGTTCCATGAACTCTTTGCGATCCTTGCGACTCTCAACCGGAGTGACTTCTACAGAATTCATTCTTCTCTTTCTAGGATTGCCGGTGCAATCGATGGATCCTTTGGACTTACCTGGGCGGCTTGCCAGCGCCCGGCTGCATGCCCGAGGATGACGCTACCATAGTACGCTGGGAACGATATCGAGGGTAGCACCGAACCTATGGCACCACCGACATAGGTCCCATAGGCTGGAAACAAAATACGGTAGGCTTCTTGCTGCAATGGAGCATCTTCCTTCTCTTGAGCATAAGCCAAAACGTCACTCGTGGCGACCGATTCATGATACAAAGGGACGACCGGCAAGCCGTAAAGTGCCGCATAAGTGCCAGGAAATTTTCTCCTTGAAAAGTCTTTCGCATGGGCCGCTTCGTGCAAGGCAATTGCAGGTACATCGCTGTAGAGATGGATCGTCTGGGAATAGGGATTGAAGTGATCGCCTCCGAATATACGACCCGGTACGATGGTCTCCCCAAGAACGCTCAAGGTTCCGATGGAGTAACGCCACGGCCAAGCCATCGACTTGTTCTTCGTCAATCGCTTCATGTCATCCCAAGGCCGATACTCATTGAGTCGAACTTTTACATGATCGAGTCTGTTTTCTCCCAAGTAATCCGCGATTGCAGCCTCCGTTTCCATCCCGATGTTGTGGTTATCGACTCGAGAGTCCCAAAGCAAGAGTTTCGAGGGTATTCCGACGACCCATCCGATGCCATCGATGATCGGACGTGGCTTGCCTCGCTCGATCAGCATCGAGTTGGCTGCAATCAACTCGGGTGCAATGTTTTGTTTAGAGTTGTCGATCGCATGGGGAACCAAGATACGGCACCCGGTTAAAAATACCATGCTCAGTAGCCAGAGACCTAATGGCACCTTACTCATTGTCCGTCGGTGGCCTAAAGCCACCTCCTGGAGTCACCTGCGTCGATGGGAAACTCAAAGGAGCACCGTAAGGGAAAAGCGTATTCCAAGCGCGCTGGCCAAACGTGGGCTGGGGAGCTTGGACCACCGGTGGACCTGGCACCATCGTCGGGCTTGGGACAATCCCCACAGGTGCAGGGGCCAAGATCGGTGTCGATGGTTGCACCACCGTTGGCGGTGGTGTCACCGCGATCCCTTGACCAGCTTGCAATCGCAACTGCTCACCCGAAGCGATCAGGGCGTCCTCGGGTACATCGAACTCGGGGGTTAACTGAACGTCGATGATTCTCTCGTCGCGGGACTCAAACGGCCACAGAGTATCGGAGACAAAATCCAAAGGTGGGATTTGGTACCACGGTGCATGCATCTTGCGCAGGAATTTCTCCGTTCGATATCCATCCTTAACAATCTCGACGCTGCGCGTTCCATAGTACGTAAACCCCGTCGAAACAGGAGTTAGTCCCACCGGTTGCTTATCTACGTAAACCATCGCACCGGCTGGATTGGTTCGAAACGTCATGCGTTTTCGAACACACCCACCCTGGAGGCACAAGCTGGCAAGAAAAGCCACAAACAGGGTTCGCACAACGGCGGGAGAACAATCTATGTGGATTGAAGTTTTCATGATCGGCGTTGTAGTAATTTTCTCTACAAGCGATCAAGAGAGCTTGGCAAACAAAGCGATTTTAGGGGGCTGAGCCAAAAGCGGTGGGCTCGGAGGTTTAGTCAAGCTAGTTAAGATTGCGAAGTTCTTGGCGAGCCCCAGGTCGTATCGGCAACACCTCGCTCAAAGTTTGCATACCGGGCCATGACAAACAGCAAATCGCTCAGGCGATTCAGGAAGATCACGATATGAGACACATCGCTGACACGACGATCGTGACCGAGCCGTACGATCTCTCGTTCAACCCGACGGCAGATGGTCCGAGCCAAATGGAGCTGGGCGGCCTGTGGGCTTCCTCCAGGAAGAATAAAATTCCTCAAGGCAGGCAACTGAGCCTCCATCGAGTCGATCCATTCTTCAAGCTTCGAAACGTGTGGATCGCTATCCCACTTGAGCTTGTGTTGCTCGGGATCCGGACTGGCCAATTCGGCACCGATAGAAAAGAGTTGGTGCTGAACTGCATCGAGCATCGGATCAAGCTTGGCCGACAGACCGGTGCTGCGGGCTGTCCCCAAGACGGCGTTGAGTTCGTCTACCGAACCGTAGGCACAAATCCTCGCATCGTCTTTTGAGACGCGAGGGCCACCAAAGAGCCCTGTGGTACCAGCGTCCCCGGTTTTTGTATAAATTTTCATATCTCTAAGCTACCAGGGCATCGTGAGAAAACTTCGGGACATCCGTTCGGGGTATCATACTGGCTCGGCAACCTGTGGGAAGTCCAGCAAGCGAGGGTAATCGCCACGAGCATGGCAAGTGATCAGTCATCGAACGAATCCGAACCCACCGTTTTTGCGGCGGGGTATTTGGTTTTTCGCAATGCACAGCGACTCGAGTTTCTTCTCATGAAACACCCCGATCGCTGGGATCTGCCCAAGGGTCACCTCGACGAAGGGGAGAACTGCATCGAGGCCGCCAAACGCGAACTCTTTGAGGAGACAGGCATTCCGATCGATGCAATATGGACCGATCCACAATATTGTTTTGTCCATCGATATTGGGTCGTTAAGCGGAAAAAACTCGAACAAAAATCGCTCAAAGAACTAACGATCTTTCTAGGACTCCTCTTGCGACCGATCGAACTGGTCTGCTCCGAACATCCGGATTACAAGTGGTGGGAGTGGAAGCCTCCCCATGCTATTCAGTCTCAAACCATCGATCCACTTCTTGAAAGCGTCGCAAAGCACTTTCAAGAGCATCCGCAATCACTGGCACAGATGCTTGATAACAAGATCTGATCAGATCTCAAAAACGCGTCGCAACGAATTCAGATCCTCGACAAAAGCCAATGCCGCCTTGAGCATGCCATCGACCGGTGCCGTCGACGCGGCTCGCGTGTAGGAGCCCATGAAGGAACTCAAATCATCAGAGGCTTGAGCACTCGAGGCTGTTTCTGTTTGCTGCTTGATAAGCCATGAATCGATGCAAAAGGCATCGACCCCGCAGCTTAGTAAACGCAGCCCATCTTCAACGGAATCGATATCGCTTGACACGAAAAGCGAGATATCGGAAACCCCAGACTTATCGATCGCCCCTCGAGCTTGCTCAATCACCCAATCAATCGGTTGCAAGCAAAAAGTCTTGGGTGGTTTGAGTCCCGCTACAACTTGGCCCAGCACATTGACATAGTCGACTCCACTATCGATCAGGAATCGAACATCGTCGTAGACGCTACCGGCCGCAAGAGTCCCCCCAACAATCACGGTGGCTTGATCGCTGGCGCTGCGAAGAAGCTCGATGCGCTTGCTCAACTTGTCCACATCGGTCAGATCCGAGGACAGGGTCGGCATCCACCGCTGAGCAAGATAGCCGCTGGAATGAGCAGCCCTGTTGGATTTCGAGCCCGCAGGAATGAATTGCAGCTCGATCTGTTCAGCATGCATGAGCCGCTCAAGTCGAATCGGCTCATCAACAAAGATTGGTTGAATCGTTAGGCCGTCGTCCATGGAACGATCCGCGCCCGAGCCCAAACGATCCGACAGCTCCTGTGAGGAATTCAAATCCGGTTGAACGATTGAGATGCCAGATTTTTTTCTAAGGCTTTCAATAGTCGCGAGCAATAGCGTTGGATCCAACAGATCGATCGCTAGTCTCGTGAAAATCGGAACTGGCCAGTGGAGCTTTTGACCTGTGGCTCGGCAATGGAGCTTACAACCCAACTCTCGCTGAACCCACAGTTCAGGATGCTGGTCCATTCGCTCGGCCAGAGAGCGAGCCCGATTCAAGTTCGAGTTTTGTGGCATGCTCTTCTTTGTCATAGTTCAGCCGGAGAACGATAGACTCGAAACTCTTTGATCGCTGATGCCTTCAAGCCTGCTTTCATCAACAACAAACTTAGGATGAGCCGATCCGGTTCACGAAGGCGGCACTCTTCGATGTCCGGTGTCATGCTATCGGCTTGACCACGAATATAGATCCGTCCGCCGGTCAGCTGATGGCCAAGTTTCGGTCCGGCATCTCCGCCGATTACCAAAATGCCAGATCGCATTCGAAAACCTGCCTCGGCTCCGACGTTCCCTCGGACCAAGACCGCTGCACCTCGCAAGGATGCTCCGGGCCGATCGAGCGAATCACCCAAGACGACCGACAAACCGCCCTGCGCCATGGCCGAAAAACCATGACCTGCCGAGCCCATCACCAAGAGCGTTCCAGAGATCTGAGAATGCCCGAAAAAATCTCCCACATTCCCCTGCACAGCGCATTCACAGTCGCTCGTTGCGGCAAAACCATAGTCGCCAATGCTCCCCATGGTCTCGACCTTCAGAAGATTCTTCAGGCCAGCTCCGAGATAGTCCTTACCATAACCACCTTGAAGGATCGCGTAGATCGCCTCCGGCTCTTCTTCCGTGGTTTGAATCGTCAGACGTTCGAGTCTCCTCGGGTCGGCCAATGCGTCTTGGATCACATGTTGCAATCGCGCAGGTTGCACTTGGTCGGAGATCTCTAGTTCGATGACGCGTGCCATGCTACTGTTTCTTTTTCGCAGCCTTCTTGGCGGTCTTCTTGGTAGCCTTAGGAGTCTTAGAAACCTTCGTAGACTTCGTTGCCTTGGTCGCCTTCTTTGCGGCCTTCGGAGCTTTCGATGCCTTGCCCTTCTTCTTCGATGGTCCTGCCGCAGCACGAGCCTCCAAGAGAGCAACCGCTTGCTCAAACGTCAGATCTTCCCCAGAGGTGTCTTTGGGAAGCGAGGCGTTCGTTTGACCGTCGGTGACATACAAGCCATAACGCCCATCGCGCAGTTCGATCGCTTTGCCTGTCGCAGGCGACGGATCAAACGTCTTGAGCGGTGGTGCTGCCACCCCACGTCCTGCTCCACGCAGCGCCTTGGGCTGCGCCAAAACCTCCAAAGCTTGCTCGAGTGTGATCTCCAAGAGCGAATAGGTCGCAGGAATCGATCGCGATTCATCACCGTGCTTGAGAAACGGCCCAAAACGACCTTGAGTTGCAATCACCACTTGACCATCGACAGGATGAACCCCCAGTTCCCTGGGCAACGACAGCAGTTTCACCGCAAGATCCAAATTGACGTTCTCGGGCGATACCCCCTTGGGCAAAGATGCGTTCTTCTTTTCCTCATCGTCGTTGGCACCAAGCTGAACATAAGGCCCGAAACGACCCTGCTTGATATAAATCGGCTTGCCCGAAACAGGGTGGTGACCCAATGGCTCCTCTGCCTTTTGATTCTTATCAAGCAGTTCGATCGCCATCGACAGCGTGAGTTCATCAGGCGGCATGTCCTCAGGGATACTTGCTCTGCGTTCCCCTTGCTCGATATAAGGCCCGTAACGTCCGATCCGTACAACAACCTTGTCTTGGCCAGAGACTACCTGCTCTGAATCAAACCTCTCGAGCGAATACGAACAAGCGTTCCGTGGATCGATCTCGGTAACTTTCTGCGAAATCAACGGCTTAAGACCAATGCCTCCGGGAGCCGCCTCTTGCTCATTGACATCGTCGCCAAAGTAGAACTCTTGGAGATATGTAAGGTTCTCTTTTTCATTGCGGCTGATCTGATCGAGATAGTCTTCCATGTCGGCCGTAAACTGATAATCGACAAGCGAAGGAAAATGGTCTTCCATCAACTGAATCACAGCAAAAGCTGTCCAGCTTGGCACCAGAGCGTTGCCCTTTTTGAAGACGTAGTCTCTTCGCAAAATCGTATCGATGATCGATGCGTAGGTACTCGGTCGACCGATCCCTCTTTCTTCGAGTGCCTGGGTAAGCGAGGCTTCGGTGTATCGGGCCGGAGGCTGGGTGGTGTGCGACAGAGCATCGAGCTGCTTGAGCTTGAGCTTTTCATCGGACTGGACGTTGGGCAAGAGTTTTTCCTTCTCAGCCAACTCCGCTGCTGGATCGTCGCTACCTTCGACATAAGCCCTCAGGAAGCCTTCGAACTCGATCGAGGTACCAGTGGCTTGAAAGACCGCATCGCCCGCGTGGATGGTCATGATCACGCGCAGCTTGCGCGCGTCGGCCATCTGCGATGCGACGGTCCGCTTCCAAATAAGATCAAAGAGTCGGAATTGATCGTAATTGAGTTCGTCTCGGAGGGCTTCAGGCAGACGGAACGTATTGCCCGCAGGTCGAATCGCTTCGTGAGCTTCCTGCGCATTTTTGACTTTGGTGGCATAGGAGCGCTCGGTGTCGTAGAGAAAGTCCGGCCCGTATTGGGTACGAACAAGACTTCGGGCGGCGGCAACGGCTTCCTTCGATAAGGTGGTCGAGTCGGTCCGCATGTAGGTGATATAGCCATTCTCGTAGAGGCTCTGCGCGATGCGCATCGTGTCTTTGGCCGTAAGACCCAACTTGCGGTTGGCTTCTTGCTGGAGCGTGCTGGTCGTAAACGGAGCCTTGGGCCGCTCGGTAAATGGCTTGATCTCGACCTTCGCTACAGTGAAAACTTCGCCAGATAAACGCTTCTTGAGAGCCTCGGCAGCGGCTTGATCGAGCAACAGTAGTTGTGGATCCTTGAGCTTACCGGTCGAAGAATCAAAGTCTTTACCCGTGGGGACTTTACGCCCTGCAACACTCACGAGTCCCGCCGAAAAAGCCTCGCCTTGGTCGGTGTTCAAGTGGGCTTCGAGGTCGAAATACGTCGCGCTGTGGAAGGCCATCCGTTCGCGTTCGCGCTGAACGATCAGCCGTACAGCGACGCTTTGAACCCGACCTGCCGAGAGTCCTGGCCGGACCTTTTTCCAAAGCAATGGAGAGACATCGTAACCGTAAAGGCGATCGAGAATACGTCGAGTCTCCTGAGCCTTGACCAGCCCTTGATCGATTTCTCGGGTGGCCTGCAAAGCACCCTCGATGGCTTCCTTGGTAATCTCATGGAAAACCATCCGACGAACAGGAACCTTGGGCTTGAGCACTTCCTGCAAGTGCCAGGAAATCGCTTCTCCTTCGCGGTCTTCGTCCGTCGCCAGATACAAAGCGCCGGCATCCTTGAGGGCCGACTTGAGAAAGTTCACATGCTTTTTCTTGTCCGCAGGCACGATGTAGACGGGTTCAAAGTCCTGGTCGACGTTGACACCTAAGTAGGCCCAGGGCTGAGACTTAAGCTCCGCAGGCATCTCCTTGGATCCGCCGGGCAAGTCCCGAATGTGCCCGATCGAGGCTTCGACTTGAAAGCCACTCCCGAGAAACTTCGAGATCGTCTTGGCTTTGGCTGGCGATTCGACGATGACCAAGGACTTCTTTTGACTCATGGATGGATGCAGTTTGGCTGGTAACCGAAAGGATGGTGCGCAAGGGCTAGAGTGGGGTTGTGTTCCAGAGGTTGGCACTTTGTCAAGCCCCCTTAGATTGCCAAGTCGGGGGGAAAACCATCCCAAATGCTTCCATTCGTTGGTGTCTCTGCGATTGCGTAGACTCAAGGATTTCCTAAAATCCTCGGTTCCCTTTGCGGCTTTCAAAGCCGGGGTGCCGATGGCTAAGTACGGCTCAAGGAAAAATTTTTTATGGCTAGTCCGTTTTCGTATTTTCGTAAGAACCAGCGGCTTTGGATGGCGGCTGCCGTTTTGATCGCAATCTTGTCGTTCGTCGTCGCACCGATGCTACAGTCGTTTACTGATAGCTCCCAGAGAACCGGCGGCAGACAAGGTGGAAATTCCACAGCGGCTTCCTGGTCCGGCGGTTCGATCAGCCGCGAACAACTCGATGTCGAGATGGGTCAGCTATCGGTCGCCAACATGTTCCTGAAACGACTGGCCTTCGATGTTCGCGACAAGGGTGGCTACCCCAGAGTCCCCGAAGTGCGTCCAGACTTTGGACTCGTAGGGATCACTCCCGATACAAGAGACCCTTCGTCAATTCTTGAACGAAAAATCTTGGCTGCAGAAGCCAGCCGCATGGGGATCCACTTTGATGATCAAAGCGTGAGACTGTTTTTGCAAAAATTCGTCGACGGCAAACTCAGCGGCGAGCAGATTCAAAAGACTCTCAAAGAGGTCTCTGGCGGTCGCATGTCGCTGACAGACTTTAACCGACTGATGAAAGAAGAACTCGCCAAGAATGCCGTCTTGCGACTTGCCAACGGTGGCCAGCGCTACGAAGAACGCGCCAACGCGATGGGGGCTCCGACAGCCCTTTTGAATCCACCTAGCAAGAACTGGCAATACTTTACTCGTTTCAAGCGACGAGCGTCGATCGAAGCCTACCCTGTGGCAGTCAAAGACTTCGAGGACAGTGTCGATAGCAAGCCGACCGAGAAAGAACTTCGAGACCTCTTCGACAAAGGCAAGGATATCTCTCGAATCAGTCAGCCTATCCTCACCGAACCGGCTTTCTTGACCCCAGATTTGGCCGACTTTGAATTCATCGCTTGCGATATCGAGAAGATCATCGAAGAAGAAAAAGGAAAGATCCCCGAAGAACTCCTCCGCTCCGAATACGATCGCCGAGCCAAAGACAAAGCCTTCGATGTTCCCTTGACCGAAGAAGAGACCAAGGCCCTCCAGGAAAAGATGGAGCAGGAAAAGAAGCAGCAGGAAGCCAAAGCAACACCCGAGCAACCCGCAACGAACTTGCCTCCAACGCTCGAGAACCCAGGTGCCGAGGCACCCAAGGAACCCCCAAACCCTCAATCCTCTCTTGCTGCTCCTCAAAAGACCCGCTTGGTTTCATTCCAAGACCCAGCCCCTGCCGCTGAGCCAGCAAAGGAGCCAGCCAAGGAGCCTGCTACCGAGCCCGCCAAAGAAGAGCCCAAGCCCGAGGCCCCTGAGCAACCCGCTCAGCAAGCCGAAGTCACCGCCGGAGACTTGCCCGCGACAACGCCTGCTGCTCCGCAGGAGCCGGCACCAGCTCAAGCCCCAACCAGGACACAGAGCTTCGATGAGGTCAAGGATATGCTCGCAAGGCAGATGGCCGCCGGGTCTGCCTTCAAGGTGCTCGATGAACGTTGCAACGAGATTCGGGAGATGATGGAAGTGTATGCCTCCGAATGGCAAGCTTGGCAGCGGGCCGTGGCTGAAAAAGACAACTCCATGAAAGAGCCTGCACCTTTGGATCTCCAACAAATCGCCGACAAGTACGGATTCCAATTCGGACGAACGGGATTGATGGACATTCGCACTGCAGCGACCCTGCCGATCGGACGTTCGCGGGTCACACGAGGCCCACGAATGCAACCCTTCGAGTTCCCAAGCCTCATTCGAGTGCGTCCAACCCCAACCCAGTCGGACAACTTGGGCAACCTCTATGTGCCCCTTCAAAGCACCGCGTTGCTAACCCGTTTTCTGTTTTGGAAGACGCAACACCAAGACGCATCGACTCCTTCCTATGAAACGGCCAAGGAGCAGGTGATGAACGTTTGGAAATTGCAGCGGGCCGCTGAGAAGGCCGAATCCAAGGCCAAAGCACTAGCAGCCAAGGCGACTGGAGCCTCGCTTGCCGAAGCCTTTGAAAGTGAAACCGATCGAGCTCAGGTAGCTCGACCAACTCCTTTCACATGGCTCAATCCAGTCGTGGCCGACGTCGATATCCAGTTGAGCAACGTCGAGAATCTCAAGCCACTCGATGATGCGTTTATGCAGAAGGTCTTTTCAGCCGAGCCAGGCACGACGTTTGTCGCACCGGATGCGGCCAAGGAGATCTACTATGTCGTCAAGGTGCTATCGTATTCCCCTTCGGATGACGATCTCATGCTGGGTTTCTCGGCTGCACCCAATACCGGTGGCGTGCAAAACGTTTCCAACTTGGAAAGTTCCTCGTTGATCCGCGATTGGTTTTCGACGGTTCAAAAGCAACAAGGTTTTCAGACCAAGCAGTGATCAGGCTACAGAAGTCCGCCCCGAGTGGAACGATACTCATCGATGCTCCTGCGACATGCAATGCGATGTCGCGGGAGATGGTTCAGCAGATGATCGATGCGCTGTCAGACTTTCACCAGGATAAGTCGGTTCGTTGCGTGATACTTACGGCCAAGGGAACCTCGTTTTGTTCGGGCGTGAATCTGAAAGAGTGGCAATCGCAGAGCAAGCAGCGGGATGCGATCGAAAAGTGGTACAGGATCGCTTCGGAGCTTCGAGAGCTTATTGAGTCGATGCTCCGGTTGCCCAAGCCGATTATTGCTGCCATTGATGGTCCTGTGTTAGGCTTTGGTTTGACGATGGCATTGGCTTGCGATTTGGTGGTAACGAGTCCCAAGGCTGAGTTTGAGGTTCCTTCATCTCGGCATGGATTGGTATCGGGGCTGACGGTGCCGCTTGCAGCATTTCGCTTGGGAGCGAGTTTTGCGTCGCGGTTGGTTTTAGGTGGACAGCGGATCGACGCGAAGAGTGCTTTGGCGTTGGGGCTTTCGCATCGAGAGGTTGATTCGGATCAGATTTGGGCAGCGGCCCACGAGTGGACATTGAAGATCGCCGAGAGTTCGGCCGAATCAGTGCAGCTTGGTAAGCGGTTGCTCAACGAGATGGTGGGCGAATCGTTGCTGATGAATCTATCGAGTGGAGCGGCGGTATTGGCCACGGCCTGCAGCACCGAATCGGCCATTGAAGGCTTAGAGGCATTCGTTTCGAAACGCCAAGCTAAATTTCCGTAAGGCTGGCGTGTTTGTAGACGGCTTCACGCCGGTTACGTTGAATTAAAAGCGGAACGGCGCGAGCCGTCCGGTGAAAACCATATAAATTCACCCACCGTATTCCTAAAGAGCCAAAAGCAAACACCCAGCGGTTTGCTGGGTGTTTGTAGGGAGAAGCTAACAACGATTTGTTTTCGTAGAAACGTTGTTACTTGAGCAGTTCAGAGATCTTTTGGAAGCTCTTGATGGAGCTGATCGCGGCATCGACACCACCGGTAGCCTTGACGAACGCGGCGGCGGCTTTGATGCTTGATAGATCGAATTCGGTGGCAGCAGCAGTTGCCTTGACAGCGTTCTTTGTACCGGGTTTTCGTCCTCGCTTGGACTTACGTTTCTTAGCACCGGCGGTACCTCGAAGGGCTTGCGAGACGATTGCGGCATAGACTTTGTGTCCTTGTTCATTCAGAGCCCTGATGATCTCTGATGACTTCAATCCTGGGTTTGCTGCGGCAAAGTCTCGAATGATTTGCGATTTGTTACCGTTTTCCCTTTTGGTGCCTTTTTTCATAGGTTCGATCCTGTAGTTGAAAGTGTTAAGAGGCGGAATGTCACGAGTATAGTTTAAATATTAAAAGTTGTGGAAAAAAATCAAAAGAAAACTCGGTTTGCAGGTACAACTACGAGTATCGCTAAACAATAGCGTCGTCGTTCAACCTGTAAACGCTGCGAAGGATACCTACTCGAAATTGTTATCAATATGGGTTTTGGCGGTTTTTGATATCAGCGAATAGAAGCGTTCATCAGCGGTTCAAAAAAGTAGCAGGCACATTCCGATGGAACCATAGCAACGCGGAAGCCGTAGTCGCTAAGGCGGAACGATGGGTCATCCCCATCCCTGTTGGCCGACCGACAGCGAGCCGCATTGCTGAACCAACTGCCGCCACGGGTCACTTTGTAAGATCCCTCTGATGGCCCACGGGGATCTCTGAGGGCGCCTTTTGGGTACTCTCCGCCCCAATCGATGGCTGTTTAAACTGCTGCGATGCCGATGGTTGATCGAAGCGGTTCGCGGTAATTCGCCGACTAATGGAGTGAATCGCCATAATAGACCACTTCGAGTACGAGTACGATAAAAACCAGTGGTGTTTACTCCTAGCCACGATCATTCCTCGGGAACCGCTTTACCTTAGTAAACGGGCTCTTCGGGAATTATTGTGGGTCACAATCTAGGATAAAGAGTCCTGAAAAATCTTTTTGAAACAGTAGCGTCATTAGAGAGCACAGAGCCTTGTGCACCTCTGTGTTTTCAACCTTTGAATCCCTTTCAAATCAGTTTATGCATTCTCGAAGATGGGTTAAAGTGACTCCATGAAGAATGACGCGGAATCTCATCGAGTACAAGAAATCAAAGCAATGACCCACAAAATTGCCTGAAGAACCAGTAAACGAATTTTTGGGTTCTGCCGCCTAGTACGCATGGATTAGATCGAATTGGATTTGACCGACTGCTAAGCAGCAAGAAGAAGATTGCTGAGTCGGTCTAAGAGCCAATCGGTGGATTTACTAGCAGGAGACTTGTCGATGTATTTGAGCTTCATTTCATGACGGATTTCATGAATGAATGCTACACGGTCATCGAGTTGATCCATCTCGGCCATCGCAGTCTGGAGATCGTGATTTTCGTAGAGAACCAGTCCCCGAATCAACTGGGGCACAGGTAGGAAAGAGTTTTCTTTCGTCATGGTATGGAGTGCGTCCTGCGCAGCATTCTGCTTGATTTGGGCGATTGCTAAACCCGACGCAAAATACGCTTTTTGCTTGGCCAATTGGCAGTGTTGTAAACCGAACCTCATGTCTTTCGTCGCCGAAACGAAATCCCCTTTTTTCAGATGAATCATGGCCCGAATATGGAAGTCAATCCAATCGTCTTGCGTTTGGGGTAGAGGACATAGTCCTAACCGGCTCTCAATGAGCCTGAGCGCTCGATCATATTCCTTTAGATCCACCAACACACAAACGTATCCTGTCCGAGCAACCGTATTCTCGGGTAATTGTTCGATCACTTGATCGTAGGCCTTAAGCGCCTCGGAATACTTGCCTAGAGAGCGAAGCGTCTCGGCGCGACCGGTCTTTGCAACCACATCTGCTGGAAATTGCGCGATGACCTGATCGTAAGCCTTAAGCGCTTCGGAATACTTGCCTAGAGAGCGAAGCGTCTCGGCCCGACCGTTCTTTGCAACCACATTCTCGGGAAATTGCGCGATGACCTGATCGTAGGCCGTGAGCGCCCTCTCAATTTCGCCGTTTTTTAGCATGGCATGCGCGAATTGAGTCGCCGCGATCGGATCGTCAGGGTTGAGCGAAAACGCTTCTTTGGCCCATTTCAGTTGCAGTTTGTGCATTCCCAATTCCTGGGCACTGGCGGCCAGGGAAGAAAGTGTCTTGCAGGCGTATTGACTCCCTGATTTTTCGATTTGCTCTTCTATCAACGAACGGGTGTTCTCGATCGCCCACTCAATCCTTCCTTCTTTTAACTGCCTTTCGATCTGCGTCTGGGAATACATGACCCGTTGAAGCTCTTTTTCTCGATCTAAACCTTTCCCTTTTCGTTTTGAGATGCGAGGGGCCCTGGAAGGCGTGTCATTTTCTTCGACCTCCCGTTGCTCGGTAGATCGTGTACCTATTGATTCAGTGGATCTCTCAGGATTACCAAGTCCCTTGAGCCAAGCATTGAGGATTTCTCGGGAGTTCTTGAAGGATTTCAGAGAATGACATTTATCGAAAGCAAAATGAACTTCAGCCTTGGACGCTTCCCCGGACATATAGAGCACCAATAGTCGGTAAATACCCTCCCGAATAGATGTTGCAAGAAAACGGTCTCGGAATACTTCTTGGTCAAGTCGCATGAGTTGGAGGTCGACGAGCCCAAACGCTCGATCAACGGCATGGATTGCCGTTTGAACATTTCCCAATCGATCGAGAAACGCTGCAACTCGCTCGGAACAATTCACCGGTCTTGTAATCTCGGTAGGCCAAGGAGCACTAAAGAGACTGCGTTCTGCGAATGCAACAGCGGCATTGTCCTTGAGAGAATCGTCCAGTTCCTCGGCGGCTAGAGAACGTGTGTCTTGATCCTCAGACGGAGAGGTTAGAATCTGCACAAGGTTGAATATTGCTGTCCCTTCCCAAGCTGCCTCCAACGCTGCAAGAACTTGTTCAACCTGAGTCTCCTCAACCGCGTAGGCATCCGTGGCTCGTGCTAAGAAGTTGCGGACTTCACCGGGGCTTGCAGGTGTGGGTTTCGCGGAACGGTCCACTCGCAGCGATTGAAACACGCCACCTTCAACCAGCAACGCTTGACCGATAAATCCTGAAATCAATGCTTGCACTGCAGCGATCCTTTCTAGCCAAGGTCTTGGACATCTAGAACCTTGTTTTGTTTCAACGCTGCTCTCAAGCTCGCGACCTCTGCTTTTTTAGGCATTCTTCTATTGCCGACTTTCTTCGGCGTTATTCGAACCTTCTCAATCGTCAATACCGTCATTGGTCCAAAAATATGCAATTCTATGAATCTATCATCGGCTGTAGTCGCTCCTTGGTCAATCAGGATTCCAGCGATTTCCTCTTGGGAGGGAGAGGTCTCGGGGAGCCGAATTGCGAGTTTGGCCACGGCCAACTTGTTGCGATTCTGCCAGTCGGTCAAGTGGCCGGGTGGCAAATCGATCGCTTGAGCCATCGTTGTTTTTTGGGAGTAGACCGTAAAAACGACATTGTTATCTTCAAACACAGAGGTCCGCTGCTCGATAAGAGGTGTTTTCAACGTGACATGGCAATCGCCATAGTTAAGTACGCCGATGCCGTTTGTGCTAAGCGCGGCGAACCGGATGTGGTCTTTCTGGTGCTGGTAGAGCGAGTGCTCTGCGATGCCGCGGAGGATGTCCCATTTCCCTCCCGATGGAATCTGCAATCCCGCGTTCACTCGTTCATAAAAGGTAGAAAAAACCGATTTTGGATTCTCTGCTAGCCGGCGTAGTTCGGTGTAACCGAGCGACAATACAGCATGGCTCCTTTCTTTTATTTCGCTCTCGAAGGCTTCGAGAGAATCATCACGTTGATGCGTCTTGCAATGCTCTTTCGCATCCTGATATCGAATTTCCAAAGCCTCCGTTTGGGACTTGGTTTGGGCTAGGCGCACATTTGGAAAGCCCGGCAACTGTGTGTTATCATGTGGGCAATTGATTTCGAGAATCGAAATGTGGTATCCACATACATGACACAAAATTTGCTCAACTGACATGTTACTGGGTATTCCTGTTATCTGCTTCTGAACGGCAGGATGATCCCGTTCTTCGGGCCGCTTGATTCTGTTATCGGTGGTTCAGATTGAACCCTACGGTTATTCTCCCTTTGGGTATGGACGCCAGGTGGTTCCTTGCCCCCCCGCATTTGCTCTATCATCTTCTCTTCAGCTTTGCGAGGATTTTGTCGATGTTCTCGACACTACACGTTATCAGACGAAGTTACCAGTGCAAGAAGATCAAGGTAAGTACTACCAGCGATTCAACGAATGATAGTTTACTGCTATGTATTGTCCATCAGCCTATACTAGAACACGATGGCATCGACAATCGCCCAGTGTCCCCTGGCATACCCGATGCTTTGGAAACCACGGCCGGTTGGACCGGAAGACTTCCCTGTGTTTCGCCGGCGAAAATGCGGTTGCCGCCCCAATACCCCAGGGTACCACTCAGCACCGGCAAACACTAGAATGCTGGTTTTGCGTACAATTTTGCTTCGTTGGTTCGACGCTTCTGGACTCGGATGGAAACCCATGTTTGAACAGACATTCAAGAATATCGACGATGTGCTCTGGAAAGAAGCCGGTTGCACGACCGAACTGGACTACGTCAACAACAAGCTGATCCCCTACCTTCACGGCTTCAAACAAAAGGCCTCTTCGGTAATTGTTGTGGATTCCCTAAATGGTAGTGGAAGTGCGCAAGCACTCCTGTGAGTGATGCAATGCTTGCGGTTTCGGAAGGTTTTATCACCGGACGGCTCGCGCCGTTCCGCTTTTATTCCCCTGAGTTTGCTTAGGGCACTGCGAGCGTTCCAGCCAGAATGGAACCGATCTTGATGCGATCCTGCCGAAAACCCTCAATGGCAATCACAAAACGAAAAAACCCAGCGTTTTGCTGGGTAATGATGGTTGCAGAGGATCAGTGAATCCTTACCTAGTGACCCCGACGGGGTTAGAACAGGGCGACAATTCCCAGGGAAAATCGAGTGTTTCAACCTTGGTTCCCATGCCGGTTCCCATATCAGGCCCCATCGAAAGCGATCTTGCCGAGATCCTCAGTCTTTGGAACGAGCTAGACGAGTCGGGCCGGCGCGATCTACTGGCAGTGGCTCGGGGGTTGGTCCATACGGTAACGGAGCAGTCGAGCTGAAAATCATTTCCCCGAGATCCCGCTGTGACTTGAGACACAACCGAATTTGGCCGGGATCAAGCCGAAACGAACCGACAAAACCGACGAAACCAACCCGATACTTCCTGCGGGGCATCGGTGGCGGCAGAGTGGTCGGAGTGCTGACACGGTGACAGTACGCCTGACGACAGGCTGGATCCTCGGGTGGTGGCTCAGGAGGCTGAACCGGATCGATTACGATGTCATCGGCAGTTGGCGGTAAACGAGTGTGACCCAGCAGCGGGGGATGCTCTGGGGGACGTTGGGGACGTATCGGAGGGCGGTCGGAGCTGGTAAAATCATTCTCACCCGCGCACGCACGCGCGAGGGGAAACAAAGTCGGCGGTGTCCTCAGGCTTGCGACCGAGTTGCTTCCAAACGATTCACTGAGTAGGCACAATTTGTCCACAATTGGGGACATTTCTGCACGACGGTGGCTATCGCACGACGCGACCAAATTTTGTTGCCAATTGGCAACATTTTTTGTGGTGTGGCTGCCGACCGCACGGCGACGACGCGACCAATTCTTGTGTACCGTGGTACACATTTCTGCGCGATGGTGGATGCTTACTCCGCTGCTCGATGGTCGCTACGGTGTTCCGTGGTGATCGAAGGCATCGACCCTATTTGACACGATTTTGTCTACAATTGTAGACATTTCTGCGCGATGGTGGCTGCGGACCGCATGACGATGGAAGCGACGCGAGACAGAGCGGACAACGGAAAACGACCCGGATGGGCCACCCCTCGCACGAGCCGGTAGCGGTATCCCCATTCAGCGCATGCCAGTTTTCAATTACGATTACGGGGCTATGGTGACATGGTTTCAGTAAGCCATTGTTTGCTGCGAACCTGCTACCCGCATCCTGACCCGCCTTTTACTACTTAGGGATTCCCGATGGACTCAGAGCAACGCGGAAGCCGATGTCGAAGTCGCCGACCGCCGGGCTCAACCTGTTCCGATCCGCCGACCGACAACGCGCGGCCCCGCTGAACCAACCGCCGCCACGGAGCACGCGGATCGATCCGTCTTGTGGACCTCTAGGATCGCGGACTGCACCTTTAGGATAATCACCGTACCAGTCGCTGCACCACTCCCAGACGTTCCCGTGCATGTCATAGAGCACCCAAGCGTTTGCCTTCTTCTCACCGACGGGGTGCGTCTGATCGTTGCTGTTTCCACTAAACCAAGCATAGTCGCCCAGTGATTTTGAACTCTCTCCAAAACTATATGCGGTCTTACCGCCAGCGCGGTAAGCGTATTCCCATTCCGCTTCGGTCGGTAAGCGATACTCGCGACCTGCCTTCTTCTCCTCGGGCAATTCCGAAAGCTTCTTGCAGAATTCCACCGCACCTTCCCACGAAACCTGCTCGACGGGATGCATCGAACTGTCGCTTTTGCGGATGACTCGCTTCTGGAAGTGACTCGGGTTGGTTCCCATCACCTTCTCATATTGCCCTTGCGTGACTTCCGTTACGCCTAGGTAATAGTCTTTGCTGATAGTGACCTGATGCTGCTCTTCATCGTTATCGGCCCCTTCCTCTTCGATCGGCGAACCCATCGTGAATGTCCCCTTGGGAATTGGCAGCAGTTTCATTCCGATGCTGTTGGTGATCGTGTTGGGGGATTGAACGTCTACCTGACAACCCAATTGAATCGTCCCAAAAATCAACAAGGATGATAAAAGCATCGGTAGCGTACGTGGCATGTGATGTTGGCTCCTCATTCGGTAGCTCGGTCGAATTTCCTGAAACGCAATGAAATTGTATCATGCCATGCACTGCCGCTCAAAATCGAGACGCTTTTTCCCCCACCCCTTCATCGAGGATCACCTTTGCCACGCCAGCGAATTCATGCTAGCGCTTTCTGGTGCCAAAGTGGAAACGATTCCACCCCTCGACTGGCAACGTCGCCACCTACCGACGTCATGTCAGGAGTTCTTGATGCAGCCAAGTTGAATGGAAATCTGGTAGAATAATTGGGATACTGACAATGGCAGGTCGAGAAGCAACGCGATAGAAATTGGGGACAGTCCCTGGTTTTTCAAAGGTTGCAAAGGGACTTGGTGTATTTGGCAAAGACAATCGCAAGCAGTGTCGGTATGACGAACGAGGGGTTAGCTACCCAAGGTTAGCTTGAGGCTGGAGCCTCTCTGGACAGAACTTGCTCATCTGCGTGAAACCGCATAGCACAAATCCGCATTCCAGGTGGTATGGAGAGGGAACCCGGCAGGGGCGTTCTTACTACATTTATTGCAGGTTTTTTCAAGTTTTTTCGAGACGAGCCAATAACGTTTCAACGTCAAGCGACTGACTTGCGGCAATTCTTAGTTGATTCAGAAGATCATCCATGACTGCGACAGTTCGTTTACGGGCGCGATTAAGGGCCGTTGTCGTTCGAGGTAATCGGAATATCATGTCCCGAAACCCGGAAAGTGCATCAACCGACGATGAAATAGCACTCCTGTAGGCTTTCATGGTCGCCTGGGCACCAGCGATGTCGTCTGGGGCTTCGTTGAGGTCACGTTCCGCAATCATCGCGATGTTTCCAAACATGTCCATCGCACGCGCACTTTGCTTGTTGAATTCGACGATTTCAACCGACATTCGTCTTACGAATACCTCAAGATCATCCGCCGCTTTGTTTGACAAGCGTTTTGCGGCTTTCACGTCCACACCGCTGGCCGCCACCTGATTTACTTCGTCAACTAGTCGCGTGAATTTCTCACCCAAAGCATTTGTTGCTTCTGACATGCGTTCAACGATGCAGGTAACCTCAGTCATGGCCTCGTTTACGGATTCCACAAGCTCGATTACACCCTCTTCATCCGTTTCCGTATTGAGTGCCATTAGGTTTGCCAACGGATTACCAACACTTGTCTCTGGTAAGTCGGCCACATGTTCCTGTGCAACACGCAGCGTCGCCGTACCATTTGCGTCTAACCAGTCTTGCACCACAGTGCTGAGGTGCATTCGAACGCTTGTCTGAAATTGCTCAGAAGATTCAAAACTGTGGTAGAGCGCGCCATAATCGTCTGAAATCTTCTTTTTGAATTCCTGAACTTTCTGAAGCTGCGTGGTGTCAATTTTGCTTGGAGGTATTCCAGCTTCTTTGAAGTAGAACATTATCTGAACGCTGTTTGGCGAATCCGTCAGTCGAGCATAGGCACGACTGAATTCTTCCTCCGTTCCGGATTCGGCACGCTTAGTTCGTGATCCAAACCGCCCCCACATGATTCCAATAAAGATGTCGTAGTCGTTCCCGATTTGAGCATTGATAACGTCCTGTGCATCAGCACCGATACCGGGGCGTGAGTCGGTTTCCCATCTCAGCAACTCCAGCGAAACTCCATTGCGAGTTCCCCATGTTTTGTTGAATTCCGTGACGACATCAGCGAGGAGGTTACGCTCATCTTCAACGTCACCAGGAGACGCTACAAAGACTTGAAGTAATGTGTGTGTTTTTGCCATCTGACTTTTTTCCCCATAACTTTTACAATCACTTTATTGGCGTCAAGAGACTTTGATGTAAGAGGACGCCCGATCGACAACTCCGGTTGAGCGCCTGGTTCGCCCGTTAGTTTGAAGTGTTCACCATTTTGATGAGTGCAATCGAATCACTGTCCGTCGCACCCAAAAACTCGGCGGCATTTATGGTTGCGACAACACCGCCCATTCCGCTGAATTCGAGGACACGGTCAGAATTGTTACCTCGTCCGTGACACACGCGAGCAGAAACTCCCTGGGACTCCAAATGGTGTGCGATCGGTCCATCCAGTCGCTCGACCTTTTCTTGCTCCACAGCGAGAAGGTCGGAACATAGTAACATCGTCACTTTAGCGTTTTCTTCATTTGCCATCGGATTTTCCTTTCATATACACCGCTCGTATCAACCTAAATACAGTCGCAAACTTCTTGCGCTGAGCCGGAGTTAGACTTGGGCAGACGAATTGCCCGTTGAAGTATGTCTTGATCCAACCGGATACGGGCACTCGAAAATGATGACCGTCAACCGTGATCTCCACAAACTCAGCCTTCCGGTGCTAACGGTGACATCCAAGATGCCAGAAAAGATCTTTTTGTCAGCCATGAGCGGTTACCTTTCTTGGCGGACTTTTTTATGCGAAACGGCCTGACCCGGTTGATGGCGTCAACAGCGTATCGCCCACGATAACCGCAGCCCGCGCCATGAGTATATCAGGTATTTGGTAGCCGTCAATTTTTTGATGAAGTAATAGTCTGTTTGGCCTGATTTCCAAGAAAACCATGGGATAACCCGACAACTGGACTGCACGTAACCATACCTCCAGATAGCGTTCCGCAGTCTTCGGTTCCGAACGGGATCAGGCACCGCTGACGTCATGTCAGTCGTTCTTGTTGCAACAGAGGTTACTGGAGACAAGGTCGCCTTGGAGGGTTACCAGCGCAGGCAAGACGAGAGTCAATTCGGGTAACGAGACTCGAACCGCAAAAACGGAGGTTCTCGTAGGCCGCTCAAGCGTCAATCTTTGGTTGCGAAGTCTAGGCAATCGGTTGGTCTCCCTGCATTCGGATTCAAATTCGTCCCTGCCGCATCCTGCTTCGAGCTAGGACGTTTGAGCAGCGCAAGTACGGTTTGGCTACAATTCGGCTCGAATCTCCATCTTTCTGACCTGCGGGACGGATTGGCCAATTATGTTCTTAGGTTACGCTGGCTTGTAGGGTTTGCTAAACTAGCCCTTTCGCCCGCTCACGCATCACTGGGGCGATAGGAGCTAGGGAAACGTATCCAATGAACAAATTGACCGAATACCTGCACATAGCCGCCGCAGCGGAGTACTTGGGCGCGGTCCACAATACCATCCGTAATTGGGCTGCCCGTGGCGAAATCCCGATGCATCGGAACCCTGTGAACGGCTATCGGCTATTCAAACGAACGGACTTGGACAAGCTGCTCAAGAAGGTGGCCATTCCAGTGAATCCGAAGTAGTTGTAGAGCATCAGTAACCAAAGAATCCATGGCCAAGAAATCCAAGTCCATCGTGCTTTGCGACATCATAAACTCCAGCCAGCTTTCTGAAATCCGCATAACTCCATGAACGAACCTGCCAAATTCAACTCCGTCGTCAGCTTCGTTTGGGCGATTGCCGACCTGCTCAACGGAGCCTTCAAGAAAAGCGAGTTCCAAAAGATCATTCTGCCCTTCACGGTGCTACGCCGTCTCGATTACGCATTGGAGAAAACCAAGGCCAAGGTACTGGATACCGAGCACAAGCTGAAGGAGAAGGGCCTGGAGAACCGCCACGGCCAGCTCTGCCGCGCTGCGGGTTACGCCTTTTACAATACCTCCAAGTTCAACTACGAGAGCCTACTGCACGACGATGCCAACGTCGCCCTGAACCTCCGCCAGTATGTCGCAGGATTCTCGCCCAACGTCCGTGAGATCTTCGCCGCCTTCAACTTCGACGACACCATCCGCGACCTTGGCCGGGTCAACCTGCTGTACCTCCTTATGGAGCGATTCAACGAGAAGAGCAAGGTAGACCTGCGTCCCGAATCCATGTCCAACCACGAGATGGGATACGTCTTCGAGCACCTACTCCGCAAGTTCAACGAAGCCCTCAACGAAAACCCTGGTGAACACTTTACGCCCCGCGACGGCATCCGCCTGATGGTCGATCTAGTGCTCATGCTCGACACGGCGCTGACGGGCAAGGAGGCCGTAACCCGTACTGTCAACGACTGCGGATGCGGCACCGGCGGTATCCTGTCCATCACCAAGGAACACATCCTTAAGATCAACCCCCAAGCCAAGGTCTTCCTCTACGGGCAGGAGCTAAACCCATTTACTTGGGCCATCGCCCGCGCCGACATGCTCATCCTTGAGCCCGAGGGAAAGGACGCGGAAAACATCAAGCTAGGTAGCACGCTCTCCAACGACCAGTTGTCGAAAATGCGTTTTGACCTTCAGTTCATTAATCCGCCCTACGGCTACGAGTGGAGCAAGGACTTTGACGCTGTAACCGCCGAGGCGGCACTTGGGTTCGATGGCCGCTTTGGGGCCGGACTGCCTCGCAAGTCCGATGGACAGATGCTCTTCCTCCAGCACCTCATCGCTCGGATGAACGACCCAGAGGAATCACAAAGCTATATCGGCATCATTCTGAACGGCTCTCCACTCTTCACCGGTGGCGCGGGTTCGGGGGAATCGGAGATCCGTCGCTGGATCCTGGAAAACGACTGGCTGGAGGCGATCGTCGCTCTGCCGCAGCAACTCTTTTACAACACCCCCATCGCTACCTACATTTGGCTGCTCAGCAACCGCAAGCCTGCTAAGCACCGTGGCAAGGTCCTGTTGGTGGACGCGTCGGGCGAGCAGTTTTGGTCCCCCATGTCCAAAAGCCTCGGTAATAAGCGGCGCGAGATCACTGAAACCCACAAGCAGGCCATCCTCAAGCTGGTCAAGGACCGCAAGGAAGGCCCGCACCTAAAGATTTTCAATACTACGGACTTCGGTTACCGGGAGATCAAGGTGCTGCGCCCTCTGAAACTCCGCTTCGAGGTTAATGCCGAATCCCTCGCTCGGCTCGACACACAATCCGCCTTCAAGAATCTGGCGGTGAGCAAAAAGAAATCCCCCGCCGAGCAGAAGCAGGAGGAGAAAGAAGGCCGCGCCCTGCAAGCAGCAATCCGCGCCGCTCTGCAAACCCTCGCTGGCACCACCTACATGCAGCGGGACAAGTTCACCACCGCTCTGGAAGCCGCACTGAAGAAAGCAGGCTTGAAGCTCAAATCCCCCGTGCTAAAAGCCATACTCGCAGGCATTGGCGAGCGGGATGAAGCCGCCGAAATCTGTCGCGACAGCGACGGCAACCCCGAGCCCGACACCGACCTGAACGATACCGAGAACGTGCCGCTCAAGGAAGACATCGAAACCTACTTCGCCCGAGAGGTCACACCGCACGTGCCGGACGCGTGGATCGACCCCACCTACTGCGATGCCAAGGACGGCGAGGTAGGCCGTGTCGGCTACGAGATCCCGTTCAACCGCCACTTCTACGTCTTCCAGCCGCCCCGTCCCCTTAGCGCGATTGATGCTGATCTGAAATCCTGCACCGACCGCATCCTCAACCTGATTGGAGGGCTGACCCAATGAGCTTCCCGCGTTATCCGAAATACAAGGCAAGCGGCGTGGAATGGCTTGGGGAGGTGCCGGAACATTGGGGTTTACCGAAACTCAAAAGCGTCGCAACGTTTTCGGGCGGAGGGACGCCAAGCCGAGATAATCCCGCGTATTGGAATGGGGACATCCCTTGGGTTTCGCCTAAAGACATGAAGTCTGAACGAATCGAGGGTGCAGAAGAATCGATCACCGAGGAAGGACTGCGAAGTAGTGCGTCAAATTTGTTACCACCCGGGCGTGTTTTAATCGTTGTTCGCTCCGGCATTCTAAAACACACAATTCCAATCGCGATCACTGAGATCGCCGTTGCACTAAATCAGGACATGAAGGCGTTTTCCTTCGATCGCTCCAAGTGTGTGTCTCGATTCTTTCTCCGTTGGGTTCAAGGTCACAACGACCAACTTTTATTCGCTTGGGCAAAGCAAGGCGCCACTGTCGAAAGCATCGAGCATAGCTATCTAGCTCAGACTGTGATCCCGCTGCCACCCCTCCCCGAGCAAACCGCCATTGCGGAGTTTCTGGATCGGGAGACGGGGAAGATTGATGAGTTGGTGGCTGAGCAGCGGCGGCTGATGGAACTGCTGAAAGAAAAACGTCAGGCTGTCATCTCCCACGCTGTCACCAAAGGCCTCAACCCCCACGCCCCCATGAAGCCTTCTGGCATTGAATGGCTCGGCGATGTGCCGGATGGGTGGGAGGTAAAGCCACTGCGCAGCGTTTTCACGTTTTCCAAAGGTCTCACGATTACCAAGGAAGACCTCCAGGATGAAGGTGTGCAATGCGTGAATTACGGGGAAATACACTCAAAGTATGGGTTCCGCCTGAATCCCGATATCCATCCCCTGAGGTGCGTGGCCCCCGAATATCTTCTCACCAATCCAGATGCCCGGATCCAGGATGGAGACTTCGTCTTCGCTGATACCTCAGAGGACCTGGAAGGAAGCGGAAACTTCACTCATCTCAGGTCAGAGAGTCCAATTTTTGCTGGCTATCACACAATTATAGCCCGCCCTCGTAAAGACACCTGGTCATTGTTTTTGGCCTATCAGTTTCACTCTTCGGTATTCCGCAGCCAAATTCAAAGACAAGTCAAAGGTGTGAAGGTGTTCAGTATTTCTCAGGGCATTCTGAAAGCAGCGAAATGCTGGCTCCCACCCATCCCCGAACAAAAGGCTATTGCTACTTTTCTCGACACAGAACTCTCCAAATTCGACACCCTCACCGTCGAAGCCCAACGCACCATCGAGCTACTGCAAGAACGCCGCACTGCGCTGATCTCCGCTGCCGTCACGGGTCAGATTGATGTGCGACAACCCCCGAAGAACTGACCATGGGCAAAATCACCTCCGAGTTCGCGTTTGAAGAACACATCGAGGCCGTCCTCCTGAAGCAGCACGGGTTCTTCTCCGGCAAGCAGGAAGATTACGACAAGAAGCTGTGCCTGCGGCCTGAGACGGTCATTTCCTTCATCCGCGCTACGCAAACGAAGAAGTGGGCAGACTACTGCGAGTTAATCGGCGACAAGGATCAGGCCGCCCGCAACCTGCTCAAGCGCATCAAGGAAGTGGTGGACAAGGAAGGCACGCTGCACGCCCTGCGCAAAGGCTTCGACGTGATCGGCGCTGGACATTTCGACTTGTGCTACTTCGAACCGACCAATCCGGTGGCAGAGGAGAGTCGGCGTCTTTATCAGGAAAACCTCCTGCATGTGCAGCGCCAGTGGAAGTTCTCCGAAGCCGACGAGAAGTCTCTCGACATGGGTATCTTCCTTAACGGCCTGCCGATCTTCACCATTGAGCTGAAGAACCAGATCTCCGGCCAAAACATCGCTCATGCGATGAAGCAATACAAAGACACTCGCGACCCCAAGGAGCCACTGTTCCGCTTCAAGCGTTGCCTCGCACACTTTGCCGTGGACAACGACCTCGTCTACGTGACTACCGAGTTAGCCGGGGCAAAGACGCGTTTTCTCCCCTTCAACCAAGGCCATGACGGCGGCGCAGGCAACCCGCCTTGCAAGGTGGGCTACGCGACGAGCTACCTGTGGCAGGAACTCTGGCAGAAGCCCCGAATCCTCGACCTGATTCAGCGGTTCATCCGCGTGGTGGATGTGCTTGATGACAAGGGCAAGAAGACCGACAAGCAGCAACAAATCTTCCCCCGATTCCACCAGCTAACCTGCGTGCGTGAACTGTGTGCCGATGCCCAGAAGCACGGAGCGGGGAGGAATTACCTGAACCAACATAGCGCAGGCAGCGGCAAGACCAACGCGATCGCTTGGCTGGCGAACAGTCTCGCTACGCTGCATACAACCAAAGGTGCACCCGTTTTCAGCTCGGTGATCGTCATTTCTGACCGGCGCGTGATTGACCGCCAGCTCCAACGCACGCTCAAGCAGGTGATCGAGACACCGGGGATGCTGGTGAACATTGCATCAGATGACGGCATGACCTCGGAGAATCTCAAGCAAGCGCTGGAAGACGGGAAACGCATCATCGTGACCACGCTGCAAAAGTTTGGTGTGATTATGGATCGCATGGGCGAGCTGCCGGGAGAACGCTTTGCGGTGATCGTGGACGAGGCGCACTCCTCACAGGCTGGAACAGCCGCCAAGGCGGTGCAAAAGGTCTTGTCCTACTCCTCAGAGGACGAGCAGAAGGAAGAAGAGGAAAAGACGGTGGAGGATCGGATTCTCGAAGAGCTTAAGACGCGAGGCCCGCAAAAGAACGTAAGCTATTTCGCCTACACGGCCACACCCAAGCCAGAGACACTGCAACAGTTTGGCACCAAACAACCGGATGGCACCTTCAAACCGTTCAGCCTCTACACCATGCGGCAGGCCATCGAGGAGAGGTTCATTCTCGATGTGCTCAAGAACTACACGACCTACGATCAATACTGGGCATTGCTCAAGAAAGTGAAGGACGATCCGGAGTTTGATGAAGCTAAGGCAAAGTCACTGCTCAAGCAGTTCGTTAGTCGCCACGAGCGCACAATCTCCAAGAAGGTGGCTATCATCGTGGAGCACTTTCACACTACGGTCGCGGACAAGCTCAGTGGCAAGGCCAAAGCGATGGTTGTCACCTCCTCCCGCCTGCATGCAGTCCGCTACAAGCTGGCGGTGGATGCCTCTCTCAAGAAGCTGGGGCTTCCCTACAAAGCGTTGGTGGCCTTTACCGACGTAGTCAAGGACGCCAAGGACGGCAAAGAGTACACGGAGGCGAACATGAATGGTTTCCCCGAGGCGACGACGGGAGACCGCTTCGATGGAGATGAATACCGCTTTCTTATTGTTGCGAGTAAGTTCCAGACAGGTTTTGATCAGCCAAAACTGGTGGCCATGTATGTGGACAAAAAACTAAGCGGCGTGACTTGTGTGCAGACGCTGTCCCGCTTGAACCGCACGATGCCAGGGAAAGAAGAAACCTTCGTATTGGACTTCGAGAACAGCGCCGAAGACATCGAAAAAGGCTTCCAGCCGTTCTACGACCGCATCACCCTGTCCAAGGAAACTGACGCCAACCAACTCTACAACATCCGTACCGATTTAGGGAAGTTCGCGATCCATGAGGATGTGGACTTAGAGGCGTTTTCCAAGGAGTGGTTCGGTGCCAAGCGAAGCGTTGAGAAGTTACAAGGTGTGGTAAATCCGGTGGCTAAGAAGTGGCAAGTGGAAGACGAGGAAGACCAAGTGGACTACAAGTCCAAGGCGAGAGATTTCGTAAAGTTGTATTCATTCCTTTCGCAACTGGTCCCGCTTCGGGATGTCGGACTGGAAAAGCTATTTGTATTCCTCCGATTCTTGCTACCACTGCTTCAGGGCAAGAAGGGTGAGAACCCACTGGAGGTGCTGGCCATGGTGGACATGGAGAAACTGGCTATTCGGAAGAAGGAGAAGAAGGACATCGGTCTCAAACGAGGGGAGGTGCGCGAGGAACCGCTAAACTACGGTGGTGGCGCAATGTTGACGCAAGAGGAGCATGAAGCGCTCTCGATGATCATCGAAGATCTCAATACGCGGTTTAATACCTCATTCACCGAGGACGAGATCATGGTAATCAATCAGATTGAGAAGAAAATTAGCGAAGATGAGGCTCTCCAGCAACAGCTCAAAAATGGCTCGCGGCACGCCGTCGAAGCGACCTTCCGACAAGTAGCCGAAGATGCCTTCGAGGACTTGGTGGACGGCAACTATAAGTTCTACCAAAAGGTCAGTAATGACGAAGAAGTAGCAAAGGAGTTGTTTTCCCGGCTACTTGAGCGATTCCTTGAGGGGAGAAAAAAGCCACCGAAGAAGAAGTAAGTCTGGCATTGAACCGCATGTTCCAGGGTACGCCCGACGGTTTGTCCGTGGATTACTTGGGTGTTGCTGATCAACTCAAATGAGCATTTGCAACCACCCAAGACACCGAGTTTCCGAGACCCGAAGGCACACTGCATTCAACCGGATTGTCGAGGAGCAAACGAGCTCCAGGGATGTTTGGGAGCCCCACTTGCTTGCATGGAACCGCCCGCCAAATATGGAACTGACAACGGGTGGTCACGGAAAGGATCACGTTGTATCTCGTGGTTGTCTTCAAGGTCGGCCCATTCGGTCTGAGGCAGTGTCGTGCCAGTTAGGGTACACCCTATTTGCTGAGTAGCGGGAACCTGACATCGCGGTAGAATTTAGGATCGCGGCTAGGCTGATCCCCGAACACCAGTACCTGCTGGCTGCCGCGTTTCTTTCCTCAGGTTCACTATCAGGAAGTGAGTCATGCCGAACGACACCGAAATGCAAGTCCGATTCGGTCGTGTCATCAGTGCGATTCGAGTGTTAATTGATTCACTCGCTGCCCAGGATGCAGCATGGGAGGAGTTCAAAAAGGGTAATGTGGGAGTCTATGCCGACTCATCTATGGCTTGCACTAATGCAAGGCGAGCCTTTGAGGATGAGATGCCAACAATGGAGGCCCTGTTGATTACTCTGCGAGACAATCACTACAAAGACCCAACATGGCCAGAGGATGGAGGGGACGATGTCAAGATAATCCGGCTAGCATGGTGTTCCATTCACAAGTGGATAGAGGCAGGAAAGACCTTTGCCCCCGGCGATATTGGCGGGATGCGGAATCTTTGTGCAGCACTTGAGCGTGCGCGGGATAGCACTTTGTCGACCAAGAATCCTGAAGCGAAAAGAAAGGGGCGACCCAAAGGAACAAGTCTCTCTAAAGATGAAAAGGCTTGTCTGCGTTATTATGATGAAGGTAGGAAGCCCGGGGATATCGACAAGATAATGATGGAAAAACGAGGATCAGAACGAAAGAAGGGTGAGAAATGGAAATGGGGGACGGCTAATAAAGTTATCGAGGCAGCGAAGTCGCGCGGAGAAATCCCAAGGAAATCGAGAGGAAAAGTTTCGTGAGGGGTGTCGACAAGAAAAATTCTTTGCTGTTCTCTCTTGGATATATCCCATTCTCCAATCAAAAATTCAGGAACAATCCCTAGGAAATTAGTTTCCTAAGTATTCGCATAGAAACTCAAAGCGTTAGTTGAACAACGAGTTCAACGTAAATGGCACGCAAAGGAGTTTCGAAATGCGAAAGACTTTCAAATTGGCGTTAATCTCAACGTCAGCGGGTGGATTGCCCCGCAAAGATGCTGCGGCTTATCTGGGGATCAGTACCCGTTATCTCGACAAGCTAGCTGCGGCTGGCGAGATCCGGCGCTGTAAGTTCGGTGCGAAGACGATTTATCAACGGTCAGAGTTGGATCGTGTTTTGGAAAGTCGTCTCCAGAAAGTGGAGGCGAACGATGAGTAGTACATTGAATCGATCGAACATGGCTGCGGGAGAGGCCAGACGGTTGACTCCCGCCGAATTTGAAGAACTAGCAGTCCGAATCGCCGCTCTCGTGGTGGCTGGCATGGCAAGTAGGCCCAGCCAGGATGGCTACATCGATAAGCATGAGGCTGCGAAGATTCTCGGGGCAAGTGTTCCATCGATCGAGCGTTGGACTGCGAGCGGAGAAATCCCATCGCACAAAATCGGAGGCCTCAGGCGGTATCGTGCGAGCGAGCTTCTAAAAAGAAAAGGGGGTGCAGCATGAGCCACAACCCCCATCGAAATCACAACCAACATTCTATCAGCGATCTTAAACGGCTAGCAAGTGGCAGGTGGCGCGAGATCCTAACGGCTGCGGGACTCCCTGCGGAGTTGCTTGATCAACGTGGCAAGCCTTGCCCGAAATGCGGTGGCCGTGATCGCTTCGCATCATTGCCTGATTTTGATACCCGTGGATCGTTGATCTGTCGAAATTGCTTCTCAGGCACCACAACCCCAAGAGCCGGTGATGGCCTTGCTAGTTTGCAATGGTGGCTCGGGTGTAGCATGAGTGAGGCGATCGGTTGGCTTAGGTCTTTTCTTGGGCTCGGAGTTGGCAAGCATATCCCAGTCCAAGCGATCAAGCCAACGATGGCACCAACATCCAAGCCGGTGCAGTCTGAATCCGATCGCTTGAGAATCGAACTGATGGCCGACGTATGCAGGCGAAATCTGACTGATCAAGGGCGTGAGCATCTCGCTAAACAGCTAGGTGTAACCCCTGCGTCTCTGAGCCGGTTGCAAGTCGGTTGGTGCCCATCGCGTTGTGCGACTATGTGGCCCATGCGAGATGGCGTTGGCAACATCGTCGGACTCCGCACACGAGATACGAACACAGGTTCCAAGAAATCGGTGCATGGGTCGGCTGCGGGGCTCTTTTATGACCACGATCGTTTTGCCAGCATCGAATCGGGGACTCGGGTTTGGATTGCTGAGGGTGCATCCGATACGGCTGCATTGCTTACCCTTGGGCTTAATGCCGTTGGCATCCCAAGTGCCAACAGCGGAGGTGATAAGTTGCTCGAACTTGGCAGGCGTATTCTCCCCAGTGAGATCGTGATCGTTGCTGATGGCGATGATTCAGGCATCGAGAGTGCAAGGAAACTTAGGAGCGAGCTTGTGATCGTTGCAGGCGTCCGAATCATCCAACCACCCATCGGGATCAAGGATGCTCGGGAATGGATCAATCGAGGCGCGAGCCGAGTTGATTTAGAGAATGAGGCAGGTGCAGCGGAGATTCTTACACTCGGTTGGAGCAATGGAGGTGCAGCATGAGCGGAATTCAATTAGTCACAGTAGCCAATCGAAAACTTGACGGAAAAATCAGTCTGGCAATCCATCGATCTGACAATCAGCAATCGATTTGGAGCGGTGTTGTGGATCTGTCTTGTACGGCTGACGTGCAGCGAGTCGCAGCGGAGGTACATAAGGCGAACCCAGGTATCACAACCGAGAGTATCGAAAGTCAGTTGCAAGCAATCGATCCCAGCGGGCTCGATCTTATTGACGAAGAAGGACGGATTTGGGGTGTGCCTGAGGCGTTGCCAGACCCACTGCCCGAGGTATTGCCTTATCGCTCCGAATTACTCCCAGAGGCTGTTGGAAACTCGGTTGATGACATTGCAGAGCGGATGCAATGCCCTCCTGATTTCCCTGCGGCTGCAATGCTGGTAGCTATGGCTGCGGTTATCGGATGCCGTGTTGGTATTCGACCTCGGCGATGCGATAACTGGTTAGTCGTTCCCAACTTGTGGGGTTGCGTCGTAGGGCGTCCGTCATTGAAGAAAACCCCAGCGATTTCGGAAGCAGAGAAACGGATCCGAGCGATTGAGAAGCGTGAGCGTGAAAAAGTGGCGAAAGAGCTGGAATCGTTTGGGGTCGACGCATTGATTGCTGAATCGAAGGTTAAAGCGATCAAAAAGAATATTGATGCGGCGATGAAGTCCAAAGACGAAGCGAAAGCACGAGTGCTTGCCCAGGAGATCAAAGAGATCGAAGAATCGACGCCTCCAATTGCTCGGCGAATCATTACCACGGATTCGACCATTGAGAAGCTAGGTGACATGCTAAATAAGTATCCTTATGGACTGCTGCTCTGGGTTGATGAATTGATGGCGTGGATGCGCGGGCTGGATAAGCGGGATATGGCCGGGGTGCGTCAACAATACTTAACTCTATGGAATGGGCTGGGGCGGCTGAATATCGATCGAGTCACGCGAGGGGAAACGGTGGTGGAGCATCCTTGCTTATCATTATTCGGCTGTGCTACCCCTGGTTTGATCGGTGACTACGTCGCTGACGCGATGCGTGGCGGTCGTGGTGATGATGGACTGATCCAGCGACTGCAAATCTTGGTTTGGCCTGATTCACCCTCTGAGTATCGCCATGTGGATCGTTGGCCGAATTCGGAGGCGCGCGACCGGTTGACAGACGTATTCGAACGTTTGGCTGACTTAGATGCTGAATCGTTTGCAGAACGGGATAAGTATGATGATGGCACTGGTATCCCTTGGGTACGCTTCGATAGTGACGGGCAAGCAACCTTCGATAAATGGTATGTTGCGTTTCAAAAACGGATTCGTACAAAAGATCTGCCCGAAGCGTTTGAATCCCATCTTTCCAAGTACGCTTCCTTGGTGCCATCAATTGCTCTGGTACTTCATCTCGCAATAGGTGGTCGTGGCCCGGTGAGCGGCGAGGCGGCTGAATTAGCGGTGCGGTGGGCTGAGTATCTCGAATCGCATGCGGCCCGACTGTATTCAATTGCGATGGTCCCCGAGAGGCGGCAAGCAAAACCGCTACTGGTGCGGCTGATTGAGTGGCCAAAGAACAAACCGATTAAAGCCCGAGACATAGCCCGCAAGGGGTGGAGTGAACTGGAGGACTCTGAAGTGGTGCGTAAAACGATGGAGCTGCTGGCCGATGCGGGCTGGGTGCAATCGATGCAAACCATGCCAGAGAGCGGGCGACCAACTACGCATTACGCCATTCATCCTCAGTCTGCTGAATTCCTTGGAGCACTCAAAGATAGAACCGACAAAACTGACAAAACCCTGACTGAGGGTACTTTCGTCGGTTTTGTCGGCACCCTTCCGGAGGAATGCGAGAAAAAATCGCCTGGCGATCGGGAGGAGATGGAGCTTTGATGGACGCAGCAAAATCGCTATTCGGTCGGCTGATCGACTCGGGTGTGATCCTGTCGATTACTGCCAATGGCCGGCTGTCAATCGATGCCCCAAGGGGCTTTCTGACCGAGGGTGTCGTGTCCGAGATGGGAGCCAATCGGGAAGACCTGTTGGCTCTGGTCGAGCAATGGGGTGAGCGGGCGGCGATCATGGAATACGACGGCGGGCTGGCCCGAGTCGACGCCGAGCGGTTGGCTTTGGTCGATGTGCTGGGTGCCCCCCCATCCCCTGAGTATCTGCCGGAGGAACCGGGCTGGCTGTGTCCCTGGTGCCGACGTGGTGATCGACTGGCCGATGATCCGGGTGGCCTGCGGTGCGATCGCTGTAATCGGCTGGCGTGGCGCTGGATCGGGCGTTCGTTCGTTCGAGCCGATTTTATTTCATCGGAATTGTGATGCGATATATCGCTAAAGCACTGGTGGGTGGTATTCTATGGGGGTCACGGCTAGGAAATTCGAAGCCGAAAACCGCTACCCATAGCGGCTGCCGTGATGTTTTTAAATATGGGTTCTTTGTTTCAACTAATGGGAGTTGATCTGATGGCAAGTGTTACACGCAAGGCCCAAGGTGGCCGAGTAGGTTTTAGGATTCGGTTCTATTGCGATGGGAAGTTGCGGGAGCTTTACATTCCCGAGACAACGAAGAAAGCAGAGCGGCAAGCCAACATAATCGCAGGGCATGTCGAGGAACTCAGCAAGGCCAAGGCCAACAACGTGTCTCCCTCCCCTGATGCTCTCAAGTGGGCAAACGGAACGGAAGGCAAGATTCGAAGTAGCTTGGTTGCCTGGGGACTGGCTGACCCTCAGGGCGAGAAGCTAGTCAGTGATGAGGGACGATTGTTGAGTCCCTTTCTTGATGCGTACATTGCGAGCCGTTCGGATCTGAAACGAACTACCGAGATCAATTACAAACAAACTCGGCGTCTGCTGGTGGAGTACTTCGGAAACTCCAAAGTCCTCAAGAGTATTACGGCGGCGGACGCTGAACGATGGCGTCGATGGATGCTAGCTCGCCCTTTGGCAGTCGCAACGGTTTCCAAGCACTGCAAGCGAGCAA
This sequence comes from Pirellula sp., assembly GCA_040381975.1. Taxonomy (GTDB): domain Bacteria; phylum Planctomycetota; class Planctomycetia; order Pirellulales; family Pirellulaceae; genus JBKCUI01. The sequence goes on from JBEIGI010000021.1 coordinate 61,698, forward strand.
AGACGATGCTCGGGGAAGCAGTGAAAGATCGGTTGCTGACATCGAGTCCCTTTGCCGTGCTCAAAGGTGGCAAAGAATCCAACGAAGAACGGCATTTTCTGGTGACGCATGAAATGTCCAAAGCGATCCTGGGGGCTTGCCCTGACTCCGACTGGCGAGTTATTTTTTCGCTGGCTCGGTGGGGTGGACTCCGTTGCCCATCGGAGGTTCTGGCCCTCAAGTGGACAGACGTTGACTGGGACAAAGGGCGGTTTCGTATCGATTCACCGAAAACAGGTGTTCGCTATTGCCCCTTGTTTCCCGAGATCAGGGATGCCCTCAAGGATGCGTTTGATCCTGAGATGATCTACTGTGTGAATCGGTATCGATCGGGCGAGCAGAATCTAAGGACGCAATTCGGGCGGATTCTCAAGGTGGCTAATGTGGCTCCTTGGCCCAAGCTGTTCGTGAATCTCCGATCGACAAGGCGGACGGAACTTCAAGAACGATTTCCTGACCACGTTGTAAACCGCTGGATGGGGCACTCGGGCAAGGTGGCCGAAAAACACTACTTGCAAGTGACCGAGGAACATTGGGGAGAGGCGAGCCGTTTCGGTTCCCATACCGGTTCCCATATCACAAAGCATCCAGCACCCATCACCAATAATCAGAAAACAAAAAAACCCAGCGGTTTGCTGGGTTGTGATGGGGGAAGAGTCCCCCCGATGGCATACCTAGTGACCCCGACGGGAGTCGAACCCGTGTTACCGCCGTGAAAGGGCGATGTCCTAGGCCTCTAGACGACGGGGCCATTGATTGCTTTGGGCCTTGTGAGCACCAATCGGTGTGTTCCCAAGGACGCGAAAGTGTAAGCCACACGACGAAACTGTCAAGCCAAAAAGCGAGCGATTCACCCAAGCCCCAGGCCCGCTTATCCCCGGCAAATCCCTCATATATCCACAAATAGACCACCAATTACGCTCAAAGACTGCTAGATAGTTAGCAATATTCCGATATATTGAAGTATCCGGCGGGAGCGCAGAGGATCCCTCCCCCCCAGCGCAACCTCGACCCACCCAGCACAAACCACCCATGTCGACCACCAAACTCAAACTCACCAGCCTCGAATCGCTCGGTCAAGCTGCCGAATGCCTCAGAGTCCTTGCCCACCCGCACCGACTCCGGATGCTCCAAATGCTCCACAGCGAGAACTTTACCGTCACGGAGCTTGCTCAAGCCTGCGAGATCCCAACCCCCATGGCCTCCGAACACCTTCGACTCATGCAACGCTGCGGGTTCCTCAAAAGCACTCGCGATGGCCGAAAAGTCTACTACGAAGTCATCGAACCGCACCTAAAAAACATCCTCGATTGCATCGAAGACCGCTTCGGTGCAAAGAACAGCAAATAAAGCACCAACCCCTTTTTAGAAAGCAACAAACAATATGGCCTCCAATAGCATCACCCCCAAAGAACTCTTCGAACGGATCTCTCATGGGAACTCAGTCACCCTGATCGATGTGCGAACTCCTGCCGAGTACCAAGAGATCCACGTCGATATTGCAAAGAACATCCCACTGGATCGATTAACCCCCTCTGCCCTGGGGCTCGATGCAAACTCCAACGAACCGGTCTACGTGATTTGCCGCTCTGGGGCCCGTGGCTCTCAAGCTTGCCAATCCCTCGAGCGCTCGGGACTCGCCAAGGTCGTGAATGTCGAAGGTGGCACGATGGCTTGGGCCAGCGCCGGACTCCCGGTGATCCGAGGCAAAAAAATAGTCTCGCTCGAACGCCAAGTCCGAATGGTCGCCGGTGGACTCGTGCTTGTGGCTTCCGCCTTGGCCCTCTTGCACGATCCTCGCTGGGCAGTCCTCGCCGGACTCATCGGAGCAGGATTATTCCAAGCCGGACTTTTTGATAACTGCATGATGGCTATGCTGCTTGCCAAAATGCCTTGGAATCAAGCAAAAGGATAACGGCAAAAGGATAACGGCAAAAAGATAGTAGGGCAAAAAGATGGGAGGGGCTTGCTTCTTGGCTCTCTTCGCGTCTTAGCGTCTTGAGCGCAGCGGGCGTGAGACTCGAATACAAGACTCACGCAAAGAAGCAAAGACGCAAAGGGGAAATGGGGAGGCAAAATAGGGAGTAGGGGGCTATTAGGACAGCTACGCCGCGGGGGTAGCGCTTGAGGCGACGGCGACGGGGAAGCGGATCGTAAAGGCCGTTCCCTTGCCCACAGTGCTCTCGACTCGAATGCGACCACGATGATCATCGATGATCTGCTTGCAGGCCGTCAGACCCAAACCCGTCCCACCCTTGCCCGATGCATCAGGTCCAGTCTTGGTCGTGAAAAAACGATCAAAGATCTTTGGCAAAACATCCTTGGGAATCCCCGAACCGTTGTCCCGAATCGTCAAGACCACCGAGTTGGTCTTGGCCTCGTGCTTGACAACCACTCTGATCGTTCCATTCTCTTTGATCGCTTGGCGAGCGTTGGTAATGAGGTTCAGCAATAGACGCTGTAGTTGTCCCGCAGAACCGAGGATCACTGGCACTCTCGAAATCTCTTTCTCAACGTGAACACGATACTTTTGAAGCTCCTTCTCCAAGAGCACCAACGAGTCCTCAACGATCGCAGCCAAATCGATCGGATCGTTGGCGGTCACACCAGATCGCGATAAGCCCAACACCAAACTCGTGATCTTGGCCCCTCGATTGGCCGCATCGAGAATCCGCGTGAGAGCCTTCTCCCGAGTCGCTTCATCCTTGTGACGAAGTCCAAGCTTGGCGTAATTGAGAATTGTCATCAGAATGTTGTTGAACTCATGCGTCGTGGTGCTCGTGAGCTCTCCGACACTGGCAAGCCTCTCGCACTGCACAAGCCGCTGCTCGAGCTCAGCGATCCAGCGCTGCGGATCATTTTCAACCGATGGCTGTGTGTTTTTATTGTCCATAGATTCTGTATCGGATCCCAAGCCCGCCAGATACAACAGGATTGCTTCGGAGTGTGCAATTGTGTTAGGAAAAATGTCGGATTATCCCTAGATGAACCTGTTTTCATTAAACCCCAGAAATCCAATCGCTATGAACAGCTTGGAAATCCTCGAAACAATGCTAGCTATCGCTCAAGAAGAGGGGATCGAGATCCGTAGCGAGTGGCTCTCAGGAGTGCGGGGCGGATTGGTACGAGTCGGTGACAAAGCTGTATTGTTTGTCGACCAAGCCTTATCAGTCCCCGAACAACTCCATCAAGTCCGCTCGGCGCTGCGACCTCTGGATTGGTCAGAGACACCCCGCGGAGCTTGCATGACAGAGTGCTTGGGTTGATCGGACAGATCGGACAGATCACTGCCCCCTAGCGCGGTCTAGGTCGGTCTTGAGCTCTCGCATATAGGCGTGCCATTCTCGTTCAAGCTTTCTCAGATCACCGAACGATTCGGCAAAGAGTTTGACCAAATCTCCACGGGTGACTTGTCCACTGGATGATTCGATCGCGGAGATCTTTCGATAATACCCCAGGAGTTCCACGAAGCGTTTTTCCATTAAGAAATGCGTTAGCCCCCAGGCTTGACCGTAGACCTCTGCCTCCTGTTGTTGATTCCTGGCAAGATCGAACAAGCCATCGCATACAAGCAAACCGATATCGGCCCTTCGAGGATCGTTCGAGACGCGGTAGTAGCTTTTAAGGCGTCCTTCATTGACCGCACCGATCCCACCCCATCCCGCATCATTGGAGGTCTCGAAGTAGCTTGCAAGTCCTTCATGAGCCCACCTGAGTGCGACTTTGTTTCTTGGCATGATCCCTGAGTTGCCCGCCAATTGATGGGTTGCTTCATGGGACACCACCTCGATATCATCCTCTTCGCGTGTGAGTTTCACCAGTAGATCGACGGTATTTGCAAGATATGCTGCGTCCTTGGCTTGCACCGTACCTCGAGCTCGAACCTTGTTCCTTTGCAGTTCTTTCGAGTGCTCTTCCAGGGCTTTCATGCGACCGGTGGTTCCTTGGTCAAAGAACACGGCTACGTTGTCTTGGGCTGACCAATACCCGAGTGCTCCGATGAGTCCGGCATCTCTTTGCTGCGTATAACTGACGTAGTCTTTCTCTTGACCAAAGAGCACCACTTTCATTGGCTCTTTGGGTGTCTCCAAGACCTCTCCTTCGAGTGCAAACTTCATGAAGTACGATTCATAGACTTTTTCGAGAAGTTCCAAGCGGCTTTGAGAACGGCTCTGGCGACGTCGACCTACTTTACTCGCGTTCGTATCGTGGAGCAAAAGATAATGTTCGCTACGAGCAATCTCCATCGAGCTCAGAGGAACGGACTCGCGTAACTCCTTCTCGCATTTATCCCAATGGTCCAGTGGTTGCTTGATCCGCTTTCGAGCTTCGAGCAGTCTCGCGATGGTCGGATGATCGGGTTGGATTTTGTAAGCGGCGTTGCAACACTCTCGAAACTCATCGAGCATTCCGCTGCGGATTGCAAAACGTGCTGCTTGGATGTAGCCATCGAAACTCTGTTCCTGGCGGGCTTGGCCAAAGAGTCGGCGATACTCTTCGGTCTTCGTCGGTGCTTTGATGATCAGTGCGGATTGGTGGCTGAAGGTCAATGTACCGAGCGACGGGTGGGTGTATTCAAAGACTCCTTGTCCGACCCCTTTGGTTTTCCCCTCAAGTAGCACGGTCACTTCGGTGCCAGGCAAACGATAGACAACAAAATCAGCCAACGTACAAACACTCACGGCCAGCGTCCACAGGCATGCCATGCATAGCCGTTGAAGTACTTTTGAGGCTTGCGCAGGACTCATCTTTTGCTTTACACGCAGTCACCAAAACAATCCGAAAATCGCTGCTTGATATTATGGAGTCTACTAGGTCAAAAAGAACGTGCTGCGTGGAATTTTTCTGGTCCTTCGAGAGATTTTGTAGGTGATTCGGATTGCATTCTATTCAATAAAGCCCACCACTGGCTTCATAGCGAATGGCCTTGAATTAGTGTAAGCGGAAGTGCGCAAGCACTCCGGTAAGCAATGCGATGTCCTCGATTTCGAAGTGTTTTTCACCGGACGGCTCGCGCCGTTCCGCTTTTAATTCAACTCCGCCGGCGTAAGCCAGGGTGGTGCCCCTTGGGTTTACCGACAAAAAACGCTTGAAGGAAAAAAACTGGCCAATGACCTATCTTTCCAAGCTTACCTAAGCTTGCTTGACCCACACGAACGGACTTTCGTAGAACACTCCCCGGTCGAAATCGGCTGTGATGGACTTTGAGAATTGTCAGGATCAAGACAGATATGCTTCGCTTTGGATGGATGATTGCCGGAGTGCTCCTGGTCTGTGGTTGCCGTATGAGCGCACCGATGCACGTGTGGAAACAGCCTCAGTTAGCAGGCGGCTCGACGCTTATCGTTGCCGTCGCGCCGGTTGGCGGCCCCAATGAGATCACCGAGAAGCTCGATCAAAGCTTGATCGCTACCCGACCACAGACGATTCCCCAGTTGGCGGTACTATATCCGGACCAACTCGAAAAAATCAGCGGCATACAACTGGTCTCCTACGACGGCCAACCTAGCGAAATGGCGTCCTTCGGCGCGGCCAAGCGAGCCGGTGCCCAGTACATCCTTTCAGGCGAAGTCCTCCAACACGATCTTGCACCCCGCGAGGAACCCAAAAGACCTAGACTACTCTCTTTGCTTAAAAGAAAGCAACCCGACGAGTCGATCAGTGTCCGGTGGACCGTCTTCGATGCGCAAAGCGGCAGTCGAATCGGAGAAAACACGATTTACATGGATACCAAGAAAGCCGTCGGCGATTACCCCGATCTTGCGTACCACGGCTCTCCAGACATGAAAGTCATCTCGGCCAGCGCCAGGCGATCGTGGGAAATGGTCCTGCCGACAACGGCAGCAACCCAAGCGACCCTCGATCTACCGTGGCTGATGCCTGGTTCGTCGCGCGTTCGAAAAGGGAATGCCTATGCACGCCTTGGACAGTGGGAACAAGCCGAGCGAGAGTGGCAGGAAGCCGCCGACGTACACCCTTGGAATCGGGCCGCTTGGCATAACCTGAGCATGGCCGCAGTTGCCAAAGAAGATTTTCAGTTGGCTCGCGATCGACTCGCCCATGCCGAGACGCGATGGATACCCGGAGATCAAACCGCCAAGTCGGCAGCTTGGATCGACTCGATCGAGCGTCAGCATGACGCTTGCTTTGACCCAGCCAACCCCTCGAATTTAGGTCAACCTGTATTGAACCCTGCGAGCTTCGAAGGCTCGAAGGTTGGTGCTCCTCCAAGAATGCCACCGAATCCTGAGTTTAAACCGATGCAAGACGGCCAAAATACCACGAGTGTTAAACCTCGCTCACTCGACGATCAGCCTTGGTACACCATGATCCCGTTTATGCCTCCTCCAGGTTGGTCTTGGAGCAACTGGTGGTACCAATCGACCTTGTTTTGATGAAATCCAAAGCCTACTACTAGCTTTTTGCCAGAGGTGTTGAATCAAAGCGGAACGGCGCGAGCCGTCCGGTGCTAGGGATTCTGGACTGGCGGTCGGTTTGGTCGCTTTGGTACTTTTCGACGACATCAGCGCTTTGTTGTTCCACAAAAACCCAGGAATTGAACCAATGACGAGCAATGGATTTTTTGATTGGATTCGCCAAGGGGTTAAGCAATCGGTATTGCTCGGTGTAAGCGATGCTTTGGAAACGCTAGGCACGGTCGATTCAAACGAGCCTTATCATCCGAGCATTGCCAAAGCCATCGGGGCCGGTCTACCCAAGACCGATGCACCTGGCGTGCCCAACCGTGCTCCGCGAAAGAGACTTGGCAAGTCCCTCAAGGAGCTCAACCCCGAAGGGGTCACTAAACCAAAACCTTCGCAGGAAACGTCTTCGTGAGTATTGAGGATCGACGGAGATTTTTTAAGCGACTTGCTGTGATCGCTGGGCTTGCTCTGAGCCCGAGTGCGATCGGTTGTTCGTATTTGCAGCAAGCCCGATTTTTGATCCCATCGATCCCTTTGGATAAAAAAACACAGTTGTCCAACCCGGTCACCGTGAGTGTTAACGATAGCGAGTTTCTTTGGAACCAAATCGTCGATACCGTCGAGGATTACTTCAAGATCAAATCAGAGCAACGAGCCAGTCGAGATCCGAGTGGGTGGCTCGAAGGTCGCATGGAAACCTATCCGGAGATCGGAGCGACGTTCTTGGAGCCTTGGCGCAAAGACGCAGCGTTTGGATTCCAGAGGATGCAAAGCACATTCCAAACGATCCGGCGCACGTGCTTCGTGAGAGTGATCCCGGTCGAACAAGGCTTTTCGGTTGCCGTCGAGGTGATCAAAGAGCTCGAAGATGTGGATCGTTCACAGTATTCTTCCGAAGGTTCTGCGATAGCACGGCACGACGGCACAGTCGTTCGAGCCACCCCAGGCTTATCGGGTCAACCGATCACTTTAGGCTGGATTCGTCAGGAGAACGACACTGAGCTAGAACAGCGTATACTAAGGGAGATTGTGGGCCGGACGACCAATGTCAGTCCTCCGCGCCGCGCAGCGAGAACCTTTAAGTAGAACGAACTGGTCAGCGATGCGAACTCTTTTAACATTCACAGCCATTGGGCTAGTATCTCTTTGCGCGCGTGCTCAGGATTGGTTGGTCGATCCGACACCCTACAAAGCCACTGGACAAGTCCTTGCAGATGGCAAGGAACTGCTTCTGAGCAACGGACTTATCCAACGCCGCATGGTACTTGCACCCAATGCGGCGACCGTTGAGTTTCGGAATCTGACAAGTGGCCAATCGATTCTACGAGGGATCAAGCCAGAGGCATCGGTTCAGATCGACGGTAAGACTTATGCGGTGGGTGGTTTAACCGGTCAACCCAACTATGCCTTCCTCGATCCGGCTTGGATCCCAAATCTTAAGAACGATCCTGGTGCGTTCCAGTATGAGGGCTATGAGATTCACGAAAAGTTCTCAGAACGCATGGCTTGGAAACCGACGCGTCGTCATGCACCCGATGCCGTTTGGCCGCCCAAGGGTATTGAGTTGATTTTACGATTCGCGATGCCGTCGGCAGCTAATGAGCAACGCGTGCGTGTCGATGTGCATTACGAACTCTACGATGGCTTACCCGCCTACAGCAAATGGATCACGGTTGTTAACCGGACGGAAAAAACCATCAAGATCGATCGCTATGCAAGCGACCTGCTAGCGGCCGTCGAGCACGCCTCGGAGGTCGATACGCTGAGTGTTGGATTGACACCACCCAATCTGCATATCGAGACCGAGATGGCTTTTGGGGGGATGACCAGCCAGGGAGCCAATCGTCGATCGTATCGGTGGCTTGCGGATCCCGAGTACCACACGCAAGTCAACTATGAGAAAAAGACACCGTGTTTGCTCGATATAGGTCCGGATTTGGGACCATCGCAGTCGATTGAGCCAGGCAAGCAGTGGAGTTCGTACCGTTCATGGGTGCTGGTGCACGATACGTTTGATCGGGAGCGATGTGGACTCGCGGTGCGCAAGCTCTTTCGTTGCATCGCACCTTGGGTGACGGAAAATCCATTGATGATGCATTTGATCGCGTCGGACGACGCTTCGGTGATGCGAGCGATCGATCAGTGCCACGAGGTCGGCTTTGAGATGTTGATCTTGAGTTTTGGTAGCGGGTTTAACTTGGAAAATAGCAGTCCTTTGACGATAGAAAAAGCGAGAAGGTTCGCAGAGGCGGCCAAGGCAAAGAACATCGAGATCGGGAGTTATTCGCTGTTGGCATCGCGTTCGGTTGGGGCCAAGGATGATGTCGTGATGCGCGATGGACAAAAGCCGACGTTTGGCAATTCACCATGCTTGGAAAGCCAGTGGGGCAAAGGTTACTTTGCGCGGCTCTACGAGTTCCATCGTAGCAGTGGTTTTACGCTCTTGGAGCACGACGGATCGTATCCAGGGGATCCATGTACTAGCGACAAACACCCTGGTCACGTCGGCTATGAAGACTCCCGTTGGAATCAGTGGGAGACGATCGCGGAGTTTTACCGATGGTGTCGAGCTGAAGGTTTGTATTTAAACGTACCGGACCATTATTTCTTGGTCGGTTCAAACAAGACGGGGATGGGTTATCGGGAGGTCAATTGGTCGTTGCCCAGGGAGCAGCAGACGATTCACACCCGGCAGAACATCTACGATGGGACATGGCAAAAGACTCCCAGCATGGGTTGGATGTTTGTGCCGCTGACGGAGTATCATGGCGGGGGACCGGCGGCGACGATTGAGCCATTGGATCGAAACATCGATCATTACCGAAACATGCTTCAATCGAATTTAGCACTTGGCGTTCAGGCCTGTTATCGTGGGCCGAGGTTGTACGATACCGAGCGGGTCAAGCAGATGGTCAGCCAGCAAGTGGCTTGGTACAAGCGACATCGGGAGATCCTTGAGAGCGACATCATCCATGGCAGGCGACCCGATGCGATGAGTCTCGACTGGTACTTGCATGCCAACGCGGGGCTGAAGGTGCCCGGGATGTTGGTGGTATTTAATCCGACCAACAAGGAACTCCGAGAGAAGCTAACGATACCGGTGCACTATACCGGTTTGACCGATTCGGCACAGATACGCCAGTCGTACCTAGAGGAGGACAAGCAATCCAGTTGGCAGCAAGTGCCGATCAGCCGACAGGAGACTATCGATTGGGAGGTTGTGGTTCCAGCCTACTCGATGTGTGCATACGAGCTTGCCCATCCCTCGGGATTGTAAAGTGCCTTCTTGCTTTCTTAGCGTCTTAGCGTCTCGAGCGAAGCGGGCGTGAAACTCGGATTCAAAACCAAGACAGACTCACGCAAAGATGCAAAGACGCAAAGGGAAGAAGCAAAGAGAAGAAGGGATCTTGATTCTTGCTTTTCTTGGCGTCTTGGCGTCTTGAGCAAGGCGGGCGTGAAA
>JBEIGI010000022.1:0-70756 GCA_040381975.1 Pirellula sp.
GGGAACTGCGTTTCAAGTACTTCCGCAATTCGTTTGTGGCCCAATTGACGTTTGCGTATCAGGATCGATCGATAGGCTGCATCCTGAAGCAGCGCGTGTTTGAATATGAAGGAAGCTCTATCGCCGTCACCTTTTTGGAACAAGATCTCAGAGTCGACGAGTTTCTTCAATTCCCTTTGAAGTTCATCTTTGGAAAGATTGCAGGTGGCGTGCAACAATCCGAAGGGGAACTCGCGACCGATGGTGGCTGCCATTTGAATGACATCCTGATTGGCGTCCATTCGGTCCAAACGCGACAGCAACAGATCGTTCAAACTTACCGGAATAATGTCCAGCAGGGTCGACCTATCTTGGTCTGTTTCCAAGCGATCCAGCAATCCGGACTCTTCGATCACCACAGTGAATTCTTCGATAAACAGAGGAATACCATCGGTCCGGTCGATGACTCGTTGCAAGACCATTTCAGGAATCTGTTTGCGATGAGTACGCTTGAGCATCATTTCGCCGATCTGCTTTTTAGTCAGGCGATTGAGCGCAATTTGCGTTTGATGCGGATTGCTCTTCCAAGGAGTCTCGAACTCGGGACGAAAAGTCAGTACACACAGAACACGACTGCTTTCGTAATTGAGCACGAAGCGTTCGAGAAACTCGAGTGTCGTCGGGTCTAGCCAATGCAGATCCTCTACGATGAACAGAACGGGACGAGACGCCGCGAGGTGTTCGAGCCAATCAAGCAGGAGCGTTTCTGTTCTGTCCTTGAGTTTCTGAGGAGACAAAGCCAGTGGAGGATAACGTTGGTCGGTCGGGATATTCAAGATGCTACAGATGAGCCAGACATTATCTGCCGTCTCTAATTTGATATCTCGAAGATAACGTACAACGGTCTCTAAGCGATCCTGTGGAGACTTGCGATGGAGTTCCAGAAGCTGCGAAAAGAATTCCACCATCGGAAAGTAACTGGTGTTTTGATGGTACTGAGAACACCGCCATTCAATCACTGCGGGTTCTGCCTTTTGCATTCCATCAGGATCGTGGCTTTGGATCACATACTCTCGGAGCTCTCGAATCAGCCGCGACTTTCCAAGCCCTGCGTCTCCGATGAGCAAAACGATTTGGCCGAGTTCATCGAGCGACTGCTCCCAGCGATTCTTCAAAATATGAAGCTCTGTGTCTCGTCCGACCAAAGGAGTCAGATTGCTCGGATCGACCAATTCCACCCGATTGCGGGAGGTGCTTTCTCTGAGCACTCGATAGACTTCGATCGTCTGCGAAGTCCCTCTCAATCGACGCGGACCGAGCGACTCGCACTCGAAGAACAGCGCAGTGCGGTGGTGAGTCGACGCGCTGATCAAGACCATTCCGGGTTCGGCAAGGGCACTTAGTCGTAACGCGGTTGTGCGAACTTCGCCGACCAAGGATATCGATTGGCCTGATGACGAATCGACAGACTCCACAACCGCCTCGCCAGAATGCAACGCGGCACAGAACATCTCGCTCTTTGGAAGCAATTCGAATCGATCTTTAGAATCCTCGATCATTTTCGCAATCTGTAGACTCGCGCGAACGGCTCGCTGTGGAGAATCCTCGTGGGTTTGCGGATATCCCCAACAAGCGATCAACTCGACCCCGTTGTTGAGCAATAAATGCCCGCCAAATCGCTCGATCTGCTCCATGGCCAATTCTGCAAAGGACTGAAACCGTCCGTGCATCATTTCGGACTGTGTATAGGCCACCTCAGCAGATCCGCCCTCGATGACTTGCTCGTCCCCTTCCTCGCAGCGGAATACCCCAAGAGTGACTTGCCTCAGCTCAGCATCCCTTCGATTTCTAACGGACGCTGAGGTTAACGTTTCTAGCACGTCTCGATTTAGTTGTGTTTTCCAAAGTTCCGAGTACCCAGCACTTGGATTGTCTACAGAATGTTCTAGGATCGAACCGAGCGCCTCTGCAAATGCCCGGGCGGATGCAAATCGCTCCAAAGGGTTCTTGGCCATCGCTTGCATACAAACCCTGTCCAATTGAACTGGCAGATCGGGACGATACTTCGAGGGCAATTCAGGAATGCGGGAAACAATCTGGCCGAAAACAGAAGCGACCGATCCTCGGAACGGAGTGGTTCCTGTCACCATTTCATAAAGGATGACCCCCAACGCATAGACATCGCTAGACGGTCCAACCTCATCATGCCTAGCCTCGACTTGCTCCGGAGCCATATAGGCCGGGCTACCAAAAACCGCTCCGGTATGCGTCAACTCGGTTTCGTTCGGGTTTATTCGGCGGGCCAACCCAAAGTCCATGACGGTCGGTTGGCCATCCCGAGCCAACATAATGTTCGATGGCTTTAGGTCGCGATGGACCAAGCCAGCTTCGTGAGCCTTGTGCAGCGCCAACGAAACCGTTCTTAAGAGCTCTAAGGCATATCGCAAAGGCAATCCGCTGCTTTGCAAAATCGCCTTCGATAACGGCTCTCCATCGATATAAGCCATCGTGAGAAAATGCCAACGCTCAAACTGACCCACATCGTAAATCGGACACAAATTCGGATGTTGAACCGTAGCCATTGAACGCGCTTCACGATAGAAGCGTCCGGTGACCTCCTTATCGTCATCAGAAAAAAATGGGATTTTGATAGCCACAGGCCGATCAAGCTGCTTATCATGAGCAAGGAAAACCGCCCCCATGTTTCCTCGACCTAACTCGCGCACGATGCGATAGCGACCAAAGTCTTCGGGGACCACGATCTCCTTGCGGTTCGTGCCCTGCGATCCCTTGTCGGATGACCTCTTCACCGTCTCAACTTTTCGGTACAAAACGGTATCATCGTTTTTTGCGGAATCGTCGTCTTGAGGCAATGGAAAACCTATCCAAATGAATGACTGCAATATCCGTAGAAGAGGTTATCTCTAAGACCTCTCAGTGTAACCGACATCTCGGGATTTATCCCCCCCGGCAGGCAAAGAATCGATCAAGTTAAATCCAGCGGCCCCCATGGAATGTGCCTGCAACCTTGCGCTGCCGCTGGGTATTGTGGAGCGGCGACCCCAACCTCGCTCGAATCACCAAAGTTCTCGAACGCTTCGTCGAGGATCGGTCGGAGCTCAAGGAAGATCGGGCAGCTAGTGACTAAAAGGGAGAGGAGGATTTAACCTCTTATTCTCCGGCTCTTTTACCCTTTTTTGGGTTGTTCGTGTATTTTTGTGGGTAGTGTGAGTCCTTTTTTGACAGTGAGCCTACCGCTAAAGTAATTCAACTCCCATACCCCGTGAAACTGAGGTGATGGCCCACAAGTTATTCCCCTTTTTGTTCAGATCCATCCACAGACAAAAGGTTTAATCGCACGATGAATCCAATGGCTCAATCGTTGATCAAGTACACGCTTGAAGGCTCGGTGTCAGGTTTGCTCTGGACAATCCTTCTTGGATGGCTCGTGCTAGACGTTTTTGCCGATGCCCCCAAGCCGATTGTCATTGCGCATCGAGGGGCCAGCGGATACATCGTCGAGCACTCCGAAGGTGCGAAAGTTCTAGCCCATGCCCAAGGGGCTGACTACATCGAGCAGGACGTCGTGCTTACCAAAGATCTTCAACTGATCGTCACGCATGATATCCATATGGAAGAGACCACGGATGTCGAACAAGTCTATCCGGATCGCGCTCGGAGCGACGGCAAATGGTACTTTGTCGATTTCACATGGGAGGAAATCCAACGGCTGACTCTCCACGAACGGACTCGAAAAGGGAGTGATCGGCCAGCCTTCACCGAACGCTTTCCCGGCGGTTTTGGACAGCGCGTCCTGAGGCTCGAAGATGAGATCCGATTGATCCAAGGACTCGATCGAACCACGGGCCGTAAAACGGGTTTGTACATCGAGCTCAAAGGCCCCGCATTTCATCGCAAGGAATTATCCGTCTCGATGGGAGCAGAGCTTTTGAAACTCTTAAAGCGATTCGAACTGGACCAAGTTGGCGATCGTTGCTTTGTGCAGTGCTTTGAGCTCGATGAACTACTCCAATTGCACAATCAGCACCATTGCAAACTGCCTCTGGTTTATCTACTCGGGAAAGCTTTGGAGCTCGACAAAATCAAAGACCTAAAGCCAGCCATTGCAGGGCTTGGTCCCTCGCTGGATTTGGTCGCAACAAAAAATGCAAACGGCAAGATCGAAAGCACGGGGCTGGTCGAAGCGGCCCAAGGCGCGGGGTTGCTAGTGCATCCTTATACGGTGCGTAAGGAATCGCAACCTCGTTGGTCGGATTCGCTCGATCAGACCCATCGGGTGCTGATCGAACAACTCAAAGTCGATGGCTTTTTCAGCGACTTTCCTGACACCGCGCGCCGAGCCGTCGATGTTCGATAAGCATCCTGTGGCTCTCTTTGGAGCCTCTTGCCGAGCCGCCGCGCAATCGGCCAAACGAGCAGGTGCTAACAAGGTTTATGCATGGGATGATTTCCTCGATGCGGATCTTGCGCACGTCGCATCGGTAGCACCTCTTTCGGATTGGGAACAAGATCAAACTGGATCATCGATCGATCTGCACGACTGTTGTATGGTTCTATGCGGTGGCATGGAAAACAAACCGGAGTTGGTCGATAGGCTAATCCAACTCGGAGTTCGTTGTGGAGCAAACGGTGATGCCCTACGCAAGCTTCGATCCTGCGAAAATTGGAAACATTGGGCCGAGGCATCAAAGATCGCTTGGCCTCTAACCTATGGACCTTTCGATTCTTCAAGCCCCGAGATTGCAACTCTTGGTACCAACGATCACCAGAAACTCTCTTGGTTGATCAAGCCTGCCCATGGTGCAGGTGGTATCCATGTTCGGCCGCTTGCCAACGACCATTCTTTTGAAGCGACGAATGCAGACCAGTCCAAGACCGCTCGTTGGTTGGTTCAGAAGTACATTGCAGGTAAGTCGCTCGGAGTAAGCTACTGCTCGGATCGACTCAGTACACAACTCGTTGGGATCGCAAGAGGAATCGATGCTCGAGAGATTGAGGCCCCATTGCCATTTATCTATCGAGGTAACATCGCAGCGCAATCGGTGCCGCAGCGAGCTTACGAGTCTTTAGAGGCTTTCGGGCATCTGGTTGCCAAGCAAACGGGGTTGCTCGGTTTGTGGCAAGCCGATTTTCAGCTCGACTTCGACGGCAAGCTATGGCTTTTAGAGATCAATCCACGTTGGTCGGCGAGCATGGAGTTGCACGAAACACTCCAAGGCTTTTCGTGGATGAAGAAGCATTTGGAGATTCTGCGATCCCCCGAAGAGGTCTTCTTTCATGATACGGATCAGCGCAGGGTTAGCGATGGTCAGATTGCCAAAGGAATCATCTACGCCCCGAGGGATCTGAATGTGAGCGATGATCAAATCGCGAGACTTTGGCAAGCACGCTGGGAAGGAACCCTAGCTGAACTTGAGCAAGCACCTTTTCAGGTTGCAGACATCCCGCAGTCGGTCCCTGATGGACTGGCGGTTCCCGAGGGAATGCCGATCGCGACGGTGCTCTGTTGGAGTCGGCAGAGCGAAGCTTCTGAAGCGGTTTTGCTTGGAAAAATCCAACATGCACGACACGTCGTCTTGGATTGGCTCAAATAGTTTGAACCATTTTCGGGCATCTTTTGCAGGTTTTTGGATAATTGAAAACAGCCCAGGGAAGGTTTGTTTTCTAGCCAAGTCAAAGCCTACAACAAGGAGGACTCGCATGCCATCAGAACGATTGATCGAGCGTGGACGGTTAGCTTACCAGGCACTCGAGTGCCGCGAAGAGGCCGCTCGCTACCGCGCTGCTGCTGCGGATCTCATGGAAGCCATCGCGCTTGCGGAAAGTGGCGACGAAAGCAAGCTCCAAGTCTTCCTGGATTCCATGGACCAGCAAACTTGGCCCAGCGGCCCTCCAATCAGGGCTGAAGGCTTACCCGAGAAAAGCCCCACTCAAAGCTCGCAACTGGGTCAGATTTCTAAAATGGAATATTCGCAGGAAAATACTACCGCGGAATCCTGGGAGGAGATGATTCAGGGAGCACGAAAGCGAGCCGAGAAAGTTCATCAACAACAACAGAAATTGGCCACGTCATTCGCAGCGGCCGAACCGACTATTGAGGTCAAAAAAATCACATGTGGAAAGCCCGATGGCAATGATCTGAAAGCCAAACTGGAAACAAAGAAATTAGAGGGCAAAAAGATTGAGGGCAAAAAGATAGAGACGACCAAGGTTAAGAGTTTGGTGTCGAAGCCAGGGGGAAAGAATCGTTCAAAAAAAAGGAGGCTAACTAAATTCGGTTTAGATGTTTGGGTTAGTATTGCAGTGCATGGAGTCCTGCTGGTGATCTTGGGACTGTGGGTTGTTGTCACGATACAAAACACACCGGTACTGAGTGTGGTTGCTGCAACGGTCGAGTCGAACGATGTGCTTATGGAGACACCTGCTGAGTCGATCTCGCAACTTGAATCGACCAGTACCGATTCGACGAGTATCACCACGCCCGATACGTCGGATATCAAAATCGAGGTCGATCCTTCTGCGATATCTATCGAGCAAACTGACTTGGGGATCGCTGCACCATCACAGGCCAGTTCGATCTTTCAGCAGATGTCCAAGGCAGGTGCTCCAGGGAACAAGATGGTCGAGGGGGCGGAGTTCTTTGGATCCAAGGCCGAGGGTAATCGGTTCGTTTACATTGTCGATGCATCACCGAGCATGCGTCGGGATCGGGCCTTTGATGCGGCCAAGGAGGAGATACTTCGGTCGCTGAGATCGATGAAACCCAAGCAACGGTTTGCGATCCTTTTCTTCGGGGGCACGCTGGAGACCTTAGAACTGGATCCGGGGGAAAAAATCGATCAACCGCAGAGCGCAACCCCAGAAAATATTGAAAAAGCTATTCGTTGGCTCGCGAAAATTACGATTCAAAAGGATGGGAAACCGCCCATCGACGCGGTCAAATCCGCCTTGGAATTGCAGCCAGATGGGATTTTCCTACTATTCGACGGGGATACGAAGTTAGATAATTGGACTCAAATCGTCCGGCGACTCAACACGTCCGACGGACTCCTCTCGGATGGAGGCACCAAGGTTCCGATCCATGTTATCCATTTCTTTCGAGACGAATTCCAACGCTCCATGCAACGCTTGGCACAAGAAAACGGCGGCTCTTATCGATTCGTTCCCAGGTCGAATCTTCGATTGCAACCCTAAATCATGAGCCAACGCTTAGACGAGCACCCGATCCGCCGCGTTGTTACTTCCCCCAAGTCGATGGGTGCGTTCCTGGTGAGCTTGTGCATCCACCTGATTTTTCTTTTGTCGATGGCATTGGTGCTCATCGGCACCGGAGGTGGCAAAGGGTTGGGAATTCAACTCCTGGTCGATGCATCTGACGATTCGGCGCAGGCCGAAGCAACCCAGTTGGAACTATCGAGCTTACTTCTGGAGAGCCAAAGCGAGAGTCAAGCGATCCAGAGTCCTGAGGTTCCGCAATTGACGGTGTCGAGCACGATCAATTCAATTGCCAACACTCCAAGCGACTATGAGATGGGCACTGGAGAAATGGCTCCCTCGGGAGCTTCAGCGGACTTTGCTCAAGCGGCCGCAGCCGCCTCGGCCAGCGGCTCGAAAGAGGATGCCCCGACGAAGGATCCAGGGTATGGCAAGGGTGCTTACTTCTTCGGTACCTATGCCCCAGGACAACGGTTTGTCTTTGTGATCGATAGCTCCAAGTCGATGCTTGACGGAGGGCGTTGGGTGGCTCTAAGGCGAGAGTTGATCCGAGCGATCAAAGGTTTATCGCCAGATCAAGAGTTTTTTGTGATCAGCTTTGACGTCGGTGCCCATCCGATGTTTGAGAGCTATCCGCCGGTTGGTAAGTTCTTGCCACCGACTCCTGAGAGCATTCAGCGACTCAATTACTGGCTTAACGGCATCGATCATGGGGGAGCTACACTTCCTGCATCGAGCATCGGACTTGCACTGCGACTCAAACCCGATGCGATCTTTTTACTCTCTGACGGCGAGATTCAAGACAACACGGTCGCGGATTTGAGGGTCTACAATCGAAGCAAGCAGGAGTCTGGGGATTTCAAGGTAGCCATACCGATCCATACAGTTCTCTTGTATAGCGCCATCGGTGCAGCGACCTTGCAAGCCATCGCCGATGAGAACGATGGTGTCTTTACCCCGGTACGGCAACTGGCAGGTCGCTAAAACAGCTCTTTTTTATCGCTCTTTGGCTGGAATCTCATTGCCTAGATGATGGGCGTTTGTTTCAATCCAGTATCTGACTTATCCGATCCACTTTTTGGTTATCCTCTCAAACGACGGTCCAATCGATGAATTCGAAATCCAACTCCTCGACAGAACCCGTGCACTTGGAACCCGCTCCGATTTTGCATCCTAAGCCAAAGCGGTTTCGCAAAACGGCCAAGCGTACGGTGTTTGCAAGTAGCATGTTGGTACTTGGGCTCACTGGTGTTGGAACCTGGAAGTTCCGATCGAGTCTGCCGGCACTCAGTGGCAAGCATGTGACGGCCAATGTGGTTGAATCGGTAAAGATCGATCGCGACGCGATGGGGATCCCGACGATCCATGCGACGAGTCGCACCGATGCTGCCTATGGACTTGGATTTGCGCACGCTCAAGACCGATTCTTTCAGATGGACCTATTGCGCCGTGTCCCATCAGGACGCTTGGCAGAGTTGGTTGGTAAGGCGGCTGTAGGTGCCGATAAACGCTACCGTAAACATCGCTTCAGCGAGATGGCCGAAAAGGTTTTTGCCAAGGCTGATCGCGAGCATCAATTGATCCTCGAAGCCTATTGCCGGGGAGTCAATGAAGGTTTGCAGAAACTCGACGATGAGCCGTTTGAGTACCAAGTTCTCCAAGCTACACCCGAACCATGGAAGCCGACCGACTCGTTCCTGGTCATGGTCACCATGCTTTGCGATTTGCAACCCATGGACGGCTCGCCTGAACAAGCCTTGACGCTGCTCCACGAAAAAGTCCCTCAAGAAGTTTTCGATTACTTGGTGCGTGCCGGTTCGCGATGGGATGCAGCCTTGGACGATTCGAAATTGACTCAGCCAAGTATCCCTGGCCCGGAGGTTTGGAGTCTTCGTGGTGGCAAGTCCAACGACCAACCCGAAACGATTTCGCAGACTCCACATCAGCTCGATTCTACCGAGCTTGCTTGGCTAAACGCGAGCCACTTGCTCGATCCTGAATTCAGAGTCGGTAGCAACAACTGGGCCGTGAGCAGTAAACTCGGCAAGCCTGCAGAGGGAATCGGCGGATCCAACCGAGCGATCCTCGCCTCGGACATGCACCTTGGCCTTAGGGTTCCAACCGTGTGGTATCGAGCTGTCATGCGCACACCGACTCGCAACCATCCGAATCGACAGCTCGTGGGAGTAACACTACCGGGCGCACCGGTCATGGTCGAAGGTTCTAATGGCTCGGTAGCTTGGGGATTCACTAACAGCACCGGAGACTTTGGCGATCTGATCGAATTGAGGATGATCGATGACAATCAATACGCCACACCCCAAGGCCCACGAGCATTGGAGACCTTTACCGAGAAAATTGCTTACTCTGGAGGTGCCGAGGACTACACTTTCGAATGGTCGATCTGGGGGCCGGTCGTCGAGGTCAGAGATAAAAGAAAATTCGTCCACAAGTGGATTGGCAACGACCCTGAGGCGTTCGACCTGAATATCCTCAACATGGAATCCGCTCGCAGTGTCGAGGAGCTCGCGGGCATGGCCAACCGCGCTGGAATGCCCAACCAAAACGTGATGATGGTCGACGACCAAGGGAACATAGGCTGGACGATCTCCGGTCGACTCCCCAAGCGAAAGGGTCCACCTGAGTGGGTCGCGCGCGATTGGTCCACGCAAGAAGCGTGGGAAGGCTACTACACACCTGAAGAGCATCCTCGGGTGATGAATCCACCCTCTGGTCGACTTTGGACGGCAAACAATCGGATCATGGGAGGAGAGTTCCTTCAGAGTGTCGGCGACGGTCGCTTTGACCCTGGAGCTCGGGCCACTCAGATTCGCGATCGACTCTTCGAGAAAGAGCAGTTCGAAGAAAAAGACCTGCTTGCCATTCAGCTCGATGATGAAGGAAGGATGCTCAAGGTCTGGCAAAAGTGGTTGCTAGAGGTATTGGATGCCGACCCCAAAGCCACCAGCCAAGAGTTTGCAGATTATGCCAAGAAACAGGAGTTGCGAGCCAGCACTGATTCGGTCGTTTATCGCATCGTGCACGAATTTCGAAACCAGGTCTTTTCGAGAATCTTTGGCTTTGATATCGCACGTCGTGGCAACAGCGATGCAAAGAAGCGGGGACTAGCGGCGAGGCTCGGGATCAGCCGAAGCATTCCAGTGTCCTATGAGGATGTCGCCGAGGAGCTTATCGAACAAAAGCCCATGCACTGGCTTCCCGATGAATTCGAAACATGGGAGAGCTTGCTCAAAGACTCCGTCGTTGCCACCCAGAGCGAACTGACCAGGGATCAACCGCTTGCCGAAGCGACGTGGGGGAAAAGGAATCGGGCGGCGATCAAGCATCCTTTGTCGATGGCAGCCCCGGCGTTGGGCACTTTATTGGATATGCCCGATGTCGAGTTGCCTGGAGATAGCCATTTGCCCCGCGTGCAAAGCCCCTCAGGTGGTGCTTCCCAACGCTTGGTCGTGAGCCCTGGTTTCGAACAGGTTGGGATCTACCATCAGCCTGGCGGTGCCTCAGGCCATCCTTTGTCACCTTACTACAGAGCAGGCTTTGATGATTGGGCCCAGGGCAACGCTTCGACGCTTTTGCCCGGTCCGGTCGTCCATTCGATCCAGATCACCCCGAAGTAAGCTTGTGCTGGCCGAAGAATTCCAATTCGCTCGCAAGAAATTCATCGAGCTGAGGATCCTTGAGCAGCAGTACATCGTAGTAGAGCGAATCGGATAAAAGCTGATAATACAGCAAGTTCTCGATAGGCGATAAATCGCTCAGGGAGAACTTACCGAATAGCTCGCCAAGATTGCTGTAGAGGATGCAATGGCTGTATCGGGCTTGTTGGAAACCCTCAAAAGTACTGCACACATTCTCGACGTAGTGCGGATTGCCAAACGGTGCGCATTCGAAGAGAACCACAGGTTGTTTGTCGGCGATCCAGCATTTGGCTCCTGCCAAGACTTTGAAATCATGACCGTCTGTGTCGACCTTGAGTATGTTGGCTTGCTGGGCGAACGCATGCTCCTGAAGGATATCGTCAAGTGTTCTGCTCTGCATGGCCAGCCCATCGCTCGATGGTACCAGGGCCGCAGTGCCGTTTTTCTCTTCGATCCTGTAGGTTCCTTGAAGGCTCTCTGAAGAGCATAGGTCACTGATGATCGTGACGTTGGGATTGTTTGCCCAATTGGCGACAAGGTACTTTCGGAAGTTTGGATCCGGTTCGATCGCAAGAAATCGATCCTTGGGCCCTGTATAGAAACCGGCGATCGTATCCCCGATATTGGCCCCTACATCGATCAGTGTCACTTGATCCGCTTTACTCAAAACGTACCGGCTTAATCGTTGGGGCAATCGATCGTAGAATCGATGATCGTGCAGGTAAATCGGTAGCGAATGCGACAAAGGCATCTGCATTGGCCGGCCATGAATCATCATGGTGCAAGCCGGATCGCCAAAGAGTTTGATCAGCGCTTTGCGAGGCAACGACCAAACCTTTCGTCCAACTCGACCCGAGTGGATGTAGTTGCGGTAGATCAGGCTTGCGATACCCATCAAAAATCTCTACTTCTGTTTTTTCGTGGGTTGGCACTTCCCTGGTTGATCAAACCCTACAGGACAGTATCGAGCATTCGTTGCCGGAATAATTCCTTCGAAGTTATTTGTGGCGATTGTCAGACACGCTCTCTTGGCGGTCAAGTGGTCTGCACGGAACCGCATTGAAGGTTTCTTGATACAATCGAGTCTTCCACAAGCTTCATGCCGAATGGCTTTAAGTTAAAAGCGGAACGGCGCGAGCCGTCCGGTGAGAACGCCACAATGATTCCAAAAAAAGAGCCTACAAAATTCAAGCAACCATGACTTACAAGTTCAGCTTGCACCTTTGCTTCTTTTGCTCCTGCTTGCTGATTGGCCTGACTCTTGGCGGCTGTGTCCAGCGGAGTGAGTCCTCGGCGACCATCTACTGCGCGTCGGATCGAGAGTTCGCCGCACCGATCCTCGATGCTTTCGAGCGAGCCAATTTCAAAGAGGGCGATGGGAAAGATAAGCAGACCGATCAAGTCGTCCGAGTCTTTGATGTCGAAGCCTCCAAGACGCTCGGTTTGGTCACCCGTATCGAGCAAGAGTCTTCGAATCCTAAGTGCGATGTCTTTTGGAACAACGAGATCCTGCATACGATCCGACTTCAAAAAGCCGGACTGCTCGAGCCTCGCCGCTGGAGCATTCCCGACGGATGGCCCGAAGGCTTCCAGGCTTCCGATCGCTCTTGGGTTGGCTTTGCGGCTCGGGCCAGGGTTCTAATCATCAATACCGAAAAGCTCAAGGACAAGGCCCAATGGCCTACGAGTGTCCAAGACCTAGCATCGCCAAGCTGGAAGGGGGACTGTGGCTATGCCAATCCGGTTTATGGAACCACTGCGACCCACTTCGCTGTGCTTGCAAGCCACCCTGAGGCTCTCGTGGCTACTGCTTGGAACCAGTGGATCGAAGAGGTTCGAAAGAATGCCGTCATGCTCGCTGGCAACAAACAAGTCGCCTTGGCCGTTTCCAGCGGCCAGATCGCTTGGGGTTTAACCGATACCGATGATGCAATCATCGAAAAGGAAAAAGGGATGCCCGTTGAGATGGTCTTTCCCGATCAGCAACCGGATCAATTTGGTACGGTTTTTATTCCCAACACCGTCGCGGTGATTCGCAAAGCGCCCCACCCGGTACTAGCGGCCAAACTGGCCGATTATCTAGTGAGTGAAAAAACCGAATCGCGGCTTGCGATGAGCTCTTCGGCCCACTTTCCGATATGGCCTGGTGCAGCCCAGCAATCTCGCATCGAGACATTGGGGATTCGACGTGCCAAAGTCGATTTCGAAAAGGCCGCAGAGCGGTGGCAAAGCGAAACGACTGAGTCTACTGGGCCGGCGGCGGAGTGATCGTACCCAGGGCGACGTTATGCTCTGCCTCGGGCTATTGGATAATATGCCCCAACGGGGCAACAGGAGAAAGCCCAGGGCAGAGCGCAGCGCAGCCCTGGGATTCGAAAAAACAAAAATTTGCGCCAGCCCTGAAAGGGCGAAAGGAGGGTCAATCCCAGACATAACGTTCATCAAATTGGATTTCGAATTTTTCCAGCAAACGGCGGTATTCCTCCTGAAAAGTCACCAGTCTATGATGTTCCGCTTGATCTGCTATGTAGGCTTCTAGCGCTGGGCGATGCGATGGGCTAATTGAGAAGATGCCGTATCCGCCCTGCCAGTGAAAACTCTCATATCGCGAACCTTTGGTCTTCAACCATTTCGAAGATCCCGTTTTTATCTCTTGAACCAGCTCAGATGGTGCACAGGTGCGAGGATGGGCGATCAGCAAATGGATGTGGTCCGCAACCGAACCGGCTTTAAGCAGCGTACCCTTCAAATTCACGATGATACCGCCGATGTACGCATGAAGTGCATCCCGGATGTCATCGGCCAGCAACGGTTCGCGGTTCTTGGTGGAGAAGACCAGATGAACGAGGATTTGAGACAGCGATTGTGGCATACGGTTACGCCCTTTCAGGGCGACGAGGGTGATTGGCCGGTGGATACGGACGGCGCAATGAAACGGATACACACTAACCCAGGGCGACGCTACGCTCTGCCCTGGGCTATCTCATTATGCCCCGTTGGGGCGGTGGAATCGACGGTTTCGAGAGCAATTTGGATTGAATCGTGTCCCCTACCCAGAGGGGTAGCAAAATCAACCTATGAACTAGATTCGATCACATCGCAAGCCAATTCAAGTGAATCGACCTGGGCAATCCAGTTTGCAACCTGCTTGCAAGCCGGAGCAGTACGAGGATTTCCTAGCAAATTCTTCAGGATCGATGCAAGCCGATTGCCGTCGAATCGCGATGGGGCTAGATAATCGCCCACACCGAGCCGCTTGATATGGTAAGCGTTGTCGACTTGGTCGAATCCCATTGGCATGATCACTTGTCCAATTCCCGCTGCCATCGCCTGAGACAACGATCCGATTCCTCCATGATGCACCAGAGCCTCGCATCGCGGCAAGAGTTCCTTGAATGGCGCATAGTCGAAGTGCTTGACGTTTTCAGGCAAGTTGGTTGGTATCTGCTCGGCGAATCGCGTCAAGAGAATTCCCCGCTTACCGAGACGCGTGCAAGCATCGGCTGCGGCCTGGAAGAACTTCTGACCAAAAATATTCGCAGAACCGGGAGTAAAGGCGATGGGAGCAGGGCCATTAGAAAGAAACCGCTCTAGCTCGCTAGGCATCGGGGTGATCCCCTCTTCGCTATAGAGCGGAAACCCTGTTAAGACGGTCTGAGCAGGCCAATCGGGCTGCTTGGGTGAAAACCAATCGGGGAATAAACCTACTACCCGCTGCGGGGAATGCCACCAATCGCGAAAGATCCCTCGAACCGGAGCGAGTCCGAGTTGGTCTCGGAACTCGTTAAGCCACGGGCAGATCATCGGATCAATCACACAGCGATCGGCAACCCACCACTGGAAACGTTTAAACCAACGCGGGCCTAGATGCAGCGCCAATCGCGGAAGCCTGGGCCCTTGAAACTCACTGCGAAAAACAACTGGCGATAGATGGACGCTCACCAACGGCGCACCGAGTTTCTCTTGGGCTACTCGGGCTCCAAAAGCTAAACTCGATGCGACCAGCCGAGTCGTTCCCGGTTCATAGAGTTGTTCGATCGCTCGATAGGTCGGTTCGAGATTCTTTCGAACGGCAAGTTGCATCACTCGCTTGGTACCTTTGGTCGGATGCCACAAGTCCGGGTCATTGACCAGTTGATGGAAATCGCACTCGGGCATCGTGTCGTAGAAATCGAAACCCGAGGACTGAGCCAACTGTCGGAAATACCCAGCGGTGATGAGGCTCACGCGATGCCCTCGGCTCTGGAGCCTTTGTCCAAGTCCGACAAAAGGATGAACGTCACCGGAACTACCTACGGCGCAGAGCAAATAATGAACCATGGCCTAGCGGTTGCTTTTGCGGACAGAGGATAATACATCCCACGCGTACCATTCTAAAAACAGCAGCAACACGGGAAAGGTATAAATGATCAGTTGTTGCAGTGCCGAGGGGCTAAGTTCATCGGCGATATCGAAACGGGGGAACAACCAGCCTAGAGCTTGAACCAACCCAAAGACCATCCCGGCGTTGATCGCCAAAAGCACGACGCTGATGAGTGTTTCACCGAAAACAAACAGGATCAACTGCCGCAAGGCCTTGCGCTCGGCTTGCTGTTCTGGATCTATTGTTGTCTTCATTCGCTCTCCGCAAAGACACCTTCGTATCCCAAATCGGTTACATCGCTGATCCGTCCAGCAAGCACGCCGTATTGGTTGGCCACGAAACAAATGTACCAGGGAAAGACAAATCCTGCCAACATCCCGATCGCAGGGCCTTTGAGAATCGCGATTTGCCACAGGACAAAGTACAGCACCCAGACGACAGCCGATTGCATGTACATCGCGCCCCACGCATCAGGCTTGGCCGAGATCGACTTAAAAATACTACTTGAAACAGGTTGCTTGTAGCTTTGCAAATCGAGCATGCTCAAGTAGATGATCGGCACGGAGCCCCAAAGAAGCATTTGAGCCAATGCATCTTGCAAGAGCACCGGCACTTTAATGACCGATAAACCGGAACTCAATAGACTCGCTAGAATGCCTACGACCAGAAACACAACGAACCCGATGCATGCGGGCCCTAAGTAGTCTTTGACATTCTGAAAAAAGGGCCATGGTTCGATGAGCTTGACTCGATTGGCGGACTTGGGAATCACGGCCACGGCGCAGATGAAAGTCGCAAGCTGGATTGGGAACGTTGCAGCAAGCAATAGATGAGGTCTGAGGGTTTGTAACACTTTCTGCAAATCGGTCTCTGTGCTGTGGGGTATAAGACCTTGAAGGTAGTAAACCATCGAGGTTGCAAAACCCAATGCGACAAGAGCCAGAATCAATCGCTTGTCGCTCAGGAACCCGAAGTTACGAGACAACCACTCTTTCGAGTCGAACGCACCTTTGACATCCTCGATCTCCTTGCGTTCGCGTTCCAGTGCCTCGGATGCTTTGCTCAGCATCTCCTTGGTGTTGACCGAGGCACCCGAGACGATGCGCGGGTTGTTATCTCCGACAGGAGCTAGCTGCACGGCGGCTTCGAGCTCATCGATCTTGATGTCAGCAGGAGCCTTTTTGACCGGAGGTGGCGGCACCAGGATCATCGAATGGCAGTCGGGACACTTGACCTGATTTCCAACCTTGGACTCTCGAACCGTAAGTATTGTATTGCAAACTTTACATTTTATAGAATACTCGGCATTGGAAGGCTTTGGGGATGCAGGTTTGGCACTGTGCAGACTGGATGGGATCGGCTTGGTAGCGGGCTGCTTTTGGGAGTCTGCAGGATCCTCAAAGAGGTCCTCCCTGCCTGAAAGCGCATCGCGCAGAGCTTGCTCGCTTCGCGATGCCGATCCTGTCGGTTGACTTTGAGCCGGTTGACTTTGAGCCGATGGACTGGGAGCCGATGGACTGGGAGTCTTCGGTGGTTCTTGAAGCGGGGCTAGATCGGGAAGATCGTCGTCAAAGACGCTTCGTGGAGGATCCTCAGAGCTATCTGAGGGAACTTTTTGAGGGCTTGCCTTTGAAGGGCTTGGTTTTGGCTTGGCAACCGAATCCTGGGGCTCAAGAGAGAACCATTGTTCATCATCGTTTGCAGAGTTTGTTTTCGACGCGATACCTGGAACGAGCACCTTCGAATGGCATTTGGGGCAATCGATGCGCGAGCCTGCCATCGATGAAGGTGCCTTGAGCTTGGCCTTGCATTGCGGACAACTAATCAGGATCGGCTCTTGGGAAGGCTGGCTCACAGAGGTGACTCAAAGTGGAAATGCAAGAGGAAAGTATGTCAATACGATCTTATCGAAGCAGACCGCATGAGCATATCATACTCAGAGTCTATCGGTAGCAGTAAACGGCATCCGAGGAACGGATCAAAATCGAATTTGAGCTCACCGCAGGAGTCGACCAGTAGACCTCGTCTTTGGAACCGGTCGCCAACTCGACGACTTGGAACTCTGGGCCCGTCTTGACGATGATCATGTTTCCCGACTCGTTGAACATATAGATCTTGTCACCGACAACGACTGGACAACCTGCCACGAGGGTTCCACCGGGCATCCGTTTGCGATACACCTCTTTGCCAGTTTTCTTCTCATAGCAGGTGGCCGTGTTGCCAAAGAAATAGAGGTAGTCACCGACAACGACTGGAGAAGGCATTCCGGCACCACTCTTGAAGCCCGACCAAAGGACTGCTTGAGAAGTCGTCGCATCTTTGGCAAGTGTCAAATCTCCGGTGTGTCCTTTAGCAACCGCATAGATCGGGGCTCGACTACCTGGGCTCGCTGTTCCAAAGTAGATTGCTGACTCGTCGGCGACCAGCGAGCAAGAAAAAGATGTGTCTAAGCCACCTAACTTCCAACGCTCCTTGCCTGATGCCAAATCATAAGCAATCACGGAGCCTTGGCCCCCAGTAATGATCTCATCGACTCCATCGCTAGACGAAATGATCGGAGTGCTCCAAGCAGATCCTTTGGGCCTTTCTGCTCTCCAAATCTCTTGACCATCTGCCGGGTTAAGGCACGAGAGTACTGCAGACTGCTCGTTGTACTCTTGCAAAATAAGCCGGCTTTGCAGCGGATCTTCCTTTTCGATGAGCACAAGCGAACTACCGGTACCAAAATCGTTGCTGATCTTTTGCGGTTCGAGGCTCTTGGTCCACTTTTGCTTGCCATCGAAATCGTAAGCGGCTAGAAAACCTGCCGCCCCGAAGTAAGCAAAGACCGTATCGTTACTGGCGGCTGGAGTTTCGGTTGCGAACGTATTCGATGCGTGCTTGGCAAATGCTGGGATGGCTTCGATAGCTGTCTGCTCCCATAGGATCTGGCCATTGGCAAGACTCAAGCAAACAAGCTTCCAGGAGACTGGATCCTTGGGCTTAGCCGCTCTACCCATCGTGCTCGGATCCATCACACCGCCACTCATCCCTTTGGGCTTGCCACCCTTGCTTGGCACAGCGCTAGAGACGAAAACTTTGTCGCCAACGATGATCGGCTGGGACCAACCACTTCCTGGGATTGGGGTCCTCCAAGCAGCCTGGGGTGGCTCGGTCCAATCCTCAGGGAGTTGGGACTTGGAATTGATACTCAGTGCGCTACCTCCACGAAACTGACGCCAGTCCTCAGCCACTGAGATGAAGGAAAAGGCAACAACTAGGCCAATGGACAACCCATAGGTGAGATATGGTTTCTTAGAAAGTAGCTGGCTTTTCATATTCGATCATTCGTAGCTAAAAGAGGGGTTTATTCGCGTCGATCACACCGATTGAGTATAGCTATTTGGCAAATTGCTGGAGTTTTTGGGACTTACTGTTGATCCTCCGTTCGATTGTGGCGACCCTCGATTTAGCCTAGAATGGGCCAAAGCTCTCTAAACCAATTGCGGAAGTAGAAAGTCGAAGCCAGAAAGTTAGAAGTCAGAAAGTAGAAAGAAGAAGGTTCCATGATGAGCGATTTATGTGATTTCGGTCTGATCGGTTTGGCAGTCATGGGTGAGAACCTAGCCCTCAATGTCGAGAGTCGAGGATACAAAGTCGCGGTCTACAACCGAACAACCGACAAAGTCGATGAACTCTTAGCCACCCGCGCCAAAGGCAAGAACTTCGTCGGCTGCCATTCGATCGTCGATATGGTCAAGAACCTAAAGCGTCCGCGAGTGGTCATGATGCTTGTCAAAGCCGGACCGGCAGTCGACGAGCTGATCAATCAACTCACCCCACACCTCGAGCCAGGCGATATCTTGATCGACGGGGGAAACACCCACTATGTCGATACCGAACGACGAACCAAAGAGGTTGAAAGCAAAGGACTCCTGTTCGTTGGATCGGGTGTTTCAGGTGGAGAAGAAGGTGCCCTCAAGGGCCCGAGTCTCATGCCCGGCGGCAGCAAAGCCGCTTGGCCAACGATCAAACCGATCTTCCAAGCCATCTCGGCCAAGGTCGGCCCAAAGCACGATATCCCATGCTGCGAATGGGTCGGTCCACGCGGTGCTGGTCACTACGTGAAAATGGTTCACAACGGCATCGAATACGGCGATATGCAATTGATTTGCGAAGCCTACTTGCTGCTCAAAGAAGCCGCAGGCCTTTCTAACGAAGAACTCTATGGTGTCTTTGATGACTGGAACCGTGGTGAACTACAAAGCTATTTGATCGAGATCACCCGCGATATCTTTAGCGTCAAAGACGATCAAGGTGGAAGCGGCTATTTGGTTGACCAAGTCCTCGATGTGGCTGGTGCAAAAGGCACCGGCAAGTGGATGAGTCAATTGGCACTCGATCTGGGAGTTCCTAGCACTTTGGTCACGACCGCCGTGTATGCGCGTTGTTTGGCCGCTATGAAAGAAGCTCGTGTTCGAGCCAGCAAGGTTCTCTCCGCTCCGGCTCCTTCCCATAATCCGGCTTTTGATTCGGCCGTCAAAGGCTTGGTCGCCGATCGCAAGAAGTTCATCGAAGCGGTCCGGCATGCTTTGTATGCTTCCAAGATCTGCTCGTATGCCCAAGGCTTCGTGCAATTGCAAGAGGCCAGCAAAGAGCTCGATTGGGGGCTCAACTACGGCGACTGCGCATTGCTCTGGCGAGGCGGTTGCATCATCCGCGCCCAGTTCCTCGATCGGATCAAAGAGGCCTTTGATGCCGATCCAAACCTCGAAAACCTCTTGCTCCACCCCTACTTCAAGAAGGCGATCGAGAATGCCCAGGAATCCTGGCGAGCGGTCGTCATGGCAGCAAGCCATCTAGGGCTGCCTGTCCCAGCCTTTACCACCGCCTTAGCCTACTACGACAGCTATCGGCTAGCGAGGCTTCCGTCGAATTTGCTCCAGGCCCAACGGGACTATTTCGGGGCTCATACCTACCAAAGGCTCGATCGATCGGGAGTTTTCCACAGCGAATGGCTCGACCTCCGCAAGCAACCGAGTTAAAACTCTCCGGCTTGGAATTCCCAATTTACTCGAAGTGGAACGCTTGAGCGTTTTGATGCATGGCTCGTGAGCTTAAAACGATCCGCAACATCGGTATCATCGCGCATATCGATGCTGGGAAAACGACCGTTACTGAACAGATGCTCTACATGAGCGGAACCAAACACCGCGCAGGGGCAGTCGATTCTGGTACGACCGAAACCGATGACGATCCCGAAGAGCAGCAGCGGGGAATCACCATCTTCGCGGCTTGCGTGACTTTCCGCTGGAAAGACTGCTCGGTTAACCTCTTGGATACCCCAGGCCACGTCGATTTCACCGCCGAAGTCGAACGCTGCTTGCGAGTACTCGATGGTGCTGTTGTCGTCTTTAGCGCACGCGAAGGTGTCGAAGCTCAAAGTGAAACGGTTTGGCGGCAAGCCAACAAGTACGGTGTACCTCGGATCGTGTTTATCAACAAACTCGATCGCGAAGGGGCAGACTTTTATCGGGTGCTCGAGGAAATCGGACCACGCCTAGGTGCCGATCCTCTGGCCATTCAGATCCCAGTCGGGCAAGGCCCTGCACACACCGATGATCCATTCCGAGCGATCATCGATCTGATCGATATGAAACTCATGACCTTCAGCACCGAGGATGCAGGTCGCACCGTCAGCGTTCAAGACATCCCCGAGGATCTCGTTGCTGACGCTCGCGATTGGCGAAACGTCATGCTCGAAAAACTCTACACGCACAGCGAAGAGATGATGGTTCTGGCGATGGAGGAAAAGCCCATCCCCTCGGATCTTATTCGCAAGACGCTTCGAGAGGCTTGTATCCGTCAAGCGATCCAACCGGTGCTTTGCGGTTCAGCCCTACACGGAGTCGGAGTCCAACCGCTCCTCGATGCCGTTGGTTCCTATCTCCCATGCCCGATCGATCGGCCTGCAGTCGAAGGTTGCGATCCGAAGAAACCTGATAAGAAGATCCTTCGCAAGCCCGACCCCAAGGATCCCTTCTGTGCCCTGGTCTTCAAGATTCTGCCTGCCAAGACAGGTGATATGTTTTGGATTCGGGTCTACTCCGGAAAACTTGAATCCAACTCGCGCGTCTACAATCCAAACCGCGACAAGAAAGAGAATGTCGCTCAGCTTTGGCAAATCCACGCGTCGAAGAAAGATCGACAAGGTCAAATCGATACCCTTGAATGCGGTGACATCGCCTGCGCGATTGGCCCCCGCGATTCAATCACAGGCGATACCTTGTGCGATACCCGCGAGATGATTCAGTTGCCTTCGATCCAGTTTGCTCAATCCGTCATCTCGATGGCCATTGAGCCCGAGAACTCGACCGAGCGAAAAAAGCTCGCCGAAGTCCTCGACATGCTCAAACGCCAAGACCCTACCTTCCACGCCAGCGAAAGTGCCGAGTCCGGACAGACGATCATCTCGGGGATGGGCGAATTGCACTTGGAAGTCATCAAGAACAGACTTGTTCGTGACTATCAACTGAATGTCAAATTCTACAAGCCTCGCGTATCGTATCGCGAAACGATTCGCGGGCTTGCTGAAGTCAACGGGCAGTGCAATCGCCAAGTCGGTTCTCAAACGCTCTTTGCAAGATTGCAAGTCCGTTTCGAGCCCCTTGAGGATCTCTCGGCCAAGGTGATCGTACTAGATCGAACTCCGCCTGAAAAAATGCTCCCTGAGAACTTGCGCCAAGCAGCCCTCGAAGAACTCAAAAACCGAGCCGAGGGTGGTGGACTCATCGGGTCTTTCCCTCTGACTGGAATCCGTATCAGCATCCTCGGGGCCGAGATAGCAGAAGTCGGCTCCGATGAAGTTGCGTTTCGCATCGCTGCCAACGATGCCTTTGATGAAGGACTCAAACTCGGCGGTCCGGCGCTGCTTGAACCTGTCATGAAAATGGACATTTCGACCCCGGCAGATTACCTCGGAGAAATCGTCGGCGACTTGCAACAACGCCGTGGACTTATCGAGAAAACCGAGTCGAGAGGCTACATTACCCAAGTCAACGCGCTGGTCCCGTTGAAAGAACTTTTTGGCTACTCCAGCGCGATTCGATCGCTGAGCCAAGGCCGCGCCGGTTGCTCGATGGAACCCCATGGCTACCAAGTCGCTCCGCAAGAGGACATGGATGCCTTTACGATGTAGAGCGATATACGATGTTCATCACCCTCGACGGTATCGACGGCGGAGGCAAATCCACTCAAATCCAACTGCTAGCTAGTTGGTTAACCGCCCAAGGTTATCGCGTTCAGACCCATCGCGATCCAGGCTCGACCAAACTCGGTACAGCCGTCCGTGAGATCCTACTTCATCGCGAAGACATCCCGCTGGCCAATACCACCGAAATGCTTTTGTACATGGCCGCCCGAGCACAACTCGTCTCCGAAAATATCCGTCCAGCTCTCCAGGCCGGTGAGACAATCGTTTGTGACCGATTCCTACTGGCAAACGTTGTCTATCAAGGATCCGCAGGTGGATTGGATGTTGAAGACCTTTGGCGAGTCGGTCAAATCGCTACGGCAGGTTGCATGCCCGAGCTAACAATCGTTTTGGACATCGATCCTGAGATTGCTGCATCGCGAATCCAGCGTGGCCAAGATCGCCTAGAAAAGCGGGGGATAGCCTACTTTCAAAAAGTACGCGCTGGATTTATCGAGCAACTACCGCGCTGTGGTGGAACGACTGCCATGATCGATGCGAACTGCGATGTACAAACCATCCACAAGCAAATCATCGATATGGTTCAAAAACAAATCGATGCGAAGAACACACGGTGAGATTGGAAGCGACACTCAGGATGGACAAAGGCCATTACTATCGCCGAGAAATCCTGTCGGTCGGTGCGAGCACTCTTTGCACAAGCCCTCTGGTAGCGCATTTACCAAGCTGTTTGCAGGAACGATCCGGGAAAACACCCGGAACAATCTTGATCTGTGGAGGAGGTAAACTTCCCGACTCGATCCTTGATCGATTCTGCGAATTATCTGACGCGAAGAACTCGACGCTCGTGCTCATTCCTACCGCCTCTGCCAGATCCGATTCCGGGGATTATTCGCCGTGGCTCGAACTTTGGAAGTCACGAGGTTGGCAGGATGTGCTTGTGGTGCACTCAAGCGATAACCGGACAACTAAGGATCCAAAGTTCGCTGAGCAAATCGATCAAGCTCAAGCCGTTTGGATCACCGGAGGGGATCAAAGTAGACTCTCCGAGCGATTCAGTGGTACGGTTTTGATCGAGAGATTGAACCATCTTCTGCAACGAGGAGGTGTCTTAGGTGGCACCAGCGCAGGAGCGGCAATCCTATCGAAAACCATGATCGCTGGAGGTATCAGCGAACCTGTGATGTCCGAAGGCTTTGGGATACTGCCGAGCGTCATTGTCGATCAGCACTTCACCCAAAAGAACCGCTTCGAGCGACTAGCCAAAGCCGTCGCGATGCACGAAAAACTCATCGGGATCGGCATCGACGAATCGACGGGGCTTGAATTGCATGGATCCAAGGCCAAAGTTATCGGTCTTGGTCGCATCCATGCTTATCGCGATCAGAGCAGTCCGGTTCATTGGTCGCAAGAGGATCTGATCGATCCGAGCCAATGGTCCGAGTTGTTTGAAACAAGTTGGAGTACGAGAAATCAATAGGATCTCCCGTAAAATTAATCGAACAAAGGGTTCTGAAAGGGATTCGAAGATTGGAAACACAGAGAGACAAAGGACACAGAGAGGAAGGAGGATGTTCTCAAGGCTCTGTGCTCTCTGTGCCTCTGTGTTTCAAAAAGTTGTCTTCAGGAATCTTTTAAATAGAAACTAAGAACTACACGAGAGCATCGAACAGCCTGGACGATTTCGAGCCCACTCGGGCCGCTTCTGTGCATACCGTTCCATCCCCTTTTGTGCCTTGTAAGGATTTCTCAAGACATCCAACAATCGCATGATATCGCTCGGATCCCCGTGCTCTTGAGCCTGGTCGATCGCTTCTTGAGCAAGATAGTTTCTAAGCACAAACAGGGGATTGGCCAGCTCCATCGTCGCTTGCCGCTGGGTCGCGTCGGCATGATCCTCAAGAACTCGCCGATCGTAACGATCTAGCCAAGCGATCAATCGCGTCATGTAAGCCGCGTCGCATTGCTCAGGGCGATAATAGGACTCTTGAAAATGTTTCAAAGCGAATTTGGATCTCAGCTCCGGATCCTTGGGATCGGACAATTTTACCGGCCAAGTCCCAAGCAAACGATAGAACCAAGTCATGTCGGTTTCAACCGCGCGAAGAAGCTCAAAGAGCGATTCGATCAAGGAGTCTTCGGCATGTGTCCAGCGCGACAGCCCCAACTTGGACAGCATCGTGGCTTGCCATTGGCTTTGCATCGTCTGAACATAGACTTCCATGGCCCCTTCGAGGGCTTCTTTGTCTTCGACGCATGCGTAGATCGCGTTGGCCAATTGGGCTAGATTCCAATAAGCGATTTGAGGTTGCTGACCATAGCAGTAGCGGCGCCCCTCTGCGTCCGTTGTATTGGGTGTCCAGGTCGGGTCGTAGTCCTCGAGCCAACCGTAGGGGCCATAGTCGATCGTAAGTCCTAGAATCGACATGTTGTCGGTGTTCATCACACCATGGACAAAGCCCACACGCATCCAATGGACAATCATCACAGCGGTCCGCCGACAAACCTCTCGAAACCACTCGATGATCGTCCCCGATTCAACGTGCTCTTTGCCATCGAGCAATTCTGGAAAATCGGTTCGAATGACATATTCAATCAGTCGCCGGAGATTGGGGATGTCTTGGCGTGCTGCGAATATTTCGAAGCTTCCAAAGCGAACGAAACTAGGTGCGACTCGGCAGACGATCGCACCTGGCTCGCGTCTTGGGCGACCATCGTAGAACATGTCCCGGACCACGAGGTCTCCAGTGGTTACCAAAGACAATGCACGCGTCGTAGGAACCCCAAGATGATGCATGGCTTCCGAACAGAGAAACTCCCGGACGCTTGATCGCAATACGGCAAAACCGTCGGCATTTCGAGAGTAAGCCGTGGGACCTGCACCTTTGAGTTGAAGCATCCATCGCTGACCATCACGGTTGATGACTTCTCCAAGGTTGATCGCGCGACCATCTCCGAGTTGTCCAGCCCAGTGTCCAAACTGATGGCCTCCGTAGCACATCGCAAAGGGCTGCATCGAGTCATGCAACTTGCGTCCGGAAAAAGCATCGAGAAACCAATCCGATTGGATTTCAGAATCGGTGATTCCTATGAGCTCGGCAACCTCAGTCGCATAAGCCAAGAGCTTTGGATCACTTGGGACAACGGGCAACGCAGGCGAGTAACACGCACCGAGCACCTTGCGGGACGAACCGACGGTGGCTGTTTCACCAGGCAATTCGCGGACAAAACGGTTGTCGAAGTTTAATGGCATCCTAAGCGTCCGAGCGGTTAGTGCGGCTATTGAGGAATTATTGTGGATAAACCTTCGGGGGCCACCACACGACTTCACGCCTAATGGCGTTGTATTAGTATAAAAGCGGCAGTGCGCGAGCACTCCGGTGAGTGATGGAATGTCCGCGAATTCGCATAGTTTTCACCGGACGGCTCGCGCCGTTCCGCTTTTAATTCAACGCCACTGGGCTTCACGCCGGTGGGGCCATGACTTGCGGCTACAAAAGAATAAAACTGACCGCCAGCTAGCCCCCGCTGCTGTTCCCGCTCTCCGGCGGAAATAGCAGCGGGGGTATGCGAGCAAGTTTATTCGAGAACCATGATTTCGACTTTTCGGAAGTCGATCGGATGACTTTCGGACTGCAAAGAAATCGTTCCGCTTTCAATGCGAACCAACCCGTCGCGAATAAGCGGTTTAGCGTTCGCGTCGTTTGGATCGAGCTGAGGTTTTTGATATTCCAATACGACTTGACCATCGATGATGTGGCGAATGACTTCGTTGCCCAAAACCTCGAACTCAGCCGTGACCCATTGGTCGCCGTGATAAGTTTTCGATTTGGAACTTGTGCAGTGAGGGGTAAAGAGTTTTCCGCCGATCTCGACGTGAGTACCCGGTGTGCACAGGTTGAGTGTCGTTCGTGCATCGGTTCCGTTTCCACCTAGGAATTGGGCTTCGATCGAACAAGGGAAATCTTGATCGATGGTCATGGTTTCGGGGCGTTGTCCGTGGAGCATCACGCCGCTATTACGGATCGCCCAGCTCGGACCGCCGGGGGCTTGCTCGCCCACGAACCGATACTCGATGCGGAGCCGGTACTTCGAGTACACACCGTCATAGAAAAGGTGGCCAAAGCGTTCATCAAATTTTTCGTAGCCGTCGTAGCGGACTTGGATCATCCCATCCTTGACGCGGAAAGTATCGCCATAGTTTTCACCGAGTTTGAAACCACGGATCTTGGGAGTCCAACCCGTGAGGTCTTTGCCATTGAAGAGCGAAACCCATTTCCCTTTTTGCTTGTTGGGTGATTCGACTCCGACGAGATCCTTTTTGAGCGTATCGAGGTGCACCTTGGCAACATCTCCCATGTATCCAGCGACTTTCAGGTCGACGCATTTCTCGATCCATTCGAGAGCTTTGACACGGTTGCCGATCGCATCGTAGTACAGACCGACGTAGAGGTATCCATAGAAACGGTCATAATCTGAACCGTCGATGAGTTTGCGGTTCTTTTCGGCTGCAGCGACGACTTGCTCGACGGTGGCTTTCCCTTGGATCAGCTGCTGGACTTGCATCATTGGAACGCGCTCGTCTTTACCCGAAAGTAGCACGTCGTCTTGGGCCGCTTTGAGACCTTTGGTTTTCACGGCGCACAGGAAGTGCCAAAAGGCATTCTCGACATCGTTTGGATTCACATCGCGATGGACGGCAAACTGATCGAGACCCTCTTGGAATTTCCCCGCGTAATACAGAGCGATACCTCGTTGCCAAAGGTAAGGTTTCAACGGTGGATCGATCTGGATAACCTTGTCGAAATCCGGTAGGGACTCATCGATTTTGCCACTTCGAAAAAGCAGCGAGCCGCGGATCAAATAAAGTTGCGATAACTCGGGCGATTTCGCGATCGCGCGATTGATTTCTTCTAGTGCTCGATCAGCGTTGCCGTCCCGCAAGGCTTGCTCGATGCGGTTGCTCCAACCTCGGGTATCGGTTGGATTGGGTTCTTGGGCCCCAAGAAAGCTCAGTGATTGGCCCAGCAGAACCAAGAGCAAGGGGAAACAGACGATCAAAGGTTTAAAATTTACGATCATGGAAACAGCTACCTTTAGCTTTTTTGAAGTGGACTCGGTCGACTCGCTATTCTAAGGGATTTAGGGATAATTGAGGATTCAAAGGATGGATTTTTCGGTCATTGCTTTGATATCTCGTACTCAGCAACGCGGTACTCCTACTCGTACTCGAAACCCTGGAGTCCCAATGCTTCATTTCGAGTACGAGTAGGACTCCGTGCTTCCCCATGAATTTCCCCTGACCACCCCCTATTTTTTGGAGAGTCTATACCCATGGTAACCCGGACTGCGCAAGGTTCGACGCTCATTCGCAACGCCCAAGTGGTTTTTCCCTATGGGGTTGCAGTCAGCAACGTCTTACTGCGTGATGGCAAAATTGCTGCGGTGGACGCACCTGCGAGCACCACTGCAGACCAGATCGTCGATGCCCAAGAATTGGTCCTGTTTCCTGGGTTGGTCGACGACCAAGTCCATTTCCGCGAGCCGGGGCTTACGCACAAAGAGGACCTTGCGACGGCCAGTCGAGCTTGTGCCGCCGGTGGTGTAACGAGCTTCTTGGAGATGCCCAATACCAAACCGGCTGCGATCAACCAAGAGCTCATCGAACAGAAGTATTCCATTGCAGCGACCAAGTCGCTGGTCAACTATGGCTTTTACATGGGTGCTACGGCGACGAACATCGAGGCGCTCAAAGTTGCCACGGGGGTTCCTGGGATCAAAATTTTCATCGGCTCAAGCACTGGTGATCTCCTGGTCGACGAGCAAGAAGCACTCGAGCGAATTTTCGCAGAAACAAAAGTTCCGATCTGCGCGCATTGCGAGGACGAATCGACCGTTCGTGCAAACCAAGCTCGACTGGGAAGCAATTTGACCATCCATGATCACTCGCGAATAAGGGATTACCAAGCGGCGATCATCGCGACACGGCGATCGATCGATTTGGCTGTCAGGCACAAGCATCGTTTTCATGTGCTGCATGTTAGCACTGCCGACGAGATCCCTTTGTTAGAGTCCCACGGAGGGCTGATTACCTCGGAGCTATGCCCTCACCATTGGTATTTCAACGTCGACGATTACGATCGCCTTGGCAGCCTCATACAAATGAACCCATCGATCAAGGCGGCCAAGGATAATCAGCTTTTATGGCAAGCGTTGGTCGAGGGGAAGATCCAGGTGGTAGCGACCGATCATGCGCCCCATACGCTCGAGGAAAAATCGCAGCCTTATCCGTTGTCACCTAGCGGACTACCTGCCGTCGAGAACTACTTTGCACTGCTACTGGATCGAGCTTCGCGAGGCGAGTGCACTTGGAATCAGATCGCTTCTTGGACTGCTGATGCACCGGCTCGGGTTTGGGGGATTGTTGGCAAAGGGCGGATCGAGGTCGGTTACGATGCCGACGTAGTGTTGGTCGATCCGAAACTCTGCAGAACGATCGAGAATACCAAACAGTGGACCAAGTCCAAGTGGTCACCTTGGCATGGAACGACCCTTCAAGGTTGGCCGATCAAGACATGGTGCAATGGCCGATGTGTTTACGAGTTGGATCCAAGTGGTCAGGGGATCATGCACGATCAGAGTGTAGGCAATGGGGGACCTGCAAGGAGGCTTGTGTTTGACCACTTGCGAGGAGGTTATTGGAACACTCCCGATGGCATCGGTGTATGAGTGAAATAGAGAGTAGCCACGCAGAAGATGGTTATGAATGGGATGAGGATTCTGAGCTCCGAGTTCTAGAGCGATCGCTTAGTCCGAGCAAACTTCAGTTGCTCTGGGGTGTATTGCTCTTGCTCGTTGCGGTTGCCGGCGATCTTGGGGCAGCATCTTTAAAGCTGGGGCAAGGATCATTGGCTGGTTTCGTCATTGGCCTGTGGCTTGCCCAGTACCTAGCGCTATGGCTTGTGATACAGAGTTACTTCAGAGGTAGATTGAAGCGGATCTTACTGGGAGTGCTTCTTTCCCTTGGTATCTCGATGATTGTGATCCTTGGTTTCAACATCGCATGGAGGCTAGGAGTTCCTATTGTTTTTGTGGCCCTAATTGAGTTAGGGAGCGTAGGGATCTATCTGTTGGCGGGTTGGCTTCAGAAGCTGATGTATTGGTGGAGCGATTTTAGTTGGCTAGAAACTGATCAAGCTGGTTCGAGGCAGTATTCGATCCGTACGATGCTTGGGGTGACAGTCCTTGTAGCGGTATTTACTTTAGTTGCCAAGTGGATTGTCGTGGCACCCAACCCAGGTCGTTCTTTAATGGTCAACGACCTTATCTCTATTGGAATTTGGTTCGGTTGGATTGCTATAAATTTAGGGTTTCTGTGCTTCTTGCTTGTGGGAGCCTTGCGCAGTGAATATCGTTGGTTTTACGTCACACTTTTCGTGCTGGCGTTGCTCCTCGGACCGGCAGCGTTTCAGGCTGTGGCATATCGGATTCTGAGCAATTCAAGCAGTTTTAAATTTGTTCAAAGCGCAGAGCACTACAGGATGGCTTACGCGATCACGCTAGGGGTTGTCGTGGGCATCGCGATGGTGATTCCATTGTTGCCCAAGCGACACGCTCGGCTATTACAAACCTTTCCATCCTACGGCTCTCAAACAATCAGGCTTTAGGCGACAGGCGACAGGCTTCAGGTAAACAGCCCCAGGGAGCGAAGGGGAGATAGAACGAAGTTTGAAGTGAGAAATTTGAAGTTTGAAGTGCGAAGTAGGAAGTGAGAAGTTTGAGGGGTGACGGGCACTCCAATTGGCCAACGGCCATCATCAACATAGCCAGGGGCATCGCCCCTGGAAAACTGAACCAAGCGGTTACAACGACGCTAAGTCGATTCAACGCGTTTTGGTCATCTCTTCGACGATATGCTTTGCTCCGAAAACCTCACCCGTTATCCACAGCACATACCTGATGTCCACGCCTATGGATCGACTGTATCGCTGATTCCAAGCAAAGTCGTTGATGGTGGCTTCAAAGGCTCGGTCGAAATTCACTCCGACAAGCTCTCCTTTGGCATTGAGCACTGGACTGCCTGAATTCCCACCCGTGGTGTCGGTGCTGTAGAGGAATGCAACCGGAACGGTCTTGAGTCTCGGATGCTCCAAGCCTCCATAGCGAGACTCCGAAGCGGCCTTGAGTACCTCATCAGGTGTGATGTATGGCTCTTGGCCTGTGGTCTTTTCCAACAAACCCCTGAGCGTTGTGATGGGTGTCTTTACGATCGCATCGACCGGCGAGTAAGCTTCCACTTTGCCGACCGTTAGACGCAGTGTGGCGTTGGCATCAGGGATAAACTCAGATGCTTCGGCCAGGCGCTGGATCTCAATTAAAGATCCATACAATTGACTGAGTTTGCCCTCTCTGTCCTTATCCTTCTCTCGTTGTTTGACATAAATCGGATACAGATCGATGATCCAATTCAAAGCCGGATCGCCGAGAGCTTTAAGGTCCTGAGGGGTTTTGCTCAGGCACTGTGTGACGAACTCCAAGTCCCCGAGCTTGGTATTGTCCATCACTGCCTTGGTCAGTTTATCAAGCGGCTCTTTGGAGGTTAAAACCCGCGCTACTGGCTCGATGTCTTGGACACCCTCGGTCGATTCGAGTCGCTCGAGCATTCCTTGGAGCATTCTGGCATCGGTTGCTCGATCCCAGTCCCCAACATCGAGTTTGATCTGCTGGGTGGTCAACGTGAAATTCCGATCCATGTAGGGAGCTTCGCGCTCGATGTCGGGCTTGGCCCTCTCGACGGCAGCGTCGTAGATCGCAAATGCGATGGCCAAGGCACGAGGTGCGGTGCGAAGTTCCCGAAGATAGATCTCGAGCTTGCCTTTCTTTGACATCTCCGCATAGACCTCGTCGATCTGATCGAGAACCGACGCGTACTTGCCGTACTTGTTTAGATCGCTTGCAATGAAGGTCTTGAGTTTGGTCTCTCGATCGGCTCGTTGCTGTTGGATCTTGGCCCTCTGGATGCCGATCAGTTGCCCACGAGATCGCTTCTCGACGTTTGCCAGGGACTTGCTCCTTGTGGCATGCTTGATCGCAACGGCCCGATCCTTCGCCCCAGCTTTCTCCATCTCGGAGATCTGCCAACTGTAAAGCTCGACGATCAGAGGCAACCGGATGTTTCCTTCGTACTTGACGAAACTTTCGGTGCGATTTCGCACGGTTCGACCAGGATAACCAAGCAAGAACACGGTATCTCCTTCGTCGATCCCTTTGGCTTGCACTTGCAATGGTCGTTTGGGTCGATAGGGAACATTCTCTGGCGAGTACTCGGCAGGCTTACCATCTGGGGCGGTGTAGGCCCGCATGAAGGAGAAATCGCCGGTGTGGCGGGGCCATTCCCAGTTATCGAGTTCGCCACCAAAGGCACCGACGCTGATCGGTGGAGCAAACACCAATCGAACATCTTTGAGATTGGTGTAGAGGAATAGTACATAGGTCTTGCCGACGAACATTTCGGCGACTTCGGCACGCATCCCAGGATTGTCTTTTTCGGCCTGGAGTTCGAGTTCTTTCTTTCGCTTGTCGATGGCTTTGGTTCTCTCGACAGCGGTCATCTGTTCGGTGGTCACCGAGAGGACTTGGTCCGAGACATCGCTGTAGGATTCGGTGATTCGCACGGTGTAACCCGTCGCGGGGACTTCTTCGGTGCGGTTCTTGGCGATAAATCCGTTGGCGAGCAGATCCCGCTGGGGGGTGCTGGCCTTCTGAATCGCATCAAAGGCACAGTGATGGTTGGTGATGACCAGACCGTCGCTGGAGATCAACGATCCGGTGCAACCGTTAACTCGGCAGATGCCATCGACAAGGCTCTTTGCGGTCGGGTTAAAGATCTCGTCTGCCGAAAGATCGATGCCTCGCTTCTTGAGTCCGATATTGGAAAGTTCGCTGATAGGGAACATTCCTTCGTCGCACCTTGCCGGTAGCGATGGGATGTTCATGGCCCAAAGGCCAGCGATAGCAAGCGAGCAAAAACGAGCGAAGGCTTTCATAGCGATCCTCAAGGGGTAAAGAACCAACTTGGAGTGAACCGATCGCCGAGTATTGTGGGCTAAAAATGCCCGGTTGCCTAGAGTTTGCCGCAGATCATCGTCGCATTGTGTCCACCGAACCCAAAGCTGTTGTTCATCGCATATCGAACCTTGCGGTTGCGGGGAGTCAGCGGAGTGTAGTCTAGATCGCAGTTGGGGTCTGGAGTTTCCAGGTTGATTGTTGGCGGAACGATGTCGTAGTAGCAACTGAGGATAGCGAGGATCATTTCGATACCACCGCTGGCACCCAGAGCGTGGCCCAGGTGGCCTTTTGTACTTGAAAGCGCGACGGAATAGGCCGAGGATCCGAAAACGGATTTGACGGCCACCGTTTCGGCTTTGTCCCCCAGGGGCGTGCTGGTGCCATGGGCGTTGATGTAGTCGATTTCGGAGGGGTCGAGTTTGGCATCGGCAAGTGCATTGCGCATAGCCATGGCAGCCCCACGTCCATGTTCGTCTGGAGCGGTGATGTGGCCGGCGTCGCAAGAGCCTCCATAGCCGAGGACCTCTGCATAGATTCGCGCACCTCGAGCCTTGGCATGCTCGAGTTCTTCAAAGATTAAAATGCCTGCACCTTCGCTCAGGACAAACCCGTCGCGGTCGGCATCGAACGGACGACTTGCTTTTTCAGGTGCATCGTTGCGAGTTGAAAGGGCTTTCATATTCGCAAAACCTGCCACTCCCATGTGGGTGATAGCTGCTTCGGTACCACCGGTGATCAGCACATCGGCTTCGCCATAGCGTATGGATTTGAGAGCATCTCCCATGGCATTGTTGCTCGAGGCGCAAGCGGTGGCGATGGCGAAGTTTGGACCACGAAGCCCGTATTGGATCGCAAGATTTCCGCCTGCGGCATTGAGCATCATTTTGGGGATCGTAAAGGGGCTCACACGATCTGGCCCTTTGGTGTTGAGTCGAAGGTTTTGTTCTTCGATCTCGTTGAGTCCACCTATACCTGAGCCGACGATGGCTCCGCAGCGATGAGATTGCTCTTTGGAGAAATCCAATCCGGAATCTTTGACGGCGTGGTATGCTGCCCAGATTGCGAACAGCGAGAAGCGATCCAGGCGTTTGACTTCCTTGGGTTCGCAAGACACGCCAGGATCGAAATTGGGAACATCTCCACCAAATCGCACCTTATGATGCGTGGTATCCAAGATTGTTAGCGGATGAATCCCGCTTTTTCCTTCTAGTATCCCATTCCAAAGGGAGGGAACTTCCAAAGCCATGGGCGTAACACACCCTAGCCCTGTGACAACGACTCGACGATTCATGCAACTGCTATCTGAAGAATCAAGGGGTTGCCCAACTGACTTGCCGGGCAAACCCATGTGACTGAAGATATGATGCTAAACAGATGATCAGCGAATTTTCGCTGATCGATAACACGTCCGCTTAGGATTGTTTTTCAATGTAATCGATTGCCTCACCGACGCGCTGAATTTTTTCGGCGGCATCTTGTGGGATATCGATATCGAACTCTTCTTCGAACTCCATCACAAGCTCTACGGTGTCGAGCGAATCGGCACCCAAGTCGTTGACGAAGTGGGTGTCGCGAGTGATTTTGTCTTTCTCGACACCAAGTTGTTCGGCGACGATATCGACGACTCGTTCTTGGATTGATGGCATGGTCGGGAACTCCCCTTCAACAAAACTTAATTCCAATAAACAAAAATCCGTACCGACAGCGTAGTCGGCAGGTGACAAAAGATAGAGGATTGCAGTAAAACCGGTCAAGCCAGGATGGTCGAATCGACCAGGAATCCGATTCGGATTCCCCTGGTTTCCCTTCAGAAATCCTTTGAATTAGTTGCCCGGTGGGCCCAAAGGAGGCAAACCCGACGGGGAAACTCCCGTGGGAATATTTGGCAAACTCGCTCCACTTGGCGGCGGCAGGGCGGGCAAGCTC
The DNA here is from genome assembly GCA_040381975.1 of Pirellula sp. GTDB lineage: Bacteria > Planctomycetota > Planctomycetia > Pirellulales > Pirellulaceae > JBKCUI01. Next base: position 34,424 of record JBEIGI010000022.1, read on the forward strand.
GGCGATGTAGGTCCGGTTCCTGTCGGCAAAGACGGAAGTGCGCCGGGCAATCCGGGGGCTGCTGGGGGCAAAGCTGGGGCATTGGCCGGGCCTTGGTTGGCCCCTGCTGGGAGCGACGCGGTGCGCTCTCCGGTTGGCTCGCCTACGACTTCGGACAGGTTCTCGAAATTCACGACTTGGACTTCTTCGCCTTCGGTGTGCGTATCGACAGCCATTTCGCAGATCCGCCATCCGTCGACTTCTTTGATCAGCGCCCAAACCACTTCGTATTCGCTGCCTGGCATGCCCGGAGTTCCTGGTTCGATCCAATTGCTCGACACCAACATCACGTTGGGATCTTTCGGATCGACTTGTTGGGCTTTGCCGATTTCAAACGACGCGTTCGGAGAACCGATCGGGGAGATTTCTAACCCTTTGGCTTTGATCTCTTGCCTTGCTCGCGTCGAGAGCAACGACTCGATGACCTTGGCATTGCTGGTTCGCATCCCTTCCAAAAAAGCCCCGACGATTTCTTCGGGTTTTGTTGGATTGGCCAAGTTCAATGATTTCAGAGGAATCATTTCCTCTTGGGGTGCTGGAGTACTTGCTCCGCCCGTGCCGGCCAGAGGTTGGCCATTACCGCCGGAGGCATTCGCACCCTTCAAGGGAGCGGTGCTTTGATCCTGTGCGACTTGATCTTTTTTCCCTGAGTTGCAACCGACTTGGCCAAGCAACGCGGCGATGGTTGCCGCCCAAATGAAACGCTTCATGAGTTGGTAATTCCTGTGAGTGATCCTTGCGGGATAGTCTTCGTCAGATCGACTAATGCAGGCCGATCCAAGGAGCGAAATACCCAATCGCCTCTGGCGGTGTCAAGAGCATTGATCACAACTCGTATTGCCTTGGAAACCAACAGATCGCTAGATTCGAAGCAGATGGATTTGCCACATGGAAAACTTCTTTGACAATTCTCGCAAGGAACGTCTGGGATGAACTGGTCTGAAAGAAGCTCGACGATTCGCGGCCCGTTCCCGATGCTCTGGTTGTTTATTGCCATGGCGTGCCTTTGCCTGAGCGGATGTCAGCTTGGTGCAAGAAATCAAAACTCTCGCGGAGTGGCGATGTATCAACAAGGTCGCTATGCGGAAGCCCTCCAATATTTCGAGCAGGCCAAAGTCACCGACTCGGCCAATCCCGATACTTATTACAACCTAGCCTCGACCTATCACAAACTCGGGACGGCGGCCAAAGATCCCAAGATGATCGAAAACGCCGAACGGATGTACAACACGTGTTTGGAAATGTCCCCCAATCATGTCGATTGCTACCGTGGCTTGTCAATTCTCTTAGTCGACAAAGGACAACCCGAGAAAGGATTCACGTTGCTCAAAGATTGGGCGGTGAAAAACCCAGGACTTAGCGAACCGAGAATCGAACTTGCGAGACTTCATCAGGAGTTCAATCAGAACAAAGTTGCCGAACAGTATATCAACGAAGCCTTAGCGATGGATCCAAACAATCCGCGAGTCTGGGCAGCCAAAGGCCGATCGCGAGAAATGACTGGCGATCTGATGCTGGCCGTTCAAAACTATGAGCAGAGCCTCGCTTTAAATGCATCCCAACCCGAACTCTACCAACGGATCGGTGCCCTGAAGGTGCGACTGAGTCAAAACACTCCGGTCAATCCTGCTACGGCAGGCCCAACGACCCGATAAGAAGTCGGTTTTCGTCGGCTTTCGCTGGGATCGACCGGACTTTTCTATTATCATATCACCCGTTCGATGTCTTGCGTTAGCGATAGAACCACAGGAGTAAGGTTGGATGCTCGATACGATTGAGATCCGGTACGGAAAAAGCGAACTGCCCGTCAGGCTTCCAAAAGGCTGCCAACCGACAGTGGTTCGCAAGCCTCCAATGCCTCTGCTGGAGAATCCTCACAAGTCCATCGAAGATGCATTGCGAAACGCAGTGGCTTGTCCATCGCTCGAGCAACTCGCGAAAGGCTCCTCACGCGTATGCATCGTGATCTGCGATATCACAAGGCCTGTTCCCAACGGACCAATCCTTCGAGGAATCATTCAGGAACTCAATGCTGCCGGGGTTGCTAACTCCCAAGTCACGATTCTCATCGCCACAGGTCTGCACCGACCGAACCTCGGCAAGGAGATGCTCGAAGTCATCGGCGATGAGTGGATCTTCAACAACATCCGAATCGAGAATCACTTTGCCCGCGATACCGCTTGGATGGTCGATCTTGGCCGCACCCCAACCGACGGCATTCCTGTGGTCCTTAATCGTCACTTGGTCGATGCTGATTTGAGAATCGTCGTGGGGCTGGTCGAGCCCCACTTCATGGCAGGCTACTCTGGGGGTCGCAAAGTCGTCGCGCCTGGGGTCGCCGGAGAAGAGACGATCCGTACGTTCCACAACTACCAATTCATGGCCAACCCGTTGGCTTGCAACGGCAACCTTATCGACAACCCCTTGCATCGCGGCCAACTTGAAATTCTCAAGCTCCTCGGGCCAACCTATGCCGTCAACACCATCATCGACGAACAGCGTCAAATGAGTTTTGTCAATTTCGGCCAGTGTGTCGAAAGCCATTTGCAAAGTGTCGATATGGTTCGCAAGTACGCGGAGGTTCCGATCGACCGGAAGTTTTCTACCTTGATCACCAGCGCAGCGGGTTATCCGCTCGACAAAACCTACTATCAGACGGTCAAGGGGATGGTAGCTCCTTTGCAAATCCTCGCCGAAGGCGGACACATGATCGTCGCAAGCCGTTGCGAAGAGGGGCTTGGAAGCCACGAGTACCGCGACTCGCAATCCCAACTGAAAAAGCTAGGTGCCGAAGGCTTTATCGATCGCATTCGTCGCATGCCCCTTGCCGACATCGATGGTTGGCAAACGCACATGTTGCTTCGCCCTCTTTCGATTGGGCGAGTTTCCTTGTTTAGCGAAGGCATCCAAGGCTCGGATCGAGAGCTTACAGGTGTCGAGATGATCGACTCGCTCGAACGAGCCATCGAGCAGAGCGTGGCATCCTCTGGCGATAAGTCGATCGCGGTGATCCCCGAAGGCCCCTATGTGATCCCTGTTTATCGGGGTGCCGTCTAAGGCTTCATTTTTTATTCCTCTTGTTGTTCGTCAATCTAAACCCATCCCATTCAAAGCAATTCCCACCATGAATATTTTTGCGAGGAAGTCTCTCGAAGAGCTTAACCAAGAGGCTAGGGCCGAGGGGCAAGGAACCCTCAAGCGGCATCTTGGCCCGGTGAATTTGATCCTGCTTGGTATCGGAGCGATCATCGGCGCAGGCTTGTTCGTTCGAACGGCGATGGCTGCCGCCGGACACGCCGGTCCGAGCGTGACGCTCAGCTTTATTGTCGCCGCCGTTGGATGCGCACTGGCTGGGATGTGCTATGCAGAGTTCTCGGCCATGACCCCGGTCTCAGGGAGTGCCTACACCTACTCCTATGCCACGATGGGGGAACTCTTTGCATGGATCATCGGATGGGACTTGGTGCTTGAGTATGCCCTTGGGGCAGCTACCGTAGCCATCGCATGGTCGGAGTATCTCAATAAATTCATCGAGAGTTTCATAGGCCCGGCTTACGTAATTCCCTATCAGTTTTGCCACTCTCCTTTCGAGTCCGTCAAGATCGATGGAAATCAGCTCCATGGGATCATCAATCTGCCAGCAATCTTTATATTGCTGCTTTTGACGGTAATTTTGGTTCGTGGGATCAAGGAATCGGCCGTCTTCAACGCCATCGTTGTGAGTGTGAAGGTCCTCATCGTAATCTTATTCATCGTCTTGGGCTGGCAATTCATCAACCCTATCAACCACACTCCTTTCATTCCAGAAGCCACGACGATCAAGGACGCAGTGACTGGAAATGAACATGCCTTTGGAGGACTCTGGGGAATCCTCGGTGGTGCCGGTGTGGTCTTCTTTGCGTTTATCGGATTCGATGCGGTATCGACGGCTGCACAGGAAACCAAGAAACCCGAGCGGGATATGCCCATCGGGATCCTCGGTTCGCTGGTTGTCTGCACGATTCTCTATATCCTCTTTAGCTGGGTGCTGACGGGTATTGCACCCTACCAGGACTTTGCCGATCCGACCAAAGGTAAAGAAGCCTCTGTGGCTTACGCGATCGATACCTACATGACGGGATACGGATGGTTGAGCAAATTTATTACTTTGGCGATTCTATTCGGTTTTTCGTCAGTGATCCTCGTGATGCTTCTTGGCCAAAGCCGAGTTTTCTATTCGATGTCTCGCGATGGATTGGTACCCAAGATCTTCTCGGAACTTCACCCAGTGTTTCACACGCCAGCGAAATCCAACTGGATCTTCTTTGTGTTTGTGGCTCTCTTTGGGGCGTTTGTTCCAGCGGATATCGTTGGAGACATGACGAGCATCGGAACTTTGTTTGCGTTCGCTTTGGTTTCGATTGGGATCATCATCATGCGTAAAAGCGATCCAGATGCTCCTCGGCCTTTCCGCACTCCCCTGGTGCCACTGGTTCCGATCTTGGCCGTATTGGTTTGTGGTTCGATGATCGCCGCCTTGGGTTGGGGCAACTGGTTACGCCTTGGAGGTTGGCTAGCCATCGGCATGGTGATTTATTTCACCTATGGGGTTAAAAACAGTCGCGTGCAGATGTCTCGTAGGTAGATCGGTCATGCGATAAGGGAGCGTTGTGGAAGCAGAACAGGCCAGAATCCAGGCGGACTTGCGAGGAATCCTCGACGGAGAGGTCTTCTGCGACCCGTTGCACTCCCAGATGTACGCCAGCGATGCGAGCCTGTATCAGATCGCACCGATTGCCGTCGTTCGTCCTCGCCATAGCAACGACGTTTCTGGCTGCATCAAGTACGCCGTCGAGAACGCCTTGCCTGTGTTTCCGCGCGGAGGTGGAACCGGGCTTGCCGGACAATCTCTAGGGTCCGGCATCGTCCTGGATTTCTCTCGGTTCATGCGCCGGGTCATCGAGATCGACTCGCAGCAACAACAAGTCCGAGTGCAGCCTGGGATTACGCTAGGCGACCTAAATCGTCAGCTCGCACAGCATCGACTCGTCCTTGGGATCGATCCACCGATGCGTGCCGTTACGACCGTCGGTAGTCTCATCGCGATCGATGCTCTGGGGAGTCATTATCCTCGGTATGGAACCGCTGGCTCGCACGTGCTCAAAGCGCAGGCGGTGCTGGACGATGGCCAGCAAGTTCAACTGAGCAAAACGTCTTGGCACTACCCCAACACAGGTAGTCAGCGGCTTGATCGCATCGCGACAGAGCTAGGTCAATTGCTAACCGAGCACAAAGACACGGTGCATTCGCCGCCGTGGAAGGGGATACCCCGAGGATGTGGGTATCGGCTCGAATCGATTCTGGAAGACGACCAAATTGATTTGGCTCGTTTGCAGTCCGGGGCAGAGGGAACGCTCACGGTGCTGACCGAACTGACTTTGAAAGTCGATCGCATTCCCGATGCCAGGGCGCTGGTGCTGCTGTTTTTCGAAAAGATCGAGCTAGCAGCAAGGGCGGCTTTAGAGGCTCGCAAGGATCAGGTGGCTGCATGCGACTTGATGGATCGTCGGCTTATCGAGATCGCTCGCGAGTTGGATCCTGGTTACGAAGCGATGTTGCCTCGCGGAGCCGAAGCTCTCTTGCTCATCGAGCATCAAGGTCAAGAGCTCAGCGAGGTCAAGCAACGACTCAATGCCTTGGTGCAGCGGATTGTTCGCAAAGCACCTTCGACGCAGCAAACTCATATCATCGTCGATGATGCTGAGCGAGATTTCGTCTGGCGACTGAGCCGACGGATCGTCCCGCAACTTGTCCGGCTCGGCGGACCACAGAAACCGATCTCGTTTGTCGATGATCTTTCCATTCAGCCCGAGCGTTTGCCCGAGTTTCTTTTCGAGGTTCAAAACATCCTCAAATCCGAGCGCGTCACCGCAACGCTTTTTGCCCATGCGGCCCAAGGCAACGTGCAGCTCAAGCCATTTTTAGATCCGAATTCCGAGGAATATCCGCAAAAGCTCCAGCGGATCGCCGACAAGATTTTTGAAAAAGTCATGGAGTTTCGAGGGGTGATCTCTGGTGAGCATGCTGTGGGCCTGAGTCGCAGTGGATACCTTCGACAACAGCTCGGCGAACTGTATCCGATTTGCCGACAGATTAAGACTTGGTTCGACCCCCAAGGGATTCTTAACCCTGGCAAGCTCATTACGGATGCTCCGCAGCGTACTATCGACAACTTGAGAACCAATCGCTTGACTACCGAACAGAGTGATTCGAATCAAACCTTGCGACCGATGCTACCGATCTTGGACTGGTCTGGTGAAAAATCGCTAGAGTCGACATCGAGTCAGTGCAACGGTTGCGGGCGTTGCCGAACCAACGCGCCCGGAGAGCGGATGTGTCCTTTGTTTCGTGCGAGCCGAAGCGAGGAGGCTAGCCCGCGAGCCAAGGCCAATTTGATCCGAGGCTTGATCTCAGGGGAAATACCTGCAGCGCAGAGCGAAAGCGATCAAATGCGAAGCATCGCGGACTTGTGCTTCCATTGCCACCAGTGCCGATTCGAATGCCCGGCCCAGGTCGATATTCCTCGGATGGTTGTCGAGCTCAAAGCCCAGCACACAGCCACCAACGGCCTACGCTTGACCGATCGACTCTTATCGCGAATCGATCTACTGACGAGTCTTGCAAGTCGCTTTCCGATGCTTGCCAATTGGGCGCTGGGGAATCGATCGATGCGATGGGTTTTGGAGAAATCCACGGGAATTGCGATGGGCCGGCGATTGCCTCAAATCGCCAAGCAATCGTTCATGAGGTGGGCAGTCAAGCAGAAACTCAATCGGATGAGTCGGGCAGGGGGCCGCAAGGTTTTGTATTTGGTGGATCAGTATGCCAATTGGCATAATCCATGGGTCGGTAGAGCGCTGGTCGAGGTGATGAAACATCAGCGAGTGGAGGTCTATGTACCGACTTGGCAGACCGTAACCTGGATGACGAAAATCACGTTGGGAGATGTCCAGCGAGTGGGACGACTCGTTGCACCCCAACTGCGGAGGCTTGCCGATGCGGTGCGTCAGGGATACACGATTGTTGCCACAGAACCAACAGCGGCTCTGTGTTTGCAGCATGAATATCCGAACTTGTTCCCGAGTGACGATGCGAATTTGGTCGCTAGCAACACCCAAGAGGCAGGAAGTTATCTTTGGGAGATGCATAATCGCAATGAGCTTGAGCTCGATTTCAAACCTCTGAGCATGTCGATCATCTACCACACGCCTTGTCATCTCAGAGCCTTGGATCCGGAGTATAACGGGATCAAGCTTTTGGAGCTGATACCTGGTTTGAATGTTGTGCATGCCGACGCTGGATGTTCGGGGATGGCTGGTGTGTATGGTCTCAAGCGGGACAATTATCGCACGAGTTTGAAGGTGGGTTGGGGGCTTATCAGCACCATGCAAAAGACCCAGGCACAAATTGGCAGCACCGAGTGTGCATCGTGCAAGTTGCAGATGGAGCAAGGGGTCGACAAGCCGACGATCCCTCCGATTGCCTTGATGGCTTATGCCTACGGCAGGCTGCCTGAGGTCAAAACGTGGATACAGGCCCGGCACGATAGTCTCGTGGTGCCTTAGCGGAATCTAGCTTTTATATCCGTGCAATAATAGAAGATCGTTGATTGCGGAATTCTCTGGCACGCTTTTTTGTACGCTGCGTTAAATCAGTCAAAACAATCGCGTGAGCGGAATTTCATTTTTCCGAACTGCTCGCTAGAGGCTTGAAGATCACCTGAAAAATCAGAATCGATATCTTGATTACCCTCAAGCTTGAATTACGATCCTGAGAACTTGTAGATCCAAAGTGTCACAATTTGAGCCATGCTATGAGCAATCAAGACATAAAAATAATGAGCCTTGAGGGGTTCATCGCCAAATTCAATCAGCAGAATCGAATTCAGCAAAACAAACCTTTCTGTTTCATATTAGGTGCTGGAGCTTCGGTCTCTTCAAAGATCCCTTCCGGTAACGACCTCGCGACCACTTGGTTGGAAACGTTGTATAAAGAGGCTCCATACCCAAAGCCTTCGCTGGACCAATGGGCTACCGAGGAGAGTCTAGGAATCGAGGGGTTCGATTATGAACAAAGAGCAACCTTTTATTCGGAAATTTACGAGAAACTTTTCGGAAAAGATCCTGACAGCGGATATGCCTTCCTGGAACATGCTATGTCGCAAAAAGAACCTGGCGTGGGATATTCTTTTCTGGCGTATTTCCTCGCGAAAACACAACACAAAGTAGTGATTACCACGAACTTTGACAATCTGGTCGCAGATGCCGTTTCGATCTACACCGATACTTTTCCTCTGGTGCTCGGAGATCAATCCTTAGCCCGTTATGCCAGCGATGATGTAAGGCGACCTCTCATTGCGAAAATCCATGGAGCTCTCGGTTTCACGATGCGAAACTCCAAGGATGATGTCGGTGAATTGGCAGAAGAGTGGAGACTGCCACTGAAAGAAATATTCGCTCGATACACACCGATCGTCATTGGTTACGACGGAAATGATGGTGGACTGATGGGCATGTTGAGAAAAATGCCCAAAGGATCTATCAATACGATTTACTGGTGTAAATATTGGAGAAAGGATAGTACCTCAGATCTTGTAGCGGAACTCAACCAACCTATTCGCGAGGTGCTTCAAAGGCATCAAGGAACTGTTATTCCCATTTTGGGCTTTGACGAAACAATGGTCGCGTTACAAAAAGCTTTTGATCCCCCAATTCCGGATATGTTGGAGGTTTTGGAACAAAAGCACTCCAAACGTGTTGAGGATTATAACAATCGTCTAGCAGATATTCGCAAAAACATCCAAAACGCAGAAAAGAATGCTGAAGATGCATCTCAGCGAGATTTGGGGAAAGAATTCGAACGAAATACGCAGCAACAATCTGACAAACAAGAGATATTGTCAACTACGATCGCGTTGAAGAAACAACTATCTGAATTATCGAAAGCCATGACCGAAATTGCGGAGAGGCAAAAGGTTTTACCTTGGTGGGAATGGCAGCAACGTGTTGATCAAGCCCCTGACTCTGCGACCAAAGAGAAAATTTTCAAGCAAGCAATCGATCAATCGCCAAACGAGTCAGTGTTGCGAAACAACTATGGCGTCTTTCTTGAAAATGAGGGCCGGAAGGACGAAGCCCTAAAGCTATTCAAAGAGGCTATTGATTTAGACCCGAAAAACGCCCTGGCACTAACCAATTATGGATTCCTCCTCAACGAAAAAGGGAACATCGAGGAAGCCAAGACTTACCTCAAGAGAGCCATCGAGGCTGATCCAAAATATGCCACGGCACTGAACAATTACGCAGTACTTCTGAAACAGAAAGACATGATCCAGGAAGCCGAGACGTACTACAAGAGAGCCATCGAAGCTGATCCAAAATATGCCGCGGCATTGAACAATTATGCAAACCTCCTCTCCGGAAAAGGGAACACCGACGAAGCCGAGACGTACTACAAGAGAGCCATCGACGCTGATCCAAAATACGCCACGGCACTGACCAATTATGCAATCCTCCTCTCTCAAAAAGGGAACTCCGAGGAAGCCGAGACGTACTACAAGAGAGCCATCGACGCTGATCCAAAATACGCCACGGCACTAAGTAATTACGCTTTACTCCTCGACAAAAGAGGGAACACCGAGGAAGCCGAGATGTACTACAAGAGAGCCATCGACGCTGATCCAAAACACGCCATGGCAATGAACAATTATGCAGTACTTCTGAAACGGGAAGAAAGGATCGACGAAGCCGAGACATACTATAAGAAAGCCATCGAAGCTGATCCGAAATTCGCCACGGCTCTAAGTAATTACGCTTTAATCCTGGCCAAAAATGGGAACGCCGACGAAGCCGAGACTTACCTCAAAAGAGCCATCGAGGCCGATCCAAAAGACGCCAACGTGAAAGCCAATCTAGCGCATCTGTACTTTCAGCAAAAGAAGTGGGATCCTGCATTCAACCTTCTGTCCGAGGCTGAAGCGTTGGCCCCCAAAAATAAGCCCTTGCAGGTTGAAATGCTCTTTTACCGTCTCGCTTATGATAAAAAAGCGTGGCCTGTCAGGCTCAAAGAGATGCGCGACTTGTTCGCCGCTGGGGCAAGATCGCCCAATTGGCCACTGGATAAACACATCGAAAATGCCAAAGGCCTCGAGCACCCCAACGTGGAACTCCTTCAAGCGATCGCAAATGTGGCTTCCAAAGGTGAGCCTATGTCGAGCCTTGAGGAGTTCGCTGAATGGCCAAGGTCGGAGAAATAATATCGAGCATTAAGTATTCATAAGCAGCTTGGCCAAGTTCGGCATCCCTGCACCCTGAGAGGCCTGCTGGCGGCCTAGATCCGTGCAGTGCTCGAGCAACAGTGTCTTGGTCCTATCCGGTGATCCGATGAACTCGCGCCGTACACTCAAAAAAGCCGCAACCAAACCAGACACATGCGGCGCGGCCATGCTCGTACCGCTTCTCTCGATATACAAATCGTTCAATTCACTCAGCCCCTTGACCCCCGCTCGGCACGAAAGGATCTGCTCGCCCGGAGCAACCAAATCAGGCTTCATGCGCCCGTCAGCCGTCGGCCCCCTGGAACTGAAGTACGAAACTCCATACATGTGTGGTTTGCGTTTGTGAATCGATCCAACGCAAACTCCCTCTTGCATATTCGCGGGATCTCCAATCGATAAACCTCGATTGATCCCCATCGTTCTTTGTCCCATCGGCAACTCGAGATAACCTTCATTCCCCGCAGCCAGCACGACAAACACACCCTGTCGCCACAGGCGCCTGAGTGTCTTGCAAATCGGTGAATCACCGCAACCGAACGCCTCGGGATCGAAACTGCCACCGAGACTCAGATTCACTCCGTGGATCGCCAAATCGGTCGCTTGTTCATTGGTATTATAAATGTGCTCCAGAGCCTTGATGATCTTGGCATCGTTGCCTTTGCCGTCGTCTCTGAGCGATTTGTAGATACGCAACTTGCTGTCGGGAGCGATCCCACAAATCTCCTCGCCATGATCGAATTTATGTCGACCAGCGATAATCCCGGCGACATGGGTTCCATGACCATTGCCATCGAAACCCACCGTCCCTTGAGCTCCAGGTAGAGCCTCCTTGGGCGCTCCGGTCTGCGTGCAATCGAAGATCGCTTCGATAGTATTATTGGTCTTGAAATGGGGATGTTCCGAATCGATCCCTGTGTCGATCACCGCCCAGCAGATCCGCTTACCCGTAGCCCCGTACCCGACACGCCCAGCGGTAGCTTGAATCACCTCTGAGGATTCCTTCAAAAACGTTTTCTTCTCCGCATCGCGGTAGATCCGGTGGATCGATTTAGAATCCAAGTAGGATCCGAGGTCATTGGCCATCCTCTCGACCTCGGATCTTGTCAGTCGTGCCGAAATATAGTTCTCCATCGTGTCTTCAAGATCCAAATCTCGTCCATCTTTAGGCACATTGCGCTTGATCCATTCGACGACCTTGCCGTGAACTGCCTTGCGAGTAAGCTTGGCGATCGAAGCTACTTTAGTGGTCGATTTACCAGTCTCTTTGCTATCTTCGGGTGTTTCCTTAGATGTAGAAGATTGCGTGCGACTCGGGTCGACAAGCTCGATCAACACTGGATGAGGAAACTCTTTGTGGTTTGCCTCAAGGTCTTTGGCCAAGTCCTTAGAGATCGTGAATTTCTGCATCGGTTGGAAGAGGTTTCCATCGACGGCTTGTCGGACCGACGATTGAACACGCTCGATCTTCAAATAGCCCGTAGCGCTATGAGGATCCCAATCCTCATTCGTTTCGACAAAGTCTTGAACACCCACACCATTTTGAGATTTTTTGTAGTATTTACTGAGTTCCTTCTCTACTCCTACATATTCAAAACGAGCTGCAATATTGACCCATTGCTTTACGTTCGGAGGAACCATCAATCCTGAGGTTTGATTGGTTAACTGAGCGATGCGTTGCCTGACGAGTGAAATCCCTAAAGGCGACCCGAGCGTCAAAAAGAGTTCAACCTCGATCTTGGTGCCTTTTAACTGCTCGATTTGACTTAGAACATCGTAAGCGATCATCGATCCTTGGCTGTGGGCAACGATAACAAAAGGACCGCCTCCAGTCCGCAGTCGACTCAACAAGCTTTCTCGCATCTGATCCCTACGAGTCTTGTCGTAAAAATACTCGTAGACATCCGGTAGAAACATTCCAGTGAGTCTCTCCATCCATCGCATCTGGGTTGCTTGATTCGGAAAGCTTGGCAACAAGTAGGTTTGAGCTCCGACGTTCGATTCGTCTTCCCGCTCTATCTCAGAGAGCATGATCTCTTGAAGCGATTTGAGTTCTTCTAGCTGCGCTTTCGTAGGATGGAGCCCCTTGGACTCAAGATACTCTTGAATTGACGAGCTGTCCTTGGCTACGGCCAAGCTCCGAAGTCGGGATTCATCCTCCATGGCCATCGATGCGACTTGATCGCCTGAATTGCAAGTCCCTGGATAAGGTGTTGGATGAATCGCTCGGCTGACCCAGTAGGCGAATCGACTCCGCTCGCCTAAGTCATAACCGTAGAGCGCATGATCCCATTGGCATTTAAGTATTTCCTGTGGCGGCTTGTTCGCGATCCCATGAATGTAGACGATCGTTTTTGCCTTACCGATTTGATGGGGTGAAGTACTCGTCGATGCTACCTTTGCATTCGTTTTGCTAGAGTAGGCGGATTTGGTCGATTTCTTGACGGTAGGCTTTTTGGCTGCTGTTTTCTTAGCGATCCCCTTGGTCACCTTCTTTGTCGACTTTGTTACCTTTTTTGTTTTGGCTGCTTTGCGTTTAGGCATTGGTGATTCCTTTGAATCAAAGACACTCTTATTCGGGCTTAAGAAATTCACAGTCAATAGATAACTTTCTAGTTACCCATCCTGGCGAATGTCAAGAAATATCCGAAAAGAAATCACGGAGTGTTTAAGGATCTAGCGCTGCGAGTTGTTACTCACCTACAATGTTTCTCGATGAATTCGACCACTGGCGTAGGATCATCGAGTCCGTGGGGGTGATGACCGACACCAAGCTTGTGGATCACCTCGAAGACTCCACCAAGTTCACGATAGCGTCTCTCGGCTGGCGCCGTATTTTCTTCAGGAGGAACGACATCATCGGTATCCCCGACGACCGAGATAATGGCGATTTTGTGTTTGGCTAAGACATCGAGTGTTTTTAATGGAGTGTCTTTGTAATCGGTAGCTTGCTGATCGGATTCGAAACCATACCAACGCTTGAGCTCTTGCCAATCGCCCGGGCTCCCCTTTCCTTTCCCCTTGCCACCAGGCCAACTTGTATAATCGAGTACTGCTGCGTCGTCATAGATTACGCTGACGCGATCCGGATGGGTGGCCGCATAACGGTGTGCATAGAGACCACCGCGAGAGATCCCAATCAGGACGGCTTGGGGGTGAAGTCCTCGTCGCATGAGCATCTTGTGGAACGCATCGAGTTTATCGATCGCCTTAGGGGCACCAAAACTATTTCCCACCGAAAGAAAGACGTGGTAGTACCCGCGACTCACGAGCATCGGTGCAGCGCAGCGCTCGGTGAACGCATCGGGAAACACATGCACCATGAGAAACGGCGATCAGCTCGAGGGCTTGTAGGCTCGACGACCCAAGCCTCTGCACCGTCGAAGGTGAACTTATGGCGTTTGAATCCGTTCCATGCATCGATCGTTTGGCCTTCGAACTCCAAATCGATGGTCGCCTCTTGGCCACAGAGCACATTCCCCAAGCACAGCCAAACCAAGGCCGTGCAAGTACGAAAAAACAGAGAGAGTTTTTGGTTCATAGTACACGACTCATCATAGGTGGTGGGCTGATCGCTAGGTGTCAGCAAGTTACACTATTGGTTTCCCTTAGCCTAGTCGAACGAACTAAAGAACCAACCGATGAACCCAGACCGACCGAATCCCAGCGCGATACCACCTCGAAATGCTCATGAGCGAGGGCTTCAACGGATCATGACCATGGGGGGAGAGTTTGGCACCCGAAATTATACAGTGAAACATCTGCAGGATCTCAAGGGCAAGCGAGTGCTGACCGAGACGATGCCTTTTACTACCCAAGAGGCACAGGCTGCTCAAGAGGCTGGGATCGATACGCTCAAAGTGAAGTTTGATCCTAAGAATCCGGCAAGTGCGATTGCTTTGCGCAAAGCTGCCCCCAACACATTCATGACCTTTTGCATAGGGTTTACGAAAGTCGCGACAGTGCAAGAAGCCGTAAGGGCTGGCTTTGATGCCATGGAAGCCGGAGCCGATGGAATCATGTGCCAATGGGGACCCGAGTTCATCCGAGCCGTTTCCCAGGTAGGTATTCCGGTACAAGCCCACGCGGGGCTTGTGCCCCGACTGAGCACTTGGACTGGCGGTCTAAGAGCGGTGGGCAAGACGGTCGAAGAGGCCCTGTGGGTCTTCGAACAGATTAGATCCTTTGAAAAGGCTGGAGCTTGGGCCGTCGAAGTCGAAGTGGTGCCAGCGGAATTACTCAAGGAGATCGCCAGCCGTACTCGCTTGGTGGTCTCCTCGATTGGATCAGGTAGTGGGGGAGACATACAATTCATGTTTGCCGAAGACATCCTAGGCAACCATGCGCCACCTTATCCTCGCCACACCAAGCAATATCGGGACTTGTACGCGATGGAGCAAGCGATCCAGGCCGAGCGAGTTGGAGGATTCCGAGACTTTATCAACGATGTCAAAAGTGGACAGTTTCCGGGCCCCGAGCATGTCGTCAAAGCACCAAAGGGCTTGATCGAAGAATTCCTTACTCGATTGTAAAACGGTTGTCCTCAGCCGTTTAGTGCATAGATTGATTTGAAAGGGATTCAAAGATTGAAAACACAGAGATGCTTTACGATTACGATCACGAGCACCGTTTCACTTAGCACGAGCACGAAGTCAATGGGGCCGAAACGTCTTATGTTTCACCCACAATAATTCCTGAAGAGCCATTGAATTTCTTCATCAGCGATTATCAGCGTTCATCCGTGGTTAAAATAAGGCTAGTTAGCTTCCGGCGAATGATCAGGTGGATCGGAAGTTTTTTGATCGGTACATGATTTGCAAAAATAAGGACACCCCTGCATCGGTTGCCGAGGATATTTTGGCCAACTGGCTGGAACCCGCTCCGATTGGCACAGCAGAAAGATCGATCCCCGCCCACTGATGATCGTTCGGTGGTCTTTGCAGTCCAAGCATTCCGAACCTTTGAGCAATGGTTGCTCCCTAGCTAAATCATCCGCCAACCGGTCCTGATCCTGACTCATCTTCTTTCAAGCCGCCCTTGCCCGAGCTTCATTGCTGGGTGCTTCCCACGCATCGAGCACAATATCCGTCAACTGCGAAGCGGACTGATGCCAAGTCGTCGGTCGAAATCGATCCGAGGGCCTAGCTCCATGGCTATTTTGAATCGCATCTTGCCTGATTGCCTCCCAACTCCTGATGCAATTGGCTAGATCCTCCGGATCGTGCAACTGGAAGTATTCGCAATGCTTTCCGCCAACC
The DNA here is from genome assembly GCA_040381975.1 of Pirellula sp. Taxonomy (GTDB): domain Bacteria; phylum Planctomycetota; class Planctomycetia; order Pirellulales; family Pirellulaceae; genus JBKCUI01. The sequence goes on from JBEIGI010000022.1 coordinate 50,033, forward strand.
TCCCGATGGATCGGGGTGTCGGAGGCAAAGGTCTTTCGGCCATGCCACAACGATTCGACGATTGGAAGACCAAACCCCTCGACGATCGAAGGGAGTAGAACCCCAGAACATCTCTCATAGGCGTGATGCAATTCGATGTCCGATAAGTCGTGGAAGACCCACAGGCCCCGCTCGAACTTAGGATGGTTTTCGATCCGCTCCATCAACTCTCCACACATCGATCCTGTTCGACCGGCAAAGCAGAGATTCAACTCCGGCTGCGTCTTCCATAAAAGATCGAAAGCATCCAGAGCCTGCTGGTGGTTCTTCCTAGGATCGAAACTCGCTACCATCAAATAAGGTGGGTTTTTGTAGGAGTTATCAAACAGCGAGTTGATGATCGGTCGAACACTGCCGTGCGTTGAATCCGATCTAGGTATCGATAACTCTGCACCCAAAACAAACGATCGAACGTCTCGGCATAGCTGCGATGGATCAGGCTGATCGGCAATGTAGTTTCGGACGTCCTGGGCAACCGTCTCTGAAATAGCAACGATCGTATCGGAATACCGGATGACTTGGTCTAAGTAGTTTTTAAATTTTTGGCTACGCTTGCTACCTACGAATTGGGGATGTGTCAGAGGAATGAGGTCATAGACAATCGTCGCAATCAACGCACCTGAACTTCGGTGCGCCTGCACCGTCTTCCAGATGTCCCTGCGAGTCCAGTAAGCATCAGGCAAGATCAGGATCTGCGTCGAACCCGGATCGATCGTCTTGCCCCGAAGCACACTTTGCGCAAGTGTCGACCAGCGCAGTAGGTGATGCGGCAACTTGTAAATGCCAAGATGACTAGCCTGAGGCTCCATCCACTTACGAAGCTTTCGAGACCCGCTAACGCTCGCAATCCACTTCGGTGCAACTTGAATCCAGTGAGGCACAAACTCCTGGGCGTTCCTCTCCCAATCTCCTAGTAGCCTCAGACGATCATCGAGCTTCGGATCGATCTCGATAAATCGTCCCTGAAAATGCGTTGAAAGCCTGGGGGGTTCAAAACCGCGTTGGTCCAAAACCCTTGGTAGCTCGCGGCATAGATTGCGCACCACCCGCTCGATCCCAGTGTTCTTTCCCGAGCCAAACGTGTGCGAAACATCAATGGTAATAAATCGTTGCGTCATGCACACGTTTTAACCCAACAGGAAATCCCGACGCAAGTCCGCCCTACCTGGACTACCCAGTTTTCCTCAAACTCAAAATGCTAGCAAACAAATCGTGTATAGGTTGGTTACTCAATGAACGAACAAAGAGATCAGGAGCAACTCGGGATTTGCTTTACGCCAGTCGCGATCCAACAGGAATAATCAGCAATGGGCAGTGAGTCTGTCGCAGTACTCGCGCTTGGTCCTGTGTGTCGACATGCAGAATGTCCAGTTTGCCTTGAATGGATAAGGCGATCTTCAAGGCATGTGCAAAAGCCACCATGCTAGCAGGGGAAAAATCGGTCGGATGGAATACCGAGTAGATCGCACTCGAGCCCGATGGTTGCACGTCCATTGGTGTCACTTTCGCAAGATTCTAAGCAGAACGATAACCGTTTAGAATTTCAGTTCTAAACCGACGTCGAATCCATGAAACAGGATCGTAGCATCTGAGCTGGTGCTCAGCGAGATGAAATCGGCAAGTGGCTCTGGAGCTTGGTCATCCACACTGGCCAGCCCAGTGATCACCATCCAACGATAACCCGCGTAAAGCCCAGCCCAACTTCGCAATTGATAACGGGCTTTTAAATGCAACCCAAAGGATGCCGCCAAGGATAAATCCTCATCCAGAGTCGAGACTTGTTTGCCGCTGGTATTGCGTGCATCGATGGATGCATCTGCAAAGTTTGCATAGAGTCCGCCATCGATCGCGCCACCGTAAGCAAGCCTTTGGCTGACCGGTCTCCAAAGCTCGATGCCGCTGGCTAGACCGACAAGCAAGTTGCTGGTGTCTATTTGGTAAAACCCTTCTTGAGTACCCTTAACAGAACGCAAACCATACTGCTCGCTATAGTCGATGAGTCGTAGACCGAGATTGCTGTTACCGATGTCATCGGTAAGCCATCGTCGATTCAAATCGTATTGCCGATAGCCGGCCGAGTGATTCTGCTGGTGCAAATCAGCGTTTTGGAAAGGTGCTGTCCAGCTTGGATCGTTCGAACTGATCAGTGAGTTCACAGGACCCGTCGATTCCAAGTTGCGATTCCAACGGAGCGAGCCCAGATAACTAAACTCATAGCAATCGATCGGATTGGTCATGTAGCCTATCGTTATCTGATTGGCTTGATCTGAACCAAAGGTTCCAAGCTGTCCTCCTTGCGAAAGCGTATAACTCTCATCGCCAGGCCGTCTCATCCCTACGGTGGCATAGCGTCCCACCCAACGGGGACCTGTCCAAGGCTGGCTCGGAGGCAATTCTCGAACTACTGGTAACCTGGGAGCCTGCGGTTGATACGACTGCATCGGGCTAGCGGGTGGCAATTGAAGAACGGGCACTTGAGCGACGGGTGCCTGAGTTTGAATTGCCTGGGGTGGGAGGAGCCCGGCAGCAGGTGTGATCGACGGAGCGACCTGCGCCTGAGGAATCGCCATCGGCGATGGCAAAGAAGTGTGCGTTGGAATCGAGGTTTGGACCGGCAATTGCGGAGGCACTTGCAACTCCGGTGAAGTCGTTTCAAGACTGCCCCTGGGTCGAGCCTTCGCGCCCGGAAAATTGCCACCTGTTGCAGAGATGCCCGCTGCCGCGTTGGCTTGTTCCATCAGCTTCAAGTAGTCTTGCGAGGTAAGCCCACTGGGGGCTGATGGTTCTGTTTGCTGTGCAGGTAGACTCGCGCACCAGCCCATTACCGCTATGGCACCAAGGACTAGTTTTATTGCGATTTGTTTTCCTGCCATCTGAAAACTAGCGGATCTCGATTCGATCGATTACAGGGACAAGCACCATTTTGCGGATCGCTTCAAGCACTTTCTTGGCTTGCTGATTGTTCTCGGCAAAACCCGACACAACCAGATTCCCATCCTCGGTCGGTTGTACCGTTACATCGGCAGAGGGTGCAAGACGAGTTACGATAGCCTGCATTTGTTCAAGGCTGACACTTGCCGAAGCGCTTCGTGCCCAAGGCCGCTGGACGACGACTTGGATATACATAGGTTTGAGCAGCTTACCCATGTTGACTTCGATCATCGTTTCCCCGGTCTGATCGGCCACGATGAAGAGTCGATTTCCGTTGCAGACGACTTGGCAAATCGAACTATCGATCACATGCAACCGAGAGATTGTCCCGGTAACCTGGAGCGCTCGAATATCTTGCGACTCGAGGTTCACCTTCTCCGTGACTTCGTGTTCTGCTGGGATCGTCATCGGGCCGGTGGTGATCAGAACCTGCGCACCGGGTTGGCTCAATACGCCCTCGTTGTTGGACTGCGTAGAACGATTCAGACTCGATATCGCCTGGATCTCTTCGGATGTCGCCTCGACACTTGGCAGAGCCATGATCCTTGGAGCAGCCACCACATTCTCGACGATCGCTGGTGTTATCGATGCGGAATCTCCAAGCGACGGCTCTTCTTCCATCACTGGGATTGAGTCAATTGCGGCGGTCTCTTGCGTGTCGCTATCCTGAATTTCTTCAGAACGAGATTGCTCTGATGGAGTATCGGCTGTCAGGGTTACTTCAGGCGATTCGAGCACCGGTGGCCGCTCGAGCGGTATTTGAATCTCTTGCACCGAGCTGATCGGGCCATTTGGCAATTGAGCAAGAGGAGTGTCGGTATCGATAATCGATTGGAGAGTTTCGTTTACCTCTTCGACCCGAACAGGAATCTCGATGCCTGTTTCAGCATAAGGGCTATCAGGACTTGGAAGTGCCGGTAAAGCGATGATTCGCTCTTGGTTGAAGTTGACTTTGACGGGGGTTTCTGCCGTGATATCTCCCGAGCGGGTTACTTTTAAGTTTGACGAGTTCGTCGTTTTGAACGTGGCCTTTGCGCCTGAAGAAGAGCTTTCGCCCACGGCACTTGCGCTGAGTTTGACTTTGGCCCCTAAGTTCCGTGTGGTACCCATGTCGGATGTGGCTTGATCCGAGGGATTCGCCGCTGGCTCAGGAGTCCTAGGTAGTTCGACTTTGACCGATGGAACTCTGACCAAACTCGGTTGTCGAGACTCTGTCGTAGCGATAGCGCTTACGACACGTGCGGATTCGTCATGGCTCTTGGCCGTTTCTTGGGCAGATGCCTGATGAACCACAGGCACGATACCGATGGCGCGCCAAGGACCGGCTTGCCTCCATGCCTTTGGAGGTGCGCTGCGAGACGAATCTTGCGCTTCGCACTGCTCTAGGGAGACAAATCCCGTACTCACATAGCCAGCCATAAGACAACCTTGCACAAGGATTTGCCTCAGACGGGCATGGCGTTTGACTCGATTCAAGTTCATCCTCAGACCCCGCAGAATTAGCGTGGAATTTGCTAGCAACACCAAACGATCAGGGAGTGACTCCACCCCATCATCGGACTGTATCGGAACGAGGGCGTGTCAAGGATGAGGGGTTTTAACGAAAGTTCGGGTTATACGGATGGATTCGTCCTAGGACCATCTTTGGTGCCGATTCTCCGCGGCTAGCCTCGCCAAAAACGCTCTAAATATCGTCCAGCAAATGCTTTGCGAGTTTGTGCCCCAGGCGATCCGCGTCCATAATTGAGCTAGGCAAACCCAGATCTGACCCCGAGAATATGTGTACTATTTCGGTTCGAACTTCGCAACGAGCGCACCCCCTTGAACACACCAAACCCACCAGCGCCCAGCGGGCGTGACAATCGATTCCTCATTTGGCTGCTGTTGGGCCTATCGCTTTTTTTTCTCTACAACAGCAACCGACAGCAGCAAGCTGTTCGGGAGTTGCAAGAGCGTAAGGCGCAGGAAGAGATTGCAAGCACAAAGGCCAAGCGGATCGAAGAGGCCAAGGCCTCTGCGGAGAAGTTAGCAAGCGAGATCCCCGATTTGGTCTTGCCCGAGAAAGTTCCTCGTAAGCGATGGACCCTTGGGTCGATGGATTCGTCCGATGGCTACCGATTCTTAGTTACCCTTGATAATCTCGGGGCTACCATCGAGCGAATCGAACTTGTAGAGCAAAAGGAACCTGGTCGCTTTGCTTATCGCTCGTTGCAGACCAAAAACAACCGAGGCTACCTAGGGTATTTAGCTCCTGAGGATCGTTCCGGTGGTGGGGTGGTCATCCATTCTGTGCCCAAGGGGTCAGCGATGGAAACAGCCCATCAACAGGGATCTCAAGAGGTGCAAGCCATCGCACCAGGGGATGTGATCGTAGGATGGGAAGGGCTCCAGGGCCCTGCATCGATTTATCAACTCGACAAGGTCTTGACCAGCTCGAAGCCTGGCGATGATTTGCGATTGGAGGTCGAGCGCCAAGGACAACCCAATGAGCGTCAGACCCTCTTAGTGAAACTTACCGAACAGCCTGTTGCTGTATTGAGAGCCGAAGACGACTTCAACATTGAAAGTGTCGTTGGCAATAATCCCAGGGGATCCTGCGGACTGAGTTTGGCCAAAATCGATGGAAAGGAAATCGTCGATGGAGAAGTTTCGATCCTCGGTTTAGAGTCGAGCCTCGATGGAACTTGGGAAGCCTCAGAGATTCCTGTCGAAGGTGGAATGGGTATCGAGTTTCGTTTGCCCTTCGGTGCACAACTGAAGCTTGCCGGAATCGACGCGAATTTAGAGTTGGTCAAGCAGTATCGCTTGTTAAAGGCTCCTGAATCGAAATCTCCGACGACTGCCGACCAGTGGCAGTACCATCTGGAGTTAACGACCATTGTTCGCAATTTGGATGACAAGCCGCACGAGGTGGCGATCCGTCAAGAGGGCTTAAACGGCATCTCGCTCGAGGGTTGGTGGTATCCGACCAAGCTGTCGCCTTACTTTTTTTCTGCGCCTGGTGCCAGGGATGTGATCGTAGGAAGTCAAGCGACAGAGTATTCGATTTCGATGACTCGGGAGCTCGTTGCGCAGGCCAAGAAATTTCCGACCGACCCGGACTCATTGCTTTTCGGGCCTCAAGATGAACCCAAGAAAAGAAATGTCAAATACATCGGGTTAGACACGCAGGTTTTCACTGCTGCCATGGAGCCATCCCCTTCGACTCCCGAATCGATGAACGGGTTGAGCAAAGCCAAAGCGACGGTTTTGAACGAACAGTTTTTGGATCCGGCGAAATTCGATAGCTCACGACAACAGGCTTACAACACCGGCTTTTGGTTTGTCACTCCCACGGCCAGCATTCCTCCCCAAGGTGAGCATCAAGCTGCTTATCGGATCTTTGCGGGTCCAAAGTCACCGGAGTTGCTCTCCGCCTATGGCTTAAATCAGGCGATCGAGTACGGCTGGTACATCTTCGAGTTCTTCGCCGTTTTGCTTGGACAGATCTTACACTTCTTCTACTACATCATTGGCAACTATGGTCTTGCGATCATGATGCTTACGGTGTTGGTTCGCTCATTGATGTTCCCGGTCAGTCGCCGGATGGCGATCAACGCGCAGAAGATGCAGTCGATCCAGCCGATGATGAACAAGCTCAAGGAGTCTCTTAAGGATGAGCCCACCAAGATGATGGCCGCTCAGCAGATGCTCTTTAAGAAAGCGGGCATCAATCAGTTGGCTGGTTGCTTGCCCGCCATGATCCAACTGCCGATCGTTATCGGTCTGTATCGTTGCGTCTCGGTCGACGTAGCGCTGCGGCAGCAGCCCCTCATTCCGGGTCTGGAGTGGTGCTCGAACTTAGCCGGCCCAGACATGTTCATGGATTGGCAGCAATGGATGCCTCAGTTCATCGCGGGTCGGGGACCCGGTTGGTTTGGGCCTTATCTGAACATCCTCCCGCTGATCACCATCACGCTGTTTATCATCCAACAAAAAGTGCTCATGCCCAAGGCGACCGATGAGCAGACGCGGGTGGCTCAGCAGATGATGATGTTCATGACGATCATGATGGGTGTTTTGTTCTTCCGCGTACCGGCCGGCTTGTGCATCTACTTCATCACCTCGTCAACTTGGTCTTTGATCGAAAGGTTCTTGATCAAGAAGTACACACCGCAAGCTGAGATCAAGAGTTTGCCTGAGGGTACTGTTAACGAAATCCTATCGGCGGTTGCCAATACCGCACCGGGTCAGCGACCGACGATGCCTTCGGCACCCCGGGGGGATAAGCCTAAGCTTAAGAACACCAAACCCCCTGAGACCTTTGCCGAGTTGCTCGAACCGTTCTTTAAAAAGAATCCTCAGCGCGGCAGTGCAAGCGATAAACCCGATTCGAAACCTGCTAGTGGATCTTCGAGACCTCGACCTAAGAACAACCCACAAAGCAAGAAGAAACCCAAGTAGCCTTATTCAATCCATCGAGTTAGGAACCCGGCCATGTCTTTTCATTCTTTGGGGCTATTGCTGTGCATAGTCTGTTTAGCCAGCGGTTGCTCTGGATCTGTATCCAAGCCTGAGGGTAAGGCCGCATCATCGGCTAAACCTAGCCGAGCAACCAAACAGATCGGAATCTCGATCCTAACGACCGCTAATCCTTTTTTTGTCGAGATCTCCGATTCGGTGAAACAAGCGGCTGAGAAAGCCGGATACCAGCTCATCAGTGTCAGCGGTGAGTACGATGCAAACAAACAACAAAATCAAGTGAAGGATTTTATTGTTCAGAATGTCTCCGCAATCATCTTAACTCCTTGCGATAGCCGAGCCGTTGGAACAGCGATACAGGAAGCCAATGCAGCGGGCATTCCTGTTTTCACCGCCGATATCGCTTCGATTGCCCCTGGTGCCAAGGTCATCACGCACGTGGCCACCGACAACTACTCTGGAGGACGGCAAGCAGCCATCGCCATGATCGAAGCCTTAGGTGGCCAAGGCAAAGTGGCAATTCTGGACTTTCCCCAAGTCGAAAGTGTCATGCTACGGACCAAGGGGTTTCGTGAAGAACTCGAAGAGCAGAAGAAGTCGAAGGGAGTCTCGATCGAGATCGTTGGCGTACTACCCGGAGATGGGGCAAAAGACAAAAGTTACAAAGCCACTCAAGACCTGCTCCAAAGCCACCCGGACCTCAACGGCATGTTCGCGATCAATGACCCCTCGGCCTTAGGTTGCTATGCAGCATTGGAGAATGCTGGTGCGGCTGAGAAGATCAAGATCGTCGGTTTTGACGGCCAAATCGATGGCAAGCGTGCGATACGCGATGGCAAGATTTATGCCGATCCGATCCAGTTCCCCGTGCGGATCGGGCAAGAGACCATGGGTGCGATTCTGAAATACTTAAACGGCGAGGAAGTGCCTGCACAGATCCTCATCCCAACCGAACTATACCGCCAGTCGGATGCTAAATCCGACGCTTCCCTTTGAGCAACGCGCAAGCCATGAGCGACGATCCACATAACGGCTTAGGAGTAAGCGCCGAGTTTGCAAAAACACCCGCACTTCGATCGTCCCATGGCCATTGGACGTTCAAGCTTGATAGGGACCCATGGAATCAACTGCGGTTGACCGACGCAAAAGGGACTCGTTACGGCGAAGTAGTGGTTGTACCCATGTACCCGGTCGCAGCACCCAAGGAGTGGGTGTCGATCCTATCGAAAGAGGGAGAGGAGCTAGTGTGCCTCAAAAACCTCGACAGCCTAAATTCCTCGGAACGCCAGTTACTCGAAGAGGAATTGTCCTTTCGAGAGTTTGTACCTCAGATTTTGAAAGTGCATTGGGTCTCGGGTACGCAAGAGCCTTGCGAATGGGATGTGGAGACCAACCACGGTCGAACCCGGTTTGTTCTCAACGCAGAAGAAGACGTTCGGCGAGTGACCGCTTGGACCGTCCACTTCATCGATGCCAACGGATGTCGCTTCCGAGTCGATGATATCCGCAAGCTCGATAGCCGTTCGCGCGGTTATGTCGAGTGGTACGTCTAGATCGAAAGTGATTCGATGAGTCCTATAAACCAAGTGCAAGGCTCGCTGATTCTCTTAGGTACAGGCACGAGCGTTGGTGTTCCGTGCTTGGGCTGCCAATGCGATGTCTGCACAGACGGGTATGCTAGGAATCAGCGGACGCGTTCGAGTGCCATCATGGGGTTGCCTCAAGGCAATCTGCTGATCGATACCCCCCCGGATTTGCGGCATCAGTTGCTCAGGGAGAAGATTCCTTTAGTGCATGCGGTTCTATACACCCACGAGCACGCTGACCATTTGCACGGGCTCGATGACGTCAGGCTCTTTCCGTTCAAACTTGGACGACCGATCCCGATTTACGCTTCGGAGGTTGTTGAGAATCGAATTCGAAAAGTATTCGACTATGCGTTCGAAGGTCGGGAGCAGACACATCCGGGTGCGATTCCAAGCATGCAGATTCAAAGAGTGGATGACCATCCGATTGAAATACTCGGAGCGACACTCACCCCCATACCACTTGTCCATGGCCCTTATTGCCGAGTTTATGGATATCGGATCGGTAATGTAGCCTATTGCACAGACACCAATCGCATTGAAGAATCGAGCATGGCCCTATTGCAAGGGCTCGACGTGCTGGTGCTCGATGCGCTGCGAAAGAGCTCCCATCCGACCCATTTCAGTGTGGGAGAGGCCTTGGATATCATCGAGCGATTGCAGCCCAAGAAAGCTTACTTGACCCACCTTTCGCACGAATTGGACTATAGGACGTTTCATCGCGAGTTGCCCGAGCATGTGGCTTTGGCTTATGATGGACTGCGGATTCCACTGACTTAGTCGCTCTGATGCCCCATCAACACAACCACTTGCCAGACACCGTTTCGCTCGATTCGCTCGTGGCGATTTTTTATGCGGAGCCTTCGCAACTGGCTCGATTTAAGAAGATCGCTGCGGGTGCTCTGTCGGATGTCTATGGGCAGCTATTGAACCACACAAGCCACATGACCGTGACGGTCGAGTCATTCTATAATGATCGTGTCGATGTAAGCGTACTTCGCTCGCAAAACAACCAGGATCACTATTGCCGCGAGATCCTTTTATCGACTCAAAGCACCGGCAAGGTCGTTCAGTATGGAATCGTACGACTCAAGCTCGATTTGATCACTGAGCCTGCAAGATCCGAGATCTTATCCGAATCCAAACCTCTAGGACGGGTGCTTATCGAGCGTGAGATTCTCCGAGAAGTGCAACTTTTCGATCTGTACGAGGTTGATTGCGGACCGAAGCTCGCGGAGTTTTTTTGTATAAACAAGGGAACCCGATGCTATGGTCGCACCGCCCTGATCCATTGCGCTGGCGAACCTGCAATCGAACTGCTCGAAATTGTCGCCCCTCCAAGTTGATCCCATGTACAGAATGATGGCATCATGACAATCTATTATCGCGTTGGTAGTCCGAACCATGTGCTTGGGTTTCAAGACTACCTCGAAGCCCTCGAGGTTTCGATCGAAGCCTATATGAAGGATAGAGCCCAGGGCAGTCCGCAAAGGGTACTGGCCATTCCACCGGATCACACAAGGATGGATTCTCAAGCCGGACCGATCACGCAGGCCGCCTGGAAACTGCTCGGAAATCGACTCACCGACGTCATGCCAGCACTCGGTACCCATGAAGCGATGAAAGAAGCCGAACTCGCAAAGATGTTCGGAGATCTTCCCCGTGATTTGATCCGCATCCATCGATTCCGATCCGATGTCGATACCTTAGGCTACGTGGACAAGGAGTTTGTTACCAAGGCGACCGATGGTATCTATAGCAAACCTTGGCCAGCTCAGGTCAATCGGATCATCTCCCAGGGCCGACACGATTTGATCTTATCGATCGGACAAGTCGTCCCGCACGAGGTGATTGGGATGGCCAATTACACCAAGAATATTTTCGTCGGTACTGGCGGCAACGCTGGAATCGATGACAGCCACTATCTGAGCGCTCTCTATGGCTGCGAACGGATCATGGGCCGGTGCGATAATCCATTAAGACGCATTCTCAATCGGGGAGCCGAGATGTTCCTGACCCCCTATCCGATCCTCTATGTACTGACCGTCGTCGAATCGACTCCAACTGCCGGGCCAGTGGTTCGCGGCCTGTTTATCGGCGATGATCACTCCGTATTTTTCCAAGCAGGAGAACTGTCAGCCAAAGTCAACTGCTTTCGATTGGACCGAGCCCCCAAGAAACTTGTTGTTTGGATGGATCCGGCCAAGTACAAAAAAACTTGGGTCGGCAACAAAGCCATCTATCGAACACGGATGGCCGTCGCCGACGGCGGAACAATCGTCGTCGTCGCGCCCGGAGTCGATCGCTTCGGTGAACATCCCCAAGGCGACGCACTGATCCGAGAGCATGGCTATCGGACAACCCAAGAGATCTTGGAACGTACCCGAAGCGATGAAGGCCTTTCAAAGAATCTCTCGATCGCTGCCCACCTGATTCATGGTTCGCCCGACGGACGTTTCGAAGTCGAGTACTGTCCAGGCGGACTGAGCAAAGAAGAAATCGAAGGGGTCTGCTTCCGGTACGGCCACTGGCAAGATGCAATGCAGCGGTATCGGATCGAGGGTCTCCAGGATGGTTGGCACACCGATACCCACGGCCAAGAATACTACTTCGTGCGGAATCCTGGTTTGGGATTATGGATGCACCGTGGACACCAGCACGCGTTCGAATAGCTAGCATTCGCGATTGGAAATCTTTAGTCCAAATTTGACGGTCGTAGGGAGAAAAATACCGTTTCGTCGAACGTTTGCTGCAGGTCTTGCCGATAAAACCGAGGGTAATAGGTATTCCCGCCGTTCCAATTGATGGGATGGTGACGGACAAACCGGTGGCAAACGCACTGGAGTGAATTCGATGAGGCTGCTCAAAGGTTGGAAACTTACTTTGATGGCAAGTATGGCGCTAGCGGGGTCTAGTGGTCATGCATGGGCTCAGAAGCCTGGAAGTTGGGGGGCGACGAAGCCCTCAGGTTCCAACAAAGCGCAAATGGCCCCTGTGGCCATGCCGCAACCGATTGCCAGGGTTGCGTATCAAGAACCGATCGCACAAGAGGTACCTGTTCCTGCAGGGGTTCCTTTGACTGAAGGTGCTGCGATGGCACCTATGGGTCTTGAGGGAATGCCGGTCGAAGGGATCCCTATCGAAGGGATGCCGATGATGGGTCCAGAGGGGTGCCCTCCAGGAATGATGATGGGACCTGGGATGATGGATCCGGGCATGATGGGACCAGGCATGATGGGACCGGGGATGATGGGGCCCTGCCCTGAATGCGGTGGACCATGTCCTGGATGCGGTGGATCTCACTTGGATCGTTTCGGCCGCAATCCTTATGGGTTGTTTGCCGGTTTAGGAGGTTGCCTTGCGGGTCTTCCTTCTTTGCTGGTACCCTACGGTGAGGGTGGCATTGCATCCCAGCGTTGGTACGATGCATCGATCGAAGGGATTGGACTTGCTCGAACTTCTGGAGGTGGCAATTTTGCTGTCTCGTCGCTCGGAGCAAACTCGGGGAACTTTGTTTTGTCGACTGATATGGTCGCACCAGACACGATCCGAGGTGGTTTGGCCGCGCAGGTGAACGTGCAAGTCGGTCCTGGATCCAACCTTGAGGTCGCGTATTTCGGGCTGGATGGGAGCGAAGGATCCGCCGTGGCACGAAGTGCTTCAGCAAATCTATTCTCGTTTATCAGCAACTTCGGAACGCTACCAAACGGCGGGTTCGACGACTCGGATCGATCGCTGATCCATACGTTGGACTACCGTAGTGAACTGCATAACGGCGAAATCAATCTTCGCCGACGCTGGAGTGAACCTGCTGGTTACTTCCAAGGAAGTTTCCTAACTGGTGTTCGTTACTTGGATTTGGACGAAGGATCCCGATTCACTGCCGAGAGTCTCAACAACAATACGGCACAGAACAACGGTCCTCGATTCTTTGACTACAACGTTGCCACCCGCAATTCGTTGGTCGGTTGGCAAGTCGGTACGGATCTATGGTACAACTTCCTGCCTGGTATCAAGATGGGTGTTGAACTCAAGACCGGTATCTACAACAACCGTTCCCAGCAGAACACATCGATCTTTGCTAATTCTCTGCCATCGTTCGGAATTCCAGAGATCAATGAATACGCGTTGGACAACCGAACCGCGTACATCACCCAACTATCGCCCCAGTTGGTCTATCGCCTGAACTACTCGGTGGCGTTCCGCACTTCTTATCAAGTCCTGTGGATCGACAACGTCGCACTTGCTTCGGGGAACTTCAACAGCACTCCGCCATCGTTGTTCTTGCCAGGATCGAATCGCCTTGCAACGATCAACAACTCGTCGGACATTGTCTATCAAGGTTTCACTGCCGGGGTCGAGTTCACCTGGTAAGGCAACCGAAATCTCAGACCATTCTCAAAAGACCCGTCGCTTTATGCGGCGGGTTTTTTTATTGCTAAAAAGCCTAGCAAACCAAATCGATGATCTCTTTGGCCAGCGATCTATCGGCGCACACGACCATGGGTTCGCAATCTCGAGGACCGATCGGCTCACCGGTTCTGAGCGAAAGAAAACAACCGCCGGCTTCTTGCAAAATCGCAAGCGGAGCTGCGATGTCCCAAGGCGCTTGCTTGATGTTCTCGGAGTTGTTGTCATGAACGACTGCCGACAAGCCTGTTGTTCCGTCAACGAGACGCATCGCAACCCCAGAATGGGGGGGGAATGAAGTCACGAGCTTGGCTCCTTCGCTCGTACGGAGTTTATTCCTGAGGTAAGCGAACATGCCCGTTTCATACCTTGCGTTGCCGTAATGATTCATATCGATCCAAGCGTCCTGGAGTCGAGTGGGGGCTGGGAGCACCAGTGGCTGCTGATCTTTGAAAGCACCCAATCCAGCATGGGAGTAGAAGAACTCGCCGGTCAGGGGAAAGACGATCGCCGATGCCAGCGGCTGATCTTCTTGATAAAGCGCCACGAGGACCGAGGGAAATGGGTTGCCGACACGAAATAGAAAGGCGCTTGTTCCATCCAACGGGTCGACATACCAACAGTGGCTAGCCCCCTGCTGGATACTCGGGTCGGACTCCTCGGAGAAAATCGTCGCCCGAATCGGGTCGCTTCCGAGCACTTCCAAAACCGCTTTTTCGGCTTGCTTGTCCACTTCGGAGACCAAGTCTCCGACCCCTTTTTCGATGATTCCCGTTGGCCTTCCGACCCATTGGCGGATCACATTGGCACCGGCTGTTGCGGCCCGAAGCGCCGTTTGAACTTGATTCGAAAGCCCAAGACCGTGGGGCGGGGGTACAAGGGGTTCTAGAAATTTCGTCATCTTTTAATTATTCGCAAGAAGCGATTAAGGGTGGATTCGTCCGAATTTTGGGGTATTTTAATCCTCACCGGGGCTGACGTAAGCCCGTAACAAATGGTTCCTTGGTAGAACATGGTGGGTACCTACTCAGCATAAGCGTCGCAATCTATGGCCAATCCAACCAGCAAACTCAAGTACTTATTGTTCGATGTCGAGAGCATTGCCGATGGCCAGATCATCGCCAAAACGAAGTATCCCGATCGGAACTATAGTCCAGACCAAGCCATCGCGATGTTCCGCCAAGAGCTCTTGGACGAGAGCGGTAAAGACTTTATCCCCTTTACGTATCACCTTCCGATTTCTTTGGTGATCGCAAAGATTCGAGAAGACCTCAGCCTCATGGAGATCGTTTCGCTCGACGAACCTGCGCATCGTCCCGAACATATCGCGAGAGCCTTCTGGCTCGGTTGGGAACGTTATGCCCATCCGACCTGGGTGACTTTCAACGGACGAGGCTTTGATTTGCCGCTCATGGAACTAGCCGCCTATCGCTTTGGTATCAGCGTACCTGCTTGGTTCAACATCTACGACCGAACGTATTCCCAGAATCGAAATCGATATAACCTTGAAGCCCATTTGGATCTCCATGAGATTCTGACCAACTTTGGGAGCACATGGTTTCGCGGTGGATTGAACTTGGCCGCAGCACTACTCGAAAAGCCCGGTAAAATGGACGTCAAGGGTGATATGGTCTTGGATTTGTACAAGCAAGGCAGACTCACTGAGATCAGCGAGTACTGCCGCTGCGATGTGCTTGATACCTATTTTGTTTTTTTAAGACTGCAAGTGCTCATGGGCAGGATCACTTCACAAGCAGAATCCGAGCTGGTCCTGCAAACAAGACAGATGCTCGAAGAGCAAGCCGATAAACACTTGGGCTATCGCACGTATTTACAAGCTTGGAAGCAGCCAGGCAACCCCGCTTGCTAGCCGCCCATCCGAGGGTTCGAAAATTCAGTTGCAATTTGCCTACCACTATCTTTACGCCCAATTGCGTATAGCTAATGTTAGCGGCAATGCGCAAGCACTCCGGTGTGTATTCGAATGTCCGCGATTTCGGAATGCTCTATCACCGGACGGCTCGCGCCGTTCCGCTTTTAATTCAAAGCCATTCGTGGCGTTACTAAGAGCTAAAACATGTTTTTGTCTGAGGATTCGAAATGGCAGCACTGCGAACAAAACTATGGACAGTCCTGAGCTTCTTGACTGTGTTACTCACAAACCATCGAGCTTGCGGTGAAGAGTCCACGCGACCGAATTTTGTAGTGATCCTGTGCGATGACCTAGGGTGGGGAGATCTTGGATGTTTTGGGCATCCTCATATTCAAACAAAAAATTTGGATCGATTCGCGCGTCAGGGAATGCGAATGACGAGTTGCTATTCGGCAGCACCGGTCTGTTCCCCCTCGCGGACCGGATTATTGACAGGTCGAAATCCGAATCGAGCGGGTGTGTTTGATTGGATTCCCCCAGCCAATCAAAAGAGCATCGCCAAGAGTAAGAACAGTCGCCATTTGGTCCACATGCGCAAGGACGAGGTCACTTTACCCAACCTGCTTCGCGAGGCGGGATATACGACGGCTATGGCTGGCAAGTGGCACTGCAATTCCATGTTCAACAATCCATCGCAACCGCAACCCAACGATGCAGGATTTCAACACTGGTTTGCAACTCAAAACAATGCGAGCCCCTCGCATGCAAACCCACAGAATTTCGTTAGAAATGGTCAGCCAGTCGGTCCACTTGAAGGATTCAGTTGCCAGATCGTTGCCAACGAAGCGATCGATTGGCTCGAAAGACTGCAGCAAGCCACCAGTCCCGCTCCTTTCTTTTTGTATGTAGCGTTTCATGAACCCCATGAACCCGTGGAGTCTCCCTTGGATTTGATCGGGCAGTATTCGAGTACGGCTAGAAATCGAGACGAGGCTCAGTACTTTGCCAATGTTCACAATATGGATCTTGCGGTAGGCAAAATCCTGGATGCCTTGGATCGATTCAAATTGGCCGAGAATACAGTTGTTTTTTTTAGCAGTGACAATGGCCCTGAGACCCTTTTGAGGTATCCTGCCGGCAAGCGATCCTATGGGAGTCCTGGCCCACTGCGAGGCATGAAGCTTTGGACAACCGAAGCGGGCTTTCGTGTGCCTGGAATTGTCCGATGGCCGGGCAAGACGCCGGCGGGCTCTGTCCTTGATACTCCCATCAGTTCCTTGGATTTGTTGCCCACCTTCGCTTACTTAGCCGGTGTCTCACTGCCGAGTATGGACTTCGATGGCATGAATGTCGAATCGATTTGGAAAGGCGATTCCATGCCTCGCACCAAACCACTGTTTTGGTTTTATTACAACGCGTTGAATGAGCAACGTGCGGCGATGCGAGTTGGGAAATGGAAGTTGATTGCTAAATTCGATGGGGGCAACTTGCCTAAGTTTGAGAATATCACCACAGCGAATATCCAGCAGATCCAAGCAGCCAAGCTCACCGACTTCTCGTTGTACGATCTGGAGGCCGACATTGGAGAACAGAACGACTTAGCCGAGACTCACAAGGAATTACTTAGCGAACTTTCGCAAAAAATGCAAAGGATCTATACTGAGCTTGCGCATTCCATGCACGTGTGGCCAGAGCCTTAGGTTACGATCAAAGCTAGCGGGCTATACGCCCAGCTAAAATAATTCCTGTAGAGCTATAAATTTAAGAAATTCAATCGAAAAATACCCTGAGGATCACATTCCTATCAGTGAATGGAATATGCTGCTAATTGTCTGTTTCACAAAATCTGATAGCGAGAAGAGCAATGCCCGAGAACGTAGAAAATCCGTATGCACCTCTAAGTGATTCTGATCCCACAGGCTATGAGCCAATGGGCCAGATATTCCATAAGGGAAAGCTTCTTGTTGTACATAAGCGTGCTTTGTTACCCGATCGCTGTGTAAAATGCAATGAACCAACTCAAGATCGCCTTCGACGGAAACTGAGTTGGCATAACCCGTTGGTTTATCTGCTTATTCTTTTTAATCTGCTGATTTATGCTCTCGTGGCCTTAAGCGTTCGAAAGACAGCTGTGTTTGATATACCATTGGCTTCACGGTATAAATCGGCCAGAATTAGATGGATGGTTACTGCATGGTTGATTTTCCTTGTAAGTATTGCACTGTTGGTACTAGGAATCGTGGTGTCGGAACGAGGCGAAAATGCGTTCTCGACTTTTTGTATAATCCAATTCCCGTTTGCGTTTATAACATCGTTGCTTATGGGCGTTTTTGGTTGCCGCGTCGTTTACGCAAGCAAGATCGACGATCAATATGCTTGGATTGGGGGGACCTGCGAGGAGTTTCGGCAATCCTTCCCTGAATGGCCGCATCCGGGCAATTGACTGGTGATCGCCTCGACCTTGCTATCAACCACCTTCTGTGCGACCCTGTGTTGCAAGAAGAAAGAGCCCTAGAAATGATCGCCGAACTCAGCCATCTTCTTTGCGAAGCGCGAAATAGTCCAAGACAAATCGGTGCAGTTTCGGATGGTCGGTCGCCCACCGCAAGCATCCTACATGGTCAATCGTGATGTCAACGAAAGGATCGAATCCGATTTCTTTCATTTCATGGAGGCGCTCTATGTAACGTCGGTTTTCATAATCTCCATGCCAAAGATGAAATACCGTCCCTGGGAGATAACCTAGGTCTCCTTGGCAGTAATCGTAAGCTCGCTTAGCCCATTGGTGGTAATGATGATGCATTGCTTGATCTTGGTCATAGTTTTCTGTGATACAAACACTACTAAGTTCACCAATGAATGCATGTGCCATCAAATCATCGCCATTGCCGAGAATTGCAGCGTCATAAAGGCCGGTTTGCGCAAATAGATCTCTGCGGGCTGCCCAAGCATAGCCAGTGTGTCCGTGGTTATCCCAGCCTTCGCGATCAACTGTTTTGGGATCCCTCCATACGCTGGCGAAACTTCGGGAACGATCACCTATCGAGTCTTCGACTCGACCACCCCGAGGGAGCCGGTCGACGTGTTCAAAGAGCTGAATGACCCGATGGACATCGAGCAACTTGGAAGCTTGCGCGACCCAAGCTGGATCCTCAAAAATTAAATCGCAATCGATCCATGCGATCTTCGTGTACTTTGCAGGAATGAACGAGCGAACCAGATGATTGATGAGTCGTTCTTTCTGCCAGAGCACGCTCGATGCGCGGAGTTGGACCACGTTGGGGGCTGGATCGAGGTCAAAACTCTGGTTTTCACCAAAAATGCATTCGATGGTGAAAAGTTCCGCGTTTCTTTTCCTGCACTCCTGGGAAAAGACTTCGTAATTGAACCTTCGAGAACGATACCCGCAAGGATTGAAATAAGTTGTTATTACAGCGAAATCACCCACCGTTTTACCCCGACATCGGATCCCTTGCATTAAATGCTGTCCAAAAAGCCTTACAGACCATGATTTATCGATTATTTGCATATTTAGACGGATTTTCGAGATAAAATCAACTCCGCAGACCGTTCCAATCCTGGAATTACATCGATCTTGCCGATCCGAATCACTCTCCTAGAGTCCTACCAATCTCGGTTTTTTATGACCGCTTCGAGTACCGCCAGCCGTTGGCTCAAACGTTTCCTGATCCTGGCCTCCCTTGCCGGGGGTGCGTTGGCCCTAGGGGCCATCGCTCCTCGCTTCATGACCAGCAACACCAAGGTCAAGCATCTGACCCACAAAGTATCCCGTGGGGATCTGGCTGTGGTGGTCACGGAAAACGGTGCCGTCGAAAGCTCCAATAACAAAGAAATCAAATGCTTGGTCAAAGGCGGTAGCACCGTTCTGTGGGTGATCGAAACCGGAACGATGGTCAAACCCGGTGACGAACTGGTCAAACTCGATCAATCGCAAATCGAGGACAAGATCCTGCAACAAAAAATCGTCTACGAAAATGCGATGGCAAATAAAATCACCGCCGAAAGCGATGTTGCCGTCGCCAAAACGAGCATCACCGAATACCTCGAAGGAACTTACCAAGCCGAAAAAAGCAACATCGAAAAGGAGATCTTCGAAGCCGAACAGGCACTGCGCAAAGCGGAGCTCGCAGTGCAATCGGCACTGCGACTAACGGCCAAAGGTGTGGTCAAAGATCTGCAACTCCAGGGGGAGCAATTCGCAGTCGACTCGGCCCGTAAAGACCTGCAACTCAAAAAGACCAAACTCGATTCGCTCGAGAAATACAACAAAGTCAAAAGCCTCCAGGAACTACAAAGCAAACTTCGTGCAGCCGAAGCCAAACTCGCTTCCTACGAAGCCTCCTTGTCGCTCGAACAAGCTCGCCTCGAAAGGGAAAAGAAACAGCTTGAAAATTGCATCATTCGCGCCGAAACCGAAGGCATGGTGATCTTTCCGTCGATGGCCGCTTGGAAAGATACTCCTGACATCACCGAAGGTGCTGTCGTTCGCGAACAACAGACCCTTTTGATGATCCCTGACTTTACGCAAATGCAAGTCAAAGTCGGTATCCATGAATCGAAAGTCGATCGGCTCAAAGTTGGGATGAAGGCTAAAGTCCAACTTCAGGAATTGATCCTCGAGGGAGAGGTCAGTGAGATTGCCGAGGTGACCAGACCGGCTGGCTGGTGGACAGGTAACTTGGTCAAGTACGACACGATCATCAAGCTCCCTCAGCATCCTGGGCTCAAGCCCGGTATGAGCGCTGTGGTCGATATCGTCTTGGCCGAGCACAAGGATGTGCTAACGGTTCCTGTTGCAGCGATCATTGAGGGAACTGGCGGATTGTTTTGTTGGGTTCAAACTCCCGATGGTGTCCGAAAACGCTTGGTACGAGTGGGTGATACCAACGACCAGTTCTCGATCATTGTCGATGGGTTGAGCGAATCGGACGAGGTGATCCTCAATCCGCTTGCCTACATCGAGGAGGCACAAGAACTGGCGATGGAGCTAGATCAAACCGCTGATGGACGCTGATAAACGCTAATAAATTCAGATCAGCGGTTAAGCTACGGAGCCTGCAGGGAAAACCACAGATGCTCTGCTATCAGCGAATATCAGTGTTCATCAGCGGTTGAAAAAAACCGAACCACTGATGGACGCTGATAAACGCTAATGAATTCTGATCAGGGGTTAAGGTGCGGAGACTGTAGTGAAAGCAACAGATGCTCTGCCATCAGCGAATATCAGTGTTCATCAGCGGTTGAAAAAAACCGAACCGCTGATGGACGCTGATAAACGCTGATGAATTCAGATCAGCGGTTAAGCTACGGAGAGATCGGAAGAAACAACAGAAGCTAAACAATCAACGAATAACAGTATTAATCAGAGGTAGCAAAAAAAAGAACAAATGATGGAAGATGATA
>JBEIGI010000023.1:0-69303 GCA_040381975.1 Pirellula sp.
CCAGGCGACCATTCGAGCCATCGAGGGTGCGGGGTATCACATGGGTCTGCCGACAGCCGAGGCTCCCGATTCTTACACGAGCATGACCCATGGCACGGGCCATGGACTGGGGCTCGAGGTACACGAGCCACCGCTATTGGCCGTCGGCGGTCCGGAGCTTGTTGTCGGAGATGTTGTCACGATCGAGCCAGGCCTTTACTGCAAGGCCCTCGGAGGGATCCGGGTCGAGGACATGGTCGTCGTAACGGAAGAGGGTTGTGAGAATCTCAATCGTTTGCATGAAGGATTGTGCTGGAAATAGCCTACAGTATGGTCAGGCATAAAGGGCGCAATTGTCGATCCGTTTGATTTGGTCCACCGATAAACCCGTCCGATGGTTCAATCCTGATCTCGGATATCTTGTCATTGAGTAAAGCAGAGAAATCATGAATGAAGAACAATCAACCTGGACCTTGGATGATTCATCGCGCGCAAGCAATCCAGGGAACTTAGATGTCCAATATCTGCGTTGGTTTAAGAGTTATCCAATGTGGCCTTTGGTATGGTTTTCGACTCTTGCGATTTTTACACTCTTGTCGATTTTCCTTCATTGGGTATTTTGGATACCAGCGGTGCTGCTGCTGGTGATGAATTTGCTTTATTGGCGCCGAGTGAGCGACCATTTCCATCACGGATGCGCCAATCCGGGAGTTGTTCTATCGCTTGAACCAATGCTTATCGCTGTCGCCACTGACCTGACGATGGGAGACGGTCAGTACCCGGTGATCAAGATCATCGAGAAGAAACTTGCGAGCATCTGTGGAAACCCACCTAAAGTAGGAAGCATTGTCCCTACTGTCGCGCTGTACCAGCCAAGCATGAAACCAGATCAAACACATTGGGCAGATTTTGATCCTCGCCCCGTCGACTGCGCGACTAGCGATTTAGGAGAGATCAAAAGGGTGATCGAGAGTTTTACTCCCGAGGATTTAAAAGAACTACATTCGTGGATCCAGCAAGTTCCTCGTCCGTACCAACCGGGACTGTATCCTATCGAGCCGATATAAAACCAGCTAGTAACCCATTAGCGTTCGTCAGCGTTCATTCGTGGCATTTTATTGAACCGATGGTTCGTGCAAGTTGGAGAGTTGTGAGGTCAACGATTGCCTGTGCGCTCTTTCTAAATCCTGAGAATGGACAAGGACACCGCGAAGGGACAGCGGTACTTAAGCTAGAACCTATTGAACTTTGGCCTCAATTGGAAGTTGCTGCGGATCCTTGATTCGGTTGCAGATGCAGAATTGAATCCAGAACAAGCAAAATCCTTGGAGGCTGCTAGCCAAGGTTCGCCAGCAAGAGTCAAGAATCGTAGTTCCGAAGGTAGCAGGCACACTCCGCTGTGCCGTCAGCCAGGGTTCGATGTGCACTTCAATAAATACTGCGGACGGAACATGGAATGTGCCTGCTACTATGAGCCTTCGCCGTCTGCGATCGGTGGGCAATCGTAGATGGCAGTGACTAAAGCTAGCCCGGAGACTTCCAGCTCAGGAAGATTTAGCGGCAGCATCCGTCCGGCGCACAGGCCGCTTTCCAATATCCACGAACGTGGACGGATGAGCTCGGAGTCGACAATGCCGCCATCGCTGCGTTCGAGGGTGATGGATAACTTGGTCCAGGTTGCTTGGTCGGGCTCCGATGTCAGCGTTTATCAGCGGTTTAAGAAATCAAACCGCTAATGGACGCTGATGAACGCTAATGGACAATCACATAGTCTACTTTCAACTCTCTCAAATCTACTCTCTAGCCGCGAAGCGGCTGGGGGTTCTTGGTCGGAACCCACGCTCCGATCGGCACCTATTCGCTGGGGACTCGTAGCTGCGTTCGCGTTGCGACGGATGCGTAGCGCTCGGGTGCAAGCCATGGTGTTTCCTGGGATGGCTCATCGAGATAGATCCAACGGTTGGCTTATTACTCGGCGACTCAGTTGGTCGATCAGATACTAGAAGGAAAGGAACCCGAGGGCATGAGCCTACGCCAACTTCGAACAGCGACCCCCTTGCTATGGAGCGAGCAAAGGAAGATCTCGTATGGATAAAAGCCACAGGTTGGAAGCACGGCTTCATTTCAACTTTTAGGATCCGTCCATGAGGGGCTAGTTCTTTAAGCCGTTTTCATGCCCATCGAAGATTTGATGGAGTTCAGGAGTTCCACGGCGTGTTGGATCTCTGCTTTCTGCCGATCAGGTTCCTGTGGAATCTCACGCTCGATCGTCAGGGGCCCGGTATACCCGATCTCCTTGAGCGTTTGCAAATAGAGTCCGATGTTGACTTGCCCTTTACCCAATGGGACTTCGGCTCCCCATGTTTTCCCTGGCTGGTCGCTCCATGTGGCATCCTTGCAATGCACACTTCGAACATACTTGCCAACCTTACGCAACGCTTCGATCGGTTCCCCCATACCGTAGAGAATCATGTTCGCAGGATCGAAATTGATAAACAAGTTCGAACGCTGGGTATCGGAAATAAACTGCAAGAGTGCATCGGCCGTCTCTTGGCCTGTTTCCAAATGGATCGCTTGTTCGTTTTTCGCGGCATGATCGCATAAGTTTCGAGTCACTTCGATCACCTCAGCGTAATCCTTGCTCTTGGTATCGTGTGGAACCACTCCGATGTGCAACCCGACAACGTCACAGCCTAAGAGCCTTGCGAAGTCCGCGATCTCTTTCATCTCTTTGAGTCGTGCAGCACGGGTTTCGGTAGGGACCAATCCGATCGTTCGCTCGACGGTCGGAATATCTGCATAGCTTTCGCCATCGAAGCCACCAAACACACAAGTCAATTCAATTCCATAGTCGTCTAGCTTTTTCAGGAACGCTTCGGCAGCCGTGGGCGTTCTCCCCGAAGCGTGCGGGGTGTGCAATTGGATCGAAGGCACCCCTAGCTCGCGAGCCACATCCAAATGAACCCCGAGTCCAGCATCGATGCTGGTAAATACGCCAATGGACCACGGTGCTAAAGGCATCTAGAAAACCCTTCAAAAACTAACAAGGAATCGTAAGGAGTGAGATGGAAGGAACCTTGAAACTGAAGTTCATTTTACAGCATCCGCGAGCGAGCCATCGCGTCTTCTGCCATGCGAATGAAACCCGTATCCCCTGTGCCTGCGTAGGCACGTTGATACGTGACACTAAGAAGTGTGAAATTGAAACCTTCGGTCGGTTCTATTTGACAAGCTTTCTCGGCATGAGCAACAGCCCGATGATGCTCTCCAAGACTTGTGAAAATGCGAGCTAAAGTCAAATGACTAAGCACATGCTCAGGGGACTCTTCGAGGATACCTAAGAGCATGTCTCGAGCCTCTTCGGCTTGACCTGCATCTTTGAGTTTTTCAGCTTGGCTGTAACGTTCGTCTACGGTGCTCATAGGTCCACTGGATTACGGGGTGGGTGTCAGGATTGGCTTACGCTTGCTGGATCGGAAATTGACTATCGGGTCGCAATTGTAGCGTCACCCGATGAGCTTTGGGAACAGGATCCGGGCTTAATCCGGAGCTTTGCCCATGGCAGCCGGGCCCCGAGACGGTAATATTTTCCGGTCGCGAATTTTTTGTGCCTACAGTGCCTTTGAGGAAAGCGTTGATCCCCCATGGAAATTTGGCCTGCTATCGACCTGCTTGGGGGCAATTGCGTCCGTCTCAGGCAAGGAGATTACTCTCAAAATACGGTCTTTAGCCAAGATCCTGGCCAAGTCGCGAAGACGTGGTTTGATGCCGGCGCAGCGTTTCTTCACTGCGTTGATTTGGACGGTGCGAAATCCGGAAGCCTTGTCAATCACCAAGCCGTACGGCAAATACTCAAGGCCGCCGAAGGCAAAACGGTACAACTCGGGGGAGGGGTACGCAGCGAAGAGTCGATCCGCAGACTCTTCGATCTTGGACTCTCGCGATTGATCGTCGGAACTGCAGCTCTAAAAGATCCCCAGTGGTTCGGGTCCATGTGCCAAGCCTTCCCGAACCGATTGGTTTTGGGACTCGACGCGAAATCAGGAATGGTGGCCACAGAAGGTTGGTTGGACGTTTCGAAAACCCCGGCGACTGAGTTGATCGATCAAGTTGCAAAGCACACCGATCAGTGCGCTGCGGTCGTTTACACCGACATCGAAAAAGATGGGATGATGGAGGGCCCGAATTTCCAGAGTCTGGCCGAAATTCAAAAGGTTTCACCTTTTCCTGTGATCGCCTCAGGAGGAGTGACAACGCTTGATGATCTGAAGCGATTGGTAGATCAAGGAACCCATGGGGCGATCATCGGACGAGCCTTGTACGAAGGAACGATCCAACTCCGCGACGCACTTAGAATTAGCTAATTCGATACTCCCATAAAACATTTTGGTTTGAAGCTAGGCTAAGGCTTGTTTCGTCGATTCGTTCTACGGTACACTTGGGGTATAAGTGCCCGTTTTGGCCCTTAGTGGGAGTGCAGAAATTGCACAGGCGGTCCCGCGTTTTTTCCAATGGAAGATCGCCCCTTGAATTTGGGGCGTGTAAGACAACCTGGAGTTCGTCGAATGAAAAAAGTTGAAGCTGTTGTTCGCCACTTCAAACTTGAAGACGTCAAAAACGCGCTGACCGAGCGAGGGATCCACGGGATGACCGTCACTGAGGTTCGAGGCTTCGGACGTCAAAAGGGTCACACCGAAATCTATCGGGGTACCGAGTACGCCGTGGATTTTGTCCCTAAGGTCAAGATTGAAGTTGTGTGCTCTGATTCCAATCTTCAGTCGGTGATCGATATGATCGTAAAGACCGCACAGACCGGGCAAATCGGAGATGGAAAGATCTTCGTTTCCACCCTGGAAAACGCGATCCGAATCCGAACTGGAGAGCAGGGAGAGGACGCGCTGTAGCGAACTTTCTTACCCTCTAGCATCCGTCGAATAAGACTTGTCCTCTCTTCATCCCCAGGTCATTGAGTCCAGGCAACAGCTCGCCGAAGCTCGGCTCAAGTCGGCGAATTTGCATGCGTCTGGAAACACTGGACCTCAGGTCTGTCTTGCTTGGGCCGATTCGGTTGATGCGATCGTTCATCGACTGCTTTCGGTTGCTTGCCAAGAAGAGAATGTGGATCCAACCAAGTTTGCCTTTTTGGCCTTAGGAGGTTACGGGCGTCGGGACCTCGCCCCTTACTCCGACTTGGATCTGATGCTTTTGCATAACAACCTTCCTGAAGCGAAGCTTCAAGGTTTAGCGCGAAAAGCTTCCCAGATGATCGGCGACTCGGGTTTCCAACTCGGGTTCTCCGTACGCACTCCGTTTCAATGTCGACAGTTGGCTTGGACCGATGCCCAAGTCTTGACGTCGCTCGTCGAGATGCGGCTTGTGTATGGATCCGAGTCGCTCTTTAACTCGTTCGAAAATTCCTTCAAAAATGGAGCAAAACTCCGCTGGCGATCGCTTGCGGGAATGATCGAACGGGAACGATTCGAAGAACGACAAAAGTATGGCGAAACAGAGTTCTTGCTCCATCCCAATGTCAAGCGATCACGTGGTTGTTTAAGGGATGTTCAGATTGTTCGCTGGATCGGATTTGTTTGCTTTGGCGAAAAAAGCCCTGAGCAACTTCGGGATGTCGGACTGCTGGCCGAAGAGGACTATGCTCCAATCCGCGACGGGTACGCCTACTTGCTACGACTCAGAAACCAATTGCATTTCATGGCCGGTCGAGCCTTGGATTCTCTGGATCGATCCAAGCAGATGGAGTTGGCCAAGTGGATGGAGTTCCAAGGACGCGAAGGAGTTTTGCCGGTCGAAGAATTCATGACGCAATTTTTTGACCTCACCAGCGAGCTTCGATACAGTTCTGCTAACTTCGTCGGTATGGCCCGATCTCGTCTGACTCCGTTCGGATTCCTCTACCGTTTCCTGAGCCTCTCTGCCGGCAAAGGACTTAGGCTCGGACTCAAAGAAGTATGGGCCACGCGCAAAGGACTCGAACGCATCGGCGACGATCCAGGCATGGTTCTGGAACTCATGCAAATCGCCAACCGACACCAAAAGCGTATCGAGCACAAAACATGGAGAACGATCCGTAAGGGCATGCTCAAGCGGATCGATAAGCCCGTGGGACCCGAAGCCATCAGCCGCTTCCTGGGGCTAATGAGCACCCCCGGCAGACTCGGTGAGATTCTCAGGCGACTCCACGAACTGAGAGTGCTCGAACAAATCATCCCCGCTGTTCGCCATACACGCTCGCTTCTTCAGTTCAACGAGTACCACAAGTACACGGTCGACGCACACTGCATCAAAAGCGTCGAGTGCGTCGTGGACTTCGCCAAGAGAAACGACTTTCTCGGCGATCTGTATCGGAAATCCAAGCAAAAGCTCATCTTGCACTTAGCGCTCCTGCTGCACGATCTGGGTAAAGGGTATGTCGAAGACCACTCGGAAGTAGGTTTGCGGATCGCGGATGAAACGTCGCATATTCTAGGACTATCCGAAGCCGATCGCGAACTGATCTGCTTTCTAGTGCATCAGCATTTGATCATGACCCTCACGGCATTCCGCTTCGATTTGACGCAACTCTCGACGATCGTCAAATTCGCTCAGCAAGTTGGATCTCTGGAAAGACTTCAATTGCTAACCCTCCTTTCCTGTGCAGATCTTGCCGCCGTCGGACCAGGTGCACTCAATGATTGGAAACTGAATCTACTCCATCAACTCTACGATGCGACAGCCTCGCAGTTGCAGACCGGTGAACCCCTCGAACACCAATCGTCGGCAAAAGAAAACAATCGTAAAGCGGTCTTTGACCTTCTGTCTTCCGAGGAAAAAAACAACGAGGTCTGGAGAGAGCGGGTTGCGGCGATACCGACAACTTATTTATTCCAAAGCAAGCCACCGGAATTGGTAGCCGAACTGCGCCGAATCCACAACCTCTCCGATGAGCACCCCGTTGAAGTTTGGGCCGAGTACTTGGCCGATCGCGATGCGACCGAATACATCGTCGCGGTGCATCCGAGTCGCACCACAGGTTTGTTCCATCGTATCACCGGTGCGATGGCAACTCAGAGATTGAGTATCTTGTCGGCAGAAATTCAGTCTCTTCCTGATAACGCAGCATGGGATCGTTTTTTAGTCGACGATCCGGACTTTCAAGGAGCACCGGTTCCGAGCCGTCTGAATCAGGTCTGCCAAGCGATCGCCAAGGCAGTCGAGTCGGTTGAACCGATGCCACCGACCTTCAAGCGGACTTGGAAGGGACAAGGTTCCGAGGAGTCTCAAGCATCCCGTTTGCAACCGACCCAAGTTCGTTTCGATAATTCTAGTTCTGAGAATTTTACGATCATCACGATCTTTGCCTATGATCGCATCGGACTCTTGTACGATATCTCAAGGATCCTCTTCGATTTCCAACTCGATCTGCAAGTTGCCAAAGTCAGCACGCACCTCGATCAGGTCGTCGATGTGTTTTATGTCAGCGATTCCAAAGGCAATAAGATCACTGAATCAACCTACCTCTACACACTACGCCAAGCACTGTTAAGAGCGATCGAGTAGATCAGCGTTTGCGTCCAAAGTTAGCCGTTCGCTTCTCGATAAACGCTCGTATCCCCTCGGTCGCGTCGTCCAACTGCAAGCAACGAATGTAGGCCTCGGTGTCGGCCCGATAAGCCACCTTGGGCTGCGAGCCCTCATCCAGATGCAAGAGCATCTTCGTTTGACGCATCGCTTCGGCTGGAAGCTTCAATAGTCGCTCGGCCCAAGCCATGGCTCTTTTTTCCAACTGCCCCCTAGGCACTAACTCGTGCACCAGGCCCCACTCGAAAGCCTTTTGAGCCGAGAGTGGTTCGCCCAATAGACACATCTCCAAAGCGCGGGACTTACCGATGAGATTCGTCAACTGAGCGATGCCATAACCTGGCGGCCAACCCAACTTGATCTCCGGCATCCCAAACCGAGCATCGTGGCTTGCCAAGCGGAAATCAGCCGAGTAAGCAGCAACGCATCCGCCACCCATCGCGTCTCCATGCACCATCGCAATGACGATCTGCGGCAATCGCTCCCAGGCTAAATACATCTCGGCTTGCCTAAGGCTCAGCTCTCTTGCGAACTCGGGCGTGAAGCCAGGCAACTCCTTGATGTCGTCCCCAGCACAAAAGGAGTCTCCTGCCCCGCGCAACAAGACCACGCGAAGTTCTTCTTTGTGACCAAGCAACCAACTAACGAGTTTTTCAAAATCGCTCGTCATCTCGGCATTGACCGCATTAAGAGAGCGGGGCCGATTGAGTGTCACCGTTGCGATCGGTCCAGAATGCTCGACGAGCAACGTTTGCATCGAGGGTAACGCTCCATCGTTGGGTATAAGATTCATTGCCCTTGGGCCCTCCTGACTTTGCTTATCAAGATTCTCGATGAGACGCTCGAGCTTCACCAGCGCTCTTGTGTGTTTGCCGAAACCCAGTTGCCGCTCGCCACACCAAGCCGATACATCGAAATGAATCCGCTTACCATCGATACCCGTTACACGAGCTTCACCTCGAACTACCGCACCGATCCCAGCACCGCTAACATGCTGGATTTGAACATCGGTTCCGACGGATTCTTCACCCTCATCGAGGTAAGGCCTAAGCGCCTCCCTGGCCGAACGCTCCATAAGCATGATCATGTTCGGGGTCGAGAATACAGTTGCCCTAGGATCGCCTCCGAGCGTGATCACCATCGAGCTATCGACGTTCCAAATCAGCTCGCCAATAGCCCCTGGTTGCAATCCTGGTCTCATACTTTGCGCTCGTTCGCCAACTTATTCGCAACGTCAAGTCGTTCGTGGTCGAAGATTGGATCTGTCATTTGCATCCTTTCGAGTACGAGGAAATCCGTCCTGAAGTACGAACGATTAACTACGACTAATGATCTCCGTGGCCGCCATGGTCATGCCCGTGGAACGCAGGATTCTTTTTGTCTCCACGCGAGAGGACATAAGCCATCAGGTCCAAGATCTCTTCCTTCGTCAATTTGTTGAGCAATCCTTGAGGCATCGTCGAAACTGCCGAGACTTTCTGTCCGACAATCTCATCCTTATCCAACACCGTCGGCTCACCCTTGGCAAGCGGATCGACCATCACCTTGATCGACTTGTCGTTCTCCTCGACGACCATGCCCGTGATGATCGCATCGGAATCCATTTGGAAGATCCTAGCCCTGTACTTGTCCTCAATGTCTGCCGAAGGCATAAGCAATGACTTTAGGACGTATTCGGCTGTCATCTTCTTGTCATCGAGTTTGGTCAGATCAGGACCGAACTCTTTGCCCTCGCCGCCGAGTTTATGGCATCCAACGCAACTTGCGGCTGCGAAAAGACTCTTGCCAACCTCATAGGATCGCCCAGCTTTAAGGTTCTTGAGTTCTCCGGCCAGATCCTCAATCTTCCACTCGGTATTGCGCCCGACGGATTTTAAGAGTTCATCCCGAATTTCCATCGGATTGGCAGCTAGGTAAGCATCCGGATTGCTGTTGTACTGCTCGAGGCTCGGTACAACGACCAGAACTCCGAACATACGTCTCCAGTGGCCTGGGTAGGTGCAAACATAAGGATACATCCCGGGTTCCTTGGGAACCTCGAAACTCAGCGACTGGGACTCACCTGGGCCGATGAGTTTGCTTGCGAGCAACACCTTATCGGACTTGGGGATGAAGTTTCGTTCGCGGGCATCTGGATCCTGTGCCTCTGCGTCCGACTTAAGTCCGATCTCTTCGAGAGCACCGGGCTTAAGGATCACGAAATTGTGAGGCATGTTGTCGGTGTTTGCGAAGCGAAACTCGACAGGCTTGCCCGCTTCGGCAACGATCCTTTCTTTGTCATAGATCATACGCTCAACGACGGTGCCAATGGCGATCGTGCGAACATCCAGATTTTGCAACCGTTCGGAAACGGCCTTTGCCAAATCCGCTGGCAGTTTGCTAGAAAGCGACTTGACCAATTCGACCGTCTGGGTCGCAGGCCCACTTGTGCGAAGCTTCGCAGGAATGGAACTCAGATAGCCGACCAAGTTATCGACTAGGCTCGGCAATTCCTTGGTATCCCAGCTTGTTTCTGGCAAAGTTCTTAGAACATCGATCGCTGTGGATCGTTGCCTATCGGACTTGATGAGTTTCGTCAGATCCGCAAACTTTTCTTTTTCGTAGCCGGGAATCGCTGCGACGGCTTGGATCGCCAAGTCATGGAGCGTCTCTCCGACTCCTCCAGCGGTGAGTCGATCAGCAGGGATCGCTTGTTTTTGAACCCCTGGGCCACTCCAAGCGACACTCAGTCCATCTCCGCCACCGTTATCGAAGTAGGTGACCATGAGTTTATGGGGACCGGCAGTGAGCTCAACGGCTCCAGATCGTTCGGTCATCCCTTGGAGTCGATCGTTGTCGACTAGGAGTTTGTCATCGATGTAGATTCGCGATCCGTCATCCGAAGCGACAAAGAACGTGTACTTGCCGGCTTTAGGAATGATGATGTTGCCGGTGAAGCGGAGGGCGAAATCATCCGCTTGTTTACGCTGAGGCACATTCATAACGATTTGAGGAACGATACCGGTATCGGTCGGTTTGATGGCTGCTAGTGTCTCTGCCGCGACGTTGTCCGGTGCGGGGTAGAAGTAATCAACTTGGATACCGGCTTGTTGCAATCCAACTCCCTTCGGTTCGGCTTCGAGTGCCGATGGCAGATCGAACATGAGCGTTCGGGCCGAGGCAAAGAGATTCTTCTTCAGGTCCGCGTTGGCGATGCCGGGGATTGCTTTGAGCAGATCCCGCAAGCCTTCTTTGCTGGTCGAAGCGGTTGCGAAGGGCGCATCACCATTGCCTTCGGCGGTTGCCCAAGCGGCATAGCCCAATTGACGGGTCTCGGCCTGCTTGGCCTTGGTCGCCAAGTTTTGAAGTGCGCCTCGGTTCTTGCGAATCTCAGCAAGGGGTTGTTCGAGCAAGAGTTCTCGAAGTCCCTTGAGGGCTTCGGTTTGTCCGGCTTGATCCCGATCTCCGACGAGCTTGAGAATCACTGGAATCGAACTTTCTTTACGCATTTCCGAGAGGCCTTTGAGGGCTTCTCGCAGTGATCCGGTCGACGCATTGGTGCGATCGAGGATGGCCTGGTAAACACGCTCGGCCTTGGGCAATTTCAAGAGAGCTTCGGGGCTAGCGTTCTTGAGTGCATACTCCATGGCCGCATCGGAAAGCTTCTTATTTGATGCGATCGCATCCTGGAGCCCTTGATCGATTTTCGCCCTTTGTTTCGCATAGCGAATCACGGTGTCGAGTTCTGGATCCGTCGGACGGACGGAAGCTTCAAAGATCGCTTCGATCGCATCGTAACCATCGAACTCGACGGCGGACTTGACTGCTTCGGCGCGAACCAGGGCGGCATCATCCTTAGCTGCCGTCAAGAGAACCGGTCCCCAGTCTTGGATTCGTCCTGCCCAATGCCCTAGTGTTCGAATCGCGGCAGCTCGAACGCGAGGCTCGGTGGCTTTATATGTTTTGATGATCCAACCAAGATCGGGTTTGCGGTGCTCTTCAAGAACCCAGAGTCCTTCGAGGAGTGCTTGGGCATGAGTCGGATTCGCAGGATCGAGTGTTTTCGACCAAGCGTTCAAAGCGGTGACGACTTCGTCGGTTTTTCGGCTGCTGAGTTCTAAGCGTGCCCGGTAGCGTGTGCCGTTCTCCTTGGACATAAACGCAGCCAAGACCTCAGCAATAGGTTTGCCTTTGAGTTTCGCGGGCTTGAGAGGTTCTTTACCTTCGGGAGTGACCCTGTAGATACGACCGTGCTGGTCGTCGCGGTTTGGATCTCGCATGTTGTGTTGCATGTGGCCGATGATGGCGTTTTGCCAGTCCGCAATATACAGCGCACCGTCGCCACCGACTTCGACATCGCTGGGGCGGAAGTTCGGGTCGCTCGATACAACGATCGGTTCGACTTCTTCGCAGGTGATATCGGCACCGTTGTATTTGACTTCATGTTGCAGAACTCCGAGAAATCCGATGCAATTACAGATCAAGAAGTTACCTTGATTCTTCTCTGGGAACAGACTGCTCGAGAGGATCCCCGTGGCTGCCACGGGACGCACTCGCATCTTGAACCACTGTTTGTTTCCAATCCCTTTGCCGATATTCACATAAGAACCGGTTCCGCTGGTTCCATCGTTGGCGAATTGGTAGCCCCATTGGTCGAAGACATCGCCGTGAGGGTTTGGACCGATCGGGAAGTGGAATTCCATTTCGAACGTTCTTGGGTTGAATCGGTGCACACCGCTTTCACCCGATCGAACGGTTTTGGTCGGCGTTTCCATCGCGGCGATGTTAAAAATACCCCGGGACCAGTAGAGCCAGCCATCGGGTCCCATCAGCATCGCGTTGGCCGAGTGGTGAGAGTCGGCGCTGCAGACTCCTTGGAGCATTCGGATCTTCAGGTCCGCTTTGTCGTCCCCGTCGGTGTCTTTAAGGAACCAAATCTCTGGGAGGGCGGCAACGAGCATGCCACCGTTCCAGAATTCAAAACCGGTGACGCTGTTGAGTTCGTCGGCGAAAGTGACACATCGGTCGGCCAGTCCGTCACCATTGTCGTCGGGCAAGCAAATGATTTTGTCGCGACGGGGTTGGGTCGGATTCCAGTGAGGGTACGAAGGCCAAACAGAGGCAAAGAGTCGTCCATCGGGATCGACCGCCATCTGAACAGGGTTAATCAGCTCGGGAAACATCTCTTCGCTGGCAAAGAGATTGACCTTCATGCCTTGGGCAACCTTCATCTTCCCTATCGCTTCTTCGCCACCGAGATACTTGTGTTTGCCTTCGGGAAGAGCACCAGGAATATTGGTTTTGACCGATAGTTCAGGAGGTAGATTATCGTCTTTGACATCGATTTCTTTGCCTTTGGCGACAGCCCAGACGCGTTGGTCTCGGTTGGTCGTTTTGACATCGAAGATTTCCATTTCCCGCATCATGACATCGGCATTGGATTGGCCGAACCAAGCGAGTTTCGAGCGACCACCAAAGACGTTGTAACCGTCGACAACGCGGTAACGACTGAACCAGTGGTAGTTTTTATCGAGGATGGTATCTCGCAGTTTCTTGATGCCGCTATTGTCCAAGCGTAGCGTCTCGTTGGGGAACAAATTCTTGGCGATCACCGCCGAGACGGCTTGATCTCCGTTATCCTCCAAGTGGATGCCGTTGATCGTCAGGGGCTTTTGGGCTTTGGATGAAGCGCTGGCATAGAGCTCTTTCGATGGGGCGAAAATATCGACAAAGAGAACATTCTTATTTTCGCATACATCCCGCATGGCTTGGGTGTAGAGAGCGAGCTTCGCATTGTTATCTTCACCGTTTGGGAGATTTGGATCTTTGAGATCCTCGTGAGCGATAGGGGAGAAGAAGACCAATCGTGGTGGAGATTGGCCATCGTATTTTTGGGCTAGCATGCCGTCGATGGTTTCGGCGAGATCCTTTTTGAAGCCTTCCAGGGCACCAGGGCCTTTGAGGGCCTCGTTGTAGCCGAAGAAGCAAAACACGACGTTGGCTTTGACCTTCGTGAGCCACTCGTCGGGGCTGCCAAAGTTGTCTTCGCGATTACGGACTTTGAGTTCATCGCCCGGGTAGCCAAGGTTCCGGACCGTCAGGTCGTACTCGGGGAACATCGCATGGATATAGGTCTCCAGCCAGGCTGTATGTTGCATTCGGTCGGCTGTGGCGTTGCCGATGTAGGCGATACGATCCCCTTTTCGCAATTGCAAAGGTGGGGCGGCTTGGGCAGCACCCATAAGCAACCAGATTGCTGCTAAGCAGCATGAGGTAATTTGGGGGAGTCCAGAGAACAAGCGAGGAAATCTCATAGTCGGATCGAGAGAAAAAGTGTGTGTACTGAAGGAACAGGATGTTCCAGGAAGGAGCAAGAATGATACCACAAATAGGGCAACGCGTGGCATAGGCTTCAGTCCTGTCAGTGGGAAGCAAAGGAGCAATTACCCGTACCACTTTGGTAAGCCATGATGTTAAGGATTCCGGGGGCTAGAGAAACGTGTGCTGCGATCTCGGGCCCATGACGCATATCACTCATTTCTCCAATGCATTGACAGGATCCCCTAGACAGTGCGTCAAATCGCCCCTACGAGTGGCAAAAACTTGCACTTTTTTCAATCCGAACCCTTTCGGACGGCATCTTAAAAAGTCTATGCTATCGGCCCTGTTGGCAGACGAACGCAGAACGTGTGCTGGATTTTCCTGATATTGGTTCCGATTGGTAGGATTCATGAGCAAGTCGAAGATAGCCGTTGTAGAGACCGAATCTGAGAAGTTTCCTTACGTTTACCGCTTCCCCTTGAAGTTCGGCGGGCGTGTGGTCAAGGACGTGACGGTGTTTCGCGTTCTGGTGACACTTGAAGAGCAATCGGGCAAAAAAAGGGCTCACGGGATCGGTGAGATGACCATGGGGACCGCTTGGGCCTGGCCTACATCGGCCCTGACTCCCGAAATGGCTCTTCGTACGATCGTCGTTCTTGCCGAACGAATCGCTGCGGCTGCCAAGGATCTGCAACCCGACCAACACCCATTGCACCTTGCTGCACAGATTAAACCAATTGCAAAGAAGCTTGCCGACGAACTTGCCACCTCGATGAAGCTTACCGAGCCGATCCCGGATCTTGCGATCGCTCTTGCGGTGTCTCCTTTGGATATCGCACTGCATGACGCTTACGGCCGCCTGCATCAAAAGAACACTTTCGATTGCTTTACCCACGAGCATGTTGGAGCCGATCTATCGCATTGGCTCGGTGAGGAATTTGTAGGTAAAGATTTTTCGGGGATCATTGCACCTCAGACATCACCCACCCTGTTTTTGTACCACTTGGTCGGCTCTCTCGATCCGCTGAGCAAGGATGATTTAAGTCGCAAGATCGGGGACGGACTTCCAGAGACGCTCGAGGAGTGGATACGAACCCAGCAACTTTCTCACTTGAAGATCAAACTCACAGGCAAGGAACTCGACGCAGATGTGGGCCGGGTCGTCGAGATCGAACGGATCGCTTCGAGAGCTTTTCCGACCAAGCAGTTTTCTTACTCCCTCGATTTCAATGAAGCCTGCGAGAACGAAGACTACGTGATCGATTTCCTGGAGCGGCTCGAACGACTCAATCGCGAAGCGGTTCCCAAAATCCACTACATCGAACAACCGATGGAAAGGGATTTGCGATTGCGCAAAGAGGTAACGATGCACCGAGTCAGTCGTCTCAAGCCGGTGGTGATCGACGAATCCTTGACCGATCTAGAGATGTTGCGGTTTGCCAAGCAGCAGGGATACTCGGGAATCGCGGTCAAGGCCTGCAAGGGTGTGAGCGACTCAATCTTGCTCAGCGCTGCGGCCAAGTTCTGGGGGATGAAGATTTACGTTCAGGATTTGACCTGTGTCGGTGGATCATTTATGGCATCGGCATCGCTGGCAGCAAGGATCCTTGGAGTGACGGCTGTCGAAGGCAACGGTCGCCAATATTGTCCTGCGGGGAACAAGGACTGGGAGTCATTGTACCGACCGATGTTCAAGATTTTGGGTGGTGTCGTTCCTACCGAACTGCTCAACGGAATCGGGATGGGATTCGCTTGGCCTCGAAATATCGTTAGCAAAAAATACGCTGACTTGTCGATTCCACCGAAGTGATCAGCAACTTGAGGTAGTAATGAGGACAAGAGTGGCTTATCCCGTCAGTGTTTCGACCCTCCGGGTCTTTAGAAACATTTTGGGGACAGTTCCCGGGGCCCAGAAGGCCCCGGCAGAGGATGTTTCGGCCCGCCGGGCCTGAAGCCAGGTGGTAGGCGCATTGCTGATTAGACCGAAGACACCCGAAAAAGAACGTGAATTACTGAGTCCACTTACTCCTCGGATTCCTCTTCGTACTCTTCTTCCTCTTGCTCTTCGAGGTACTCCTCGTACTCGTCTTCGGCTTGATCCTCGGAATCATCCTCTTCGACGGCGATCACAGGCTGACTTTTGGGTGTCGACTTAGCCTTAGGAGCCGCCGGCGTATCGTCCCAGTTGTTCTCGCGACGGATCTTGTTGGATCGCTTAGAGCCACCCCCTGACGATTCCTCTGACTGTCCTCGCATCCGCTCCCACTGATCGACCGTAATGACCACCTCGCGAGCCTGGGACCCAGCGTACTCGCCAACAATCCCGTCCTCGGCCATAAAGTCGATGAGCCTTGCGGCTCGGCCGTAGCCGATCCCCAAGGCGCGTTGCAAGAGCGAGCAACTCCCCCGCCCCTCACGCACGACGATATCCACGGCCGCCTCGTACAAATCATCCCGTTTCCTGAATCCACCCGTGGCTCCCTCCTCCTCCTCCTTGTCATCCTTGACCTTCAACTGCACGAGCTCCTGCACAAAGTTCTGTTCACCGGTGCTGCAATGGTCAACCACTGCATTGATCTCATCGTCGCTCAAATAAGTCCCTTGGCCTCGTAGCAGAGTGCTCGTCCCGGGCCACAAAAAGAGCATGTCACCATTACCAAGCAACTTGTCTGCTCCATTCTCATCGAGAACCACGCGGCTATCGGTGCGGCTAGCGACTTGGAAGCTAATACGAGCTGGCAAATTGCTTTTGATCAGACCGGTGATGACATCGACGGTCGGCTTTTGAGTCGCCAGAATTAAATGGATTCCCACGGCACGGCTCTTTTGCGCCAGGCGAATGATGTGGGCTTCGACCTCCTTGCCTGCGGTCATCATCAAGTCGGCCATCTCGTCGGCCACGATGACGATAAAGGGCAGGTGATCGGGAATCATTTCGGCCTCTTCCTCCGTCTCGGGCCTGAGTCGCTCGCGGAGTTCGTCTCGCCCGAGCTGATTGTAACTGGTGATATGCCGCACACCTGCCCTAGCAAGCAGTGCGTAGCGATCCTCCATCTTGTCGACGGCCCACGCCAAAATCGCTTCGGCCTTCTTCATGTCGGTAACCACTGGGTGCATCAGATGGGGCAATCGTCCGTAACCGCTAAGCTCAACCATCTTCGGGTCGATCATCAGCATCCGAACTTCGTCGGGTCGCCGTGCCATGAGGATCGAGCAAATGATCGAGTTCAAGCATACGCTCTTACCCGTACCAGTACGACCTGCGATCAGCAAGTGAGGTAAACCAGCTAGGTCCACTGCAAGCGGTTTGCCCGAGACATCCTTGCCCAGGAACAAAGGGATCTTCATCTTGCGCACCTGCGCTGCCCCTTCTTCGATCACTTCCCGCATCCGGACGACTTGCCGTTTCTCGTTCGGGACTTCGATCCCAACGGTGTTCTTACCGGGAATCGGTGCGACGATCCGAACGCTCGGTACTCGCAATGCGATCGCTAAATCGTCAGCAAGTCCGGTGATCTTCGAAAGTCGCAGTCCGGCTTCCATCTCGATTTCATACTGAGCGATCACAGGTCCGGTTTCGATCTCAACGACTCGGATATTGAATCCGAAATTCAGAAATGTTTGCTCGAGCACCCGAGCCTTACGTTTGACTTCCTCGGTCTGTTCGTCATACGAGAAATCGTCTCCTTCGGCCAACAATTCAACGCTTGGCAAGACGTACTCTTCGCTCCCGGCAGGGAGTTTTGTGTCGTTCAATGAGTTGTAGAGCGAATTGCGTTCCTCTTCCTCTTCGTCTTTTTTGCGGTTCTTCGAGTTTCGGATGCGAGGAGAGGAACTGCTCGTACCATGGGATGGATCGGCACGAAGCTTCTCATTCGAGGTTTGGTCCAATGCATCGGACTCCTGATCCTCTAGCTCATCCTCTGACTCTTGTTCCTCTTGATCTTCCAGGTCTTCGCTTTCTTCGTATGTTTTCGAGTTAGCGATTTTGACGGTTTCGTCTACATCTCCGAGTGGTTGCTCTGATTCGTGTTCTTCATCCGATTCATCTTCTTCCTGAGGAATGTTTTGAGTTGTACCTACCCCCTTGGATTTGGACACCGATAGATCGGTGCGCCCGATCGGTTTGCTGCCCCCTACGAGGTCTTGGCTACTGAAGGAGCTCGTCGCGCGGCGACCGATTCGAATCGCTGGCCCGTCGCTCTCTTCAGTTGATCCCAGATCATCAGGTCGGTTTCCATCGGGAACGCCGAAGGGGCGTTTGGCAAGATCGCTAAAGGAGGGAACCGGACCACCATCGAGCGATACGATCGGCTGGCCATCGCGAAGGGTTACCGACGCGGGCAAGTCGGTTCGACGTGCACTGAAAATGCCTGAACCATTTGTCGTCCGTGTCCAACCTTGGGCAACTCGCAATCGCAAGGCTTCCAGCAGTGTCATTCCCCCCGTAGTCGCGAAACCCAAGTAGCGGATCAACGCGTATTCGGTGCTTAGAAGGATACCAATCGCCAAGGTCGCAAGCAGGAAAATCAATCCACCGGTAAAGGCTAGGTGTTCGTTGAGCCAAGTATTGATCAATGCACCGAGGTACCCCCCTCGGCCTATAGGAACACTGACAGGAATCGGCAAACCGAGTCGATCCGGAAGTGCACACAGGGACGCTAGGAGCAAACTCCAGCCGATGCTGCGTCCAAGGGGACTTGCCCAAGGTGTTTTTCGAAAGCAAACGATCCCTGCGACGGGAAGCAACAGGGCGATTAAATACGCACCGAGTCCGGTCGATTGAAAAAGAATCTGGCTGACCAGTGCTCCGATGAATCCAGCCTCATTTTGAATTTTCTCATTCGCAGGATAGACCGCCGGTGCGAGCCATCCGGGAGCCGTCGAAGGGCTGGTTTCGGTGGCCGAGGCATAACCTAGCGAGGGGCGTAGATCATCTGCCGGATTGTGCGAAAAAAGTGCAACCCATACCAACGCCGTGGCAGCAAAAAAAGCCACGCCCAGCATGTCCCATCGGACCGATCGATTCAATTTCTTTGGGGACTTGTCGTCTATCATAACCGTGTTGTCTCAAAAGCCAGGGCATTGCCGACGGATCGAACTCCACCGAGTATTCAATTTTTCCCCATACATAGGGATCCTTCCTGGGGAACCTTGCAAAATCACTGCCTAGCTTTGCAAGTAGACTCGTTACAGGCGGTACAATCCGACCAAAGCGACGCCGCTGACACACTTCAGCCACAAACCAATTGAAGAATCGAATAGCCCAACAGGAGGATGAGCCATGAAAGAGTCACTCGATTTGTCGTTCCGTCGGGATTTGGTGGGGCCCGATTGCTACATCGCTCCGAATGCAACAGTGCGAGGCGAGGTGACCATCGGTCGATCTTGCACGATCCTATTTGGTGCCGTGATGCGAGGCGATGCCGATGCGATTTCGATCGGAGAGTACACCAACATCCAAGATCTCGTCTGCTTGCATGCCGATCCAGGGTTCCCGCTGGTCATCGGGGATCGAGTCACGGTAGGCCATGGGGCGATCGTACACGGCGCGACGGTCGAATCCGATTGCTTGATCGGAATGAGAGCGACGATTCTAAACGGTGCGATCATCGGAAGTGGTTCTATTGTGGCAGCAGGCGCACTGGTTCGAGAGGGACAAATCGTTCCCCCACGCTCGCTTGTTATGGGACTTCCTGCTAAGATCGTACGCGAGTGCGGTGAAATCGAGCTTGCGATGATCGATCGAGGTTGGCGTCATTACGTCGAGATCGGTCAGCGGTATCTAGAATGCGATCGTGAAAAATGAAATCGAAACGTCCCAGCAGGTACCATCGCCGCGTACGCCCCAAAGCTCCCCCAGCTCCCGTGCTCGAGCCAGGACAAACGGAATACGAGTTTGGAATTCCGATCGCAGGGGTAGTTGTTCCCAAAGAAAATTGGACGCAGTGCGCGCTGAAGCGAATCCCTGAAACCAAGCCAGTCAATTGGTCGGAGGTCTTTGGTCGCCAAGCTCCACTGGTCGTCGACATCGGATGTGGCAACGGACGCTTTACCCTTGCAAGTGCGATTGCAAGGCCGGAGTGTAATCATCTTGCGATCGATTCGCTTCCAGCGGTGATTCGTTATGGGACTCGCAGGGCCAATCAGCGCGGTTTAAACCATGTGCGCTTTGCTGTTGTCGATGGCTGGCGATTCTTGACGGAATTGTGCAGCGGAGAATCCATCGCAGAAATCCACATCTACCATCCGCAGCCCTATGCCGATCCTGTAGCAAGCTCGCGTCGAATGCTTACTCCCGAGTTCATCGGCTGGATGCATCGAAACCTGATTCCGCAGGGTAAGATCTTTTTGCAGACCGATCGCAAAGCCTACTGGGATTATCTTGGTGGAAATCTTCCAAAACTCTTCGATTGGAACGACATTGAAGGCGATTGGCCCGAGGAACCCGAGTTTCGCTCGAGGCGAGAAATCTTATCGAGAAAACAAGGGCTTCCAATCTACCGAGGTATTGGTGTTCGTCGCGAAGGGATCGGAGCCGAAGAGTTCCAAAGCATAATCCAAGCGATGGAGCAACCGACGTTTGCGATCGAACCTGAAGACGCTTAACGATTCTCGATCTGCCCGGTGTTTCGATTCTTCACGATCACACGCTCGGTTCCATCGGGCAGAAGTTCCCGTTTGATAATCTCGAAATCCCCTTCTTGCTTCGAACTGCTGCTTGGATCGCTTTTTGCTTGCTCCCAACGCACAAGTTCGATCGGTTCCCATCGTTTAGATTCAATCGATCTGTAGGCTGCGTCGACGATGGCGTTGACGACGTATCCATCGAAAAAAGTCTCTCGGGGCTTACGGCCCTCATCGTAAGCATTGAGCATGTCCTCGAACATATCCAAATAGCCCAATGCGCTGGCTTCGTTGCCGACCGGGAACATCCAACCTTTGGAGCTCTCCGACTTTTCGGCCACGTAAGCTTGACTACCTACCGATGAAAACATCTCGATCCCCGTTCGCAACCAATGGTTTAGCCAGATGGTGCCTTCGGTACCGACGATCTCATCTCTAAGATCCATTCCACCTCGGAAGGACCAACTGACTTCAAACTGACCTATGGCTCCGTTTTCGTAGCGAACCAAGCCGATCGCATGGTCTTCGCTATCGATGGGATGGACTTGCGTATCACCCCAACAGACGACTTCGACGGGGCGAATATTCTTTCCAATAAAACTTCGTGCGATCTCAATGCAGTGACAGCCCATGTCGACGATCGCTCCACCTCCGGCGAGCTCTTTATCCCAAAACCATGAGCTATGTGGTCCTGGATGCGTTTCGCGGGATCGAACCCAGAGGATCTTTCCGAGGCTCCCCTCTTGAACCGAACTTAGTGCCTTGAGAGTTTTAGGCGTGTAGACGAGGTCTTCCAGATAACCATGGAACACGCCTGCCTTTTCAACCGCCTCAAGCATTGCGTAGGCTTCCTGAGCGTTGCGGCCCAGCGGTTTGGTACAGAGAACTGCTTTGCCGGCTTGAGCCGCTGCCGTTGCAGCTTGCAAGTGCATATGGTTGGGAGTGGCGATGACGACCGCGTCGATCTCTGGATGCTCGATGGCCCGGAGCATCTCGGTCGTGCCGGTAGGGACATTCCATTTGCTCGTGAAATGATCGAGTCTCTCTTGGGTGCGCGAATAAGCGATCCGAATCTGGTCGCGACTGCGCTGCCCCAGGAGAGCTTGAGCATAGAAATCGCCAATAAGCCCGCAGCCCAACATTGCAATACGAACCATCGAAGACTCCGGGGACTAGCTGTCGGCTCTAGGCTGCAATCCGTTAGCGAACAATCGTCTCATTACCAAGTGCTCGAGCCGTTTCGAGCTTCTTGATCGTCGACGGAAACTCGTAGACGCGAGTGTCGAACGGATCATCACTGACTTGGAAGATGCTTCCATCGGGCTTACGTGTCATCCTCCAAACCTCTTTCTTATTTAGGGGTCTGGCACCGACACGTCCAAAGACGGCTATCTGATTCCCTGATTCGTCGACCGCGCGATCCCGATCGATACCGCGCGATACGCAAAGGGCATGTCCATCCCTGGGCAACTTGCGTGTGGCGACCAAGCAAGGATTCGGACGGGGTGAGAATCCATCGTTACCTGGAAGCTCTGGGCTGGTCAGTTGGATCACTCGCAAACCGTTTTTGCCGTCTGCCACATAAGCGAACTGACTCACGTTTGTGATGCCAAGCTTCACATCGTGCGCGTCATCGATTTCACCGTGAGCGTTATAGATTTGATCGATATAAGCAGCTTCGGGGTTTGCGATATTGAGGATCACCAGCCCTTGATGCCCGGCGGCAACATAAGCATAGGTTCGAGCCAAGTAGATACTATGGGCATCATGCAATTCGACTGTGTGGACATGATGCGGATGAGCCAATTCGGTCACATCAAAAACCTTGACACCCTCTTCATCGCAAACAAATGCGTAGCGGAATTGGACGGCCACAGCGTGGGGATGATGCAATTCTTCATGACCAACGACCGATGCAACAGTCGGTTTCGTCGGTTCGGTCAGATCGACTACGACAAGCCCGGCATCGCAGCAGACATAGGCATAGTTTCCAACAATAGAAACCGCTGTGGCTCCACAAAGTAGGCCATTAGGATTGAATACGACATCCTTCTTGAGAAAGTTATTGTCGGGCTTGCCATCTAGAAGCGATGCGGCAGAAACCATGACGAGACCTTCGTATTTATCGGTCACATATATGTAAGCGTAGAGGCCTGGGACTGCTTGTTCAAAGTTCTCGGGTCGGTGCGTTCGGGTC
The DNA here is from genome assembly GCA_040381975.1 of Pirellula sp. Classification (GTDB taxonomy): domain Bacteria; phylum Planctomycetota; class Planctomycetia; order Pirellulales; family Pirellulaceae; genus JBKCUI01. The sequence goes on from JBEIGI010000023.1 coordinate 22,679, forward strand.
GGATCTGGAGCGATGGTCGTTGGAGCGGCGACGCTTGTCGCGTATTTGGTACGCACATAGAAACGTTGACCGAGAGGAGAGACCGGAGCGGTGGTGATCCGTTCAGCAAAGGCTTTGTGATCGATGAAGGCGATATCAAAGACTCTCAGGCCGCCTTCGCCACATGCAGCATAGAGGTACTCACCGCGATGCTGCAGCGATAGAACCTCAGGCTTGTTGTACTTCAGACTGAATGCTTCGATGATATCCTTACCTGGATGTTCGTGAGCATGCTCAAGCTCACGATGGTGTTCTTCGACGTGCTTGCGATAATTCTCAGGATAAGCGACTTGATGGAGAGTGCTACCGATGACCGCTTGGGGTTCGTTTTGTTCGGTAACGACAATCCCTTCAAGACCATGCTCTCCGGTACCGACCCAGCAGTATTTGCCGATGAAGTTCGTCGCGCCGGTTCCTTGCATCACCAACTGAGACATGATCGCATTGTTATCGTTGTTGATCGACAAGTGGCAATCGGTGCAGGATTTGGTTTCGTAGGTTCCCGGCGGACGTGTGGCATGAGTAGGATCCCAACCAGTGCCGCCACGCACGGTGTGAGGGACGTTTGTACTAAATGCGATACCGCTTAGACCCTCACCGCTGATGGTTTGCTGTTGGACATAGATCGATTCGCGGTTGGAGTTGTAACTTCCGACGTGGATCGCACAGGAACTGCGAGCCGGACCGATTCGATTGCCCGTGACATTTCCATCCCGAGCGATCATGTAAACATCGTCTCGAAGGGTTTGGAAGTTGTAGGAGATACGATTCCGCGAGATTTCACCACCATTGTGAAGGTTCGGTGTTTTGACGTTGGCTTTTTGTGGCAAATGGCAACCGAAACAGCTTGGGTTCCAAGAGCTATGGCAAGCGATGCAGTTCATGTTCTTATTGCTGTGAGCGCATTTCTCTTCGGAGGGTTTCCCACCCCATCGCATCACGCCGTCGGCATCCATCTGCACGGTCTTGGCGATATGGCTGCGCGGATTGTAAGACTCACTTGCCGGATCGATTGTTTCGGACGTTTGTGTAACGACCCATTCGAGATCTTTCTCGATGTTGCTGCGCTGGATCAGTACAGGCTTGCGACCCGGAACGCGCCGAATCTCAAAGCGTGGCTTACCAAAGGCAGTTCGCAGAGCCAGCAGATTCGTCGGTTGCTCACCTGAGGCTGGTCCGCTTGTAGGAAGCTGAGCAGGAAGCCCCTTTCGCAGTTGCTTATCGACTTTGTCGATTAGATTTTCGCTCGCATCACCGTGGCAATCGACGCATTGGATTTCGATCGCTGCTCGGACTTCACCGTAGAGCTTGGTATCCCCGTGGCCATCTTGATAAAAGTGGCAATCGACGCAGTGCATCCCTTTTTCGGTGTGGATGTCCATCAAGTGAACGGGCACTCCGTCACGCTGCTTGCCGTGAATCTTTTCGAATTCATCGGAAGGCTCCATGGCGGCCATGAGCGAGGGGGTCGAAGGATCCTCGACTTGCTTTCCTTCGTGATCGAGCAAGTTGCCTTCGCGGTCCTTTTTAAACACAGCGCGGAAGACCCAACCGTGGCCATGGAAATCAGCAAATTGCGTGTGCTTCAAGAACGGATTCAGTTCGCTGACTCGGGCTAGGAATTCCGGATCACCCCAAAGCCCGCGTGCGGCGGCTTCTTCGGGATTTGCCCAAGAGGTTTCGATGGACTCTTCGGCGGTGGGATCCTTTTGTGTTTTCGGATACATGCATTGGCCATCGGTCTCGTTATCCCACCACATGAACCCTAGATAGGTGTTGATCACCGTCGTGCCTGGGTGGATATGGCAGACCATGCACTGGCTCGTAGGAATGCTGTTGGTAAAGACGTGCTGGATCGGGTGTCCAGGTTCATCCTTGGGGATCGTCGGATCGATGTACTTGACCCAATCATCCTTTTCGGCGGCGGCCAAACCGCGATTCCCATACTTAGCAAATGGCCCCGATGCCATCTCGGATCGGTCGTTGGCATACACGACATGGCACGCGCTGCAGCCACTGGATCGATAGTCTCCAGGGTGGTCGTTGGTGCCAAGAAAATTCAAGGTTGGATCGAGTAGACGCGTCTTGGACAAACCTACCATGACCGGGTCGGTACGATTCTCGGTCCCCAGACCGCGATTACTGAGTCGTTCTCGGGGACGACCAGGCTCCTCGAGCCTTTCGGGAATCCCGATCTCCGCTCGGAAACGCCCGCCTCGTTCAAAGATTCGAAGGATGTTTGCAGGCTGGGAGGCTTCGAAGCGCGGCAGAGGATCCAAATAGGGGAGGATCCCTTTGTAATCGATATCGTATTGAGAAGGGGCAGGAACGGTTTGCAGTCGCTGCGGTTTTCCATGCATCGAGTAGCTTTCGCCATAACTGGACCATTTGGTTGGCGAGCCCCCGTTGTTGTAGATCGCCGCACCCCAGAGCATGCATCCGTGGGTCATCATGCTCTTGCGCAGTTGCAGCACTTCGTTGGCATGGCACTGACCGCAAGCGATATGGGCAACTCGCAAATCTCCCGGGTTCATGAATCGAACAAACTCTGGGCTTTCGTAATTCAAAAGAGCGTAGGTTCTCACTGGGTTGGCCGCAGTCGGCCATAGCGCAGGATACTTAGGCTGAACGTGCGAACCTTGCTTGGTAAAGTCGTTTGCATTTCCACCATGACAGTCGGTGCAACCGATGTTGACGGTGTTGGGCGGATGCATATTGCCCACATCGCTATGGCACTGGACGCATGAGAGACTCTTTGCAGTCGCGTCGGCTTTGGTCTGCCTGTACATATCCACATTGCAAAGATCGTCAGGAATCGGATAGGACTCATTGCCAGCGATACCCAAAGCTCGAGCGGGCCCCCAGGGATCCTGCCCAGCAGGCGGCGGCACACTTGGCGTGTGGAATTTAGTGCTTGTCCCAACACCGATTTGCTTGGCCGTTTGTGCAGTTGCGGGGGACAAGCAAGCAATTAAACAAACAAAGCCCATGGCACTTGCCAGGGCGAATCGGCCAACTGGGCCCCGAAGACCGCTATGGGACATGGTTCTAACCCTCTAGTACTCGAATGTCGCTTCGAAGAATCCGGCGGCAAGATCTGGAACGCTTCCATAGAGTGGCTGGTATAGATCGCGAAATCCGTCTCCGACGATCAACCCTGAAATCCCTCCGACGACAATGATGTTATTGTTTAGCAGTGGACGGTACTCAACCCCAGAGCTCAAGTCCAGGCCAATCTCATCGCGAACCCGACCTTGAAAGGTGTAAACTTCCAACGGAGCCGTATGGTTAAACCATAGGTAGTTGGCATTGTTGATCCACTTGGCCTTGGTCGTCAAATCCGCATCAAAACCAAAGTTGATCAATTGGATACCAGGATTGACGAAATTCGTTTGCCCCTGGAATTTGCTGCTTCGAAGGTTAGGAATGAGACTCTGACGCTGCACAAGATTCACGCCAAAGAGACGTATTTGCTGTCTATTCCAATAGCTAAATTCACCACCGGCAAAATTCGGGTTATCGAAAATCGCATCAAACCCGTTGGCTTGAGAATCGTTAGGATCAGAGTCTCCCGAAGCATAGAAATACGAGCAACGAAACCGAGCCCAGTCGCGGTCATAGGACAACTCCAAGGCGGTCATGAAAGCGTTGATATCTTGGGAGCTACCAGCCAATGGGTTGAGCTCATCGTGGCCCGTAACATAGTAGGCTGCATGGCTGACGTTGTATCGATTGATATGCCCGTTGCCAGTCCAACCTAGATAGTACGAGTCGACGCGGTGCGGCGCGTAGACACCCACCGGATCAGGACGGACCAAGAAACCGTTGGTATCAAACTTGTTGCTAGCTTGATCACGATTGTAATGAAAGCTGACTTGGGCGTTGTATCCTGGAAAGATAAAGTCATTGCGATAGTAGTTCGCAATCAGCGTGTTTTGATGGCGATCATCAAAGGTGTTGAGCAAGCTGTTGGTATCTTTTTCGGTTTGATCGAACCAAAGGACATTGTACTGATCCTGGTTGCTCAAACGGTTACCAAAGAGCCTTACCGCACGGTTGGTGTCGGAGAATATAAAACCGCGAAAATCGCTTGTGAAAAACTGCGAACCTGCACGAACCGAGACAAAGTCGTAGTTCGGGCTCGTATCTGCTATCTTCGATTCATAGAACCACTCTTCAAGTGCCCAAAAAGTCCTGTGTCGATTGGTGCCATCGGTCACATCCGGAGATACCACACCGAGTTCGTATACCTTCAAGTAGTTCTGATTGAAGATGACGTTGGCTTTGATTCGCCAATCAAAGGGACGAAAGACCGAGTCGCCTTTGAACAGATCGATTGAAGCAGAGTTGTATTGGGTGAAGAAGAACTGGTTTGGGTTACCGAAGAATTCAAACTCACCTGGGTTTTGAGTCGCTTCGGTCGGCGTTGTTGGAATCGGCGTCTGACGGTATTCGGCGATGTTCTGCGTTCTAAACCCGAGTCTCATGAAGACGTCTTGGCCCGCGATCGGATAGTCACCCTTGAGCACGTTCTGGTTGTACGGATCCCACCAAGCACCTTGAATAAACGGATAGTCGTCTACTGGAGGGTGGCCTTTGCCGTAACGGTCCCACATGGGGGTACCGATCCGCCATCGGTCTTCGATCGGTACGAAGTGATCTGTGTTCTGACGTTCCGTCGGATCGATGCTAGTCCCACCGGTAAAGCCAGCTGGGGCGAAGAAAAACGATCGGAAGAACGGACTCGTTTCCGGTCCAGGCGTTTTGGCCTCTGGCAAGGAGTTCTCGGTAGACCCGGGGGGCTGAAGACTTTTGGGCTCATCAGAACCCAGATACGAAGGGTCATCGCGAAAGAGTGCTTGGCTATCGGGCGGATCTTGCTCAAGCCCTTCGAGTTTGGCCCCGCGAAGCTCTGACGCCGAGACCACCGGGGGTAAGCTTCGTTGGGTCTGCTCGTTTGCATTTTGCCCCGAGAGGGGTTCCTGGGCGTGAGTCAAACTCACGAAACCACCCCCGATGGAGGTGGCAAGAACCCAGTTGAATCCCCTCTTGAACTTGAGCACTTTTCACCAAAAAGACATAGAAAACCATCAATCAATTACGAGAAGTCCGGAACTAACGGCTGTATCGGCAATCGAAACTTTGTTTGCCGACGCAAATTTGAGGGTTTTTCCGTACATTCATAGAAATTCTTGTTTGCCAGTTATCTGGACACTGTTTTCATTAACTTGCACCGCGTCGATTCCGTTTTTTAATAACGAGATGAGTTAAACGATCTTGCGCATCGAAAAGGGACTTACACATCCGATGAGCCCTTGAGGGTAAAGAGGCATTGGGGGAACAAGCAGTGTTTGGAAGAAAAAACAGGCCAGTCGACCGCACAAGCCGATCCAACCGATCAAGGCTTCGTAAAGTTGTTTTCGAACAACTGCAAGCCAGAGAGCTGTTTTCAGCTTCCCCCTGGCACAACGCCGCTCTGCCAGAGGATGTCAATAACGATGCAGTTGTCTCACCTCTGGATCCTCTTGCGATCATCAATCGAATCAACACTTCAGGCTCGTCGAATCCGATCCAATCCAACGGGGAGGGGGAAGTCTCCGAGTATCCCGATGTGAATAACGACGGTGTGATCAGTCCTTTGGACGCTCTGACTGTCGTGGATGTGATCAATGCCAACATGCCTTTTGTTCCTCCACCGTTGGTCTCCGGGGAGGATGATTCGGGCTTCAACATGTTGGAAGAAATGAATCAATTGACGAGTGACGAAGTCAATATACTCTTGCAACGAGCTTCGATGGCAACACCCAGCCAAGATGCCATCATTGCGATCGTGGATCGATCGGGACAAATACTTGGGGTACGAGTCGAGAAGGATGTCCAAGACAACTTTGCAGGACGACCACAGGACTTAGTCTTTGCAATTGACGGAGCTGTAGCGAAGGCTCGTACAGCCGCATTTTTCTCGAACACCGAAGCACCATTAACTTCAAGGACCATTCGTTTTATCAGCCAATCGACGATGACACAGCGCGTCGTCGAATCGAATCCAAACATCACCGATATCAACTCTTCGTTGAGAGGTCCTGGTTTCGTGGCACCCATCGGTGTCGGTGGACACTTCCCGCCCGAAGTGCGCAATACGCCACTGGTTGACCTGCTGCAAATCGAGCACCAAAGTCGCGACAGTTCGATCCATCCAGGTCCTGATGGGATCAAGGGCTTCGGCGGAGACGACATTACTCTCAGTCGTCGATTCAATGTCAACCCAGCATTTGTTGCAAGTAAAGCCCAAGAGTATATGAAACTCTTCCCAGAGTCCTACGGACTTCAATCGGGAATGTTTACCACGGCCCAAAGCCGTGGCATCGCGACCTTGCCTGGAGGCATACCGCTCTACCGGCAAGTCGATCTAGATCCGGATCCAGATCCGACCAAAAAGAAGCTTTTCCCTGTCTTGGTTGGCGGTGTAGGAGTGTTCTTCCCAGGAAAGGACGGATACGCGACGTTCGAGCAAGGCTTCCAAAATGAGTCGACGAGAGGCAATCTTGGTCCTCAAAAGGAGATCGAGAGACTCAATGCACCGAAGGTTTTGGAGGCGGAATTCATCGCTTACTTTACAGCGGGTGGCACCACGCTAGGGCCGAATAACCGACCGATAACTCCCGCCGTCAATGGTAACGTACCAAGGGTTGCGGGTATCGAGGGTATCTCCGGCCGAATCGATCTTGTAGGTATCACGCTTGAGATTTTTGGACCGCACCCAACCGCATCCAACCCTTTGATTGGGGCAGATCGCTTGATCCAAGAAGGGGTTAAACTCGGGGCAGGCCAAGGAGTCCTTAGCGGCGCAGATATGCAAATCAAACCCGATGGAACTCTGCATCTAGCCGGAACTGCTGTCCCTGAGGGGTGGCTTGTTCTGCCTCATGATTCGACCAATGACAACATCAAAGCCGCCGATGTAGAGAAGGTGATCAAAGATGGGATTGCCCAAGCTGAGATCACCCGCGCTGCGATCCGTTTAAATGTGTTAGCCGCACCCGACGAACGTTCGTTATTCCGCCCCGGGGCACGCACAAAAATGGTGCTGGCCGTCAGTGACTCCAAAGGCGAAGTGCTTGGGCTCTACCGCATGAAGGACGCGACGGTATTTTCAATCGATGTAGCAGTAGCGAAAAGTCGCAACACAGGTTACTACGCGAGCGATCGCTTGGTAGCAGCCGACGCGGTCGATGCAAACAATGATTCCATCGCCGATGTTTCTAAAAATACAGCCTTCACCAACCGAACATTCCGATTCCTTGCCGCTCCTCGTTTCCCAACTGGAGCTGAATCGGACGCACCTCCGGGAGATTTCAGCATGCTCAACATGCCAGGGGTTAACTCTAGGACGGGAGAAAACATCGGCAATGTCGCTTTGCCAGCCTCGATCTACGCTGATCCTGCCAAAGCCAGCGTCGTTTCCTTTGATGCCTTCAACGCCTCACGCAGTTTCCGCGATCCATTGAATCTTGCAAACCAAAACGGAATCGTGTTCTTCCCTGGTAGCTCGGCTTTGTACAAGAACTCCTCGGTGCTCGTCGGCGGCTTTGGGGTCAGCGGTGACGGGGTCGACCAAGACGACGTCGTAACCACAGCAGGTGAACTCACCTTGACCGCTCCTGTGAGCAAACGTGCTGATCAGTTCTATGTAGCAAACGTCCGATTGCCTTACCAAAAGTTCAACCGCAATCCGTTGGCCTAATACTTGATGCGTACGTAAGCCAGAGAAGAATTTTCGGCTCTTGTGAAGGTTAATTTCGGAAGTAATCGATCCACTTAATCTCAATCCAGTCTGCATTCGCTCGACTGAGCCAACCTTCGGGAACGCACCACTGGAAATACTGCCCTTGCTCAAGCGGCAATCTCAAGGGGCTGACCTCTTTGCCAGAACCATTCTTTACCTGTATCAGTTTCTCGCCGATTTGAATTTGTCTTGACGTGGTCTTTTTCTCGTTTGGGTTCACCTTGTCCTGGGAGACCTCTGTCCAACTCTCCTGCAAACGCGACGAATTGAACTCTCCAGAGTAAGTCTTCGAATGATCGCCGATGACCATTTGAATTTGCTCAAGACCCTTCGTGTGAAGACGAATCATCAGTTTATCAGGCCATCGTCCTTTGTTCTTGATGAGTTTGAAACTACCGATCCCCTTGATGCTCTGGACGTCGATAATCAGGCTTTCAGTCGCTTCTACTTTGTTTTGAATGAGGCTTACTCGATCTCCATCTTTGACATCAGCAATTTGGATATCTTGCACGGGGCTTCTCTCCTTGGAGTTTGTGCTCGTTTCGTCGATGGTGTTCTGCGCGAGTGCCGAGGTCGCACTCAAACCCATTATGGTTATTGCGATCAGTAAACATGCTAAGAGAGCAGGTTTCCATGAGCAACTGTCAGCCGCATCCTTCGACGGGTAAGCTCGAACGATCTTACCATATCGAACTACAAAAGCGCCCGACATTTGAAAACCGTCGCCCACGAGCTTACCGAATCCATACCCCTTCAAAATCGCAGCTTTGAATCCTTCAATCCACACCCGGATTCCAAAAAGCTGCGGCCAGGTGCCTCGGGGCAATTGATAAGCTCGGAACAAGCGGCACTCCGGATCGCTGATAACAGGACAATCCTCAAGCCCAAACTTCTTCATCATCTCGATACCTAGCTCGACACTCCCCATGTGGACAACCACAGGCAACAAAGATCGATTTTGCCATTGCTGCCTAGACTTCTTGAGTTCATCGAGGGTCTCGCGACAAAAAGTACATCCCGCATGACGCAAAAAAACCAGCAGCACGTCCCGATCGGAACTCAACTCCGCAATCGATTGACCATTGGCGGTTTTGGCAAGCTCGTTGGCTTGAGATAGAGTCCATTCCTCTTTGGCTTCTTTCACCTGCCCTCGAGTGGGATCCGAGTTGGACTTAAAGCCCAAGTAAAGCATCGCGCCAAAGGGAACCCACCAAATCAAATCATTCGTAAGAATCATCCAGCCCCAGCTCCAAGGCAATGTACCCTCGATGGCTGACTGCAGGAATCCAATGGGCCCAAAAATCTTGCCTAGAAACCCCACGGCAATCACCGGCCAATGCTTGGCAAAATCCCGCGATGCCCACCAATACCCAAGCCCATAGACTCCGACAATCATCCCGACGCACTGCCAAATCCCTGGGTAGTTCGGACGTGCAATTCCCGTCAGATCGAACCAGTGATGTGGAAAGAAGATGACCCAAGCACCCCAAAGCAAGTTATAAATCGCCGCAGACTGTAAAACGCGACGTGGCCAAGTTGGCTGATTTGCCATTTGGTGATTACCTCCAAGGCTCTTGTGAACCACTAGCCAACCAAGTGAGCGTCCAATTGGCGGAGGAACTCGCGCAGAGCGCGAGATCGATGGCTGATGGCTCGTTTGACATTTAATCCAAGTTCCGCAAACGTTCGATGGTATTCTAGCACCTCGAAAAGTGGATCGTAGCCAAAGCCCTCCGAGCCACGGCGTTCATGGCGTATCCTACCCCAGCATTCACCTTGTACCTCCATGGCGACATTTCCCAAAGGATCACATAGCACGATGGCAGAAACGTAATAACCTTCTCGTTTTTCATCTGGTACAGTAGCTAGCTCCCTGAGGAGTTTGTCATTATTCCGCTGATCGATCTGCGCACGTTCGGGCAGATCCGATTTTGCGTCTTGCTCGATCGAGTATCTGGCTGAATAAATTCCCGGTGCTCCGCCAAGTGCCGGGACGCAAAGCCCACTGTCTTCGCCGATCGTCCAAAGCCGATGCTCTAGTGATTGGGCGACGGCTTTGAGTCTTGCATTCTCGATGAATGTGCTGCCTGTCTCCTCGACATCGATGGCGATGGGCAAATCGGCTAAGGTCAACAACTCGAACCCTTTTGGCTCAAGATGGGCATTGAGCTCGAGGAGTTTCTTACGATTGGTCGTCCCAAGCAGGAGCTTTTTAGAACTTTGCAACGAAGACCAATCAATCATGGTTGTCCGCTTGGCCAAAACCTACTTTGAAAGATCGCGAAGTTTAATGTTTTTGAACTCAGCCCACATCGGTTTACCGGCGTGGAGTTGCAAGGCCAAGATCCCCTCTTTGAGAGCTAGCTCTGGATCATTGTCGGTAAAATCCAGGATCAATCGATCGTTGAGATAGTGCTTGATGCGGTTGCCTTGTGCAACGATCACCACATCGTTCCATTGATCTAAACGGAATAAGCTTGCAAACTCGTTGTCGGTGATGGTTTGCCCAACGACCTTTTTCGCTCCGTTTTCCCACGTGGCTTTTTCGCCGGCCAAGCACAAGCGACCTCGCTTGCCACCTTCGTCGTAGATGAAGCCAGAGACATTTGGGAATTTACTCTCGTTGCGAATCTCATGTTGGTAGCCGCGCACGACCCATTTGTTTTTCGCTTGTGGTGCATCGATATGCTTGGACCGATACTGCACACCTGAGTTATTCGAGTCGTTGCAACGAAAGGAAAATCGCAGTTCAAAGTCGCCTAGTTTTCCACCTTTCCAGATCAGGAATGTATTGCCATTGGCTGGATGTTCAGGTGTAGTTTCTCCGTGAATGACTCCGTCTTTGACCGACCACAAGTTTGGATCTCCATCCCAATCGGTCAGGTCCTTGCCGTTAAACAGTGACTTGGACTTTTCTGCAAGTTCCGCCGGTGCCTTTTCGAGCACCTTGGGAGTGGCCTCTTGTGCTTGCAATCCTTCGAGGATTGATCCAAGGAGGATAAAACCAAAAAAAGAGACTTCAAGAATTTTTTTCATAGTCAAGGCTCCTTAGGACTAGGAATCATAAGTTCTCTTGGCAGCACAACCGTTGACGAAATTTGTCCGGGCAATCCCGTAAAGCTTCTGTCCAAAGGGCGTTGGATATTCACCGGTAATACAGGCTTGGCACAGGTGTCCGTGAGGCAGATCGATGGCTCGAGCGATCGAGTCGATGGGGAGATACCTTAAAGAATCGGCTTCGAGGTTTTCGGCCATGCGGTGCTGGGCCTCTTCGGTCAGTCCGCCGTTGCCGAGAAACTTCGGTGCATAGAGTTCATCGATCGTCGACATATCGATTCCATAAAAGCATGGAGCAACGATGGGCGGGCAAGCGACACGAACGTGAATTTCTTTGGCTCCACCTAGTTCTCGAATTCGCTTCAGAAGAACTTTCATGGTCGTCGAACGAACGATCGAGTCTTCGACCAAAATCACCCGCTTGCCTTCGAGGACTTCGCGTAGTGGGGTGTATTTCATTGCCGCTTTGACTTTGCGAGCTCGGTTGCCTTCGATGAAGGTGCGTCCAGAGTATCGGTTTCGAATCAATCCTTCACGGCAAGGGATCCGCAAACGGAAAGCCATCGCATCGGCGGCGGCTTTACTGGTGTCTGGAACAGGCACGACAATCGTATCGCCGTCGATCGGGATTTCGTTTCTTGCTAATTCGATGCGTGCCAACTCTTCACCCAGACGAGTGCGTGAGAGATAAACGCTTCGGTCATCGAGCGTGCTGGCAACGTTTGCAAAATAGACCCACTCAAAAAAACAGTGGGCGGGATCCACTTTATTTGTGTATCGACGCTCTTCGATCCCCTCGGCGGTGATCATCATGCAAGCCCCTGGCTGAACCGATTTGATCAATGATCGATCGAATCCAAGATTCAAAAGGGCTACACTCTCACTCGCAGCAGCAAAGAGTGAGCCATCAAACGCATAACACAGCGGCTTAATGCCTCGTGGATCTCGAGCAATAAGCAGTTCACCTTTGGCCGTGATCAAGGCCAGCGAGTAGGCTCCATCAAAGTTCTTTGCGGCATTCGCAAATACATCGATCAGCGAGAGACTCGGATTGACCGTCAACTCTCGTCCGATTTCATGAAGGATGATTTCTGTATCGGTGTCGCGAGCAAGATGATGATCCCCCTCGCGAGTGAGCTTGTCCTTGAGCTCTTGGTAGTTGGCAAGCTGTCCATTGAAGCAAAAACTGAACCATTTGTGCTTGTGGATGTGCTGTCGCTCAAAAGGTTGGGCATAGTTGCGGTCGTCTCGACCACAGGTCGCATAACGCACATGACCGATGGCCGCTGATCCGACAAGCTGCTGCATGATTGCCTCATGCTTGCCACGGTGAGAGAGGTGAAAGACCTCGCTGACGGTGCCGATGTCCTTGTGCGTTTCGAGCAGCAACGACCGTTTGGGATTGTAGCTGGTCATCCCAGCAGCCAATTGGCCGCGGTTTTGGATGTCTTGTAGCATCCTGGGCATGATGGTCGATGCTGCGTCGATTCCGACATCGCTAACCAGTGGGCTCTCGGGTGCCGATGGGAGATGATAGACAGCAGCAACTCCACACTCGTGATACAGTTCGCTCATAAGACTCCGCCGGACGAGAACCAAGGATGCCCTTGCAAATCGACCAGTATCTTACAGGATGCAAGCTCCTTGCGAAACGGCTAACTGCTTTTCGTCGGTTGAATTGAAATAACTTGTGGTTCGCGCTCTCGAAGCCTTCGAAGCTGCCCACAGGCAGCTTGAATCTCATCCCCTTTTCGCTGACGAAACATGGCATTTACACCACCATCGAGGAGCGTCTTTCGAAACTGCAGGATGGCACTCGGGGTGGGTGTCTCATAGGGAAGTCCAGGCACTGGATTGTAAGGAATCACGTTGAGCATCGCAGTTCGGCTTCGGAGCAGTTGAACTAATTCACGTGCACACTGCATCGAATCGTTAAGTCCACCGAGCAACACGTACTCGAAGGTCAATCGTCGCTTGGTTTTGGCAAAGTACCTGTCGGCTGCATCGAGGATCGATTGGATCCCGATGGTTTGATTGACAGGCACGAGCCTATTTCGCAGAGGATCGTTCGGGGCATGCAAGCTGATTGCAAGATGGTAGGGGGAATCGGAAGCCGCCAGTTTATCGATTGCCGGTGGCAAACCGACCGTGCTGATGGTGATTCTCCGAGGACTGATCCCCAGCCCAAGCTCGGAATCTTTTGCGACGCTCAAGGCGGCCAGAACGCGGGGTAGATTCGCTAGTGGCTCTCCCATTCCCATCATGACGATGTGACTGAGACGTTCATCGGCTTCGAGCAGATGCTGTAATTTGAGCATTTGCTCAAGGATCTCACCTCGGGAGAGGTTTCGTTCAACACCGTCAAGTCCGCTTGCACAAAACACACACCCCATCGCGCAACCGACTTGACTACTGACGCAAATCGAGCGCCTAGGTCCATCCCTAAGGAGCACGCATTCAATGCGTCCCCCATCGGCCAACTGCAACAAGAGTTTTTCGGTTCCGTCTGCGGCTTGTTGATGCGCCGCGGTCGTTGTACGAAATAAATCGAAATGCTGATCGAGCAGCAATCGTAAGTCTTTGGGCAAGTCGGTCATTTCATCGAAGCGTTTTGCACGCCTCTGGTAGATCCAACGCTGTATTTGTGCGGCTCGGAATTTCGGCAAGCCTCGCGCAACGAGCCAACCGGAAAGTTCTTCGGTCGTCCAATCGAGCAAATAAGCTCGCTCGGACGACTGCGATGCGTCGATGTCTGTGGCTTGTGTTTCGTCGGTTGGATCGGTCATGGCCAAATCGTGCTTAATCTGGTTTTGTTTTGAGCCACTGCTGGACAAAGTCCCACAATCCAGAGAAGACCATGAGCATTGTCGGAGGTCGATCGGGAAGCGAGTTGTGGCTCGCGAGTTCTTGGATCGTAAGCAGGGTACGGGTATCGAACAAGTGATCCAACGGCACATTCTCATCCATTTGAAGGGCTATGGTTAGATCTGCAAGGACTCCGTCGGGGGTTTTGCCACGAATCAACGCGCATTCACCGAGTCTGTAGCCATGCCTGACCAATCGCAAAGTCCATTGCCAATCGGCGAGGATCGACTGATTGGTGGCCTCTTTGGCAGCATCTGAAGCGGTTGGCTGAGGTAGTTTATCGGCCCCTCTTACGAACTCGGGATTGACTGTGTCAGAATGGTCAGTCTCGGGCTTAACCGTATCGCGATTCGCGGAGGCTTGCTGCGTATTTTGCTCAGCCGACGAAGGTCTTGTCGTGGGGCTTGCTGTTGGCTCAGCAGGAGTCGCTGATTCAAGAGGGGGATTTGCTGAAGGAATTGCTCGAGGAGTTGACCAAACCGTGTCTCGCTGTTTACCGGTTGGAGGGTTAATGTCCAATGCACTCTCTGGATCGGTGCTTGCGATCCATGCATTTGTCGTGAATTGCAAGACGTCGGCTGGAATCGAGTCGGCATCTTGGATGCATTTCTTTCCGAGCTCGGTGATGATGATCGTCGGCTTGCCGATCTTTAGTTCGATTTGCGAGAGGAGTTTTTGCTCAATCAGGACTTCGATCAACTGGGTCGCATGCGACTTTTTCCAGGCCTTGAGCAACCCGAACTCGGCCAATCGCTCGAGCCTTAGTCCGACTACGGCCTTGCTGGCTGTCCCTGCAAAATGCTGAGCCAAAACGGTTTTGCTCAAATAACCGTGCGTGCGCTCGATTCCTGCCAATAGCATTTGCAGGGTTTGAATGCTCTTGCGTGTGACTTCGATCGAAGGGGCTCGAGTCGATTTTTTGCCTGCAAGGGCTCGAGGTTTAGCAAGTGGGTTCGTCTCTGCGTGATTATTCGCAGAATCGGTTTTATGGGGTTTAGCGGATTCGATGCCTGATGTGGTCGTTTGTTGCAAAGGCTCAACTTGTGTGATCACCACAGGCTTGGGACTTGGGGGTGTGATCGTTTGCTTGGGTAGCTTGGGCCAACCCGAACGGCCTTGGCATCGATCGCAGATTTTGCAATCCGAAGCGGCCGTGTCACCGAAATAATGAAGGATGGTTTTCTGACGGCAGGATTTGGTGCGTGCATAGGCGACCATTTGATCTAGTTTTTCGTAGTCGGCTTTGCGTCGAGCATCGAGCTTGGCGTGGTCGATTTGCAGATCATCGAAGTGAACGTTTTTGCGACGAAAGTGGATCGCCCGACCACGGAACGGAGGGACATACTCGAAGTCTTCGAGTTTGCATAATTCGCGCAAATGCCTGTTCATTTGATCCTTATCCATCCCGAGCTGTTCGGTCAGCCAACGCGGATGGATATAGACGGCTTCATCCCGCCGATCCCCGATCGCTTTCTCGATGGTTCGAAGCACATTGCGACGCTGGGATGCATCGCGTGGGAGCAAATCGATGAAGGTATGCATTCGGCTCGATAGCCTGAACATGGCCAGTCCACTTGCGACATCGAGCCGTTCGAGCACCCCGGTGCGACTGAGGATTTGCAAGGTTGAGTTGACCGCTTCGGATGTCGCAGATTGGGAAATCTGCTCTTTGATTTCCTCTGCCGTAAGCTCGATCGGATCCTCTTGGCGAGACAACAGAAAATCATAGACAGCCCGCAGGACCTCTTTCGATGGGTTGGCATTCTCGATGAAGAACTCTTGGATGTAACGATCTTGAGGACTAAACAAAAGCACACACTGAGACAGATATCCATCGCGACCTGCGCGTCCGGCCTCCTGGTAGTAGGCTTCGAGCGTCCCTGGCATGTTGTAGTGGATGACGTAGCGCAAGTCCGATTTGTCGATCCCCATCCCAAAGGCATTGGTAGCAACGATCGCTTTGAGCTCACCTGCCATGAACTTGTCCTGGATGAGCTTGCGTTGCTCGGGGAGCAAACCGGCGTGATAGGCTCCCACAGAGAGTTTTAGTTCTTTACCAAGTTGCTCGACGAGAGCTTCACATCGCTTTCTCGTAGCGACATAAATGATGCCCGATTCATCGCGACTGCTTAAAAAATCATGCAGATGCTTGTCCTTGTCCCGATCACTCATGCAGAACGCGGATCCGAAATAGAGATTGTCTCGAGCAAAGCCAGTGATGAAAGTTCGAGCGGTCTTAAGCTGCAAACTTTCAAGGATGTCGGTTCGAACCCGAGGGGTGGCCGTCGCAGTTAGAGCGATCGTTTGAACATTTCCGAGGGCTTCTCGGAATTTCCCAAGGCGCTGGTAGTCGGGTCGGAAATCATGTCCCCACTCACTGATGCAGTGGGCTTCGTCGATCGCCAAGAGTTGGATCGGCGTTGCGCGGATCGCATCAAGGAACCGAGGGTTTCGCAGCCGCTCTGGGGCGACATAAACCATAGAGAACCTCCCCGATGCAACTTGATCGAGTCGCTCAGATTGCTCCTGGAGGGACAACGAACTGTTGATAAGGGTCGCCGAGATGCCGCGCTTTGCCAGCCCATCGACTTGGTCCTTCATCAGCGCAATCAGCGGCGAGACGACGATCGTCATGCCGGGACGAACCAGACTGGGAAGCTGGTAACAGAGGCTTTTTCCGCCTCCGGTGGGCATGACGCATAGGCAATCTTTGCCGGATATAACGTGCTCGATGACCTCCTTTTGCCCACGCCGAAAACTCTGCAAGCCAAACTTGGCTAAAGCTGCCGATAAATCCAGCGCACTTTCGGATACAGTCATGAGCCAAGCGTTTAAAGGCGAAAATAGGAACAGGTGGAACTTCGGCAACCCTTGGCCGTAGTGTACCGGATTCGGGCCCAAGCGACAGCAAGCTACCTGCCCAAACCCTAAATTCGCTTGGCAAAATCGAGTTTAAAGCCAGACAAGCAACCTTCGCCCGGGAAATATCGACCTAGATAAACTTTCCCGGATAAACCGACTTGGACAGTTGGGGAAGTTGCCCGCACCATGGTAAACTTTTAGGCGGCCCGTCGGGCCTAATTCTCATCATGACGCAACTGACTAGCCTCGTAAATCCAATGACTTTTGCGACCGCTCTTACATCCAGACCACGCATGCTTGCGATTTCTCGAACCGCTTTTGCAGTCCTTGGCGCATGCTGCGCTACGCTAGCATTCGCACAAGACCCTTTCGGCGATCTGGGCACCACCCCTGAGGTCAATCGAATCGATACGGCCAAGGGCTCTGAATCATCCATCGATACGAATGAAACCAATGCAGTGGTTCGTTCGCTCAGGGCAAACCCGCCGACGAGTCCAAGGGAACTGGCAGAGGCCATCGGCCTGATGACCCGCATTCGTCGTTGGGATGAAACAGCGCGATGGCTCGATAAACTCGGCCAAGAGCAGATCGATGGTCCGACCGCCGTCGATGTGCTCAGGGCGGCAGGGCCGCGAACCTGGGCTGCGATCGAGTCGAATGCCAATGCCTTCAAACCACAGCAACTGGAGATCATCGGTAAGCTCAGGAAGTTAGCTGACGATGAGGTTCACTCCCCTGCAAATCTCGCTCGACAAGTCAGCCGCCTAACAAGCCCGAATCAATCGGAGCGTTTGGCGGGATTCCATGCGATTCGGTCTGCGGGTGATTCAGGGATCGCCGCGATGCTCGATGCTCTGATGCGTCCGAATGGTTTGAATCCCACACCATCGATGATCGAAGCCTATTCATTGCTCGGCCCAAGTGCCGTTTCGGCTTGGCAAGCGGCGATGACATCACCCCACAGTGAAGTGCGTGACCGCCTGATTCAATTGGTAACTCCCTTGCCAAAGCCATCCATGGGCTCGGAACTACTATCGATTTTGCATGATCCAACGATCCCACAAGAAACCAAACGAGGCGTTGAAAAATCGTTGACCGATCGAGGCAAGACGCTACCTGATGCCAAACAAGCCTACGACCTTAGTATCGCAACTTTAGATAAATCGCTAGACCAGTATCGCCAGCTTTCGGCGCTCAACGATGTAGACACCCGGAATGTCTGGACCTTAAATCAAGACGGTCGTGGCGTGTCGCTCCGATCTGGAAACGGGGCCGACCAAGCCCTAGCGCGAGCTTCCCAAGCGGCAATAACCGCTTTGAGGACTTCTGCTGCTGGGGATTTTGTATCGGCTCGAGCTCTAGCGGCCCATTTCGAAGATCTCGCAAGAGAAGGCTCAACCGATCTAGCGAATTCAGTCGTCTTCCAATCGCTTGTGCCTGAGTCGCTTCGCAACAGCCATGAGTTCGCAGCTTTGCTCTGGGATGCTGCCCTCGAAGAGCAGTTGCCAGGGGCACAGGCACTCGCGGTAGCCAATTTGGCGAGATACCAAGGGGCATTGATGCCCACGGCAGTCCGCGATCGATTGGCCGCTGCGATGAAGTCCGGGCATCCGAGCGTTCGATACCCAGCGACGGTCGCTCTGATGAATTCACTCATCGACCAAAGAGGATTGATACCTGTCTCGAAGGAACGGACCAAAGAGGAGTCCGGTGTCGATCCAGTGCAATTCGTCTCTGCCCCAAATTCTGGGGGCCAGGGCTTCCGAGACGGTGGATTCCAAGGTGCCAGTCGAGTCGATTTCAATGCTCGTGAAATGCAGCAACTCATGGCCGATCCGATGGTCATGATCGTCGGTGCTAGCCCATCGCTACGATCTCACACCCACGACCTTGTGAGCTCGATGGGACTGCGGTATTGGGAAGCCTCCTCGGTTGAGGATGTCTTCAATGGGCTTAGAAACGCAGTGCCCTTTGAAGGTGTCTTCATTGTTGATCACCTTCGAGATCTAGATTTAGGGCAACTAATTCAACGGATTCGAGCCAACCCTTCGACCTCGACAGTACCTATCGCGTTGCTTGCTGAGAATCTCAGCAGAGGCGAGCATCTGGTCGCTGGAGCCGACCATGGGGTGATAGTGGGGAGCGTTCCGCCCTCAGTCGAAGGCTTAGGTGATATTCTTGCGCGAATGAACCAGGTCATCGCGTACCCGAGGGCCGCACCTGAAGATCGAATTCTATGGAAAAACCAAGCTGCAAACTACTTGAGGGTGGCCCATCCAGACATCCAGGTTTCGGAGGCAACCGGAGTGACAGCACGCTTGGCCGACACCCAAGAGGAACAGAACAACCTCTTGAGGGTTGCTTCGGATATGGGACAGACGCCCAAGCAACGGGAGCAGGCTAGCCAAATTTTTGTGCAATCGATACGACGATTTGGGGTTTTGATATCTACCGATACGCTGAATGCCCAGTACGATGTTTATAACACGCGGGGTGCCAACGAGCCGGTAACCCGTTTGGTGATGGGCCAAATCCTGGATGCCATCGACGAGCTCTACGGCAGGACAGCTTCGGATCCGAAGCCTTAGACGCTTCTTGACACACAACGGCTCGCATCCTGGAGATGGGATCAGCCGATGTCAGAGGACGTTCGCGAGAACGGCAAATTGTCGAAATCTTTAGGGGAGCATCTCCCCGGCGTGATCGGATCCTCGCCGGCGATGAGGGATGTTGCGCATCTGACCAAGCGGGTGGCCAAGACCAATGCATCGGTATTGCTTTTGGGCGAAACCGGGACTGGCAAGGAAGTCATCGCCAATGCGATCCACCAATTGAGTCATCGGGTATCGGGGCCTTTTGTAAAGGTCAATTGCGGGGCCCTGAGCGAGAGTTTGCTCGAAAGTGAATTGTTCGGTCACGTGCGAGGTGCATTCACCGGCGCGGTTGGAAATCGAGCCGGTAGATTCGAAGCGGCCCATACTGGAACGATTTTTTTAGATGAGATCAACAGCACCTCGTTGCATTTGCAGGTCAAGCTCTTGCGAGTGCTGCAGCAAAAGCAGTTTGAGCGTGTCGGAGACACCGAAACGGTCACCGTCGATACCCGCTTGATCGCAGCAAGCAATCGAGACTTGGCCGAAGAGATTCGCAGCGAGCGATTTCGTGAAGATCTCTACTGGCGGCTCAATGTTGTTCCGATCGAGTTGCCACCGCTGCGCAAACGCAGAGAAGACATACCCCTTTTGGTTTCCTACTTTCTTAAATACTACAACGAGCAGAACCAACGGTTTGTGGTTCATATCCAGCGCGAAGCGATCGCAGCGATGCAAGACTATCATTGGCCCGGGAATGTTCGGGAGTTGCAAAACTACGTCGAGCGAGCCGTGGTGATGTCGGAAACCGATGAGCTGACGCTCGAGCTCTTGCCCGGGGTGGTCACCGGTAGTCAGCCAGCGCAGGATTTCACTGTGGGAGCCCCAAGTGCACCGCCTGATTTTGAGAGTTTATCGAAGTTGCTCGTTGCCGAGGGTTTGCGGTTAGCACCCAGCGACAGCAATGATTTGCACTCGAGGGTGGTCGATAAGGTGGAGCGTGAACTGATCGTTCAAGTCCTGCAGGCTTGCGGACAAGTCCAAACGAAAACCGCGATAAAGCTTGGGATCAATCGAAACACATTGCACAAGAAGATGAAAGACTACAATCTCGAAGGGGATGAGTCGTCAGAGACTTGATCGTCAGAAAGAACTTGGAGAAGCGAAGGATGCCAGATCGATTTAGCACCATTCAGGCGGCTGTTGAAGCGATTGCCTCGGGCAAGGTCGTGATTGTGCTCGATGATGAGGATCGCGAGAACGAGGGGGACTTTGTCTGCGCTGCGGATCGTGTCACCCCAGAGATCATCAACTTTATGCTCGCAGGGCATGGTCAATTGTGCTGTTCGATCTTGCCAGCGACGGCCAATCGGTTGGAGTTACGACCGATGGTCGAGAACAACACCTCACCCTTGTCGACAGCTTTCCTTACCCCGGTTGATTTTGCGGGTTGCAAAACAGGGATCACCGCAATGGAACGGTCCGAGACGATTCGTCGCCTTGCATCCGAGACGACCAAGCCTGGAGACTTCGTACGGCCCGGACACGTTTTCCCCCTCTTGGCCATGGAGGGAGGAGTGTTGCGAAGAGCCGGTCATACCGAGGCATCGATGGATCTTGCTCGCATGGCTGGACTAAATCCAGCGGGTGTACTCTGCGAAATCCTCAACACCTCAGGCGATCGCGCGACGCGCGATGAGCTGGTCGAAATAGCCAGTAAGCATCGTTTGGAGATCATCACCGTCGAGCAACTAATCGCGCATCGTCGCGTGAGTGAAAAACTCGTGACGCGTTCGGCCGAATGCCGCTTGCCGACGCGCTTTGGCGAGTTCCAGGTGGTCGTTTACGATGTGCAGTACGAGGATCAAGAGCCGATTGCTCTGACGTTTGGTGATTTGGATGCACCGAGCGATCGACCGCCGTTGGTCCGCATGCACAGCAGTTGTTTTACCGGAGACCTTGTCGGATCCTTGCGGTGCGATTGCGGAGATCAGTTGAACTTGGCCCTAGAAGCGATCGCCAAGGAAGGTCGCGGAGTGCTGGTGTATCTGCCGCAGGAGGGTAGGGGAATTGGGTTAGCACAAAAGATCAAGGCTTATGCGCTCCAAGACCAGGGGCTAGACACCGTCGAGGCGAATCATCGTCTTGGGTTCAAGTCCGACATGCGGGATTACGGTGTTGGGTTGCAGATCCTCAAGGATCTTGGTCTCAAAAAAGTGCGGCTTTTGACCAACAATCCCAAGAAGACCGAGGCATTCAATTTGCGTGGATTCGACATCACGGTGGTCGATCAAGTGCCGATCATCTGCCCGCCCAACGAGCACAATGCGGCCTACTTGGCGACCAAACGAGACAAGATGGGGCATAAACTGCCTTAGGATGCGTCGAATTAGCGCAAAAGCGGAAGTGCGCAAGCACTCCGGTGAGTGATCAAAGGTCCTTGCTATCGCAATAGTTTTCACCGGACGGCTCGCCCCGTTCCGCTTTTAATTCAACGCTTTCTGCGTAATGCCAGTGGTAGCTGAACGAACGGTTGGTACTTGAAGCCCCTGGGGGCGGATGCTTCTTTTCTCGGATGCGCACCATTTCATTGGGTACGAGCAGTGGCGGATTTTGAGGTTTTGAATTAACCTCTACTGCAGGCAGACCAACTTCTCAACGCGCCTCGCAGCAGTTATTGACGTTCCCATGTTGGGTCTAGAACACAAAAAACGACACACAGAATCCTCGACTCGACTCGCCAAGCGAGGTTTTGTCTTTCTTGTGCTCGTTGCTTTTGTCCTTGCAAACTTCCCCATTCCGATGCCGATGCATCTTCTTGGGATAGCCAACCATGTTCTACCATTCACTGGAAATCAATCCGCATCGCCAGAGGGTGAATCGGAGGATGAACATGGGATTCCGTTTCCTTGCCAACATGGTCGATGCGGCTGCAGTACGGCTCGTAAGTGTTGGACAGAGTGCTGCTGTCACACACCTGCTGAGCGTCGCAAATGGGCACAAAGACGTGGCGTGAAACCGCCGTCGTACGCAGTATTGAGCGACATGAAGAAGACGACCAAACCGGCGTCTTGTTGTAGCACCAAAGTTTCCAAAGTGGCCGTTAAAACTCGGGCTTCTACGTCCGACTCCTGTTGCAAGACATCAACAAGTACTAAGGTTTCCAAGCCTAAAGAGCGTGCTGTGCTCTCGATACTTGCTTGCAAATGCCGAGGCTCTAGTTCTGTGTTCACTACACTATCTTGGTTTTTAGATCCCGAGCGATGCATACTCCAAGGGCCTTTTGAGTATAAGAATCCGTCGCTTGTTGTTTTCGATTTGTGCTGGGAGACGATTGCACATCGTCCACCATCTCCACCGCCAAAGGTCGGCTAGTCAGAGCGTTTTAAACAAATTCGCTTGTTGGCTAGCTTAGCCAGGTCGCTACGTGCGCCTGCGCCATAGACTTGGTCCGATTCGTTTCGGCTGAGTTTGCTTCACCTTTGATTCATACTGAAATCACAATTGGATTCATCATGCAATTCTCGCAGAACAGAAATAGAAATGGGTTTACGTTGGTCGAGCTTTTGGTGGTTATCGCGATCATTGGCGTGTTGGTTGGATTGCTATTGCCGGCGGTACAAGCCGCTCGCGAGGCGGCTCGCCGAATGCAGTGCAGCAACAATGTCAAGCAGTTCATGCTGGCGCTGCACAACTACGAGTCGGCATTCAAACGCTTTCCGATGACAGGTCTTGTCGATACTGATTTCTCGGTTCAAGCACGTTTACTGCCGTACATGGAGCAAAACAACCTCAATGGTTTACTTGATTACTCGGTGCCAGCATTTAGTGGGCCTTTCAATGCCAAGGTGCCCAATCCGAGGTTCATCGATGCTTTCAAGCAACCGATAGCAACCTTTCTTTGCCCAAGTGACCCTGCACCAAGTGTATCCCAGGTGACGGTCAACGGAACGCTCTACAACTACGGTGGACTGAACTACCTATTGAGTTTCGGAAGTGGCACTGGCACGAACTACGACTTGCGATGGCAAACCGATGGTCTGGTGTATCAGTACTCGAAACGAAGGTTTCAGGATATCACCGACGGAACCTCCAACACCGTGGCCCTCAGTGAAACGGTTCGAAGCGTTGGGGACGATGCTACCTTCCCGCCTCCGACACTTCCAAAATTTCCGTATCAAATGACACTAAATGGATCGACCGGGGTTAGCTCCGCATTGAATGCTTCGAGAGGCTTACGACCTACCGGTACACCTTGGTCGGGTTTTGTCGATACCACCGGGATGATCGCCAACCCTGATGTTGCTAGTTTTTGGCGAACGTTCACCAATTGGCGAGGGGGTACTAGCCCGGCGCTTCGTGGTCGGGGTATCTCGTGGGCCTTTAGCGGGTCAATCAATTCGTTGACCAATGGGTATCTGCCTCCGAACAACGTCACCCCAGATATTGTCACGCACTTTACGGGGTTTTATGGCCCAAGAAGCTTTCACACTAGCGGAGCGCATGCCGGGATGATTGATGGCTCGATCCAGTTTCTTAGCAATTCAATCGATACGAGCATCATTCGCGCGCTACACAGTTGCAATGGTAGCGAGATCATTACGGAGTATCAGTAAACTATGAGAACTCCAAACCAACGAGAATGGCCAAGTTATCGAACGGTCTGGCGATGGCATTTCTTTGCCGGGCTTTTCTGCATTCCGTTTGTGATTTTTCTATCACTGACGGGAACACTGTATTTGTTTAAACCTCAGTTCGAAGCATGGAGCGAGCGATCGCATGATTCGCTCGCTCCACCGGACAAGCATCGGCTTTTATCCGAACAGGTTCAAGCCGTACTTATCGGCATTCCCGATGCAAAGACAGTCCAGGTCGAATTGCCCCGAACCGAGACCGGAGCCACAAGGGTCATTGTCAAGGACAACCAAAATACCTGGCGCGTCATGGTTCACCCACAATGGCTGACAATCCTCAACGTCAAGAACGAGAACGAATCCTTGATGAAGCAGGTTAAATCGCTCCATGGTCAATTAGGAATCGGAACTTGGGGATCCTATCTCGTCGAGATCGCCGCGTGTTGGACGATCGTGATGATCCTTACGGGACTGGTGCTTTGGTGGCCCAAAAACGCTAAGGGGCTTGGCGGAGTGTTGTACCCTAGGTGGGGAAAAGGGGATCGGGTTTGGTGGCGGGATATGCACAGCGTGCTGGGGTTCTGGATCTCCGCACTGGCTATGTTCTTGATCCTGACCGGACTGCCATGGGCCAAGTTCTGGGGGAACTATTTCCGTACCGCTAGACAAACGGTTGGTTTAGCCGCATCTTCTCAAGATTGGAACATCGGAGGCCAATCCCCGTCGGCAGGCAGCGAGCATGCCGGACATTCTCAAGCAGGGAAAGCGAAAGGGACGCGACGTGGAGGCAAAAGCAGCGGAGCACCGATCCCCAAGGATCTCAGTGGATTCGACCAACTGCACCAGGTCGCGAAATTGGAGATGCTTGCTCATCCGGTATTGCTCTCTCCGCCTGAGTCTCAAGGGGCGAATTGGAAGATCACCTCCGATGCCCAGAACCGAACCTTGCGTGAAACATTGCTCGTGAATGTCTCAGACGGGACGATCGCATCGAGGGAGGTTTTTTCGCAAAAGCACTGGCTGGACAAGGTAGTAGGTGTTGGAATCGCGGCCCACGAGGGGCAACTCTTCGGGATTGCCAATCAGATTCTCGGAGTCTTGACCACAACGGGATTGATCGCGCTTTCGTGTTCTGGTCTCTGGATGTGGTGGAAGCGACGTGATACAGGAACTCTAGGGATCCCACCTCCGCTTTCCCAGGCTCGATTGGTTTGGTCGGTTTGGATCGGCATCATGATGCTTGGGATCGCTATGCCTTTGTTCGGAGCAACGCTGATCGTAGTGTTGCTCATCGATCGATTGACAAAATTTCTCATCGTCGGCCACCAGGACCCTACGGCCTAGTTGGAGGATGTATGGGCCAACTAGGCCTGAAAGCCAATGGGGAATTCGAGCAAATTCATTGCTTTCCCTTTTGGCTTTTTGCTGCCAATATCCATTCCTGCGAACATTCTTTTATAGCATCCAAGCCGTATTGTTTCCGGACCTTAGGGCTTCTTCGAACCCGGCGAACTGGCACAAACTCAGGCGCTCGTAGATGATTTCGGAGAAATCATCTACGTTAGCAGCCAAGACGCGTCGCTAAAGCGACTGGTAAAACGGCTGAGGACAGCCGTTTTACAATGACTGGCAGCACGGCTCTACCAGGCCGTATTGGACGCTCAGATCGCATTGTAACGATTTTGCGTGTTATGCATGACCGCTTAGGATGCCTGCATCGGTCATGTCACTTCTGCCGAAATTTCAAACAGTCCATCGGCACCGATAAGTCGTCGTTACACCAGCCACGGAGGGCTGATCATGCGATTTCTATGCTTGAGCTCGGCGATCTTGTTTATTTCATCGAATTGCATGGCTCAAGAAGATCAGGGGCCGGTTCGGGTCTCTTTTAAGAAACCCTCCTTGGAGGACATTTCCACCGATCCAAATGGCCAAATTATCCGAGTCCCAACCGACCAACCGCTCGGAGAGCTTAGGCCCGTCCAAGGTTCACCCAAACGAGCGATCAAACTCGGAAATCGCGATGATTCCATCGCTGAGTCGTACTCGCTGGAAAATCGAGGCCTTGAAACACCTACCGGAAAGAAGACCGGGCGCTATTGCACCGACGGGATGCAGCGGGCAGGGAACCCCTGGATGCCTGGAATCTTTGCTACTTGGGGGGCAGACCCACAGCACACCGTCGGTTATGTCGGAGGTTCAACCCCCTTTAGAGGCCCCCACAGCGGCGTTTTGCAAGGGGATTGCCGAAGGCCGACCGAAGGCACCTTTGGGTACGACTACACCGGACTTTATTTCAAGCGCAACACATGGTTGCTTTGGACCCACGGACGGCGAGAGCAAGGTGGTCTGGGACGCTACGAGACCGATGGGCCCCGGATCCTGCCAGAGAAATAACGGCGAGGTCCAGGAATTTCCAGGTAAACGCCCAATTTCTTGGTACTCAAAACTCTAAACGCCATGCTTGGCTCGACGTCTGTTGAGCAGGCGATTCCGCCGGGGCGAACCGAACGGCAATAGGCTGCGTACTGACGCTGGCCGTCGACAGGATTGGCGGCGAACCGAGTCCCTGATGTTCCTAAAGACCCCATGTCAAATTCAGAAATTACCTTCTCTCCGGAATCCGATGAAGCCGTCGACAGCGAGGCTTTCTCGGGCTTTTCTCTTCTGGGTCTGATCGCGTCTGTGATTGGAGTTCTATCGATCCAGTATGTGCATTTCATGCCGCTGGCGATCGTAGGAACACTTCTAGGAATGTTTGTTCTTCTATTCTCGAAAAAGTACGCGCTGAGCCAGCTATCGAGAACCTTCGGGTTGATGGCTGTCTTCATTGGAGCAACCTGTGCGTCCTGGGGCGTCTCTAGAAGTTTTCTCCATAGCAACTACGAATTGCAACAAGCTCGCAAAGTGGCCGAGTTGTATCTGAACGCATTGTCAAAAAAGGATCTCGATAGCGTCTATTACCTCGTGGGCTTTCAGTTCGAAGGAGAACAGCGTCCAACGGATGATGCCCCGGAGACAGAGTTGCAAAAAGCAAAAAAACGCCTTGCAACCGATGCTTCCCATCTGGAAATTCAAAGGCGTCGCGACCCTGCCAAGTGGACCTTTGTATCCCTCGATGGCGAATCGATGGGATCGGTGGGTTACTCTTACAAACTACGATACCGCGACGATGGTCAGACCAATCCTCCGACTTATTTCGTGTATGCTCGTAAGGACGTGCAGGAGCGTTTCGCAACCAAGAAAGAGATTCACTGGTACGTCGATACCATTGAAGCGGCTCGGTAGTGATATCCTCACGGGTGTCGACCTTCTGGTTTTGGGAAATCCGAGATGCCAAGTTCGCTGATAAGCTTGGGTGCGAACCTTGGGAATACACTCGAAACGATGCGGGCCGCTTCTAGGCTCCTTCGTGACACATTCAAAAACTCAAGAATCGAACTGAGCCCTATCTTCAAAACCCCCCCGGTCGGTGGTCCAACTGGACAAGGTGATTTTCTTAATTCTGTCGTTCGAATCGATCACACCCTGAGCGTTTGGGACGTGTGGGACAGGATCAAAAGAATCGAAAACGAATTGGGACGCCAGCGATTTCGTCGATGGGAATCTAGGCGAATCGATATCGACCTGCTAATGCACGACCAGGAACGTGTTTGGACACCGCATTTAAAAGTTCCGCATCCGAGGATGTGCATGAGGACTTTCGTGATCCATCCAGCCTGCGAAATTGCTCCCGAATGGATCGATCCAGTCTCAGGCGCCTCGATCCGCCAGTTATCCAGTCGTTTAAAAGCGATCGACTCACCCCGGATATCTGTGGCCTGTAGCACCGAGTCCCTTGCAAATCGTGTCGAATCTCTTTTGCTACAAGACGGCTTGGAAGATCAAAAAAAGGTTCAGCTTTTCGTTTGCCATGATCCTTCGGGATGGTCGCAAGGGTGGTCGCAAGCCGACTTGCACATGGCCTGCGTCGAGGTTCCTGACCCTGAAAACATCCAGTGGGAGGATTACTGCCTGCCCTGGGCTTTATGCATGGGTTTCACCCATACCAGCAATGCCGTCTTTTCAGACAATTCCAATCCTAGCGGGATCGGTTTGGGTGCCCGCTATTTATTGCCAGGGACCGATGTACATTGGGTGTGTCATGAAATCCAAGCTGCTCTCTTAGCGCTGCGTTGTCCAGTCGAGCCTACGGGAGACTCTTGGGTTAGTTAGAAAATTGGGAGAAAGTCAACCACCATGAGCCAAAATGAAGTTAGCGAAAATTTGCCAGGAGTGAACCTTTTTCGGATCGACGGTCAATTGGCTGTGATCACTGGAGCAAGTCGTGGGCTCGGCTGGGCGATGGCCTGCGCTCTGGCCAGCGCCGGGGCCAATCTTTTGCTCGTAAGCCGTAGCCAGGATCAACTCGATGAGAGAGCAGAGCAGATCGCAAGCATCTATGGAACCAAAGCCTGGGGGTATGCCGCCGATGTCAGCGATGAGTCTTCCGTCGAAGGGCTCAAATCCTATTGCTTGAGTCAGATCGGCTCACCATCGATCCTGATCAACAATGCAGGGATCAATATTCGAGGCGCGATCGATGAACTGAGCCTCGAGCAGTTCAATCAGGTGTTATCGACGAATGTCCAAGCACCATGGCTCGTAACGCGAGCGTTCGTCGAGAAGATGAAGCAGAATCGTTATGGTAGGATCATCCATGTTGCAAGCACCTTGGGCTTGGTCGGACTTGCCAACCGGACTCCTTACACGGCAAGCAAAGGGGCGGTTGTTCAGCTTACCCGCGCGATGGCATTGGAGTTTGCTCCTTGGAATATCACTTGCAATGCAATTTGTCCGGGGCCCTTCCTCACCGAGATGAACAAAGCAGTGGCCGATAGTCCTGACATCAAAACCAATATCGTGGGGGCTACTGTCATGGGCCGTTGGGGAGAACTTCATGAAATCCAAGGGGCCGCAATCTACTTGGCAAGCCCTGCGAGCAGTTTTACCACCGGTAGCATGATGGTTGTCGACGGAGGTTGGACGGCTAAATAAGCCATCTTGCCTGCGCCATGTCTGTTGACTCCCCCTAAGTATCGTTCGTCCCAGAGAGCCAGGAGCAGGAGATTGAATCAGCGATGCCAAACCCCTCTTTGTTTGAGGTTGCTCAAGATTACCTGAAGGATTTGCTATCTGGATTGATTGTTTTTCTTGTCGCTCTCCCTTTGTGTTTGGGGATCGCCTTAGCCTCCGGCGCACCGCTGTTCTCTGGGATTCTCTCCGGGATAATCGGTGGTGTTGTGGTTGGATTGCTCAGTGGCTCAAAGACCAGCGTCAGCGGTCCTGCTGCCGGATTAACCGCAATTGTCGCTGCGCAGATTAGGGATCTCGGTGCCTTCGAGACTTTTTTGTTGGCGATCGTCTTTGCCGGCATCCTGCAAATACTTCTAGGTTTACTGCGAGCAGGTTTGCTTTCGGCCTATTTCCCCAGAAGTGTGATTCAAGGTTTGCTCGGTGCCATCGGGGTCATTCTGATCCTGAAACAACTCCCCCACCTTCTTGGCCACGACACGGATCCAGAGGGCCAGATGGCTTTCGAACAACCCGATCATGAAAATACTTTTACCGAGATCGGAAAGCTTTTTTCGGGCGAGATCCATCAAGGGGCAATCGTCGTCGGTCTTTGTTCGTTGGCTGTATTGCTTTGCTGGGATCGATTCAAGAAGCTAAAAAGTTCCCCGATTCCGGCGCCTTTGCTGGTCGTCTTGTCAGGCATCGCAATGAAGTTTTTCCTCGATCGAATCGGTGGGGCTTGGGAAATCGAAGAGTCCCATTTGGTCCAAGTTCCTGTGGCAAAAGATCTGGTCCAGTTGCAGGGTTTCCTGCGCCCTCCAGCCTGGTCGCAGTGGAGCAACCCCAAAGTCTACATCGCCGGTGGTATCATCTGCCTAGTTGCCAGCTTGGAAACACTTTTGAACCTTGAGGCAGTCGATAAGCTCGATCCACTCAAGAGGGTTTCTCCATCGAATCGTGAATTGGTGGCCCAGGGTATCGGCAATATGCTTTGCGGTCTATTCGGTGGTATCCCCGTGACGTCGGTAATCGTACGCTCCTCAGTGAATATCAATGCAGGGGCAAAAACCAAGGTTTCGGCGGTCTTTCACGGTGTACTTCTAGCCCTGTGTGTATTGGCAATCCCAACTTGGCTCAATGAAATCCCCCTCGCAGCCCTCGCAGCAATCCTCTTGCACACCGGATTGAAACTGGTGCATCCGAAGCTTTTTGCTGGTATGTGGAGCGCTGGCAGTTCCCAGTTCATCCCCTTTATTGCAACTCTCGTAGGAATCGTTCTTACCGATTTGATGGTAGGCGTCGCGATTGGACTCGTCTTCAGCGCAGTTTACGTTCTGCTGGGCAAGCGTGCTTCAACCTCTTAAAAGGGTTGGATCAAGGCGCGAAAACACCCCGGGCTGGCCGTCTGGATTCGAGATTGCTTTCCGATCATTCTTGAAGCATAATCACGCGAAATCGGCTCGATCTTGCGACGACAGCTTTTATGACCTACAGTCCTAATGCCGATTTCTGAGTATTTTTGCCTCTACCCCCCGGGGAACCCTTGGCCGCTTTGACCGATTTTACAAAACGTTATGCAGTCCCCCCTCCCAACGGAGCATCTCCTTGGTGTCGGCTGACAGGCCAAGGCTTGGCGCTGATCGCTAAACTCGTGAGCGGTTTTTCGGTGCGTTGGATCGGAGCCGAACCCGATACTTGCCAAAGAGTCTATTTCGCCAACCACACAAGCCACCTCGACGCAGTGGTGCTCTGGGCGGCGCTCCCAAGTAGCCTCAGGCAATTGACCCGCCCCGTCGCTGCCCAAGACTATTGGGGACAAACCCCTATGCGACGCTTTCTTGCCCAATCGTTCAACGCGATCTTGATCGATCGCAAGCAGATCAAAGTGCATCAAAGCCCAGTGGAACTGATGCTCAGGGAGATCGGCAACACCTACTCATTGATCGTTTTCCCCGAGGGAAGCCGCGCCGTCGATGGCGAGATGGGGGAATTCAAAAGCGGTCTGTATTACCTTGCAAAAAAAAGACCCGATCTGGAACTTGTTCCTGTGTACATGGACAACATGAATCGAATCCTCCCACGAGGTGAATTCGTCCCTGTACCGCTTCTGAGCTCGATTTCCATCGGTGCACCGATCTTTCTTGAGCCCAAGGAAAGCAAACAAGACTTCCTGAATCGGGCGATGCGGAGCGTCAAAGCTCTCAAAGAACGCTAAACTATTGCGATTCGCTCTTCCGAGCCCTCTAGCCAACGCACACCATTGAAATACGCTGCGCCGATGAACAAGTCTTCTGGTAAAAAACGCTCCGCAACCAGCCCAACCAAAAACAACTCCTCGACTCGGCCCTCGTGGATCCCTTGGGTGCTAGCCGGCCTGTGCATCGGTGGTGGTATCGGTGCCTTAAGCTATCTAGGTCCAAACTCCAAGCCTACCGATTCTTCTAACTTAAAGACCACAAACACATCGTCGAAGCCCGCTGGCTCTCAGAAGCCCTCTGACGCTAACGCGCTGCCCGCAGGGTTTGAACCGACGATCGTCAATCAAACCAAACCCAAAGGGCAGCAACCTCAGGGTATGGTATGGATCCCCGGTGGCGAGTTCTCGATGGGAAGCGATCACCGAAGCGAAACGCTCTGCGGTCTTCCTGGTATCACCAACGATGCTGTCCCTATCCATCGCGTTTATGTCGATGGTTTCTGGATGGATCAAACCGAAGTCACGAACGCTCAGTTCCGAGAGTTCGTCGATGCTACCGGGTATGTCACTGTCGCAGAGATCAAGCCGACGAAAGAGGAATTCCCAACGGCTCCCGAAGAGAACTTGATCGCCGGCTCGACGGTCTTTAAACCTACTCCAGGGCCAGTCGAGTTCGATAACTACCTGCAATGGTGGAGCTATGCCCCTGGAGCAGATTGGCGACATCCCGCCGGACACGACAGCAGCATCGAAGGCAAAGACGACTACCCGGTGACCCACATCGCCTATGAGGATGCAGAGGCTTATGCCAAGTGGGCAGGCAAACGTCTACCGACCGAAGCCGAGTGGGAGTTTGCGGCCCGTGGAGGCAAAGCTGCCCAGCTGTACGCCTGGGGTAACGACATCAAAATCGATGAGAAATACCAAGCGAACATCTATCAAGGTCGATTCCCTGTCGAAGGCGGCGATAGTGAACTCGACGGATTTGCAGGAGTTGCACCAACACGTCAATACCCGGCCAACCCTTTTGGTCTCTACGATATGGGAGGCAACGTCTGGGAGTGGTGCAGCGATTGGTATCGCCACGATTACTACGCTAGGTTGCACTCAAGCGGCCAGGTAACAAAGAACCCACAAGGCCCCACGGAGAGTTACGATCCGATGGAGCCAGACCAAAAGAAGCGAGTTCACCGTGGTGGATCCTTCTTGTGTAGCGATCGCTACTGCACTCGCTATATGGTCGGAACCCGCGGTAAAGGCGAAGTCCGAACGGCCAGCAACCACCTCGGCTTCCGCTGCGTCAAAGCAGATTAGTCTGATCCGTCCGATCCGTCTGATCTGTCCGATCTGTCCGATCCGTCCGATCTGTCCGATCTGTCCGATCTGTCCGATCTGTCCGATCTGTCCGATCTGTCCGATCTGTCCGATCTGTCCGATCTGTCTGATCTGTCTGATCTGTCTGATCTGTCTGATCTGTCTGATCTAGCCCACAGGCGTTACAGTAATACTTACCGTCGCTACATTGGAAAGTTCGCCAGCAAAGTCCCGGATCTGGTAAGTGAAACTATCGCTGGTTGCTTCGGAACCATCATGGGTGTATCGAATGCTACCATTACCTAGATTCAATACCGTGCCGTGCGATGGCAAAGTGACGATGACGACCGAGCCGAGGTTTAGTCCGCCATCAGGATCGCTATCATTACCGGCAACATTGATTTCAACTTGGCCGCCAGGTGTTGAAACCGTTGCACTGTCGGGCAAGGCAATCGGTGGTTGGTTGACCAGGGTGATCGTCAGCGATACGGTTGCTTCATTGGACAGTTCGCCGGCTTTATCTCGGATGCGATAAGTAAAAACATCGGAGGTCGCTTCCGATCCGTCGTGCACATAACTGACCTTGCCGTCAGTCCGCACTGTGAGCGTGCCATGGCTTGGCTGCGTACCGATCACGATGCTGGCCAGATCTAGTCCATCGTCTCGATCGAAATCGTTGGCTGCCAAATCAACGATGGCCGCAATGTTCGATGGAATGGTCGCTGCGTCGTTGACGGCAACGGGTGGGTCATTCACCGGCGTGATCGAGATCGAAACGGTTGCCAAGTTGGAGGCTTTTCCTGCGACATCGCTGACGCGATAAGTAAAGCTATCAACCGTCGTCTCTGTGCCATCATGGGTGTACTGGATCACTCCACCTACCCCAAGCGTCGCTGTGCCGTTGCTTGGCGAGTTTACGATGACCACTGACGCCGTATCGATCGCGTTATCCGAGTCGGTGTCGTTGGAAAGAACGGGAATGTTGACCGTACCACCCTCGAGCACGCTGGCTTCGTCATTGACAGCATTGGGTCCGTCGTTGACCGGTGTGATGGTGATGTCCACACGGGTCGTTTGCGAAACTAACCCGTTGTTACCTCGGACGGTGTACAAGAGAAAATCGTTGGTGCTTTCAGTGCCACTGTGAGTATACCGAATCGAGCCATTGCTAAGTACGATCGCGGTACCATTGCTAGGTGCAGTCACGATCGTAACGCTCGCTGGGTCTAGCCCATCGAAGGTCACCGTATCATTGGACAACACGTTCATATCGACCGAACCACCTTCGGTCACCGTCGCGGTATCTGGCAAAGCAACCGGTGGGTTATTCACAGGTGTGACTGTCACACTGACCGTCGCAGCAGTAGAAACATTACCGTTGGAGTCAGCGACCGTATAAGCGAACGAATCGCTCGTAGTGTTCGATCCATCGTGCTTGTAAATGACTTGGCCATTTCCAAGTGATGTCACTGTGCCGCGTGCCGGTTGTGTGGTGATGACGATGCTCGAAGGACTCAGAGTACCGTTTGGTGCGGTATCGTTTGCAATGAGGTTGACGGTCTGTTCCGCGCCGCGGTCTAAATTCAAACTATCGTCGTTGGCAATCGGTTTGCGTTGGATCGTAATCGAAACAGTTGCGACGTTCGATACGACTCCTTGGTTGTCTTTGTACGTGTAAGTGAAACTATCGCTTGTTGTCGGCCCTCCGTTGTGTAAGTAATTCACGACGCCTGTTTGGGTGTTAACCCCAACAGTACCGTTGGTAGGTTGGCTGACGATGACGACCGACGTTGGGTCGATGCTGCCCTCGATGTCCGAGTCGTTGCTCAAGACGGATACATTCACCGAGCCACCTTCGACAACACTGGCCGAATCATTGTTGGCAACCGGAGGATCATTCACCGGGGTGATCGTGATTGTTACGGTTGCCTCGTTTGAAACTACTCCGTTGGTTCCCTTGACGGTATACCGGAACGAGTCGCTGGTCGATTCATTTCCGCTATGGGTATAAGTAACCGTTCCATCGGCATTCTTGACAAGACTTCCTCGGATGGGCAGATCGGTCAAGACGACCGATGCGAGATCAAACCCACCGGTTGGTGCTGTGTCATTGGCAAGTATCGAGATTGTCGTCGTACCACCTTCGACAACCGTCGCTGTATCATTGACCGCCACGGGAGCTTGGTTGCTTGCCGGTGCGATCGTTACACTGACCAAGGCTGATGCAGAAACCAGACCGTTTACATCTTTGATCGTGTAAGCAAAGCTGTCAGAGGTGGTGCTCGAATTGTTGTGCTGGTAAGTCACGTTGCCATCGGTACCGACAGTCACGGTGCCATCGGTCGGCTGGGTTGTGATGACGATCGAGCCTCGATTGAGCGCAGCCGTTCCAGCAGTATCGTTGTTGGCCAGGTTCACGGTTGCCGAAGCCCCCTTAGCCAGCGAAATCGTATCGGCAACTGCCGTCGGAGGGGTCGATGTTTGAGTGACCGTGACGCTCGCAGGCGAAGAGGTCAGACCGTTTACATCTTTGATTGTGTAAGCAAAGCTGTCAGAGGTGGTGCTGGAATTGTTGTGCTGATAAGTCACATTACCATCGGTACCGACAGTGACTGTGCCATTGGTCGGCTGGGTTGTGATGACGATCGAGCCTCGATTGATCCCAGCCGTTCCAGCAGTATCGTTGTTGGCCAGGTTCACGGTTGCCGAAGCCCCCTTAGCCAGCGAAATCGTATCGGCAACTGCCGTCGGAGGAGTTGTTGCCGTGATCGAGATCGAAACGGTAGCTACATTCGATACGAGGCCTTTGTCGTCTTTGACCGTATAAGTCAACGAGTCCGTTCTAGCCGAGCCTCCATTATGGGTGTAAGTGATTACACCTGTGGTTGCATTGACACTCGCGGTTCCCGCAGTCGGTTGGGTAACGATCAGAACCGTCTTGGGATCGATGGTCCCCGTGCTATCGGTATCGTTGGACAGAACATTGATTTGAGTGGTTGCACCCACGGCCAAGCTCACCGAGTCATTGTTGGCTACTGGGGCAACATTGACGATGTCGCTGGGGGCATTCGGATCGGTATTGATCTGAGTGAATCGAACCCCAAAACGGTTGTTAGTCTGAGTGACCGTATTCTTTCCTGTACCACCGTCGATGCACGAGCCATTGCCGAATCGCAGGTTCTCCAAAACCAACGTATCATCACCGGCACCACCGCCGACTCCTGAACCGCGTCTTGAACGGCTATTTCGGAGGGTGATCGAATCATTGCCAGCACCGCCACCGGCATGGATACGTTGCGCTAACAAATTGTTTGCGACCAAGACATCGTTGCCCGCACCCAGATCCATACGAATCTCGTAGCGTCCTAGAGCATTCAGGCCTATGACGGTAAGCTTGTCATCCCCACCCCCTGTAGCGATGTCGTAGCCCTTGCGCACGCGCAGAATTGCCGGTTGCGTCAGGCCATTGATGGTCGTACCGGTCGCTCCGGTTATGCGTACCCTGTCACCGCTGATCCGCTCGATCGTCAATTCATTGGCTGCGTCGTCTCCACGAACCACCAAAAATCCGTTGGTCACCGCTGCTGTAACATCCCCAGCGAGCAACTCGCGAGTCTGGAGTTTCTCCAGAGCGAGTCTTCGAGCTGTGGTAACCACTTTACGATTTGCTGTATTTTTTCGATTCTTATCGCGATTCATGGCTCTTGTTGAGTGTTCGAGTTGGAATGCATGCCAGACAAATGTCTGATACTGGCAGCTCGGCTGAGGTTCCCTCTGTAGCACGATCAAAAATCGGCCTTTTGAGTCGATTTCTACTGTAGTTCGAGCCCAACCACTGGCAATAGCTTGAGAAACGCTAGCGCAAAGAGACTAACCGACATCACCCACGGGCATGAGCCTGCCGTGCTTGGCGACAACTTGTCGCAATAGCCGTGCGTGCTCGGGACTCTGAAGTTCCGGATCCTTGGCGATGACCTGCGCTGCCAAGTTCTTAGCAAGGATTAAAACCCGTTCATCTTTGGAAATATCTGCGATACGGAATTCTGGCAAACCGGTCTGCTTGGTCCCGATGATCTCGCCTGGTCCGCGCCGACGCAGATCGATCTCGGCCAATTCGAAACCGTCTTGGATTTTAGCGAATTGCTCAAGCCACTGGATTTTCTCAGGATCGCTCTGTGGCACCTCCTCTTGGCTCGACACCGAGGGAATCAATCCGACATAGCCGGCGTGTTTACCTCGACCTACTCGACCGCGAAGTTGATGCAATTGGGCAAGCCCCAATCGATCGGCATCGGCGATGGTCATCACTGCCGCATTTGGCACATCGATGCCAACCTCGATCACAGTACTTGCCACAAGCACATCAATAGAACCCTCGGAAAATCGCTCAAGAACCGATTGCTTTTGCTGACTGTCCATTCTCCCGTGAAGCAATTCGACCCTCAGTCCCAAAAGCGGTCCGTTGCGAAGCTCTTCCCACCATTGGACGGCCCCTCGGATTTCTTTTTCATCATCGCTTTCGACTCTTGGAGCCACGACATAGGCCTGCCGTCCAGCCTGAATCTGCTGCTTGATAAACCCCCACCACCGCTCCATTAACTCCGGAGCAAGCACATAGGTTTGCACCGCCGATTGACCTGGCGGACGCTGCTTGAGAGTCGATACATCCAGGTCGCCAAACAGAGTCAGCGCGAGTGTTCGCGGGATCGGTGTTGCGGTCATGACCAAGTAGTGAGGTGCGGTTCGAGTCGTACGAAGTGTGGCACGCTGCTGGACCCCGAAACGATGCTGCTCATCGATAACCACCACGCCGAGTTTAGCAAACTCGACTTGTTCGCTGAGCAAGGCTTGCGTGCCTACAACGATATCGACCGTTCCGATCGCAATGCGTTGGAGCAACTCTCGTTTCTCCGCACCGGGCATCGAACTGACCAATAAAGCGATTTCAACTCGGCTTCCGGCAAGCTGCCCCTGAAGAGTCCTTGCATGTTGTCTTGCGAGAAGTTCGGTCGGGGCCATCAAGACCGCCTGATGCTGACTGGCCACGGCGCTGAGCATCGCATACTGTGCGATCGCCGTTTTTCCCGTACCAACATCCCCTTGCAAAAGTCGATTCATAGGAATTGTTTTGACCATATCCGCGCGAACCTCTTCGATCACTTTGCGTTGGTCGTTGGTCAAAGCAAACGGAAAGCGTTTGAGGATGCGAGCATGGATCATCGCGTTGGTTTCGATGCTCGGTGCGGGCCGCTCATGTTGGTAAGCATGCCGATGCTTTGCCAAGGCGAGTTGCAGCACAAAGAACTCTTGAAAGATGAACCGCAAGCGGGCCGCATCGGCTTGTGCCATGTCAACCGGTTGATGAATCTGACGCAGAGCTTGGCCGATCGGTAGCAGGGGCTCCGAGCCAGGTTTAAGTGCCGTTGCTGCATCCTGGCGAATCTCGTCCGATAGGGCCTCCTCGATATTTTGCGCAAGTGGCAGTGCAGCCTCGATGGCACTCGATAAGGCCCGTTGGGTGAGCCCCTCGGTCAGCGGGTAAACGGCTCGGGGCCTCGGGGGAGGTGGAGGCTCATCCGCATCGAGGATGGTGAGTTCAGGGTGGCTCATTTGGTAAGCAACCCCGGTGCTTTTAACGACACCCCGAGCTAAGACGCGCTGGCCACGGGCATATGCCTCGCGGCGAAAAGGCTGGTTGTACCAAGTGCACCGCACGTATCCCCCACCATCGACCGCTAACAAAACACCGACACTCGATTTGCCATCAAAACTAAAGCGAGAGTCGATATCGACGACCACTCCGACGACGGTGGCCAAGACTCCTTCTTGGAGTTCCATGATCGACTTGCACTCGGAGACCTCTTGGTAACTCCGAGGAAAATGGAACAGCAAATCGATCGCTCTGCGGATCCCAAGCCGTTCGAACATCGCTGCCCGAGGCACACCGACGCCTGGAACAAACTGGATTGGCGTGTTGAATTCGAGTCCGTTGGACAAGTTCCTAGTCTCCAGTGGCTTGGCTTTTGGCTTCGAAAACCTAAGGTTTTGGGATCGAAAAGGGAAAACTTTTCTCGGAAAAGTGCATTCTAACGCAGATCTGTATTTTTAGGGTGATTTTGGTCTGGTTGTCAGTTTCCGCGAACCGTAGATAATGGATTTTTCTCAAGGGCCGCCGCAGGATTGTGGGCTGGCAGGAGCAAGGATTCTCGCAGGAGTTGATCTAGAGTGTACGTCGCCGCTTCCACTGGTTGTTTCCCGGAGTTGTCGTTTTCCGATGCCCTCGAGGCTTTGGGGGATCTTGAATTCTCCACCGTCGAGATCGAACTCAACGACCGAACCGATCAAATTCCTCCTAAACGCATCGTTGAGGATTTTGATGAGGTGCTGCGTCTGATCCGCGATACGCATCGCTTCGATGTGTGCAGCTTCAACGTCAAAATCGATGCTCAGGGATCCACTTATTACGAGCGGTTCGAAAAAATCTGCGATTTGGCCAAAGCGACCAAGGTCGTCACGCTGACGGTTCCAAGCGGCGAACATGGTACCCCGTTCAATCAAGAAGTCGAGCATCTGCAGAAACTCGCCGCGATCGCTTATGATCGCGGTATCCGAATCGGAATGAAGGCGCATGTCGGATGCCTGACAGATGACCCAGATACAGTTCGAAATCTTTGCGACTATGTACCTGGGATCGGCCTGACGCTCGACCCATCCCATTACCTATGTTCGAACAACAAGAACAAGAATTACGACAAGCTGCTCAAATACGTCTACCATGTCCACCTGAGAGATTCCAAAAAGGATCGTTTGCAAGTCCGTGTTGGCCAAGGGGAGATCGACTACAACAAGCTGATCACTCAACTTCAAAATGCGGGGTACCGCCAAGCCTTGAGTATCGACATGACCCCGGAGCCTGATCTCGAAATGCGTCAAGAGCTTCGAACTTTCCGACTCCTGCTCGATAGCCTGCTCTAATCCGGCCTTGGCCCCCCTTTAAGAGATCTCCATGGAAGTTGTCATCACTGCAGTTGGCCCCGATAACGTCGGGCTTGCCGATCCGATCATCCATGATGTGACAAGCCGCGGAGCCAACATCGCCGAGATCCAGATGTACGATCACGACGAGGCAGCTGTGTTTGCCATGATGTGTCGACTGAATATCGAGGCCAGCAAGTACCAGGGACTTGTTGAAAAAATGGCCTCGATCGCACACGACAAAAAACTCGAGATCCGGGTTTGGAGCCCAGATCTCAATGCGACAAGGCCTCGGATCGCCATCTGCACAACACTGCTCGAACATACACCTCGCGCGATTCTCCACGCAATCCATACTCGCGAATTAAACGCAGACCCAGTCGTGATCATCGGCAATCGCCGCAAGTGCGAGGTGTTGGCCCGTGAGTACAACGTCCCCTTCGAATTCATCGGCAACGAAGACGGCTCGGCTGACGATCACAAAATGGTTCAATTGATCGATCAATACCGAGCCGACTACGTCGTGCTGGCTCGATACATGCGAGTGTTACCCCCGGATACTTGCTGGAAGTTTGCCGGTGGACGCATC
Organism: Pirellula sp.; assembly: GCA_040381975.1. GTDB lineage: Bacteria > Planctomycetota > Planctomycetia > Pirellulales > Pirellulaceae > JBKCUI01. Next base: position 62,643 of record JBEIGI010000023.1, read on the forward strand.
ATCAATTTGCACCATGGACTCTTGCCAAGTTTCAGAGGATTAAGGCCCTATCACGATGCCTATGCTGCTCGCATGTTGACCTTCGGGGCGACCTGCCATTTTATTGTTCCTGAACTCGATGCGGGCAATCAAACGATCAACCAAACCACCTTCTGTGTCGAACCTGGCACCAAGCTTGAGGACGTCATCAAGCAGGGCCAACAACACAACGAACCGGCTTGCTTGGTCGAAGGTGTACGCAGGGTATGCGACCGCGAAGTACAGCTTCACTTCCATCGCGTTATCGCTCGCAAATCAGATCACCTGTAGTCAACTACGCATCAGACACACACTCACTTACACCACTGGATGCCCACCGCAATGCTAACCCTAAGCCCCCGTCGGAATCACCGTATAACGTATGCTACAATCCTACTCGTGGGGTTCTTGGGTTTAAGTGTCGTCGGCAGTTCGCTGGCCCAAGACTCCTCGACGCAAAAGGCGACGACCAAGGACTGGCAAGCCGATCGCGCACCGAACGATCTGAAGATCGCCACATGGAACCTCGAATGGTTCTTCGATGATTTCAAAGCCAACAATCGGAGCGACGTGGCCAAGGAGCAGTCGGCCCCCGATCGGGCCCAATGGGATTGGCGCGTTGGTAATTTTGCGGCGGCGATCGCCAAGTTCGAACCGACCATTTTGGCCGTACAAGAGATCGAAGACCGAGGCGTGATGCAGAATCTGACCAAGGTGCTCAAGGAGCAATTCAACCTGTCGTATCGAGTCGCGTTTATCGATGGGTTCGACTCTGGAACCGAACAAGACGTCGCGGTGCTTTTTCGATCCGGGCTGGTCGAGTTCTCGCGGCGTGAGCAAAACAACAGCATGTTCGAGTCCAAGGAGTTTTATAATTTATCGAAGCACTTGATCACCCGTTTCGAGTGGCAAAATGGAGACCGAGTGATCCCATTGACGCTTTTGAATTTGCATCTTCGAGCAACCCCCGATGCCGCGGAACTTAGGCAAAAGCAAACGAAATTGGCGCATCAGTGGATGCGTAAGGCGATTATGCGAGGCGAGAACGTGATCATCATCGGCGATCTGAATGTCGAGGAGTCCGTCGGTGAAGTGAAGGCCGGTGGGGATGGCATGCATACGCTTTTGGGGTTGGACACACCTGAGCCCAACGACAATCTTGTCGATTTGCTCGAGCGGGCACCGACTGAGAAACGCCGCACGCATTTGATACTCGATAAGCAGTTTGACCGCATCTTAGCTAGCCCGACGCTCGTCGACGGCAAGGGGGGTTACAAGTTCAAGCAGATCGAGGTGCTTTCCCAGTGGAATATTCGCGGAACAGGACCCGATGCGGATCATTGGGATACGCGTTATACCAAGGACTACGCAGAGCGGGATTTGAGCGACCATCATCCGGTGATGGCCACCTTTGAGTTGGTGCCTTAGAGCCGGGGCACTGTCTGAATGGAATCCGAGTTGAATCGACCGACATGGCAGTTACCTCCTGGGGTATCGAGGGGTACTTGGGATTACGTCCATCGTGAATCGATCGCCACCGAGTACGATAAGTTTCATGCGGGACATCCGCTCCTGGAGTTCGATCGACGGTTAGTTCTCGAGGTGACTCACAGGATCCACTCGAGCAAAATGCCGAGTGTTCCTGTAGCGCTGGATCTTGGGTGCGGCACGGGGCGTGTGATGATGCCGCTTGTCGAGGGTGGTTGGCGGGTGCTGGGGATTGATTTGAGTCAATCGATGCTCAGCGAAGTGCAGAGCAAGTTCTCTTCGGGGGCGGCCGGGCAACTTGGGCTAGTGCGAGGCAACTTAGCGCAGCTTGGATGTTTGCAGGATGCGAGTGTTGACCTGGCTTATTGTTTGTACAGTTCGATCGGGATGGTACAAGGTCGCGAGCATCGGCAAGCGATGCTGAGGGATATTGCAAGGTGTTTGCAACGCACGGGGGAGTTTATCGTGCATGTTCACAATCGAGGAACATGGTGGAGAGATCCGGGTGGGGTACGTAGGGGTGTGGGTGATTGGGTTCGGAGTTTGAGGGATAAGAATTGGGAGTTTGGGGATCGGGTTTATGCGTATCGGGGTTTACCGAGCATGTACTTGCACATTTTCAGTCAGCGGGAGCTGCGGGCCGATTTACGGCAGGCTGGATTTGAGGTCAGCCGTTGGATAAGGCTCAATCGGACATCGAGTGGTGAGTTGGCAATCGGTTGGTGGCTACCTTATTTTAGGGCTGGGGGGTTTATAGCGGTGGCCAGAAAATCCCAATAGACCTTCACCCGTTGGGCTGATTGGCTACACTGGGAGTTGTGATACAAGAGGCTTTGCTAGCCGAGTTGTTGATTTGTCTTGCACTTGGGACCGTAGCTCAACGGTTAGAGCAGGGGACTCATAATCCCTTGGTTCTCGGTTCGAATCCGGGCGGTCCTATTCGATTTTATGAAGCGAATCGTTGGGTAAACGTGTTCCTAGCTGGTTGCTAGTGCGCTTTGGTATCACTATCCAAATTGAGTAAATACTCAGTAGGGAATTGATGAGCATGCGCAAGCCCTCAGAACCTAGCTATCGTCTCCACAAGTCCAGCGGCCAAGCGGTTACATGGATTCAAGGAAAATACTACTACTTGGGGCAGTACGGTTCCACCGAATCGAAACAGCAATACCATAAACTGCTTGCCAAGTTTCACGCAAACCCCAACAGTTTTGGCGTGGAAAAATCGCGGTTATCGATAGCCGAAGGCGCGGTGCTGTTCCTCAAGCATTGCAAGCAATACTACAAAGACAGCGCAGAGTATCCACAGTATGGGCGCGCGCTTGGTCCAGTGATCGAGTTTTTTTCTGATTGCTATGTCGGAGACTTTGGAATCTCCGAGTTTAAGGTAGTTCGAGATTATTGGGTTAGACGAGGTTGCGCGAGAAGTTATTGCAACAAAAACGCCAAACGAGTTATAGCGTTTTTCAAGTGGCTAGTCTCAGAGGACTTGCTCGATGTTACGGTCTACCAAACCCTAAAAACGGTCCCACCATTGAAGGCGGGTCGATGTTCCGCGCCTGAATCTCCGAAGGTAAGGCCGGTCGATGATAAGACGATCCAAGCGACAATAAAGCACTTGCCAAAAGTTCTAGCCGATATGGTCAGAATCCACCGTCTGCTTGGGTGTAGGCCCTCAGAGTTGCTTGCTATCAAACCCTGCATGATAGATACCAAGTCGGAAGTTTGGACGATCAAACTCGAAAAGCATAAAAACGCTTGGCGCGGCCATGATAGGGTTATTGCCATTGGTCCGAAGGCAAAAAAGATCCTTGAACCATACTTAAATCGTGACAAGGATTCCTACTGCTTTTCGCCAGCGGAAGCAATGGAACAACGGCTAGCCGATAGGGAAGCAAACAGAACAACAGCCTTGAGTTGCGGCAATCGTCGCGGGTCGAATCGCAAGGCTAACCCCAAGAAAAAACCGGGCGCGTTCTATACGGTCATCGGGTACACAAAAGCAATTCACACTGCAGCGCGTAAGGCGAAGGTTCCCATTTGGGGCGCAAATCGATTGAGGCATGCGACAGCTACGGCTATTCGGGCTGAAGAAAGCTTGGAAGCAGCGTCGGCGATTCTCGGCCATAAATCCATAAACATGACGGAAAACTACGCCGAAAAGAGTATGCAGCGAGCTATTGAGATAGCCAAGAAACACGGCTAATCAGCAGCACTTGGTGATCGAGCTCGTTGCCGACGGCCACCGCTGGTATCTAGCAGCAGCCCTGGAATTGAGTTTGGATAAGCTATCTTGCGGTGTGCTCTTCGTTGACTGGAGCAACCGTGTTTGTAGATTCAGATCCTTCACGACCTAGAAAGCGATCAATCTCTTTGCGATCAATTCTTAGATGTCGTCCGATTTTCACGGCTCGCATTTGATGGGAATCGATTAAGCCATCGATTGTACGGGCAGAGACACCAAGGATCTTAGCGACCTCGTCTCTAGAGAAAGCTTCGCGGGGAATAGAATATTTCCGCACAGCAGCTTCTATGGATTGCTGGAGCAATCCAAAGATATGCGTTGTGTCCGTAGAATTTGCTGACATGATGACTCCGATTGGTTTTCGTCCTGAAAAACCGCTCAGAGCGGGGTGTGTGTGCGGTCCAGTCTACGGACTTGGTCGGCACAGTCAAGGCTTGGCCGACATCATGCGGTAGAAATCAAGGACGTTTTGTTGACCCAGAACTCCGAGAACAACACACAGCGAAAAATCTGGAAAATCTTTCAACTATTTTCAGGCCTTGTTACTACTCAATGCTGCGCCGAATGCTGCGCAAAAAAGTATCGGGCGTGTCCGAGCGTGTCCGAGCGTGGTTTGGAATGCGTAAAACCAGCAAAAAACGGAAATGCTTTATAGTTGCAGATGCAATCAGGTTACCGCTAGCTACTGTTGACCCGTGTATGTCGCGAGTTAGAAATGATCGCTAGTGATAGGAAGGGCGCTGTCGTATCACTGAAATGTAGTACAAGGAGAAATAGTACAAGGAGTTTCCAAGTGAACTTGTCTGAGTGTTTGCCCATTCTTCAAGCGGTCGAGACTGTTATCGGTCATCGTCCCCATGTTCAATCTGTTCGGCGATGGATCAAGAAAGGCGTTCGGGGTGTTCGACTCCAAGCCTCATTCGTAAACGGAAAATATCTAACGTCTGAAAGCGCGGTCCGTGAATTCATCACAGCGACCACTGAGGCGCGCCTCGAAAGCAACGAGCCACCCAAGCTTGAAATTGTCAAACCGGTCAGGCGGGCGCGGGTTGTTGCTGCTGTCCAAGAGTTTGAGCGTATGACTAAGCCAAGCAAGGCTAAGGCGTAGGCAATCTGTCAGCAACATAAAAAAAGGAGGGGCGAAAACGCCCCCCCAATTTCTTTTTTATCCCTCCAAGGATGCTTATATCATGCCCAATACAATCGAAGAATCAATACCTAGTCAGCAGCAGCAAGTAGCAAGAAGCAAGAAAACCCCAAGGAAAAACCCTCATAGCTTTGATTTCTATGTCGATGATTTCTTGGGAGGGACCGTACACTTAACCCCCCAAGCAGTTGGCGCGTATGTGCGGTTACTGTGCTTCCAGTTCAGTAACGGAAGCATTCCAGACGATCCGGGAGTTACCGCGCGTCTTTGTGGGTGTTCGGTCGATGAGTGGAAAAGCATTTGGTCCGAGCTTCAAAGCAAGTTTCCAATAGACCCCATCGACGGAAAACGCCGAAATGAGCGACTAGCTAGCGAAAGATCGCATAAGCTTGAAGTTCGCAAAAAATGCACCGAATCCGCGCGAGCACGCTGGACCGAATTGCCACCGGACCCACCCCAAAAACGCCAAACAACGGCAACCACCGATAAAGCCTCTGGACGTTCTAGGATGCCAATGCCTACATCGGTTGCCGAGGTAGAAAACTGGTGTAGCGCTCACAATGTCAGAATCGATCCATCGGAATTCTATAATTACTACGCTTCGCAAGGTTGGAAGAAATCGAACGGAAAACAGGTAACCGACTGGCACGCTTGCGCTCGTGGTTGGGAATCTCGCGAAAGGAAAACCACTAATTTGGGTTTTCCTGGAGAAACCATGGGGCAAAGAATGAGGAGGGTGCTTGCAAGTGAATGACCAAGAGGCGAAAGAGTTTCTAAATGATATAGTAGCAATCAATTTCCCATCGATCATGAATTGGATCGAGAAGAATAGCCAGGATCCTAAAAAGACACGGGAAAACTGGAGAAAGCTTTTACAAGACGTTGAAGTTGATGAAGCACTATGGTTTGCAAACCAAATGCTCAATGGTGAAGTGAGGTTCTCTGCTTACGAGTATGATCAGTTTCCGGTCAGGCTTCGCGCAGCATGCCTTGAAAGACGAGCGAAAATTCGCGAAGAACAACGCAGGGATTCTTTTTTGAAGGAATTGCAATCGTCGAAAAACGGTAAGAAATCCCTTATTCACGAGCTTGGTTTACTGCACTACGTCACCGCGTTAGTTGAAATCAAATCGCGCATAGCAAAGAGTCAAATTTCCGATTCTGAGAAACGTCAGCGAAACATGGATGCAGAGCGCGCGGTGTTGTTATGCCACACAGAGCATCGGCGCGTACCTCAAGAACTGATTGAAACTTTTTAACATGTTCTTATCCCAATGGATTATCCGACCAATTTCAAACCGCCGAATCTCAATAACTGCGAGTCTAGGCAAGACTCGCAGGAACAATAAAACGAAGGTCTTTTTTTTGTTGTGGTCCCGATTGTGGTCCTATGAGGTTTCCCGAATGTTTGAGCTTGTACACTTGATGCCATGGAATTCGGGTAAAGATGGTCGATTGTCGCGCGCTAGAAAAGAGGATGCCCCAATCTGTAAAGCTTGTGGGACCCGATACGGCGCAGCATCCACAAGGGAGCGCGTGACATGGTATAAGCGCCGATGTGAATGCGCGCCGGAAGCAATGATAAAAAAGCTTCGAAAGCTTCGATACACTGCCCCCAAATAAAGAAAGTCTCTCGTGGGTCGCTACTGTTCACACTGGGGTGTTCCGTTCGACCCTTCAAAGAGGGACCCGTTGGAGCTCGATGGCTTGGTTTCCTCGTACGAGGTGACGGCCACCATGGTATCCAGCAGCACTTGGTGATC
>JBEIGI010000024.1:0-67868 GCA_040381975.1 Pirellula sp.
AGGAAACAGATGAGCCAGAAAGATCCCGTAAACGACGGCCATTACCAAGTGAAGGCCTCGTTCGGTATTCCCGATCCCGCCGATATGAACCCTTTCGACAGCCTCTGTGTTAAAATCCCAAATGGTGATGGAGATCTCAAGTACGATCAAAAGGCACAGTACCACCGCCAGTAGCCCTTGCCACTTGTAAAAAGGAAGTGTCAGGAACAAGATACCGTAGACGAAATCTCTTAGGGCATGTAGTCTCAGTTCACCTGCAACCTTGGAGCCATGAACCGGTAGACGACATACATATTCGTGGTAATAAAGTGTATCGAATGCTCCGAGCAATCCCTGAGCAAGCATCACTAACATCGCGATTTCCACGTTCAGACTCCAACTTTGAAATGCCTACTGATGAATTTTGGCAGGGGAACTAAAACTGGACCAATCTTCATCATGAAACATGGTATCGCATCCGATGGGTTGAGACATTGGAATACGAACCGATTCGAAGTGCTCGCCAAAACCAATTTGTTGTTGTTTCTGAGTCGATCGAACCAACTGTTTTCTTCTGCGTCGCTGCGTTCAGGATGCAAAATCGAATTGAACTCGTAAATGATGCTCAGGTAACACCAAAACACTCCCCATGGCGCAAACGGAATCGAGAAGTGTCCAATCAAACTCATGATCGCTGAACGGTACCAAGCGAGGCAATAAGCCACGAAATGGGATCTTAAGGTATTTGCAGCAGCAGGGATATTAAAGGCCGAAAGATACTTTCCGCTTTTCGATACTTGCAAAAATCCTGCTGGGATAAAGAAGATGATCGCAGCAAAGGCCGTCAACAGCATGAGACTCATTGGCCATGAAAGACGAAAGCTTTCGGAGAAGAAGGTCAGATATAGGACGATTATTGGAAACGACAGGGTGGAGACCATGGTGAAGACCACAAAAAAAGTAGCCGTGTAGAACCACGTCGCATCAGGGCTCATGCCGTTGTTCAAACTGAGCAACAAAAGTGCTATGTATAACGGCGAAAGATAACCGAAAATAACTCCCATGGCTTTGAGCCCTTCGAAAAAATAGAAGGACACTTTTCCTTCCCAATTCGGTAAAACTGGCTCTTTGCCATAGGCTAGATTCGCGATAAGGGCCTTTCGGTAGCCCAAGGCAACAGGCCAGCCGACCGGATGAACGAGCAACAGTAGCAAACCGCCCCAGAAGATTTTACTACGCCACTGCGGATCGCATACAACGAATGCTCCAGCGATTTCGCCGTCTGTCGCTATTCTTGTAGTCATCGTCGCTCCTCCTTGATATCAACCGATATTGATCATGGGTGATAACCAAAGGTTTTAGTGCTTGTTTTCTAGTTTCTTCAGGAATTATTCTGGATAAGAACGATCCTGTTTTAGCCGATTGATTCAATTCCTGTAAGTGAATCGTCTAAACCGAATCTTTGCCTGGGAAAACTCCCGACGCAGTCTTTTCGAAACACAAAGGCACAGAGAGCACAGAGTTGGTGTCTCTACTGTTTTCAATCTTTGAATCCTTTTCAAAACCAATTTATGGGGCATCGACAAGATGCGTTTTTGTGAAATCGAATCCCACATAACTATACGAAGTACCGTTTTCTAAAACGCCTTACGCACACGATCATTTTTGGAGGAATTGCTACCTCATCCAGGCGTTGATCCTAAGTTGTTGAAACGCCCGAGGATAAAAATACCGAGTTATCACTAGGATTGGATAAGATCACAAGCCATCACCATGCCATGGTGCCGTGTGGTGAATCCCAAGCGTCGCAAGATTTGCACGTGCGCCGATTGGCTTGGATCAATCACCACCTGCACCTTTTGCTTGCGTTCGTTTTGCAGCAATCGCATGCATTCCGAGAGCAAACAAATCCAATGCTCGATAAGATCCTCGGTGCTGACCTGTTGGTTGCCGACTTGTTCTGAAGCGATCTCTGGAATGATCAGCCGAGCCATCCAGGATTCCACACCGGGAACAAAAGCTTCTGGGGTCCAAATATTGACGGCTAATTCAACGTGGGGATGGGACCTGGTCGCCAACTGATAACTGGCCTGATCGCAATGCCCATAGACGACATTCTCCCACCAGTTGGTCTGTGACTCCGCAAGGATCTGGCTGACGATGCTATTTCGCTTAACTGCAATCTGAAGGCGATCCATTGGGAGCTTAAAACGCGCCAGTGACAACTCCCAGCACTCGGTGGCTTGCAAGGGCCGGAAACCGTGTTTCTGCATCCAGCCAAGCAACCGAACATCGCTTGAATGGACACCGAGGAAACCATCTCCTTCTGCAATACCGATGTAAAAGATGCTGTCGTGAAATGCTCCGAGGCCCACGCATCGCTTGAGGCTCTCTTTTGCCATGCACTGCAACCCCTGCGAAAGCAATTCGCTGGCGATAGCATCCTCGTTTTCTCCTGGTCGTACGCAGAGTCGGTGCACGATCCCGGAGTCCTTGCCAAGCGAACTGGCCTCGGGATTACGCCCGAAGTGGATAAAGCCAACTAACCCCTCGTGAGGATCCTCGGCAACCAGTAGTTGGTCGCTGCGAAAAAAGGGTTTCGCCAAGACTCCAAGATCCCACGCGACGACAGTGCAATCGGATTTCGAAGAATAGGCTTGGTGATGGAGACACCAGATCCTTGCCAGTGAGGGAGTATCGACATTGAGGAAAGATCGAATACTCCACACGATGCTACCCTAACACCGGGGGTACTTTGAAGAAGGATTCATCGTGAACCGGAGCGTTTCTCAGAACATCCTCCACATCTAGAGATTTCGCGACGTGGTCTGGAGCAAACACATCGCTAACTTCGATGGCGTGAACCAGAGGTTCTACCGCTGATGTGTCTACTTGCTTGAGCTGTTCAAAAAGTCCCAGAATCCTGCTTAAGTCCGATCGGACCTCGGAGACTTGCTCCGAGGGAATCTCAAGGCGAGAGAGCTTTGCTAGCCGTTGAATGTCTGCTTCAGAGAGCGTCATCGGATCCTAGGGGTCGCAACCGATTAGTTGCTAGGCAACGAGAATGGCTTTGTCCTGACAGCCTTGCGGACCCTGCCCGAACGGATGCATTGGGTGCAGACACGGATGGTCTTGACTTCGCCGCTTGGCAACGAGGCTTTGATGGTTTGAAGATTAGGAAGGAATCTTCTTCGGGTAATACCGGTAATTTTGGTACCCACACCCCCCAAATACTTGGCCTTACCTCGCGTCTCGATCATATTGCCAACTTGAGGCGACTTATTGCAAACTTCACATGCTCTTGCCATGACTAGACCCGATTTTCGAAACCGAAACTTGATGGGGGAACGTATCCGTAATGTTCAGCAACAATGACAACGTGAAGTTGCTGGGGAGCGGAAGTATAGCTCTATTGCCTCGAAAATCAACGCCAAAACATTGTTCTACGGGTTGTTTGGATTGCCGAATGCCAAACCTAAGTTACACTATCCTGGGCAGAATCGTTCTGGTTCGTAACTTCCAACCCAGCAAAGACTTGCGTCACTAAACGATGAACACGCAAAAATTCACCCGGGAATTTTCAAGCGTGGTCGAGGCTGCCGGAAACCTTGCGGTTTCCATCGGAGCCGACTCGCTTTTGTTTCTCCTGGATGGTGCGACCGACTGGGAACGTCTTCGAGAACTGGTTCCTAACGAGATCCAACGGATCTTGGTCGCCGCAGATCGTGAAGAGGACCTCGAGGCGGCTACCGGCTTTGGTCTCATACCTTTGGTATTGAACAAGGAAGACTCCCCACTTTTGGAGCGTCTCCAGCACGCGCTTCTTGAAGCGGTTGCCGACGAACATCTAGCAAGCCAAAGTGAAGTCGTGGCGGTCTACTGTGGATTCGAAGCCCATCGCATGGACTCGATTTCCATCATCAAGCTCGATGAGCGGATGAGACGCTTTACGAGCCGCGATTTGCAACGACTCGAAACGGCCGTTCCACTCAACAACCTAAAAATCGTCATCGACCTTGCGGTTCAAATCGGTCGTGAAGGCCGTGAAGGAAATAAAGTAGGTACGCTGTTTGTTGTGGGGGATACCCGCAAAGTCTTGGCCCACTGCAAGGACAGTGGCTTTGACCCACTGAAAGGTTACAGCCGGAAAAACCGAAACCTTCACGACGCCCGCGTCCGCGAAGATATCAAAGAGATCGCTCAAATGGACGGAGCGTTTGTCGTTTCGCCCGACGGTGTTGTGGAACGATCGCGTCAGATCATCGAGGTTCTCCACGAGAATCTGCAACTCTCTAAAGGGCTCGGCTCAAGGCACTGGGCCGCCGCAGGCATCTCCCAACGCACCAAGGCTATCGCGATCGTCGTAAGCCAGTCGAGCGGTACGGTCCGCGTTTTTCAAAACGGGTTCCTCGTCCTGCGCATCGAACCTATGGATCAAGCGATCAAATGGCAAGAGTTCAACTACGAACCACCTCCGAACGAAGCCTCAGACTGATCTATGACTAGCATCGAAGAACCCTTTGTTGCCGTTGTAACGGGGGCAGCCAGCGGGATCGGCCAAGCCATTGCGATCGAACTTGCCCAAAGAGGTTGTCGCCTGATTATCCACACCCGCAGCAACATCGATGGGCTAATGCAAACAGCCCAGCGATGCCAGAACAAGCCGCTTTGCATCGTTGCCGACCTTAGAAATAACACCAGCCTTTATTCGATGGCTGATGCTGCCTTTAGGCACCTAGGTTACGTGAATCTATGGGTGCATTCGGCAGGCACAGATGTACTTACCGGGGAGGCCAAGTCTTGGTCGTTTGAAAAAAAACTCACCGAGCTTTGGGACTTGGATGTTCGTGCGATGATGCTCCTTAGCCGAAACGTTGCTCACCGCCAAATCCATCAGGGTTCCTCTCACAAAACATTACCATCGATGATCCATATCGGCTGGGATCAGGCTCCATGGGGAATGGAAGGTGACAGCGGGCAGTACTTCAGCGCGGTCAAGTCAGCCGTCAGCGCCTTTTCCAAAAGCTTGGCAAAAAGCTATGCACCGAAACTCCGAGTCAATTGCATCAGTCCAGGTTGGATCCAAACCGATTGGGGACGCGAGACCTCGGAAGCTTGGTCGAATCGAGCAAAGAGCGAGTGCCTGCTTGAAAGATGGGGCCGCCCCGAAGATGTCGCTAAAGTTGTAGCGGCTATCAGTTTGGGTGATGGAGAATTCATCAATGCTCAAGACATTGCGGTCAATGGAGGGTGGCAAGGAGCGCATGGGATAGTTCAAAGTCAAACCACTCTAGATCGCCCCTCTTAAGCCTGCGTGTTTTTTGAAATTGCGGTATACTCTGGCCGTTCATCTTGATCTGTTTGATTACGTTTTTGCTTTCGAACTTCGAAAGAATCCTAGCAACCCTCGGCTATCTTTCTCATGCTACCTATCCGTCGAATCCTTGCTGCCAATCGCAGTGAAATCGCGATCCGGATTTTCCGCAGCGCCCACGAACTCGGAATCCGTACCGTCGCCATCTACTCCCACGAGGATCGCTTCGCGCTGCACCGCTTCAAAGCCGATGAAGCTTATGCGATCGGCAAGCAAGGAGAGCCCATCCGCTCCTATTTGGATATCCCAGCCATTGTTGATCTGTGCTTGGAGAACAAGATCGATGCGGTTCACCCTGGATATGGATTTCTTTCAGAGAACGCGGAGTTTGCTCGATCTCTACGCAATGCAGGGATCATGTTCATCGGACCGAGCAATCAATCGCTAGAGCTCTTGGGAGACAAGGTCGCGGCTCGCGAGATCGCAAAACAAGTCGGTGTGCCGATCCTCGAAGGATCAGCAGCCGCAGTAAGCAGTCTCGATGAAGCGGTCGAGATTGCTCGGAAAATGCAATTCCCAATCATGCTCAAAGCCTCGAAGGGGGGCGGTGGTCGCGGGATGCGAGTCGTCGAGACCGAAGACCAACTTGCCAGCAATCTAGAGCAAGCACAGCGAGAAGCAAAGAATGCTTTCGGGAGCGACGAAGTCTTCCTTGAGAAACTCGTAGGTCGGGCACGACACCTTGAAGTTCAGATCCTCGGTGATCAGCATGGAAACATCGTCCATTTGCACGAACGGGATTGCTCGGTTCAACGCCGACACCAAAAGGTAGTCGAGATTGCACCGGCTCCCAATCTTAGCAAAAAGGTTGCGTCGGAACTTCACGAAGCGGCCTTGGCCATCGCGCGCAAAGTCGACTACTACTGTGCCGGAACGGTAGAGTTCCTTCTCGATACCGAAACCAACAAGTTCTATTTCATCGAAGTCAATCCACGCATCCAAGTCGAGCACACGGTGACCGAGGAAGTCACTGGTGTGGATTTGATTCGTTCGCAAATCCTCGTTTCCTGCGGCTATAAACTCGGGGATCAGTCTCAAGGCCTACCGAATCAAAATGAAATCCAAGTGGTTGGTTCGGCGATTCAGTGCAGAGTGACGACCGAAGATCCCTCGAATCAGTTTCGACCTGATTATGGACGGATCACTCACTACCGTAGTGCCGGTGGTCTTGGAATCCGGCTCGATGCAGGCAGTGCCTTTAGCGGTGCGGTCGTAAACCCCTTCTATGACTCTTTGTTGGTCAAGGTTACGGCCAGAGGTAGAAACCTGAGCGAAGCTGCTGGACGCATGGAACGCTGCTTGCAAGAGTTTCGTATCCGAGGTGTCAAAACTAACATTCCTTTCTTGATATCGCTTATACGGCATCCGACGTTCCAAGCTGGAGATGCGACGACACGGATGATCGACAAGACTCCCGAGCTATTTGAGTTGCCCAAGCGTCGTGATCGAGCCACGCGACTCTTGCGTTTCATTGCCGATACGGTCGTCAACGGCAACAAACTCGTCGAGAAAACGGGGGCTAAGGTTCGACGCGAGCCAGCAACGGCACCTAAGATTCAAGCGGGTCAACCAATTCCGGATGGTTATCGACAAAAGTTTCTTCAGCTCGGCGCATCGACTTTCTGCCAGTCGATTCGCAATACCAAGGAATTGTTGCTGACCGATACGACCATGCGCGACGCGCATCAATCGCTTTTGGCGACGCGTGTGAGAACCTTTGATATGCTCAAGGTCGCGGATGCTTATGCAAAACTCGCACCGCAATTGTTTTCTATGGAAATGTGGGGTGGAGCTACCTTTGACACCTCAATGCGATTCCTCAAGGAGAGTCCTTGGCAAAGGCTCGCAGATCTCCGAGAGCGGATACCCAACATCCTTTTTCAGATGCTCTTGAGAGCCTCCAATGCGGTTGGCTATACCAACTACCCAGATAATGTCGTTCGAGCCTTCGTCCAAGAAGCTGCTCAGGCAGGAATCGATATTTTCCGGGTCTTTGACGCGCTCAACTGGGCCGAGAACATGCAAGTGGCCATGGAAGCGGTTGTCGAATCGGGAATGATTTGCGAAGCCGCGATCTGCTATACCGGTGATATCCTCAATCCAAATCGACAGAAATATTCGCTAAAGTATTACATTGACTTAGCGAAGAAATTGGAGAAGATGGGGGCTCACATGCTTGCCATCAAAGACATGGCGGGTCTATGCAAGCCTGCGGCGGCAAAGGTTCTAGTCTCAGAGTTGCGCCAGCACATCGGGATCCCGATCCACTTCCACACACACGACACGGCGGGCATCCAAGCCTCTTCGATCCTCAATGCTGCCGAAGAAGGCCTTGAAATCGCCGACGGAGCTTTGGCGTCAATGTCCGGTGGAACATCCCAAGTCAACCTCAACACACTCGTCGAGGCACTTAGGTATTCTCCTCGCGAAAGCAAACTTGATACCGATGCACTGACTGCACTCTCGGAGTACTGGAAGGAAGTCAGGCAGTTTTACGCACCCTTCGAAGGCGAATCGCTCGTCGCAGGTGGGGACCTATACCAGCACGAAATGCCAGGTGGACAGTATACGAATCTCTATCAGCAAGCCAAAGCACTAGGGCTGTCGGATCGCTGGGATCACGTCTGCAAAATGTATGCTGCGGCCAACCAACTCCTTGGAGATATCGTCAAGGTTACACCGACGAGCAAGGCAGTCGGAGATCTGGCGCTGTTTATGGTAGCCAATGAACTCGGTGTCGATGATATCCTCCATGGATCTCGCGAACTTTCTTATCCAGCCTCCGTCCTGGATCTCGTTGGCGGAATGATGGGTCAACCACCAGGAGGTTTTCCGGAGAAGGTCAAGCGTGCGATCTTGCGGAGCAATCCCGAAGTCACCAATCGCCCTGGTGAAACTCTCCCAGCACATGATTTCAAAGCCACAGCCAAGGATCTCGAAAGCAAGCTCGGTCGCGAGGCCATCATGCAAGAGACCGTCACCAGTGCGCTTTATCCGAAGGTGTTCGATGAGTACATCGGGCATCTTAGGGACTACGGGGATGTGTCTTTATTGCCAACGCCGATTTTCTTTTATGGACCGACCATTGGGGAGGAATTCTCCGTCGACATCGAGTCCGGCAAACGCTTGATCGTGAAATTCTTGGCTGTCGGTGAGCCTCGTCCCGATGGAGTTCGGACTGTGTTTTTCGAACTCAATGGACAGCCACGCGAGGTTGAGGTGGTTGATAGGTCGATTGAGACCAAGGCTGCAAAGAGGATCAAGGCTGATACGGCTGATCCAACCCATGTGGCAGCGGCGATGCCGGGAATGGTTATTGGAGTTGCCGTAGCCGCCGGAACCAAGGTTTCAAAGGGTCAGAAACTCTTATCGCTTGAAGCGATGAAAATGGAGACAGTCATCAACGCCGAGCGGGATGGGGAAATCGCCCAATTGCTCGTCAGTTCGGGAAGCCAAGTCGAAGCAGGGGATCTGCTCCTGATTCTCAAGTAGCCCGGCAGATGTAGCACGGGCTTGTAGCCCGTGAATAGCTCTTTGCGGATGTTTTTTTCATGCGTCGCGGGTGCCTGGCACCGATCGCCGAAGGGCGCCGTTTAATTGCTAGCTATCCCAGATGCAGTCTTTTGTTTTTCACAACCCAAAGTCGTTTTGATGTCGAATTTGAGGGCACCGGTTCGCTACACTCTACGTGCCATGCTTCCGACAAAAATCAACAGACTCATCCTCTGGGATGTTCTGAAACTCTTCACGATCACAACCATCGGCCTTACGGGCCTGATTAGTGTCGGTCTGGTTGGTCAGCAACTCATCAGTGAAGGGGTCGGCTGGTTGGCGCTAGTCCAACTGCTCCCCTTTATCTGCATGATCGCTCTGCAGATCGCCGTGCCGGCTACCCTGCTCTTCTCGGTCTGCTCGGTCTTTGGTCGCATCTCGGCCGACAACGAAATTGTCGCCTTGAAAAGTGTCGGTGTCTCTCCCCTTCGAGTGATCCGTCCAATGATGATTCTCGGGCTCTTGGTGAGCGTCCCTGCAGTATGGATCAATGACCTAGCCGTCTCTTGGGCCCAACCTGGCATGGAACAAGTCGTCCTTCGATCCATCAAAGAAATCATCTATAACCGGCTAAGAACCCGGCGATCCTATGAGAACGATAAAGGCTTCACCGTGCATGTCCAAGAGGTCCAAGGGGACTGGCTGATTCGACCCACCATCTTCTGCTTTGACGAAACCACAGGTAAGCCGACGACGATCACCGCCGAACGGGCCCAGATTTACAAAGATCCCGACGAGGACCAACTCATTTTGGAAATGATCGATTCCAAGGGTGAAACGAGCCAAAGCAACGCGACGCGTTTCAACATCCCTGGCTCTGAACGCTTTAACATGAGTCTTAATCGAGCTGCTCAGAAAGGTGGAGACTCGGTTCGCCCGTCCCAATTTGCAATGAAGCAAATCCCGGCCGAGGTCGAAAAGCAATCGAAACTCAATGACCGAATCAAAGAATCGATGGCAAGCCAAGTCTCGATGGGACTGGGGATGGGCCGCTACAATCTGCTCTCCGAAGCCAGCCTCCAAAGCATGCTTGTCCAAATCGATGAAAACAAAAAACGACTTATCCGACTTGAACTCGAACCCTACCGTCGATGGTCTTTCGGCTTCGCCTGTTTCTTCTTCGTCTGGATCGGTGTCCCATTTGCCATCCTCAACAAATCCGCCGATTATGCTTGGACCTTCGGCATGTGTTTTATACCAATCATGCTCATGTACTTCCCGCTCTTTGGACTAGCCCTCGACCGAGCCAAGGATGGCGCTTGGCCCGCAAGCAGCCTATGGATCGGCAACGCATTTCTCTTTGTCGTAGGAACATGGCTGCGACACCGCGTTGTGAATTCATAGATCGTGCATCCGATCGTGCGCGATCCGGCGTTTCCGATTTGGGTTGAGTCTACTCCTGGCGAATTACATCGCTGCGTTCCATGTTCGGTCGACGTAGGATTTCGCCTCGCTGAGCAATTCAAAGACTTCGGGCATTTCCTCAGCGATCGGAATCCCTCTTGGGAAAGGATGCATGAAGACTTCGACCCACCGGTTGTAGTTCGCGTTTCGTAGCTCCCTAAAAAGTGGCAAGAAATCCAAGCTGCCTCGGCCCGGCAATTGCAATCTCTCGTCTTGCTTGGGCTGGGCTTGCATGCATCCTTTTCCATGCTGCCAAGCATAGAAGACTTCGATGCAGGGCAACACATCTCGAACCAGCTTACCGAGCAACTCCTGATTTTGCGGTAGGTGATAAGGTGCAAAAGCGATCCCGAGTCGATCCGATGGTCGCATCTGACAGAGCCATCGCATCGAGTCTGGGGAATCGAGTAAACTGTTTGCATGGTTCTCGATAGCGATCGTCACACCGGTCTCCTGAGCCAACTCCAAATGCGGCTTGAGCTTCTCGACAAATTCCCGCATCGAAGCCTTCAGCTCGTCTCCGCGAAGCCCCTTGGGACCACCCGAACCGGTAACAATGGTTTGACAACCGAGTCGCTTGGCCAAACGCATTTCGTCGGCCAATCCAAAAGGACCCAAGGGATACTGAGTCAAACAAGCAAGAGTGCACTCATAACTCGACAACAATTCAACGAATTGATCTTCTCCCATCTCCGCTAATTGCTCGCGCTGATTGCCGTGCACTTTGGGCCATAGATCCAGCGAGGTGATTCCGAGTCTTTTAGCGATTGGCAAGATCTCTTCGAGCCGCGAGTATCCAAACAGAGAGCTCGATAGCAAGTGCTTAGGCGCTTTTGTCTCTAAGGCTCCTTGCCAATTTGCAAATAGCGACGAACTTTGGCTCATCGTTCCTGCGAATGTTGCTGCAATGCTGCTAGCGCGAAGAAAGTCACGGCGTGTGGTCATCAACTGATTTCGAATCCTTGGCGTTGTTGTCTAGAAAGCATTTCATTGGCCTGCTGGTCATCCACAAACACTTCATTTTCCGCATCCCAACGCAGCGGCCGACCGAGTCGGATGGCGATGTTGGCAAGATGGCAAGTCGATACGCTGCGATGCTGGCTGAAAACGTCCGAGATGGTAGGCTTTCTGGTCGTGATGCACTCAAAAAAATTGTGCATGTGGCTTGTGATCGCATCAAGTTTGCCACTTCGCAAAGGTTGCTCGAGATTGTCAAACGCATAAGCTTTCCAATCCTGGCGAGGAAGAGGTCGCTTTTGAAGTTCCTCGATGGGCAATCCAGTGATCTTGCCACGGTTGACAAATAGTCGTCCTTGATCACCTGTAAAAAGAATCCCATTGTCTCCGGTGTCGCTGATATTCATGACAACGCCGTTGGCATAAGTTACACGTGCTTGGAAGTCCACCGGCACGTTGTATCCACCCTCGATATTCGAATTCATGGCTGTGCCCTGGAATTCCACTGGCAACGAGTCGATTCCCCACTGTGCGATATCGATATGGTGAGCTCCCCAATCGGTCATTTGACCGCCGGAGTATTCCCACCACCATCGAAAGGTATAGTGGCAACGCTCCTCGACATAAGGAACCTCAGGCGCTTGGCCTTGCCATAAGTTCCAGTTCAGATGACCAGGAACGCTGCGGTGTGCAAAGGGCCCCCCTGTGACGTTTTTGCCGAGCACCACGTCAACCTGTTTCAACTTGCCAATTCGGCCTGCACGGATCAGTTCGATAGCAAGCCGAAATCGCTCGTCACTGCGTTGCCACGATCCGACTTGTACGACCCGGCCCGTTTGTGAGACAATTTTGCAAATCAGCTTCCCCTCGTCGACCGTCAGTGTCAGCGGTTTCTCGCAGTAAACGTCTTTTCCTGCCCTGCATGCATCGATGAGCATTTGGGTGTGCCAATGATCGGGTGTCCCGATGGTCACCACATCGATATCTTTGCGAGAGAGCAGGTCTCGGTAGTTTTCGCACGCAAAGGGTGTGCTACCAAAGGAGGCTTTGGCTTGGTCTCTGACATTCCGATCGACATCGCAGACAGCGACGATATCGCCGAAATTCTTGGCTTGGTTGGCGATTACCGTTCCTTGGTAACGTAGTCCGATCGCACCGATCCTGGGCCTTGCGTTGGGGCTCGCAAATGCCTTGGCCCCCTTGAGGCTCCCGCCAAGATGGTATCCCACCAGCAAACCAGTAGCTTTTAGCAGATGCCTACGGTTGACAGAGCGACTTTGGGGTTTTCCGGAGTAGGCTTGCACGATGCACCTGGGGCTGTACTTGTTGGAAGCCGAAAATACTGCTACATTTTTTCGGACATCAAGCGACGGACATCATAGTTTACACCAAAGCGGCAGCGGATGCTTTGTCGCCGAACGATTGTTTATGGATGGCGAATCGAACAAGCGCGTTGTGTGGCTTTTGAACCACACCACTCTTCGGGAATTTGAGGTTCCACTGCTTTGCTCGTTGGGGCTGGAAGTCTATTGTCCAAAGCGTTTTCCTCGCAATCCTGACAATCGTAGCGCTTCGGTCAGCTTCGAGTTTGACAATTCCCTGAGCCTACCAGAACCCGAACTCGCAAAGCTCAATGAATTTGATTTCTACTCGGAACCCTTCACACCTGAAATTCGGCAGATACTCAACGATCGCTTCGGCAGCATCATCGTCGCTTACATGTTTCCGATGTTCGAACAAGTTCTTGCGAACTTTCGCGGAAGAATACTTTTAAGAACTTTCGGATCGACGCATCCGACTTACACTTATTACAGTTTTGCACGCGAAGTTGCATCGCCTGCCTTCGAACGACTCTTGGCTCGAGCCTCCCAACGGTTCTGGTTCGCCCAAGCTTATCCCAATCTAAAAACGATCGAACCTCCAATCATTCAACGCCGAAGTGTCGACCTTCCTCTAGGGCTCCCCGAGAGGATCACTCGCCACAAAAACACTTGGACTGGTGGTCAAGCGAAGATACTCTTCGTTTGTCCCGAGATCGATACCTACCAAGAGAGCAAGCAGATCTATAACGAATTCAAAACCCACTTCGGAAAACTATGGCATGTCATTTGCGGTGCGCAGTCGAAACCCCACAACGATCCGGCAGTCCTAGGCAAAGTGGATGATCAGACCTACGCTGAATTTTTTCGCACCTGCAACGTGATGTTCTATCACAGTCGCTTGCCCCGTCACATCCATTACCATCCCCTCGAAGCCATCTGCTATGGGATGCCCGTTGTCTACATGCAGCAAGGAATGCTCGGCCAGTTGACCGATCGAAAATTGCCCGGTGCTTGTGATACGATCGGCGAAGCAATCGCCAAGATTGAGCGATTGATCGACGGACAAGATTTGTCTTTGGCCCAGCAGATACGCGATTCGCAATCTGAGATCTATCATCTCTTTACCAAAGAGTACGCGTTGGAGCGATGGAATCAGGAGTTCGTTCAAGGAATTCTGCAAAGACCTATGGTCGCTCCGGATCGCCTTGGCCCCATTGCGGTCCTTCCTTTGGCTGACCATTCCTCGATCCACAAAACCTGTAGGCGACTTGTCGAACTTTGCGGTGCGCGTCTTCGCGTGCGTCTTGGATCGCTGGAAAAGTGGAGTCCTCAGACGCAGACAAATGCTACGATGCCCTTTGCTTGGAAACCCCTTTCGATCCAGCAGTTGAAATACGTGCAGCGTCTTGGTGGTCACGCGCAGCCCGGTAGCGAAGGGGTCACTGTGTTTCCCGACGACGGAGTCTGTGATTTTATGGACTGCGATGCTTGGATCATCGTAGGGGATCGATGCTGGGCCCCCATCGCTTCGGTCAAACCGTACATTTTCTATTTTATCCGGCCAGTTCCTGATGTTCCTTTACCCAGTTCTCTTCAGCGTTGGACAGCTTTATCGCTTCAGAATGCCCAAGCTGTATTGGTCGATACGGACGAAGATCGCGACTTGTTGGTCAAAGAATACGGTGTTTCGCAGGATTGGATATTTCTTGTTGATGATAATTTTGATGGAGAGAGCTTGTGGCGGATCATCCAGAACATCCCATGATCGAAGATGGGATATTCTTGGGTTACGACAAGAATATCCCGCTCAAAAACGAAGGGCTTGGCCGATTGCTCGCGTACTTGGTCGCCGGTTGGGTAAAACTCCCGGATCACAGACTCACGATCGCGTGTCCCTACTGGCTCGTTAAAGATCTCCAAGCATTGCTATCGGATCATGGAATTGCGCCAGAGCGTTACGAGTTGCTTTGCACTAGCGATCCCTGGTGGCGCAAGATCCAGTTGAGGCTCAAGGAGTTTGAACGCAAGATTCGGCCGGCGGTTCATCGCATTCGGGCACGCGTCAGAGGCGAAGCCTTGCCTGCTATGGACTCGACCAAAG
Source organism: Pirellula sp. (assembly GCA_040381975.1). Lineage (GTDB taxonomy): Bacteria > Planctomycetota > Planctomycetia > Pirellulales > Pirellulaceae > JBKCUI01. The sequence continues at coordinate 14,690 of JBEIGI010000024.1, forward strand.
GCACTTGGTTTGAACAGATCTTTTTGATCGATCTGAACCGATTGACCAATGCGAAAAACCTTTTTGCAGCCTCTTTGGAGGTTTTCAAAGTGATTGTTTTCGTGGCCATGGTTCTTTGGCTCATCCGATTGTATTGGCCTGTGATCTTGGTTTTGCTCGCGGTTTTCCTTGCATATCGGGTTTGGAGAAAGTACCGCAAGAAAAACAAAGACCGTGCGTCGGCCACCCCAAAGAAACTGATGCGTAAGCAAAAGCGGCGTCACAAGCGGTACATGCAGGAAGTTTCGCAACTGATCAAGCAGATCAACAAGCAGCAAACCGTAAGGCACTGGCTCGTGCCCACCCCTTTTTGGCCCGAGGCCAATCGCATTGAGCATACCAAATCGATCGTGTGCCCAGATTTGGTCCTGCAAAAATTTCCGCTAAGATTCTCAGATCCGACGACCGAACCGATTTACGCTCGCATTCTCGATACGCTTCAAAATGCACCGAGTCTTATCTGCTACAGCGAGTCGATTCGAAACGATCAATTGGTCCGAGGCGTGGGGTTGTCGCCTGATCAGATCGAAGTGATTGGCCATGGGAAAGTGGAGCTCGGTGAGTTCCTCAAATTGGGCAAGTCGATGCCTGTGCTTGACGAGCAAAGGCAGATCGCCCTTGAGTTTCTTAGGGTATACCAACGGTCCAGTCTTGCTGGTAATCCCTACTGGAGTCGATTTGCATGGGACAAGTCGACCTATGTGTTCTATTCGTCACAAGCCAGAGGGCAAAAGAACATACTTTCACTCCTGCGGGCTATCGAGATTCTTCGGCATCGTTCAAGTGTTCCGATCCGATTAGTCCTGACGTGCGAACGTTCACCTGGATCGGATCTCGATTTGTTCATTACCGAGTATCGACTCGATGCATGGGTTCTGTTTGCGACGGGAGTATCGAACCAAGTTCTTGCGTCCCTTTATTGCTGGGCTAGCTTGGCGGTCAATCCAACTTTGTTTGAAGGTGGTTTTCCATTCACGTTTACCGAAGCTTACTCGGTCGGTACCCCGTCGCTCCTGAGCAACATAGCGATGGTACGCGAGAAGATCGTCGATAGCTCGCTGCGAGACCGAATGATTTTTGATCCGCTGAACCCACAGGACTTGGCCAACAAGATTCTCTGGGGGATCGATCACCGTGCGGAATTGTTCGATTCACAACGGATGCTCTATGAAGCGTTCCCCACCTGGGAGATGGTAGCCAAGAGTTATTCCGATTCGCTCCGGCGATCGTCGAGCTAACGGGTGGAGTCACTTAGTTGGCCGGTAGCGACTGTCCCTTGCGATGCCGCTTGATCGCTTGAACGGCAAGTCTTCGAAGTTCGATTGCATCACCCACCTCGGAGGAGAGGTTGGAGGAGCGACTCAGCAGTTCGTCCATTTGCTGGGTCGGTAACCACAGTACTGTCACATCGTTGTTGGCTTTGAGAGTGATCGCATCCGAGGAGGATCCAGCCGTAAGGTTATCGCCAAAGCATTCGCCGGCACCGAGTTTCGAGACAACTAGTTCTTGGCCTTCATTCGATGGAAACAAAAGCGATACGTCGCCTCGGAGGATCAGTGCTCCACCTTCGAAAGGTTTTGCTGGGGAGTGCATAATCTCCCCGGCGGTGTATTCGAGGATGTGAAGATCAGCGACATCGGCAGGTTGCAACGAAGCCTTGAAACGAGGTTGCTCGTTGAGCCATTGCGAGGTGGTCTTTTGTGGCTTGCCCGGGTTCTCACCCGGTTTGTATTCCATCTGGATCGGGAAGGGGATATTCAAACCCTCCCGGCGGGCCATGTACCAAAGTCGAGTCATCACCTCATCGCGAGTCGAACCGAGGGTCTCTTGTTTCTCGACCGTAAAGATCATTCGATAGATGATGGAAAAATCAGCATAGTTGACCGTTCGCACCAAGGGTGCTGGATCTGATTTTACCCCTGGGGTACTAAGGAGCAAATCCAAGAGCAGTTCCTTGACCTTGCTGGGTGGATCATCATAGCTAAAACCCATTTCAACGATCTCGGTTCGCTCGGGGGTCGGTCGCGAAAGATTGCTGAATGCTCCTTTGTACAATGACACATTTGGCACGACCCGTATTTCGCGTGTAGGAGTCTCGATGTGAACCGAACGCCAATTGATCTCAGTCACTTTTCCCGTCACGCCGTCGACGGTGACCCAATCCCCAACATTCAAGGGGCGTTCGAGCAGAAGCATCAATCCTGAAACGATGTTGCCCAAGGGTTCTTGAAGCGCAAGGCCGATGACGATCGATCCTAGTCCCAGAGCGGTCAGGGCACCTTGGATTTCCATACCCCAAACCTTGCTATAGATGACCATCGCACCGATGGCCACCAAGAGAGCTTGGGCTAAGTCGCGGAAGAGTTTGGGAACCCGTTCACCGAGGGATTTTTTGGATCCCATGCCAAAGACGATGTCGTTGACGAAACCTAGCAAGGCATACAACAAGGTCACCCAGAAAATAGTCTCAATCCAACGCATGCCGCTGTGCTCGTTGGGCAATCCCAAAATCCAATTCGCGAATAATAGCGCAGCGAGTGCAGGTAGAACCAGATTGCGGAGTATTCGAAGGTTCTTTGCAAGCGGATTGGATCTTCGCTCCAGAGCACCTATGAGCTCATTGAGAAAGAGCAAGCCCAATGGGAAGCCGATGGCCAAGGCGATGGCTTGCCAAACCGGTAAAGTAGACAGGTCGCTTAAAGTGTTCATGTAGACACCTGCCAAGCCTCAATTGGGGAACGTCCATCGAGTTCGACTTGCACCGGGCCTTCGAGTTGGAACTGGTCTCCGATTCGATCCCGAACCGATTGGGTAACACGGATAGACGAAGCCCCTTTACCGACGGCAAGTTTCTTTGCGATCGTAACGGTATCTCCCCAAAGGTCGTATAGAAATTTCCGTCGTCCGACGACACCACCAACGACGGGGCCTGAGTTAATGCCGATGGCGACATTGAGTTCGGCTTTGAACTCACGATGCGAATGGGCCACGATCCGAACGGCTTCCTGGGCAAATTGAGCCATGCGTCGAGCGTGGTCGGGTCGGGTGACCGAGAGACCGCAGACGGCAAGATACGCACCACCGATGGTTTTTACTTTTTCGATACCGAATTTTTCGGCTGCTTCGTCGAGCGATACGATCAAATCCCCGAGCACGCTCAGGGCCTTGGTTTCGCCCGCTTCGCGGCTAAAGTCCTCTAAACCGATCAGCTCGGCGAAGAAGACCGAAACGTCGGTGAACTCTTGGCTAGCTCGTTCGTCCCCTTCGCGCCGCTGGGCGATGGCCGAAGCAGGCAGGATACTTCCCAAAAGCTCCTCGTTCTCACGGATCTGTTGTTCGAGTTTCTCGGTTTGAGTTTTGATGCTTCGGGACATGTTATTGAAGACGGTCCCGAGTTCACCGAATTCGTCTTTGGTCGCCACCGGGACTTGGACATCGGTCTCTCCGGAGCCGAGTCGTCGTGCTCCCTCGATGAGTTGTCGCAAGGGGCGAATCATCCAATTCGAAAAGAGCAATGCCAAGAGGCTGCTGAGCAAGGCCATAGCCGAGGAAGTCATAAGGACTTTGCGTCCAAAGTCTCGAATAGGTCCATAGGCCTCGTCGGCATCGATTTCTGCTAGAACGCCCCAGCGAAGCGAATCGAGTTCGATCGGTCCATACGCACTGATGACCTTTTTGCGTCGGTAGTCGTAGTCCTCTATGATGCCGCTTTCACCGTTTAAGGCTTCTCTTGCGGATTTGGTTTCCACCGGCAGAACCCCTAGCACGTTTTCCTGCTTTTCGATTTGGTTGACGATCGGTGGGGAGACGTTCAACTGGCGGAGTTCTGCGATGAATTTCTTCGGATCGGTCATCATGAATCGACTGCGGCTGCGCATGGTCAAATCCGGGCCAACCAGATAGCACTCACCGGTCTCCCCGAGTCCCTCCTCAAGCCATTTGCCACCACCTGTCATAAGGAAGTTGAAACTGTCGACAGGGAATTGCAGAGCGAGGATGCCGATGATTTTCGAACCATCAAAGATTGGACTCAGGGCAAAGGCCATGGGCAACCCAAGGCTTGGTCGGTACGCTTCAAAGTCGGCGATCTTGTACGCGTCTCGGTCTTGTGCCGATTGGAGCTCTCGAGCCTTGCGAGCCATTTTCGTGTTGCTGTAGGGACCGGTTTCTAGGTTGGTGGCAAATTCGCTGGTTTTTGCGTAGCTATAGACGATGTTGAGGTTCCTCGCGTCGATCAGCAGGATGTCTTCAAAGCCGAAAATCCTCGCGGCCCGCTCAAAGCTTGGATGGAGTTGCTCGTGAATCTCACGATAAGAGCTTTTATCTCCGGGAGCGCCCATCAATGAGTACTTGGATTCATAGGGGTGAGGGTTTGCGGCGATGTAGTGGTATTGAAGGTAACTCGATATTGGATTCGAAGGGATGTATTGATCGACGAGTGGCTCGGCGATGATATGTTCTCGCAGTTTTGGAATGAACGTCTGTGAATAAAAATCCTTGACTTGCTGCGACTCTGCAGGACTCAGTGGGGCTTGTTCGAGGTCATCATAAGCCTTCGCGAATGCTTTCATACCATCGAGGACGATGCGGCTATCGGACATCGAGACGACCTGGTCTCTCAACGACTCAAGCCGAGTCTTAAGTGCCGTCGTTTTTGCGACTTGAATCCCCTTGAGTTGGTTTTGTACCGATTTTTCCAGAGCTGATTTTCCAGTGGCATAGCCGATCCAAGCCATCACTGCCAGGGCGCTCAGGGCCACCAGCAGCAACAGCAAGATCATCTTGGACTGGATGCTAAGTCGATTGAATCCGAACATATAGTTTCTGTCTGAGGCGTCGGGGGGATGGGGCAAGGTGGCTACTCGGAGATTCGCCGAAAGGATATCTTAGCGAATCGCTCCGGCTTGCCGGAATAAATTACCCAGGTGATATTTTTGGTCAAGAATTACCGAGTTTTCCAGCATCAACGATTTTAGCGGTAGGAAATAGCCGATGATGGGTCTTCGATTGAGATTATTGCCTAACTTTGCCTGTGTAATTCTACTTCTGGAGCTAGGGGCAAGTGCCCTAGCTTACCAATGTTCCAAATTGGACGATTCAAAATGGGAGTATCAGGAAACCAAGCTGCTTGGTTGGAAAGTGCATATCCGAAAGGAACTTAGAGAGTCTGAGCCTGAGAAACTTGCGAAGGCCATGGTGCTACTGGAGAAGCAACTCGATGAAATCGTCCGCGTGGTCCCTGGTCCTGCGGTAGAGAAACTGCGGCGGATCCCATTGTGGCTATCGCCGGTGTATCCCGGCGAGCAACCTAGGTGCGAGTACCACCCAGGTGCAGGGTGGCTCAAGGAGCACGGGCGAGATCCTGCGATGGAAAAAGGGGTCGAGTTTTCAAACATCGGGATCTTCGAAGCCGAATATCGCAGGATGCCGAATTTCGCCTTGCACGAACTAGCGCATGCGTATCATGATCAGTATCTGGATCAGGGGTTCTCGAATCCGCAAGTTTCTGAGCTTTATCGCAAGGCCAAGGATTCGGGCAAATACGAACAAGTCGAGCAACGGTTCGGGGATGGCCGATCGGCAAACACGCGCGCCTATGCTTTGAGCAATCCTGCAGAATACTTTGCCGAATCAACGGAAGCTTATTTTTCTACCAACGACTTCTTTCCATTTACCCGCGAGCAACTCGAGAAACACGATCCTCAGATTGCCCAATTGCTTGGCCAACTATGGAATCCCCCTAAGCCGTAATTGCTCTTGCTTGGGCTCGGTTCCCCAACCCCGGAACCCTAAAATCGCTGAGCGATCATTTTGCTCGTTGCGATCTGATACAATCAGGCTCTTGCTTGCCACGACCGACCCACCTGTTTTCGCATTGGTTATGCCATGGCCATTGAATGGATCAGCGGATCCCTGAAGAAAAGAAAAGTTTGGTCAGATGGTCTCTTTAGCCTGACAGTCGATTGTCCTGGGGTTGCTCCGTTCGAACCAGGACAGTTTCTACAGGTGGGACTGCAACTTGCCGATAAACATTTGCACCGCCCCTATTCGGTCGCTTCGCCACATGGTCGGGAGCTTGAGTTTTTTATCGTGCGAGTCGATCATGGCGAGCTAACCCCGAGGCTCTGGAATTTAGAAGTCGGCCAGAGTATCGATGTTTGCAAAAAAGCCACAGGCAGTTTTACACTGAATCACACCCCGGTAGCAAAGAACTTATGGTTGCTGGCTACCGGCACTGGACTTGCACCCTACATCGCGATGCTTCGCGAACCGCGAATCTGGGCGTCCTACGAGCGTATCGTGCTGGTGCATGGTATTCGCTACCTGACCGATTTGGCGTATACCGAAGAACTTGAAGAGTATCACGATACCCATCCAGGGCGATTGGTTTTTGTTCCGGTGATTTCAAGGGCATTGGCGGTTCATGGTTACCAAGGCAGAATCACGCAAGCTATCGAGAGCGGTAAACTTGAGGAGCTTGCACAGACACCCTTGAGCGCGGATCAATCGGCTGTAATGATGTGTGGCAACCCTCAAATGCTCGATGATGTCGAAGCGATCCTAAATGCAAGGGGAATGCGAAAGCACAAACGCAATGAGCCCGGACACTATGTGGTCGAAAGGTATTGGTAAAATTCCCCTGAATCGAAATCTCTCGCATATAGGTTAGTATCCTCCGTGGCCTTTAATTCTTACGAATCATCAACATCCGAGCAATTGGGAAGTGCATCGGGCGCTTTATCGCGTCGCACCATCTTTATCTGCATCCTGTTGTTGTTAGCATCTGCGGTCAACTACATGGATCGCCAGACACTGGCTGTCACTGCCGCAAGAATTAAATCGGAATTCGGTCTGGATAATATCCAGTACGGACGGGTCGAAGCGGTCTTTGGATACAGCTTTGCACTTGGCTCAATCCTGTGGGGTTTTCTCGTCGATCGCTTTTCGGTGCGATGGATCTATCCGATCGGACTTTTGGGTTGGTCGCTCATGGGATTTCTGACCGGCTGGGCTCGCGATTACGACGAGCTCTACTATTGCCGACTGCTACTTGGGATCTTCGAGTCGGCCCACTGGCCGTGTGCCCTCAAGACGACCCAAGCCTTACTCAGCAAGCAACGACGAGCGATGGGAAACAGTCTCCTGCAAAGTGGTACCTCGATCGGTGCAATCCTTACGCCGATCGTAATGCTTGCGATTCTAACGGATGCACCTGGGAGTTGGCGTGCGGGTTTCCAAGGGATTGCGATCGTCGGAGCTTTATGGGTTTTTCTATGGCTCTACGTCGTCCGAGACGGCGACTTTATCATTCAGTCACCAGCCGCCCCGGAGTTTCATCAGACTCGATCTGACTACCAGTGGTGGCATGATATTTTTACACGCAAGTTTGCGATCGTATTGCTTATGATTATTTGCATCAATACGATGTGGCAAGTCGTTAGGGCTTGGTTGCCATTGATCATGCAAGAGAACTATGGATTCACTGAACGCCAAACGTTGATCTTCAACTCTTTTTGGTACATTGCCACCGACTTGGGTTGTGTCGCGTCGGGTTTTATTGCACTGACGATGGCTCACAAAGGCTGGTCGGTGAAATCTTCTCGATTGCTTTCATTGCTCTTGGGAGTTTCGTTTTTCGCTTCGATCATCGCCGTTCCCTTTTTGAACCATCGCATCCAAGCTACCCAAGGGCCGTCAGCAAGCGGAGCTGCAAGTCCCACTTCAGGTGCTTCTGGTTCGTTGCCGCAGGCACCCAGGACTTGGGGTCAGGAAGCCGAAGCTTTCTATAATCTACAACCGTCGCAGTTTGCGATGCTTGCGATTTTACTTGTTTCGGGAGCCGGGGCACTTGCGATCTTTCCGATCTACTATTCCTTTGCCCAAGACGTTTCACCGTTGCATCAAGGCAAGGTGACTTCGGTATCGGCCACCGGAGGATGGTTGGCTTCCTCCTACGCGCAGCCTTGGTTTGGTTGGCTTAAGGAGCAGACAGGAAACTACGATATCGGACTTTTTCTCATCAGCATCTTGCCGATCTTCCCGTTGGTAGCACTTTACTTGTTTTGGCCCGATGACGGTGAAAACACAATCGAATAAATAAGGAGTCTTCATTGATGATACGTCGCAGAACTTTTATGGCCGGATGTGCAGCTACGGCGGCTTGTGTAAGCACAGGGTTGACTCCTACGAGTCTCCGCGCCCAAGAGCCGCGCAAGAAAGTAGCCTTCTTGGGTACCGTGGTTTTTCAACATTCTCATGCCCAGCATTTTCTTGACCGACACTGCATGGGCTATACCTGGGGTGGGCAGTGGCAATCGCCCCGATTCGATGTCGCTTCGGTCTATATCGAGCAAGAACAAAAGCAAAACGATTTAGCGCAGCAACGGATAGAAAAGTACAAGCTCAAGCGAGTGCCTAGCATCGCCGACGCACTGACGCTAGGGACCAGCAAGTTGGCAGTCGACGGAGTGGTCGTTATCGGGGAGCATGGCGATTACCCCAGTAACGAGAAAGGACAGCGTCGTTATCCGAGGTATGACTGGTTCAAGCAGATCGTTAAGGTTTTTGAGCAGACCGGACAGAGTTGTCCTGTGTTCAACGACAAGCATCTGTCGACGGTTTGGTCAGAGTGCGTCGAGATGGTTGAGGATTCCAAGCGGTTGAAATTCCCGTTTTTGGCCGGGTCGTCTTTGCCTGTTACCTGGAGGTTCCCTTCGATCGATATGCCTGTCGATACACCGCTCAAAGAGAGCGTTTGCGTGGGTTATGGAGGGGTTGATAGTTACGACTTCCATGCGCTCGAAACTGCCCAATGCATGTCCGAGCGACGTAAAGGGGGAGAGGTAGGGATTTCGTCGGTCACGGCGCTCAAGGGTGATGCGTTATGGTCGGAGATGGAAAAGTCATCGCGAGAGGACACACGCAAATTGTTTGTGGCAGCCATGACGCGGTCGCACAATTTGCCCGTCGAGGGAGGATTTCCCACAGCTCCGGTGACTTATGAGTGGGGCAAGCGGGTGATGGCAAGCACGATTGGCTACTTCATTGAGCATCGGGATGGATTTCGCACGACGATGTTCTTGTGTCCGATCCAGGATTTCAACTATGCCGGGATGCGATCGGACAATGGACAGATCATCTCATGTCAGATGTATTTACCGATGCCGACGCATGGATCAACGACCGCGGATTTCTTTAATCCGCTAGCAAGGCACATAGAAACGCTCGTGCTCGAGGGCAAGACGCCTTATCCTGTCGAGCGAACGTTACTCACTAGCGGAATGGTCATCGGTGGGGTCGAGTCACTCGCGGCCGGGGGTGCTAAGTACGAGACTCCCCAGATGCAGGTCGTTTATCGCAATGACAAGCCGCCTGCTTTTTGGCGGGAATAGGGTGGAAAGACAAAGAGCCGAAAATTAGGGCTTTTTCGTCGGGCTTGGCACCGGCGAGTCTACTGAATCCTTCGGCTTGGACTCGTCTTCTTTCTTGGCTTTGATAACAGCAGGCAGTTCCTTACCCTTAGGAACGAACTTGATCGATATGCTGTTGACGCAGTGACGGGAGTCCTTCTTGGTCATCTTTTCGCCGTTGAAAACGTGCCCAAGGTGTCCGCCGCAGTTTTTGCAGGTGATCTCGATTCGATATCCGTCGGCATCCGTCTCGCGATGGATGGATCCTTTGATCTCGTCGTCAAACGCTGGCCAACCGCAACCGCTATGAAACTTGTCATCGGACTTGTAGAGCGGATTGTTGCATCGTTTGCAAATGTAGGTTCCTTCGACAAAGTGATCGGTGTACTTGCCAGTGAAAGCGTACTCGGTGCCCTTGTTGAGCAGAACCCAGCGTTCTTCAGGGGTTAGCTTGTTGTATTCGGGCTCTTCCATTTTGTTCCCCTTGCTTTTTGACGATTTCGGATTCGATTGCCCGCCCCGTCCGATGACGACTTTGGCGGTTTCCTTGCCCTCTTCGGCCTTACCCGAAGGCTTGTTGGTGTCTTGGCTTTCACTTTCCGACGTTTTGGCTGGGGCGGAAGCCTTGGCATCCAAAGGGGATTTGAAAGCGACGATGGCGACTAAGGATAGCAAAGCGACGGGGAGCAACCATGGAAGTTTTCCAAAGTAGCAACACGACTGGTTCGATTGCATGATAACCTCATCGAAAGAGAGTCAGCCGAAAAACATTGTGAACGTGACTCATTAGTATACCCAATGCGACAAGAGCGGGCACGAGGATCCGGTTAACAATTGGACTTTCAATCGCGAAAAGTCTTGTGTTTGCTGAAGTTTCAACTACGAAACCGCAGTAACCGATTGGCTTTCATGGATTTTGCTGAGCCAATCGATGGCTTGCTCCATGACCGATTGATCGACCTGGTGAACCGTGTGAACTTGGCCTACCCCCTTGAGCATCGTGAGCGTTAGCCGACCGCCAAGATGCTGTCGGAATTCCTCAAGGCCCTCGAATACGGTGTTGGATGCTAACGCAGTGTCGTAGATCGGCAAATGCAAATCCAAAAGGGCCTGGATGGCCGAAAGTGCGTCGTGGCGATCTAAGCCAAACATCAAATGGGAATACAGCGTATCGAGCGCCACTCCGATCGCAACCGCTTCGCCATGGCGAAGTCGATACTGGGTGATCTGCTCGAGTTTGTGGGCCGACCAATGGCCAAAGTCCAATGGCCTAGCTTCTTGCATTTCAAACGGATCGCCTCCGTGGGTGATGTGGTGCAGATGCATCAGAACACTCGATCGGATGGCTGGCATGACCGCAGTCCAATCACGCGACGCGATGTCCTTGGCGTGCTGGCACAAAAATCGAAACGCCGAGGGGCTCTTGAGGAGCGAGACTTTCACCCCCTCTGAGAAGCCCGCGCGAAAATCCCGATCCGGAAGCTTGGACAATAAACCTTGATCGTTGACTACACCCCAGGGAACAGCAAACGTTCCCTTCCAGTTCTTTTTACCGAACGCATTGATCGCATTCTTGACCCCTACACCCGAATCGGCCTGGGCCAAAGTGGTCGTAGGGAAACGAACCAAACGTATCCCTCGGTGAGCGATCCCGGCAGCATAGCCTACTGCATCGAGAAGTGCTCCACCTCCAACGACCAATATGTAGGAACGCCGATCGAGTCCGTCTCGCTCGATGGTCGTGAAGATCTGATCGACAGCGGCCGTATCATTTTTGACCTGTTCTCCACCAGCGATGACATGGATGTCCGAGACAAGTTCCAGTTTCGAGGCATTCTCTCGTAGTCTTCGATGGATGCTCGGTAGCAACTCCGGCTGAGCTTGAGCCACCGATTCGTCGACCCACCATTGCATGCGAGACAATCCGCTGTCGCTACAAAATAGCGGCATGAGATTGTCCCAATCACTTCCAAAACAGTCCCGAGTAAACCTCAGTCGCAGTTGCTGAGGGACTGAGAAATTCACATCCAAGGAATCTTCGGAGATCGACCAGGGGATCGAGGACATGTTGGGGAGGGAACCAAAAATCAGGAGGGATGTTGCAGGCAGAGTTTCTGTATTCTAACCTGCGGTTGAAGATTGTCCAAAGTGCCGAATGACGCATTCGGAGAAACGCTCCATTTCCTCAATCTGAGGACTGCATTGGAGTAGCAATAAATCGACCCCAGCGGCCTGAAATTCACCGATCCGATCCTGAACCTGTTGGTGCGAGCCGACCAATCCCGCCTGCAAGCCTCGATTGCTCACCGAATAATCTTCGAGGCTCACTTGGCGATCTAGTTGGGTGCCTGCCAACCATTGCTGGTAGTTTTCGTAGCCAAGGGCCGATTGTTTCACATCGGTGATCCTTCGTACTTCCTGTGCGGCCTCGTGTTCGGTGTCCCGAGTGACAACGTAGGCGGCCACACCAAAGGCCATCGGGGCTAGCCCGAGCCGCTCGCGTCGGGCTCGCATATCCTGGATCTTCGCCGCAACCCGCTCGGGTGGATCGCCATGCATCAAATAGGCGTCGCACTTGGATGCAATCAAATCTTTTGCTGCTTCAGACTCTCCGCCAGCGTAGATCGTCGGCCGTGGCTTGGTCAGCGGTTTTGGCTGAAGCATCGACTGCTTGATGCGATAGAACTCACCTTGGTAATCCACTCCGTCTTTGCTCCAAAGTGCATCGACAACATCCAACCACTCGCTTGTGCGTTGGTAGCGTCGATCATGCTGTTCGAACTCGACTCCATACTTCTGAGCCTCGTCTTGCCACCAACTCGATACGACATTGATACTCAGGCGACCAGCCCCACCGATGTGATCGATATTGGCAGCTTGTTTCGCAAGCAGTGCCGGTGCATGGAAGGTTGGACGAACGGCAACCATCCATTCAATGCGCTGGGTGACGGCCATCAAGGCAGCGGCCGTTGACCAAGCATCGAGCGATGGGGCTTGGATTCCTTTGATGTCGTTGAGGTTAAGCTCGGCGATGAGACTCAGGTCATAGCCCAACTGCTCGCTGCGGATGGCCAATCGTTTGGCGTAATCCCAAGTTGCCTGCATTCCCTCGTCGGGCACATTCCTCAACCAACCTCCAAACACCGGTAGCCAATAACCAAAACGCATCAGTAACTCCCAGCCAGTGCATGGCCTTGCTCTGATCGCAGGACAAGATAATCCGCAAGACGAGAAAAAGGATCAAAACCGATGACATTGAGTGGGTCGGCAACAAAATTCGAAAGAGCATTGATATCATAGTAAACGATGCTCCCATCGCGATCGTCGACCATGAGTTCGATGCCTCCGACATCAATTTTCGCACTGCACATGATCGCCTCGCAAGCTGCGATGATCTGCTCCGATGGCTGGCATGCTTGGACTGTCAAACCGGTTTTCGGTGCATCGATCGGACAAGCCGAACGTACAAGCTCGACTCCATCGGAACGTTGGCAGATGTCCGCTGGGCATAAATTAAACGATTGGCCACTGGTGTAAACCTCGATCGCATAGAGGAATTTACCTCCGAGGAGTTCGACTCGGACAATATGACCTCCTCTGGCCGGAACATACTCTTGAACCAAGGCCGTATGATCTATCCCGAAGTCTAATCCATTCTCGCGGGCCGCTTGAAAAATCGCTTCTTTCGAATCAAACCTGACAATGCCAGCGCCAGAACCACCGATATTGGCTTTGAGCACAATCGGGAATCGCAATCCCTCAATGGCTTGCTCGATTTGACTCGGGTGATTCAGAACTCTCGAACGAGGGTAACCAAGCCCTAGACTCTCAAGGAGTGTCAGTTGCCGGGCTTTGCTCGTCTCGATGGTAAAGGCATCGAGACCGTTGACAACCGGAACGCGAAGCCTTTCCAAGTGGTCGAGCCATTGCAAGGTGTAGAAGGTTCCTTGAAGTCCACCTCTGAGGTAAGCCGAAGGACTCATGCGGTTGAAGACCAGTCCGTAAGGGGACTTGCTCTCGCTAGGATCGTACCAGTGGGCTCTTGGGTCCGGTGCCACTGTCGGGATACCACGACTCTCGAGCTCTGCGAACAAAGGGCGAAACCAATGTTGATGTTCGTGATAAATGGCCCAAGGCTTCATCGATGTGGAGCTTTCACTGGATTGCGTTTGCTACATCTTCTCCTGAGCGATGAGTCGATAAAGCTCGCCAAATCGTCGCGGTCAATCGATCGCTGGCAAAACTTGTCGAACCATCGGCTCAGAGAATTGTTACCCCGCCGCTATGGCGACTGCGCGCGGTTCGCCATCCGAAGGGAGTATAGATTGTATCGGGCCCGCCGGACATCCGCACGCCCAAGAATGACTTGTCCGCTACTTTTGACTTTCAACCGAGCCGGCATTTGGCAACATGTTCGGTACATCAATGCTCCAGCAACTGACCTCCTTTTCCAAAGCAACGACGATTTTCAAATCTTCCTGCCATCCGATGAGTGCCGCTCCAAAAACCTTGGTCCCGAAGGAAGCTTGATCAAAAAGCCTGTAATCCGCCGAAAAAAGGTGCAAGATTTTGCTCGGGCCGCTGGCTAACCCCATGAGTGTTCCATCCTTGAGCCTAGCAGAACCCCAAAGCCTCGATTGCTCGGCGCGGACCGTCAATGCTCGGTTGGCAAGAGGCTGATGCAAATGGTTCGAAGTGATAATCCCTGTCTCACCACTTGGAAGTTTACCCAAGTATATTTCGGCCAATGATCCTTGAGTGGTTTGTGCTCTGGCTGGGGTGTGATTGCCCCAGAACCAACTTCCCCCAATAGGTTTTTGCGCAAGTTGTTCCAGGCGGGCCTCGATCGTGCCACCTAAAGAAGCCTCGATTCCATTTTGACTTAGGTTCGAGATTTTGTGCAAGGTGCCATCGCCGTAGAGCACATCCCACTGAGAGAATTTCCCGTCGGAGGCTAGACCTGGAACAAAACCCACAGGTGGCTCTCGGAAGGTAGCGTCGAAGCGCTGTTCACTGCTGGGGTCAATCATCATCAATCTTGACTGGCTCGTGCCGACGGCAAGCTTGGATCCTCGCAACAGATTCCCGTCATTTGCCTGAGGTATCCACGCATGGCAGACAGGGCTCTCGGCGGCTTGGGTGTTGTAAGCAGTGGCTAATCCTGGCGCGTTGTTTGGGGAGTCCAACGGTGCGATCCAAAATCGAGGTAGACCTTCGGGGATGACCGCAATCCATTTGCGACTCCAAGGGTCGATCGTGGTAACGAGTCGCTTGGCACCGTCGGCCTGCTCGGTCTCGATCTTGGAAAAAAACTTTTTTGTTCCGTCGAATGCGATCGATTGCAAGCGTCCGTCTTCGTCCAATGTGACCATTGCAATTTGACTTGGGGTGCTTTGAGTTGAGGCGTCCAAGGATGCCTCGGGATACCAAACACCTGATGCGCTCACCAGCGGCGCTTCGAAGTCAACTTTCCAGTCACGTCTCATCCCATACATCGCGAATGGAAACTCGTTGATCTCAGGAAGCTTTGTGATTTGATCTTTGTCGATCGCGACTCGATGCAAGGCTCCGATGAATCGAGCTTGGTTATCGAGGTCTTGTTGCAGTTGCCGACTTGCCAAATCCTGTTGGGCTCGAAGCTTTCCAATGAGCTCAGGTATCGAGGCGATTGTCTGTGGCGTAACAATGAACTCGCCAACTTGAACTCGCCGCGACCTGTCCAAAACGATCATCGCTGGAGCTTGGCTGATCTGAAAGCTCTTCGTTAGCGTGCCATTGCGATCGACAGACAAGGGGATCTCGCAGTTCCAAGACCTAAGTTTTTCAGCAAGCCCTTTCGCATCCTCGGCGCTGCATACCAAGAAGATATTGCACGAGGGTGTGAGTTCCTTTTCCAAAAGGATACGTTGCGTATGGATCAAGTCATCGATCAGAGGTTTGGATTCGGATCGATCCGAGATCCAAACAAGGACATTCCAAGGTTTCTTTGGCTCTGCGGTATCGAGCACAAGTGCGTCGTTGGAGTCTTTGAAATCCAGCGGTTCGATGACCTTACCAAGGATCGGTGTCGAGGCGATCGGAGGGGGAGCAACCCATCGTGATACATGGACTTCTTGAGCGATGCTCGGAGGCAACCAAGAGCTCCAGTCGATCGGCTCATCTTTGGTTGCTTTGAGCATTTGCATGCTGCATCGGATATCAGCCAGCTGCTCTGAGGGTACGTTGGGATAATAGAACTGAGCCGGCAACTCGACTTGCTTGAGGAGCTTGCTCTTGGAATCAATCCAAAGAACCCAACGCAGGTTTTGCGATGCGATTGTTTTTTCGACGATCACTCGCTGGCACTCGACATCATCGAAAGAAGCCGGCTCTAAAACGGTTAACTTAGAGTCGCTACCGACAAGGCTGTCGGACAAATCATTCGACAAAAGGAGTTCGATCTGAATCGGCTTGGACATTGGATCCAGTAACAAACCACCCATACTGTCATCCGTAACCCAACCCAGATCGATCGTTGGTGGCAACACACGCACGAGCCGTTGGTTTGGAAACGGATTGACTGCTCCGAGACTCTGAGCTTCCCAGGTCGTGCTGGTCCAACTACCTCGCATCGAACCGGTTCGCAGTCCGAGTCGGTTGGGTTTTTCCCAAGCAACCTGCATTGGAAGCGTGAGCGTCGAAGTGCCTTGGATGACAAGTTGCGCACTGTCTTGATAGCGTTCCAGATTGCGATACGTTTTCAAACACTCTGCCAAGAGAGTGCGAGCGTCCTGATTTCCCGTAGCAGCGGCGACGTCGGACTGTTTTTCGGCAGGGGTGTCGGATTTCTTTGCTCCGCTTAAGTCGCTGGTTGTTGCGGCCGGCTCGGGCCTGCAGCCGACTAGCCCAAGGATTCCAAGCAAGCAGAGAATGGGTCTGGCGAATCGATTGCGGCTGTGAAAAAGGGCCCGCATAAAAAACTCAGAAAAAAGGGTGTTTTGTTTAAGGATATTCGGATTATACGAAAGGTACTGGAATTCGGTGCGATCCGAAGGCTATTGCCTTTAGGCGCGGACCACTTGAACCGGAAAAAAGGTAAATCCTCTCGGGTTTTGTGCAGCGGATGCCGATGGAATCCCACAAGTGATGGCCTGCGCGCGGACTTCAAAAGTCCTTGGGGGGGATTCTCAAGGATGGGGCAAGGGGGCATCACCCTATGATCCATCCTCCAAGCGTTCCGGTCCATTTCGGAACTAGGACCATCGATGCAACCGATTCGCTACGTCGGGAATTTTTCGAAGCTTTGGCGACGGTACGCACCGGTAGTCATGTTTCTGGGCGTGGTCCTTTTCTCGCTCTTTAGTGCAATCGAATGCTTTGCCCAGCAAGGCCACGTGCAGCAATTGCAGCTTATCAAAGAATTCGAAGAGGGTTCAAGTTCGCGGGAAACTCGGTCCGTAGCGATTCGCTCACTGCCGCTGCAGCAGTTAACCCCTGAGTCTGCCCAACGGATTCGATCCGTGGTCGACGACGTGAGTTACTTCCGTCGGATGCCAGCGCAGACCGTTGAAAGCGACCCTGACATGTATCGCTTTCTGGTTCGTCATCCCGAAGTGGTTGTCAATATTTGGGATCTGATGGGGATCACCAAAGTGACTTTGGAGCGGACGGGCGAGTACCAGCTCGCCGGTAATGACGGGGCAGGCACGACGTGCAAACTCGATCTGGTCTACGGGAGCGATTCGCTCCATATCTACTATTGCGATGGACACTACGACGGAAATCTATGGCCTCGATCTCTGCGCGGGCAGTGTGTTGTAGCCCTATACAACCGCTCGGTAAAACTTCCTGATGGACGTCCGGGTATGGTCGCTTGGATGGACACTTTTATGCGTCTTGAAAATGCAGGTGCGGATCTGATCGTCAAAACACTCGGTCCACTAGTGGCCAAGACAGCCGACCAGAACTTCATCGAGTGCGCAAGTTTCCTATCGCAAATTTCACAAACTGCCCGAGTCAATCCGCAAGGACTTCAGCAGGTCGCCTCGCGGCTAACAAAAATCGCTCCAGAAGTTCGTTCGGAGTTTATGAAGACCAGCGCGGTGGTCTCGATGAGGAATTCCCAAACGATCAATACCCAGCAAGCTGTCACGCAAGGAATCGCAACATCAACTCGCAAACTGGTGCAAAAAAGAACACCCGCAATCGAAGGCTCCGATCCCGACGAAGCTCTAAGCAATCTCGGTGAAACCGAATCACCTACGATTCGAATGCTCACGAGCGAAGGTGCATTCGATCCGCCGAACTAGGCCCCGATGAAATTCCCTTCTTCATCATAGCGAACCAACGCAAAATAGATGAAGATCACCATGAGCAATGGGACAGCCGCCACGAAGACTCGACTGACGAAGGTCATCAGTCCAACGATCACCACGAAGAATACCGTCCATAACCAACCGGTATCCTTCCAAAATGCCTTGAAACGCTTCATGTATTGGAATTCGCTACTGTTGCTTGGACAATTCTTTAGCCGTTTTATGTAGCCCAGCTGTGTTGCCAAACCGGAGGGCTCCGGGGAGTAAGTTCGCATCCTTGATCGATGCAACTTTGCCAAAATCAAACGAGCAAGCCGCCTCGGGAACTCGGACGCTCTGAGGCCGAAGTACCGCCGCCGCATCGATCATGGTTCCTAGTGCACCTTCGGATTGCCAGACTCCACCGCCAAGACTCTTGGTGCTCGGAGCGTCCAAGAGTGCCAGCAATACGGCAAGCTTTCGAAGATACAAACTTGGGTTGTAACCGTAGGTGTAACAAGCCGCAGGCCTAGGGTTCTTAACAAGTGATTGCTCCAAAGCTCCCAAATTCACACCCCAAGCATCATCGATCGCAAGCAGAACTTCGTCAGCCTTAGGAGTCTCCGATGTCTTCAGATCGCTCATCAATCGAATCTTCAGCCCCGGAGTCCCCAGCGCGGAGCGGGTTTTGAGAATACCGACATTGGTTCCGTCAGCGTTGATGACTCGGATGGTCGTTACATCGCCTTCGGTCTTTGCATCGGTGACGCTCAGCGACTTAGCCACGGTGTTTGCTGGCAAGAGGATCGTCTTCCATCCGGTTTGCCGGATCTCAGAAGAGGCTTCGACTTTGGCCGAAACATCCTTGGCCCAACGTTCGAGCAATCCGGTTTCAAACTCGATCCCACCTTGGGGCTTAGGATGCTGCTCATCCCATACAGTCATATCGGCTGCCTTGAGGACTTGAAAGTCCTTTTCGAGAATGGGCTCTTCGAGTCCTAGTCCAAAGAGTCGGTTCATGAACCCGTACATCGGTACTCGGGTAACGTGGTTGTAGTTGTGGCCAAAGTGAGTTGCATTATGAAAACTCACTGCATCGGGCACCCCGTAGATGCCATAGAGTTTCTTCAGCTCAGGGAATCCATCCTTGGCCATATCCTTGGTCCAATCGTTGGCAGCATTGACACCTAAGGGCCTAGGTGCCGTCAGTGCAGCCAACTCGACGTTACCAGTATTGACCCGCAAGCCCACGGCGTTTTCGCAGGTGCATCCACCTTGCATCGATGTACTGACCATCACGACAGGATAAGCGCCAGCGAAACGCGGTTCGATGGCCGATGCGATGAAGGTCTGAGTTCCGCCACCGCTAGCTCCGGTGATCGAAATCCGCTTGGGATCGACATCGGGGCGCTGTAGCAGAAACTCCAGCGATTGGATCGAGTTGATCGTCTGCATGCCCATGATGTTCTGAAGCATCCCTTCGGCAGTCGTGCTATAGAGAAGCCACTTGCCCGCAGGGACCTCGGGGTTGGAAACTTTGGGGTTCCCAAATCCATGCACTCGCTCGGCGCTAATTTGGAGGTTATCTGCATTGCCCATCATGTCGTAGTGGAACACGACAATTCCCATTCGAGCCATTTGAACGCAACGGGCTTGGAGTGGACTGCGCGCTGCGGATTCGAATCGCTCGGCACCCGTAGCTAACTCGCGCTTCATCTCCGCATCGGATGTGTAATAGAAACGTCCGTTTGCCCAGTGGCCGTGCGGGCAGAGCACAGCGGGACGTTTTTGTCCTTCGGCCAACGGACTCGTTGGACTGTAAAGGCTCCCGGTGACGTACAACCCAGGAAGACTCTCAAAGTACACCTTTTCAATCGCGTAACCATCCAATTCGCGGCGAGAGTGCACAACGGGCTTGACCGCAGCAAGCGTAGGCATCGGGTACATCCCAAGCGAGACGAGCATTTGCTGGCGAAGTTCCCCTGCTCGCCTTTCCCAAGCTTCTTTGTTCTCTGGGACAGCGAACGGAAAATGTCCATCGAGATCCTTGATCGCATATTTCGACTCGACAAGCGGAGTTGGCTCAATCGGCTCTTTCGCTAGACTCGTGCTCGAAAGCGAATTTAAAACTCCAAAGCTCAGCGACAAGCTCAAGGCTATTTGCTTTTTCATCGGGAGGGTTCCTTGGACAAGGAATTCATGAGGATGCGGAGGGATGCCCCAGGGGCTACAATCAAGTCCAAAGTATAGCAACTTTTTCTAAACAAATGGATCTAAACCATGCTTTTGTACCACAGTCCAATCTTTGAAAAGCACGACACGGGCAGTCACCCCGAATGCATCGCTCGCATCTCCAATGTCAACGCGATGCTCGAAAAAAAGGGCTGGATCGAGCGATGCACGAAACCCAATTGGCTCAGTGCAACGATCGAGCAGTGCAAGCGAAATCACGCATCGGAATATATCGAACAATTGCACCGATGGTGCGATCAAGATGCAGGGAGGGTCGAGTCCGATACGGTCGTCTCGGTTGGATCCTGGGATGCAGCGACCTTGGCCGCCGGTGCAGCTTGCGATGCCGTTAGGCGAGTGTGCCATGGCGAAGATACTCAAGCCTTCTGCGCGATTCGCCCCCCTGGGCATCATGCACTCAAGGACGCTCCCATGGGTTTTTGTTTGCTCAACAACGTTTCGATCGCTGCTCACTATGCAAGATCCCTCGGTTGCAAAAGCGTCTTGATCGTCGACTGGGATGTGCACCATGGAAATGGCACCCAAGCGTCGTTTTGGGAGGATCCAAGTGTTGGATTTGTGTCAATCCATCGTTTCCCCTTTTATCCAGGAACAGGACGCAAAGACGAGACCGGTTCAGGTGTAGCCCTTGGGACCAAAGTCAATATTCCCGTCGCTGCCGACACCGGCCCCAAGTCGTTCCTCGACCAACTCGCTACCAAAACCCAAGAGCTTGCTCAAAAAATGAAACCCGAGCTGATTCTTTTGAGCGCTGGATTTGATGCCCACATCGCCGATCCCGTCGGTGGACTGAGTCTGGAATCCGAACACTTCTTCGAAGCGGGCAAGTGGATCGCACAGTTAGCCAACGAGCACTGCAAAGGGCGCCTCGTTTCGCTTTTAGAAGGTGGTTATCACTTGCAACACATGCCCGATTGTGTCGATGCACATCTTCGCGGTATGGACTCACGCAAACTCAACTAGGTGTTGTCAAGGCGATAGTGCCCAAGGCGAATACGTAAATGAAGACGATATAAGCTACTCCGATAAGGACACCTCCGAGGATACACACGAACCAAGCTAGGATTTGATTGACCTGAACGTTGTACTTCTTCATCATCGTTGGTTGAATCATCTTGCTCAAAAGCAGCATCGCACCGATAAAGATAGCGAATGCGACACCTAAGAGCACTAAGAGCGGCCAGACTTCACCGACTTCGATTTTTCCGCGAATAAGGTCAATGACGACTCGAATCGTTAAACGATACGAAGGCAGAGTCACACCGGCAACCCAGCCGACACCTAAGCCAGCAAGCCACCATCCCCAGGCTTTTCGCTTCAAGAGACCAACCCCTGCCATGGCATCGAATACGATCGTTGGTAAAGACGCGATCACCATGAACGGGATCTTGTCGACGACCAGTGTTTCTGATCCCATAACAGCCAGGACGATCCAAGCGATCATCCCCACGAAGTGCAGTCCAGCGAATACCAAATAGAGTATCGCGATTGCATTCAAGTCCTCCATGCCGGTGCTCGCAGGGCCGGACATGCCGTCATTGAATCCACCTCGTTTGCCAGACTTGGTGCTGGGGGCTTTAAAGGCATCAAGGGCTTTGGAGTCCCTTTGGTTTTGCGAAGGCCCAGTGCTTTCAACCTTTTTCTCGGCCCGCGAAAAATCGCTCGCGGTGAGTTGATCGAGCAATTGCCCCATCGTGTTACTGGGGCCTGTGGGCTTGGCCTGAACATTTGGCGATTGAACTTTTGCTGGCTGTGCTTTTGCTGGCTGTGCATTGGCAGCACTAGCCGATCCAGAGGGGACATCGACCAGTGCCCCACAACGGCATTTGACCTTCTTGCCAAGGGCAGAATCGGGAGCGTTGAGTTTGGCTTTGCAACTGGAGCAGGCAACTATAGGCACAGGAAATCAATCATCATGGTATTGGTTTTGATCTGTCCGATCCGTCCGATCGACTCCCCCCCAAGTTACGTGGGCCGAAGCGCCAGTACAAGGCCGGCGTTACCAATTGATCCAAAATAGTCGTCGATAGCATCCCGCCAAAGACCACCACGGATAGGGGATGCAAAATCTCCTTACCGGTCTGGCCGGCTCCCAAGAGCAGTGGCAAGAGTCCCACGAAACTCGTGCATGCGGTCATCATGACCGGCGTGAGTCGTTCTAAACTACCTCGGATGATCATCTCTTTGCTAAACGACTCTCCTTCGTGCTCCATTAAATGCTGGTAGTGGGAAATCATTAAAATCCAGTTGCGACTGACAATTCCTACCAGAGTGATGAAACCCACCCAGTGGGCTACCGATAGAGTGATCGATTCGACCCAGACTTTAGGCCAAGCCCACCAGGGCACACCAGCGAGTACCGATGTTTCTGGCCGTTCGAACACCAGAAGCATGGCTACGGCGCCGATAGCCGCCAGCGGGACATTGATGAGTATTTGCACTGCTGCTGACCATGACTTCAAACACTGCACCAGGAGTAGCAATATCGCAAGAAGTGCCATGCTTCCGAAAAGAAGCAATCGACGGTTTGCTTGCTGCTGAGCTTCGAACTGCCCACCGATCTCCAAGTAATAGTTGCCATCGAGCTTTTCCAAACGCTCTTCGATAGGACGGACTCGAATACCGATATCCCTGACGACACTTGCCAAATCTCGACCCTGTACGTTGCATTGGACGACGATGCGGCGCTGGGTATCTTCACGATGGATCGTATTAGGGCCAGTCGTATCGATCACCTCGGCAACTTGTCCCAAAGTCACACGTCTACCCGAGGGGGTATCGATGATCGTCGATTGAATTCTCTCCGGGGAGCTTCTGGACTCCTCGTCGTACCATACGACCAGATCATGGTACTGCGGCCCGTCGATCACCTGGGAGACGACTCGTCCTTTGTAAGCCGTTTGAAGCAGTTCGGCTAAATCTCCCGGTGTGAGTCCATGCCGTGCGGCTTCTTCTCGTTTGATCTGCAATCGGATCTGCGAAACCTCGACTTGCGGTTCGGCTTGCAAATCCACAACACCCGGCAGGTCGCTGATCGCATCGATCAGATCGTGGCTGATCTCTCGGAGTTGCCGTAAGTCTTCTCCGAATACCTTGAGGGCAATCTGAGCTCGCACGCCGGTCATGATGTGATCGAGCCTGTGCGAAATCGGTTGCCCAATATTGATTTGAACTCCAGGAATATTGGTGACACACTCACGTATCTCCTCGATCATTTTGTGTGTCGCTTGAGCCTGATGTTCGTATCCAAACTGCTGCAAGCCCGGCAATCTTCGAAAAACTGCCGATGCAAGACCCGGTTTGGGGATTCTTGTGTTTCGTGTTTGGATATCGATCTCCGAGGAATGAACACCTTCGGCATGTTCATCGAGCTCCGCTCTTCCTGTTCTTCTGGATATCGAGACGACCTCAGGAATCTCCATGAGCATCTTTTCGCATCGCTGTGCCACGCGAATGCTCTCTTGAAGGCTCGTTCCAGGTGAGCATTGCACGTTGACTGTGTAGCTCCCTTCATTGAATTCAGGAAGAAATGAACCTCCCATCCAAGCGACCGAGCAAACTGAAAGAACGATGCCCAGGCCAGTTGCGGCGAAAACCAGGCTTGTATGATCGAGAGTCCATGTCAGTACACGCCGAACGAAGGACTTGAGGATTCGCACTAGCCATGCATCACCCTTCACGTCAAGAAACCTTGCTCTTGGTAGCAGGTACGAAGCGATCACCGGGGTAACCGTCAGGGAAACCAGCAAGGAACTCAGGAGCGACACAATGTAGGATACACCCAGTGGGGCGAACATTCGCCCTTCGAGTCCCGTGAGCCCAAACAACGGCACAACAACCAGCACGACAATCATCGTTGCATAGACGATCGAACCGCGAACTTCCCTAGATGCCTCATAGACAATGTCCAAGCTCGATCGTCGTTGGTCGATCGGCAGCTGGCGGTTCTCTTTGAGTCTGCGAAAGATATTTTCAACATCGACGATAGAATCATCGACCAGATCGCCGATCGCAACAGCGATCCCTCCTAGTGTCATGGTGTTGATCGTCGCGCCCATAGCCCTAAAGACCAAGAACGTCATCAAGATCGAAAGTGGCATCGCGATGAGCGAACAGACGCTGACTCGGAAATTCCATAGAAAGACAAATAGAATCACAACGACCCACAAAGCCCCATCCTGCACCGCCTCGGCCACGTTCTCGACGGCTGCTTGGATAAAACTCGATTGCTGAAACAATCGTCGTTCGAGAATCATTTCTGGTGGGAGCTCTTTTTCAATCGAGTCCAAAGCCTTTTGGATTTGGTGATCAAGTTTAATCGTGTCGACCCCTGGTTGCTTTTGAATCGCAAGGATGACCCCCTGTCCCCCTTGGATATTGCCATCCTGTAGGTTTCGGACGCTCGCACCTCCATCTCCTCTCCGAACAGGCCCACCAAACTGCACATCGGCCACTTCTCGTACCAACACCGGCCGTTGCTCGCGCCACATAATTGGAGTGTTTTGGAGATCTTCGAGCGATAGGGACTGACCGCTGATGCGCAAGATCGACTCTTCGGTATCTCGAACCATCAATCCGCCACCTGCAAGCACGTTGGATTTCTGGATCGCCTCGGTCAGTTGAGCCAAGGTGATGTTTTGAGAAGCCAATCTCTCTGGTGAAGTCACGACCTGATACTGCTTGAGCATTCCTCCCATGACCGTCACCTGCGCGACGCCTTGAATCCCCCTCAAGCGATTTCGAAGAGTGAATTCACCAAAGGTCCGCATTGCCATCTGGAGTTGGGGATTTTGTTCGTCTTGAGCAAGAGCAGGACGGATCCCCAAAAGCAAAATTTCTCCCATGATCGAAGAGATCGGAGCCATAGTCGGATTGCCAGCTATGATTTGATCCCGAGCCGTCGAAAGCTTTTCCTGAACGATCTGACGATCGCGATAGATGTCGGTTCCCCAACCGAATTCGACCCAGACGATTGAAAGTCCAATCGCCGAAGCCGACCGGACACGCTCGACCCCCGTGAGTCCATTGAAGGAATACTCCAAGGGACGCGTCACGAGCATTTCAACCTCTTCGGGGGCCAAGCCTGGGGCTTCAGTCATGATCGTCACTGTTGGACGATTCAAATCCGGGAACACATCGACGGGGATTCGTGTGAGTTCCCATAGCCCAGCACAAGCGCATACCAACGCAATGAATAGAACCATCGGGCGATGGTCAAGCGAAAATCGAATGATTTTGTCAAACATACCAGACCCTTTATTGGACTGCCGCATATCCGGTCTGAAGCGCCGCGACACCTTCGATCACTACCGTTTCGTGGGGACTAAGTCCCGTGACAACCGTCACTTGGCGATCGTCGCGTGGTCCGAGTGTGACTCTGCGACGCTCAAAGGTTCCATCGGTCAACGCGACAAACAGGTACGATTGACTCCCCTCTTGCAAAATACTCGACAAGGGAACCAGGGGTTTATCTTCGCGAAGGTTTTCAAATCCATCGACCTCTGTAGCCGACTCGGGTACTTCGATCGCAAGTCTGCAAAGCATGTTGTGAAAGACAACCGCCTGTGGTTCGAAGTCGACCTGGGCCCACACGGAAAGCGTCTGACCTCGATTGCTCAGTGATTTTCCGGAGGAAAGAACCGTGCCAAGGAAACTTCGACCCTCCAGAGCGACAGGTTTACATCGTAACGATTGCCCTGGACGGATCAATCGAGCATCTTTTTCGGAGACATAAGCCTCCACGAGTCGTGCAGCCGGTTCGTGCAATTCAAACAATTCCTCGTCAGCAGATACCGTATGACCGATCGCTTTGTTGAACCCGACAAGGACCCCGTCAATAGGAGCGATCACGGGATAGTACTGCATGACCTGTTGCGATTGGATGATCGATTCGATCTGTTGGTCCGGGATCCCCAGGAGTTTTAATTGATGAACCGCATTGTCATACTGATTTCTTGCCACAACAAGTTGGTTCTGTGCCTCTAGCTTCTGCCGGGCCGGAACACTTGATCCAGCTTGGCGAATGTTCTCATTAACAGATTCGCGGAATCGAAGTTCCAGATTGGATTGGATGCTGCGAAGTTGCAAGTCTTGGAATTCGCTGCTTGAGACTAGTGCCAAGGGTTCGCCGGTGCGGATCGATGCCCCGCGCTCGACGAGAACTTGATGAATCCTGCCCGAGAGTTGGGGTGATACTCGAGCCAATTTCGAGGGAGGCAAACTGACTATGCCGTCGACGGAGACTATCCTTGAAGTTCTCCCGGTTTGCGCCACTGCTGTCTTGAGACCGATATCCTGCATGGCTTCGGTGCTGAGTCGCAGCACTCCTTGGGAAAACAGATGCCCGAGTTGCCGGCTGCCTTGCGTCAATACGCGATCACCGGGAACCAATTCACCACGGGTGACTTCTGCGTGTCGATTGCCAAGTATTCCGATCGCGATAGGGATCTTGCGAAACAAAGAGGCTTTTTCGGTACGCTCTTGTTCTACCAGTACAAAGCGTTCAGCGCCATCTCGAATGACGGCCGAGTTTGGAACTTGCAGTTTTGGAGATGCAGAGGTCTTACCGATACGGACTCGACCAGTCATCCCAGGCAATAACTCATCGGGGCTCGAACTATCGTTCTGGACATCCACCCAACCTGTCGCGACATGGGTCCGTGGATCGAGAACTTTTTCAAGGATTCGGATCGTTCCGGTAATCGATCTGCCTGGAGCACTTGTCGGAAGGAACTCGACCGGATCCCCTTGGCTAACTTTCGAAACATCTTTTTCAAGGACTTCGATCCGTAGCCAAAGCGTCGACAAATCGATGATCTCTAAAACATGTTCCTTTGGATTGACAACCTTGCCCACCGTTAGGTCATTGTGCAGCACCGTGCCTGAAATGGGAGATGTGATGCCTAGTCGAACCGACTGATAGACACTCGGCTCGGCCAGGATGCGTTCAAAACTTGAGAGATCCAGACCCAGACCTAGCCATTTGGCTTTCGCGATTTTCAAGGCGGTTTGGTTTTGAAACAAGGATGTCTGAAGTTCTAAAATTTTGGCCGCAGGGATCGCGCCACTTTTGCTTGCTTCTTGAACACCTTGCAAGAGTTGTTGATCGAGATTGACTCCAGCAACCAGATCGCGGATCTCGTTTTGCAACTGCTCGATTTGCGGGGAGGCTATCTGAGCGACGACTTGGCCTGTTTGGACTTTATCACCAGCGACGAAAAAGACTGACTCGACGCGGCCTTCCATAAGCGGACCGACCAACGCGTGATTATTCCAAGGCACGGTCAATGTTCCAAAAGCGCTTAAGTGACTCGCTAGTGGACCTTGTAAGACCTCTTCGGTCTTCACTTCGATTGCATCGCGAGCCGAGGCGCTCAAGACCAGTGTTCCAGATTTTGCATCGACCTCCACACCCTTGGTTGGCAAAGGCTTGTGCCCCTCGTGCGCTTGGATCAATCCGTTTCCGTGAAATCCAACGCACAAGCACAGGAGTGTTGCAAATAGAGCCACAAACCGCGATGAATTGCCGATCATTTGCACTACTCCTTGATGTAGGTCTCGGGTGCTTGAAGCGAGTCGGGTTGCTCTTTGGCAGATCTGACAAATTCATCGATGCATGGGGGGCAACAGAATGTGTAGGTTTTCCCATCGATGATCCAAGCGAATTGCTCGTTGGCCTTGGTTTTCGAGATCGGACAGATCTTGTCGCCGGGCACCGGTTTATCATCGTGGTTCGAGCGGATCCCCTTGAACTTGATCGAAGGAATCGTCTTGCCATTGGCCTCGATATCGGCAGCGGTGTACTTGCCTCCCGGGGTCAAGTAAAGACTCTCTTCTTCGCCGGCTTGAGCTTGCTTGCCCATCGGTTGGTGAGCGTCATGGGCTTTGAGTTCGAACGCGATGCGGAAGCGTTCCCCGGAGATGGCGATGTTTGGGATCGTTACTCTTAGGGACTTGCCGAGCAATTCCGCCGGGATCTTGGCGACGAATTGCGAGGTTTTACCTTCGCTGTCTCCAGCTTGCGGCTCAGCAGTCAGTTCGATATTTTTCACATCGACCGAATCTTCGTTTTTGGCAAACGCCTTGATCGATTGCACCTGAATCTCTTGAACTCGAGATTCATCCTTGCCGAGCATAAAGAGCCTGAGTGTTCCATCTGCCTCTAAGAGGGCTTCGGCATGATAACTGTCTGCTCCCAGTGGCACGATGGTTCCGCCGTGAGCCCCTGGTGGATGTTCGTGTTCGTGTTCTTGAGCGTGATCATGCTTTGCCGCATCGGCTTTCGGTGGGTTCGACTTGGCAGAGTCCGATTTTTGATCGCAACCCGAGAGCAAGCTCAAGCATAGAAGAGTGCTACAAAAGAGTGGTCGAAGAATTTTCGTGGATTTCATCATAAGCCTCCTAGCTAGGGACGTAACAAGGTTTGAATAGACGGTCGTTTGTAAGTTCTTGCTTCGAATTGGGGGCTAATTGCATTCGGTTAAAAGCGGAACGGCGCGAGCCGTCCGGTTATGAAGCAACGTGAAATACAGGAACATAAAAATCACCGGACGGCTCGCGCCGTTCCGTTTAAGTTCAAAGCCCTTCGGCGTGGAGCCAGACGTTGGACGGAGATTTCAACGAGTCGATTCCACGAATGACCCAAAACAGATTGCTGGATTCTCAATGAAAGAGAATCAGCTCAGATCACCCAAGAGTTCAAGATAGACAACCTTGCGAGGGTCGTCTTGGGCGCAAGCACAGGCTCGAAGTGCCCTGCCAATTGGGATGCTATCAAAGAGATGCGTGCGAGTAGATCATCAGGCTGGCATAGGATGTCATAAACCATTGTGCCAGGGGGAGCAGATTTTTTCGACTTCGACGACTCTAACTGAGTCGATTTCACCCCGTTTGCGATGCACGGAACGGAGGCTTTGCATTTGCATGGATCGGCACTAAGTCTGGAACACCGTTGTTGCTCGCGTTGCACGGACTTGGTCGATGCAGTCTTGGATTTGCACTTGTTGCAAATGGGCTTGGTTGTCTGCGTCGTTGCGGCTTGCCTAGCGTTGTTTTCGGAACTTGGTCCAACGCATCCTGAAGTCCAACAGCAGCACGAAACTCCAGCGACGGTCTGCTGGATCGCCACCATGAAGATTAAAACGAGCTTTAGCCATGCAGTTTGCATACGGACGAGGGTAGTCAAAATTGCGGATGGAATCAAGCCGCCTTGGCCGTGGTCGGATCTGTGGGAGTTCTGTTTTCCCCTTGATAATTCATTGCAAAGTAGATCAAAACGACAAGTACCAGCAGGTCTAAACCGATCCAATATTGTTGCCAATTTACGTCCGAGCCATCGCTGCAGATGGCTAACCAGGTGCCGGTTACCAGATACCCCGTTAGGTTTCCAATACCACCGACGAGCAGACTCAAAAGGGCTTGGGCTCGCGTCCTCCATTGCGGAGCGATCCGCCGAGCGAGGTAGATTTGGGTGGAAATGTAAGTGAATGTAAAGGCCAAGCCGTGCATGCAAACTCCAAGCATCAGCGGGATTTGGCTGTCCATTGCATAGAAGATATATCGGATCAGGCCAGAGAAAAGGCCGACCAAGATCACCCACTTGAGCTTCCAATCGACCATCACCGAACCGATCGTGAACATGATCGCCACCTCGATGACTTGCCCCATAGACATCCATGCGCTCGTGCGCTCCATCCCAAGATCTTTCATGTGAGTCGGCGTGTAAGGATAGAAGGCAGCAAAAGGGATCGCCACGAGTGCGGCCGTGATAAAGATGACACGATGGTCGTGATCCTTGAGCAGCGACAATGCATCGAGTCCAAATCTTTGACGCAGAGTCAATCGACCCGATGTTCTCGATTGCACGACACCTGCTGGCAAAAGCAGTGTGTACGCAGAGAGAACAAACCAAAGAAGTCCGCTGAGTACAAAGGTGTTCTCGCTGGCATCTAGGTGAAGTCCGCTGACGATCCAGCATCCTGTCATCCAACCGGCTGTCCCCATGGCACGAATCGCCCCGAATTGACCGTGCGAGTTGGCCACTCTTGCAAGAACGATCGAACCTGAAAGGCTGTTGGTAGGCACGCTCAGGAGAGCCTGAAGCTGAATCAGGAGCCAAATGCTGACACCTTCAAGTCTCTGTTTCAGCGCATAGGCTGTGACCAACGATAGGAGTCCGGTCCCTAGGCAGACCCAGCGGAGTACTTTGATCGGAGGAACAGAACGATCTGCCATTGCCCCGAAAAAAAGAGGGGAGAGCAACGCGGCCACAGCCGATGCTCCGAACGCAAACGGTGTCCAATTCCCTAATCCGCAAGCTTGGAGCACTGTACCCATCGGTACGAACCAAGCCGCCAGTGCCATGCCGTGTAAGAAGAGCATCGCCATGAGCTCGAAACGCTGGGGCCATGGCAAGTGCTGTTCCACTGAAATTCCATTTCCTGGGCTAAGCTAATCCAGTTCCGTTTCGAAAGGACTATTGCGAATCGGGAACCTGGATCGGGTTG
This sequence comes from Pirellula sp., assembly GCA_040381975.1. GTDB lineage: Bacteria > Planctomycetota > Planctomycetia > Pirellulales > Pirellulaceae > JBKCUI01. Next base: position 45,170 of record JBEIGI010000024.1, read on the forward strand.
GACGTGCATTGAATGATCCAGTTGGCGTAATCTTCGTTCATCCACTGGTAAGTGCGAGCGGTGATCTCAGGGACTTCATAAGGATGTCTGGAGCGGATCAACTCGACAACCGCAGGCATGCGTTCAACGGTGGTTTTCACGCAAAGTTTATGTTCTGAACACTGCTCGTATTTCCCTTTCCAAAGATAGGTGCTTTGGATTGGACCTGAGACTTGAGCACAGGCCACCAGTTGTCGCTCGACCAAGACCTCTGCGACATCATCGGCGATGATGTCGTCGGGAAATGTCGTTGAGATTTCAACGAGGTTGTCGACTTGGATCCAGTTGGTCGAAGCTGCGTTCAAAGCATTGTCTCGAGGTGAATTTGCGTGCAGTGGGAACCTATTGAGGTAGATTACTCGTACTGCAAGGCTTTCGCAAGATTCAATCGAGCAGCACGTTCGGCTGGGAACATCGCTGCAAGAATCACGATGATGACTTCAGCGACCAAAGCCCCAAGGATGAAGCCTGGGTACCACTGGAATCGGACTGCGTGCCCGGTGACGATCAGGGTACTGAGGTTCATCGCACCTGCTACCCCAACTCCTAAAAGAACGCCTGGGAGAATTCCGATGAAGGCCATGATCAGGGCTTGAGCGAGGATCATCCGACGAATTTGCTTTCGTGTCATGGCAACAACACGCAGCATTCCGATCTCTCGGGTTTGTTCAAGGATGTTCATCGCGAGGGTATTGATCAAACCGAACGCTGCAATCAAAGCTCCAAGAAACAGCACGACCCACAGACCTCCGACAACTCCATTGATCATGTTTTCGATGATGTCGGCCATCTCTTGGAAGGACTGAACCATAAGCCCCTCGGAGTCGGCAAGCTGTTGAAGCGACTGCTTGACCTGATTCCTTTTTGCAGGATCCGTACGAACGATCACCGCATCGGTGCCTTCGACGCTCAGGAGCCGTTTGGCTTGCTCGGTTTGCATGTAGAGGGTTAATCCGCCTGCCAGGTATTCGTTGGTAACTCCGACGATAGGAACCTTGACTTTGCCCTCGGTGGTTTCGAGTTCAACGAGGTCTCCCACCGAGAGTTGTGATCGCTCGGCCAGAACGGATCCGAGAACCACCTTGCCCTCGCGAATGCCTTGCATGACCTGGTTCTCTTCGCCTTGAACCAAGTCAAAAAAATCCTGGGTCTTAGAGTTGAATTGGCGGACGATGACAATCACACTCAGTTCCCCGGCGCGGGCACTGACGAATCGCATCGTATCGCTCACGAGGATTCCGTCGACGGCAGCAACCTTTTCAGGAAACCCGTCGGGCATATCGGCTGCATGCCCACTGCTCATATCGGGCATTGCGGCACGCACGAAGAAGTCACCGACGATGGTTCTTTTGTACCACAGTTGGACATCGCGAATGTTATCGAGGATGGTAAAGGCCATCCCCAAGCCCATCGCCATGGCAACAAGCAAAATCCCGATGGTCATTGCGGAACGTCCAGGGTGCCTCAAAACTTGCCGTCGCGCTAGCGATGCCTCGACAGGCATCCAAGCCATCAGAGGAGCGGCTGCGATCTTGGTCAACAGAGGCAACGACGCGGGCAAGAGAAAGATCACCCCGAGTATCACCATCACGATACCAGCAGTTCCAAATCGAACCGAGATGTACTGATAAGTCGAGGCCCAAACAATCAGAACTCCGAGTGCAATCACGATCCATCCGATCACAAACCAAAGGGTCCAGAGTCTAGTCGAATCCGACTCCGAGACACTCTTCATCGCTTCGGATGGCGATGCCTTCGCGGCGGTCAAGGCGGGCAAGCAAGCCCCCAGAAGAGACACAAGGAAGCCGCAACTGATCGCTAGAGCGATCGGTGTGATACCGACGGCACTACTGGGAATCGAAATTCCTAAGAGAGTCGCTGTCGATTGATTTAATAGTCCGGCACCAAAATAACCAACAACACAGCCCAAGATGCTTCCGATAATCCCAAGGATGGCGGCTTCTCTTAGAACCATCGAAAGGACTTGCTTTCGCGTTGTGCCGATGGCTCGCAAGATCCCCAATTGTCGTCGGCGTTCACCGACATTCATTTGGAACGTGTTGAAAATGATGAATCCCGCCATGACCAACGAGAAAATGGTTGCGATCAGTAGACCTCGTTGGATCGCGACGGTGCTCTCGTTTGCCAGTTCGCTTCGCATCGGTGGCTGTCGGACGTAGACCCCTTGTGGAAGCCTCTGAGCGATCTGTTCTTGGATTGCGCTAACCTGTTTTTCATCCTTGAGCATCAATTGGACGATATCGAGTTTATTGACCGAGCGGGTCCATTTTTGGATTGTGCGCGTCGGAGCCATCAGCACGGCGGATTGAAAGGCCGCAGCGGCGGTGTTGGACTTGAGCAATCCTGCAATTCTTGCCGACTGATTACCCGTCTTGGTCAGCAGTTTGACTTCTTGACCTACAGAGAGTCCAGCGGACTTGGCAAGTCCCTCATCGCACCATACCTCAGGTTCATCGGAGTTTGAGTCAGGCTCGGAGTCACTGAAAGGATCTTTTCCCGAGACATGCTCGACATTCCTAAGCTTGCGATCCTCTTGGAAATCGACACCCAGGAGTTGGACGCGATGTTTGCGATCCGGTTTGCCTTCGGCATTGAGTGTGGCCAAGGTCGAGTATCGACGTACCGATGGCGAGATGACTTCGATCCCATCGAGTTCTTTGAGAAACAGAACCTCGCGGATATCGAACGATCCTCCGCCAGCGGCTTGGATCTCAAGGTGGGCATTGCCTGTTACGTTTTGGACCATCGCACGCTGTGCGAGTTTTGCGCTATCTGAAGCGATGTAGGTTGACACGATAGCCCCAGCACCGATGATGATGCTCAGGAGTGTCAGCAACGACCGAGCTGGTCGGCTTTGCAATTCCCTAAGCGAGAGTCTCGATAAAGCCATCACTTACCTCGCTCAGCCCGTTGCGTTTTGGACCGAGGAAGCATGGAAGACGGACGCATTGGCTTCAAAATCCTCTTGGGCAATATCGCGTTCGATGTTTCCATCTTTGAACTTCAAGAGTCGGAATGCTGTTCGTGCAACGGTTGCATCGTGGGTGACCATGACGATCGTTTGCCGCGAGTACATCGCTAGATCCCTAAGCAATTCCGTGACTCGTCCGCTTTGCCTCGAATCGAGATTCCCGGTAGGCTCGTCGGCAAGCAGGATCACCGGTTCGATGGCCAATGCTCGAGCGATGGCTACCCGCTGTTGCTCGCCCCCGGAGAGCTTCGAGGGAACATGGTCCATACGATGGCTCATCTCGACACGTTCGAGAGCGATCTGTGCTCGCTCCTGAGCTTGCTTCCAAGGAACTCCATCGAGTTGCAACGGGAGCGAAACATTTTCGATGGCGCTAAGGGTAGGGATCAAATTGAATGCTTGGAAAATGAACCCGACTTTCCGACGCCTCAGTAGCGTTCGTTGGTCGTCGTCGAGATTCGCGATGTCGATACCATCAAGCAATACTTGGCCTGAGCTCGGTGGTTCAATCCCCCCGATGATGCTCATGAGGGTGCTTTTGCCCGAGCCGCTTGGCCCCATGAGCGCGACGAATTCTCCGGGCTCAATCTTGAGGTTAACACCTTTGAGAACATCGACGGCCAGATCTCCGGCTCCGAATTGTTTGGTCAGGTTTCTGACTTCGATGATCGGCATCAAGGACTGGCTTAAATGAAATGGGACAAGGATGATAGCAAATTGGATTAGCTACGGTCAGTATATCAGGATTCCAATTCTTTGGAGACCTCCAGGGATCAGGATTCTTTGGTAAGATTTAGCGAGAGGGTAACTTGGGGTACCGTTTCGACCAGCCTATGAGTGAGATCCGATGAGAATTGCCGTTACTGGAGCGACCGGTTTGCTTGGGAACAACGTGACACGCTTGGCCCTCGACCAAGGGATCGAAGTCGTCGCCATATCGCGAAATTCGTCGACTGCCCTCTCGCTACAAGATCTGAACGTGGAGAAACTCGATGCGGATATCGTGCATTGGGAATCGCTTGATCGTATCGAGGGCAAACTCGACGCGGTGATTCATTCGGCAGCACACATCCACATTGGTTGGAGCCAGCGAGATCAGGGGATTCAAACCAACAAGAACGGTACAGCCAACGCGATTCGTCTTGCTCGAAAGCACTCAGCAAGATTGATCCATGTATCGACCGTCAACACCCTTGCGATCGGTTCGCGTGAAGTTATCGCGGACGAGCAAACGCCTGGTGACGGCCAAGTCCCGTGCACGTATGTGGTCTCCAAAAGGGCAGCAGAGCAAGAGGTTGCCGAAGCGATCTCTCAGGGCTTTGACGCGGTGATCGTATATCCAGGATTCATGCTCGGTCCTTGGGACTGGAAGCCCAGCAGTGGGAGAATGATCATGGATTTGCGCAAGGGTGCTCCACCACTTGCACCCTCGGGCGGTTGTAGCATTTGCGATCCGAGGGACGTAGCTCAAGCGATGCTTCGGGCCATTGATCGAGCCCCCCGGGGTGGGCGTTATGTGCTGGCAGGCGAGAACTGGACTTACTTCAAACTTTGGCAGGAGATCACTCGGCAATTCAGGAGTCGTTCGCCTTGGACATCCTTGCGCAGGCCCGGACAAATCGTAGCAGGGAGTGCTGGTGACCTTTTTGGAAAAATGACCGGTAAAGAACCGCTGATTAATTCCGCTGCAATTGCGATGTCTTCGCAGTTCCACTGGTATTCGAGCAGGCGGGCGATTGATCAGCTAGACTATAATGTTCGCCCCGTCGAACAATCGATTGCCGAGTCCATCGAATGGATGCGTCAGCAAAAAATGCTCACCTAATCATCAAGCAGTAAGTCGATACCAGGCCATGAACGACGACATGAACGACGAAGAGAAGAACGCCCGAGAGATCGAAATCGCATTGTCTCTAGCAGTGAATAAACATCAAGGTCAACGGGATTCGGACGGAGCCCCTTATGTCCTTCACTTGATCCGCGTCATGATGCGTTGCAGGGATCCACAGGCCAAGCAGGCGGGAGTTTTGCATGACATTCTAGAAGACACTCCAACGGGCGTCCAAGAACTCGTTTCAGCAGGGATTGGCCCTCGAGTGATCGAAGCGGTGAAGCGATTGACTCATGCACCTGGCGTTCCTTACGGCCAGTACATTGAAAGTCTGTCTATGGATCCGATTGCCACCGAAGTGAAATTGGCGGATCTAGAGGACAACTATTCGATCGGCAGGGTCAAGTACCGCAAGGAGCATCGAAAGCACGACGCGAACCGACTCGAAAAATACATACTCTCGCATCGTTTTTTGATGGGGCAGCTCCGAGTCGAAGAGTTCAGAACGATCATGGGTCAGTTAGGACAAGATCTCGACGCTGACTAGACGCTTGTGGACGAGGTCATGAACGAAGGTTTATCATGTAGTCGATCGGAAAATCTAATCGTTTCACGCGATGGTAGGTCATCCGTGAGACGGCATGGAGACCTTGTTGTTTTTCCTTGCTCGACATCTTTAATGGGCACCTCGACCAGGTTCTTTACCTTCTGCAGGTTGCTCCGAGGGTTATCTCTGCAAGTGCTCGCACCAGGCACCCCTGAATTAGCCTGCTTTCTACAAGGTCTTTTTGCGGATTCTCTCAAAAACCCCAATGTAGGCGATGACAAATCGTCGCAATCTTCTACAATACACGCGTTGACTTTGTGAAAAATTTCACAAAGTGGGTTGCGGACGTCGATGTGAGTTTGGGAAACGTCTCGAACGTTTGGATTCGTCGACCCCGTTTTTGATTTTACGAGTCAAAGCAGGTGCCCCGTATGGTCGCTCACCTTCCTATCCTGATCTACCTCATCGCAGTCTTAGGGTTCGCCGCGGTGTCGCTTCTGCTGCCCCACTTGGTGGCTCCGCGCAGGCCAACGAAGATCAAGGATATGCCCTACGAATCTGGGATGGATCCCGTAGGTGATGCTCGAAAGCCCTTTGACATCAAGTTCTATTTAACTGCCATTCTGTTTTTGGTCTTCGACATCGAACTGCTGTTCCTCTACCCCTGGGCCGTTTCGCTCAAGGCTCCCGATGGTGTGCCTGAAGCTTTCCGACCAGCGGTTTTAGCAGTCCTGATGGTTCTTCTTGCTACTCTCGGCCTTGCCTACTGGGTAGCCTACCGCAAAGGAGTCTTCGATTGGCGACGCAAATAAACAAACAACTCGGTGACAATGTCTTCTTAACAACAATCGACGCGGCTGCCTCCTGGGCTAGAGCCAATAGTCTTTGGCCGATGCCCTTTGCCACAGCTTGCTGCGGCATCGAACTCATGAGCACCGCTGCATCCAAGCACGATTTATCACGCTTTGGCAGTGAGGTGATGCGATTTACCCCTCGGCAATGCGACTTGATGATCGTTGCTGGTCGTGTGGTTATGAAGATGATTCCAGTGTTGCAACGCATCTGGTTGCAGATGCCTGAGCCCAAATGGTGCATCTCGATGGGTGCTTGCGCTTGCTCAGGCGGCGTATTCGATACCTATGCAGTTGTCCAAGGCATCGATCGATTCCTTCCAGTGGATATCTATATTCCTGGTTGCCCTCCGAGGCCCGAGCAGTTGATCAAGGCCATTATGGACCTGCAAGAAAAGATCAAAAAGACGGGTACCTACAACGCCCGAGAGTTCCAGTTTCGTATCTTGTCCGATGGCCCAAAGCGTTTCGATGAAGACGAGTTGGTTCGTATTCGCGAGCGAAACGGTTTCAAGCTCGAAGAGCCCAAGTACGACCCGATCCACTAATCGCTTGGAGTTATCCCGATGTCGGAAATACAGACTTTGAAAGATTCGCTGGAGTCAAAGCTCAGCGGTGTCTCTCTGGGATGGTCAGAGTTTCGCTCCCAACAGAGAGTGACGGTGCCAGCGGCAAAGATCGCCGTGGCGCTTGAAGCCCTGCGGGATGCAGGCATGGATCAACTGGTGGATATCACGGCTGTAGACATGCTCGAATACCCGGGAGCCACCGACCGCTTCGAGGTCGTTTATTTGTTGCTCAACACCACCAGCGGCGAGCGACTGACTGTCAAAACACATGTCAATGAACCCGAATTGAAACTCCCGTCGGCCTGTCCGATTTGGTTTGGTGCCGACTGGCTCGAGCGCGAGGTCTACGACATGTTCGGGATCGTCTTCGAAGGGCATCCAAACTTCAAGCGTTTGCTGTTGCCTGATGCGTTCGAATCGTTTCCACTTCGCAAGGATTATCCGGTCAAGGGCCGGGGCGAACGCCATAACTTCCCCATCATCACCCGTGCGGAGAGCTAAATCGGATGCCACTCGAGATTGTTGATTCTCCTGATTTGGATGCCGGCTACCGAGAAGGTCTCTGGACATTGAACTTTGGTCCACAGCACCCTGCCACCCACACCACGTTGCGATTGGTTCTGCAACTCGATGGCGAGATGGTCATCGGTGCCGAACCCGACATCGGGTTCCTCCATAGCGGTTTTGAGAAACTGGCAGAAGTCCTCGACTACAACCAGTACGTTACGATCGTCGATCGGATGAACTACATCTCTCCGATGGCCAATGAGATCGCTTGGCATCATGCAGTCGAAGGCCTTCTCGGGATTGAACTGACGCCCCGCTGCAAGTACATCCGCACGATCTTTGCAGAACTCATGCGGATCCACGATCACTTGCTCTGCACGGGGACTTGTGTTCTGGACCTCGGAGGTGCCACGGCCTTCATGTATGCGTTCAACGAACGCGAGAAGATTTACGAGATTTGCGAGCGGGCAAGTGGCCAGCGGTTCCACACCGGTTACACCCGAGTCGGTGGTCTGCTCTATGACGTGACCGACGACTGGGTCGCAATGGTACGCGATTTTTGCAAGACATTCCCGAAGGCCTATCGAGATTTTGCTGGTTTGGTCATGAAGAACCGAATCTTCGTTGAACGGACCAAGGGGGTCGGAGTACTGACCAAGCAGGAAGCGATCGCTGGTGGAGCTACCGGTCCGGTGGCACGAGCCAGTGGTGTCGAGCGAGATTTACGACGCGACGAACCCTATCTGGCATACAACGATCTGGACTTTGATGTCTGCTGTGCCCAAGGTGGCGATTGCTATGCTCGTTTTCAAGTCCGCATGATGGAGATGCTCGAAAGCCTCAAGATCATCGAACAAGCGGTCAACAACCTGCCCTCGGGCCCGGTGTTCATCTCGGGAACCGGCAAAGAAGGGATCCCCGACAAGACCGAGGTCTATCGGAGCATCGAAGGCTTGATCCATCATTTTGAGAACATCATGCCGAATCGTCAGATGGCTTCGCCCAAGGAATCCTATTACGGTGCAACCGAGTCCCCCAACGGAGAGCTGGGTTATTACATCGTTTCAGACGGTGATTTCAAAGCCTACCGAGCCCGTACTCGCCCCCCTTCCCTGCTTCATTTTTCTCTGTTTAGCCGCATGATCCGAGGCTGCATGCTCAGCGACGTGGCCGCTGTTCTCGGTAGCATCAATATCATCGCTGCGGAGTTGGATCGATGAGTGAACTTAGCGATAACGCAAAACAAACCATTGCCGAACATCTGCCACGCTACCCAAGCAAGCAAGCCGTGACGCTGCCCGCATTGCATGTGGTTCAGCAAGAGCGAGGATGTGTCAGCAAAAAGGCCATGGAGGAGATCGCTGAGATACTCGAACTCTCCCCTGCCCAAATCCATGACACCGCTTCCTTTTACGGATTTTTCCGTACGGAAGATAACCCGCTCGGGCAAAAGCGTGTTTGGGTCTGCCGGTCCCTACCGTGCATGCTCCGAGGCGGCGAGGAACTCCTCGCAGCACTCTGCCAGAAATATGGCATCGCTCCTGGCGAAACGACCGCCGATGGAAAACTGACCATCGAGCTGGCCGAGTGTTTGGGAGCCTGCGACGGTGCTCCATGCATCCTACTCGAAGACGAACTTCATCTGCGATGCAGCCTCGAGGATGTCGAACGGATCGCCCATGAGTCCACTTCGGGCAAAAAGAAAGTCTGACCAGAAAGTCACAAGCAAGGTTCAATTCGATGAGTGAAAGTGAATTCAAACCTGTTCTTTTGGGTCGGGTCGGCAGGCCCGATAGCCAGTCGCTTGCATCCTACCGGGCCGACGGTGGCTATGAAGCGCTGGCCAAAGCCTTGAAGATGGCCAACACCGAGGTGATCGATGTGGTCAAGAACTCTGGCCTACGCGGACGCGGTGGAGCGGGCTTTCCAACGGGTCTCAAATGGACTTTTCTTCCTAAGGATGTCACGGGACCAATCTACTTGTGCATCAACGGTGACGAAAGTGAACCCGGCACGTTCAACAACCGTGTTTTGATCGAAGAGGATCCCCATCAGGTTCTCGAAGGGATCGTCATCAGCAGTTTTGCAACCCGCGCGACGACGGCCTATTTCTATCTTCGATACGAGTATGGTCGATGCTATCGAGCGCTGCAAAAAGCAGTTGACGAAATGTATGCGAACAATTTACTAGGCAAGAACATCCTCGGTTCGGGATACGACCTCGACATCTACTTGCATCGCGGTGCATGCGCGTACATTTGCGGTGAAGAAACCGGATTGATCGAAAGCCTCGAAGGCAAGCGGGCTTGGCCTCGCATCAAGCCTCCGTTTCCTGCGATCGAAGGTGCATTTCGAAGACCAACCGTTGTCAACAATGTCGAGACAATGGCTTGCATTCCGCATATCGTCAAGCACGGTTCGGAGTGGTTTCAATCGATGGGGATTCCCAAAGACCCCAACAACCCCCGTGATGCTGGATCCTATGGGCCTAAGCTCTATTGCATCTCAGGCCATGTCAACAAACCTGGGCTCGTCGAACTCCCCATGGGCATCACCGCAAGAGATCTGATCGATCAGCACGGCGGAGGAGTATGGAAGGGGCGCAAGGCCAAGGCAGTGATTCCAGGCGGATTGAGCATGGGATTCATGACCAATGCCGAACTCGATACGCCGTTGGACTTCAACGGTCCGGGTCGCGTCGGTTGCTTGGGCTTGGGAACCGCAGCCGTCGTCGTGATCGACGACCATACGAGCATGGTCGATGTTCTCTACAACGCTTGCCGATTCTTTGCCCACGAATCCTGTGGCCAATGCACACCATGTCGAGAAGGAACCGCTTGGTCGACCAAGATTCTCGAACGGATCCGGGAAGGCCGGGGAAAGCTCAGCGACATCGACTTACTGCTTGAGATCGCCAACTCGATCGGAACCATCCCAGGAACAACCATCTGCGGACTTGCAGACGGTGCTGCTTGGCCGATCAAAACAGCGATCAACAAATTCCGTGGAGAGTTTGAAGAGTACATCAAGAGCGGTCGTCGAAGCGAGAGCCCTGTTCTTGCCGGTGCCCACTAATCAAGAACACTTGAACAACACTTTTTGGGAAAGCGATCAAAGTGGTCAAAGTCAAAGTCAATGATATCGAGGTCGATGCGGACCCCAAAGACAACTGCATCCTCGCTGCCAGAAAAGCAGGAGTCGAGATCCCTCACTACTGCTGGCATGAGTCGCTCTCGGTAGTGGCCTCCTGCCGCATGTGCTTGGTCGAAGTCGGCGAGACCAAACCCGATGGCACTGTGGCAATGGGCCCCAAACTCGTTCCTGGTTGCCAAACGCCCATCAAAGATGGAACAGTCATCCGAACAGATTCTGCAAAAGTGAAAACTTCGCAGCAGATGACCCTCGAACTGCTCTTGCTCAACCATCCACTGGATTGTTCGATCTGCGATCAAGCAGGAGAGTGTTACCTTCAGGATTACACCTACAAGTACGGCAAAGCGCAGAGTCGGCTCGACGAACCGAAGTTGCATCGAGAGGACAAGTACCACATCGGCGAGCAGATTGCTTTGTTTACCGATCGATGCGTGATGTGTACGCGCTGTGTTCGATTCACCAGGGAAGTCAGCGGCACGGCAGAACTCCAAGTCGTGGCTCGTGGATCGCATGAAGAGATCGATGTATTCCCCGATACCCCATGCAACAACAAACTCGCTGGAAATGTGGTTGATCTTTGCCCTGTCGGCGCCTTGTGCAGCAAAGACTTCCTCTACAAGAAACGCGTTTGGTGGCTCAAGCATGCCGAGAGCGTCTGTACTGGATGCTCGACAGGTTGCAGCATCCATGTCGATCAAAATGAAAACAAAGTTTATAGGCTTCGGCCTAGGGAGAATCCGCAAGCCCAAGGGCACTTCATGTGCGACGAAGGGCGATTCGGATTCAAATACATCCATGACGAAACGCGATTGAAATACCCCAGGCTCAGGAGCGTATCGTCAAGTCCCGCGAGCAGCGGTGCATCTGGTCAAGCATCCGATTTGTCATTCGCCGATCCATGGCCTACGGTCTTGGCAGAGGCCAAGAAGCGAATCCAACAAGCGATTCAAAATGATCCATCGGGATTCGTTGCTGTTCTTTCACCCTTGATGACCGTCGAGGAAGCTTACCTGTTGGCTTCTTATCTCAAGGGAATCGATCCTCGAACCAAATTGACTCTTGGTCCTGTCCCGATCGTCGGAAGCGATGATCTATACCCCAAGGGTCCCAAGGGCGAACCGCCTGCACCGGGCAAAGTAAAGTTCACGATCCGTGCTGAGAAGTGCCCCAACAGGCTTGGTGTCGAAGCGGTTTTGCGGCACTTCGAACGTTCGGTGATCTATGCGGATTCGCTCGGTAAATCTTCCGCCAGCGCGTGGTATGTCGTCGGTGGCTACAGCTCAGGATGGGTAACCGAAAAACTTAATCAGGCCGTTGGAACACCATCGCTACTGATCGTTCAAGATATTTTTCCATCGCCGCTGAGCGAACGGGCCGACATTGTTCTGGCCGCTGGATCGTTCGCAGAACGCGATGGGACTTATGTTAACCATGCTGGGCTGGCTCAAGCTGCCCATGCTTCGATTCGTCCACCTGAAGAAGCCCGAGCCGATGGTCGCATCCTGATGGAACTCGCTGGGCGCAGTGGTCTATTCAATGCCATGGCGCTGCGTAAAGAGATCGGAAACGCCATTGCTGAGCTTTCGGCAATCGCTCCCGGCGATCTTGGAGAGCATGGTGTCCGTTTGGCCAAATACACCAATCAACCTGTTGGCGCCAAAAGCTAGATAGCATTCTGAGGAACAACACGAATGATCAGTCGTTTATTGGAATATTGGCCTGTTTTGTGGCCCGCTTTGGCGGCGATTGCAGTGATTCTTGCAGTCGTGCCATTTCTTGGGCTCTACATGACCTTCATCGAACGCAAGGTCGCAGCGTACGTCCAAGACCGTGTCGGTCCAAACCGAGTCGGTCCCTTTGGGCTTTTTCAAGCAGTCGCAGATGGCATCAAGATCTTCCTCAAGGAGCAGTTGATCCCTGATCACGTCTACACGGCGCTCTATTTTATCGCTCCTTCCTTTAGCTTGATCACCGCCATGTTCGCCTTGGTAGTGATGCCCTTTGGGCCGGTAGCTACCGATTACAAGAGCGGTTTTCGATTCATGGTTGCACCGGGCATCGACATCGGAATCCTGATGATGCTTGCGATCAGCTCCCTGTCTGCCTACGGAATCATCGTCGGCGGATGGGCCTCGAACAGCAAGTATTCCATCTACGGGGCGATTCGCTCTTGTGCGCAGTTCATCAGCTATGAGATTCCCTTGGGGATGTCGATTCTGGGTGTGATCGCGATCACAGGATCACTCAACATCGAGCAGATTGTAAAAGCACAGTCGGGCAGCTTGCTTGATTGGAATGTGTTCTGGCAACCGGTCGCCATGCTTGTGTTTTTTACCAGCGCACTAGCTGAAACGAATCGTCTGCCGTTTGACCTTCCCGAGTGTGAACAAGAGCTCGTCGGTGGATTTCATACTGAGTACAGTGGGATCAAGTTCGTTTTGTTCTTCTTGGCTGAATACACCCACATCGTGACAGTGAGTTTCCTGACGGCACTGCTCTTTCTAGGTGGTTGGCACTTCCCAGGCCTTCCGGATCCATCCGGGGCTTCGACCCTGGTCTTGGCCCTAGGCCTTTTGGTGCTGTTGGCCAAGGTGTCTTTGGTCGTCATGGTGATCATCTTGTTGCGTTGGGCACTTCCTCGTTTCCGATTCGACCAACTCATGGGACTAGCATGGAAGGGGCTGATCCCTCTAGCGCTGGTTAACCTCGTAGGAGTTGCAATTGTACTGACTCTCGATCTTCCAAAACATTTGCTGATTGCAACAGCCGTCCTGCCCGTCCTAGCGGCTTACTACAGCGCCGCGAAGTTCAACGCTTCGATGGCAAGCGATAACGTCGTGAGAAGTAGTCTCCAACCCCAAGGAGCGGTGTCTTATGAGTGAGTCCCAACCCACCAACGCCCCCAAGAAGAAAACAGTCAAATGGGGCCAGGCCCCGAAACTAACGGTGCTCGATGCGTTGTACCTGCCAGCGATCGCATCGGGGTTAGCCACCGCAGTTCGGCATGCGGTCTCAGGCAAGCCGACGACCCGTCAGTACCCAGAAGTCGAGCCCGAGATTCCACCGAATTATCGCGGGGTGCATCGCCTGAATCGCGATGAAGCCGGTCGCGTCAAATGCGTTGCATGCTATATGTGCCAAACGGCATGTCCAGCCAATTGCATCGAGATCATCGCTGCACCGGCACCCAAGGATGATCCTCATTGGAAGGATCGAGATAAGTTTCCTGCGACGTTTACCATCGATGAACTCCGCTGCATTTATTGCGGAATGTGCGAGGAAGCTTGTCCTGTCGATGCGATCGAATTGACGAGCATTTACGACCTAACAGGGATGACTCGCCAAGAGATGATCTTCGATAAGGAGAAGCTCCTTTCGGTTTTCGATGAAACGGTTAAATCGGGACGCGATCCGGTCAGAACCCATCGAGGCAAGCTCGGTCCAGCATCCGAAGTCGCACCGACAGCCAAAGATGCACCGCCCCCTCCGGGGCGTGGAAAGTCGGGTTGATCGCACAAGAAGTCCGCACCTAACCCATTGATGAATCAATTTTAAAGCGAATAAAGAGGCTCAAAGTGAACCCCTTGCCTATAGACCCCAAGAACTTGCCGCTAGTTAGCGGCGATGAGTTCCAGGGCAATCTCTCCCAGATCCTGCTCCTGGTGATCCTCCTAGGAACCGCAGCCTATTTGCTTTTGCAACATGGCCTTGTGAAATCCAAAATGATGGCCACCGCGGGAGCCGCTCTATTTGGATTTGCTGCACTGATGGCATTCATGTCGATTCCGATGCAGCTCGAAACGATCGTTCGAATGAGTTTTAGCATCATTGCCGTGGCCGGTGGAATTGCATTTGTAACGGCAAGGGAACCGATTCATGCTGCACTTGGGTTTGCGACTGCAGTTCTGTCTTCTTGCGGTGTGATGTTCATGCAATCGGCTTACTTTATCGCTGCTGCAACGATGATTGTTTATGCCGGTGCGACGATCATCATCTTCTTGTTTGTTCTGATGTTCGCACAAAAAGCAAAATTGCAGTGGTACGACGTTCAATTGACCAATCCGCTGCTAGCCGCTGGTGTTGCAACAAGCTTGCTCTTTGCGATCGCTTGGAGCGTTTCTGAGCCCGGTGAGATTCTTCCTGTGAAACTCGATCTAACGCGTCCCTACAGCCTTTCAGTTCCTGGGCCAGCACCCGGTGAGGGAATTCCTCCGGTGCCAGACCCGACGATGAGTCCAAGTCAAATTGCGGAGTTTACACCCGCGAAGACTTCAGGACTCGGTCGCTCTATGTTTACCGATTACTTGCTTGCCATCGAACTGGCCGGCACCATCTTGCTAGTGGCGACCCTCGGTGCGATCGTACTGGCTCAGAAACCAGAAAGGGATCCATCGTGAATCACTCCGAAGTTCAAAACCTCCTGGTGCTCGGAGGAATCCTCTTTGCACTTGGGCTCATAGGTTTTTTGACCCGGCGATCACTCATTCTCATGTTTCTGTCCCTCGAGACGATGCTCTCGGGAGTTAGCGTGAATCTGATTGTCTTCTCAAGATACCATCAGAATTACCAGGGCCAGATTCTGGCTGTCATGGTGCTGACGATCGCAGCCTGTGAGGCCGCTATCGCCTTGGCCATGGTTGTGTCGCTCTACCGTCGCAAATCAACCTTGGATGTGCAAGCATGGGACGAACTAAGCGAAACAATTCTTCCAAAAGATTCCGAGGGTGATTATCCAGGGTTGGGAAAACAGGAGGACTATCCGACGCTTATCCCGGCTGGTTTGGATCCTTTGGCAAAACCTGTCTCAAGTTCGCTTCAAACGTCTATTGAACAAAACGTGTCAGAACATCAAACCAAGACATCTCCCATTGTGTCGGAGGTCAATCAGCGTGCCTAACTTTTACTCCTTAATCTGGGTCGTTCCGCTTGCGCCACTGATCGGTTGCATCCTGTGCACGATTTTGTCGTTTCGTGGCAATAAGAACGATGCGCATCTTCCGGCGATCGCTTCGCTGTTGATCGCGGCAGCAAGCGCTCTGATCGTGTTGTTTCTATGGAACCCTGACGAAAACGGCGCCGGTTATCAGATCTCTGAAGGTTATCGCTATCTCGAGATTGGGAACGTCAACCTAAAACTCTCCTTGAGGATCGATACACTTTGCTTGACATTGCTTTCGGTCGTTACATCGATCTCTGCGATGATCGCGATCTATTCGAAGGGCTACATGCATGACGATCCTGGCTATGCCCGGTACTTTGCCGTCTTTTGCGGATTCGTCTTCTCGATGACGATGCTGGTTTTGTCGCACAACCTGCTGATGATGTACGCGTTTTGGGAAGGTGTGGGTACCTGCAGCTATCTGCTGATCGGATATTGGTTCCGCAAACCTTCCGCCGCCCGTGCTGCGACCAAAGCATTCTTGGTCAATCGTGTCGCCGACACTGCATTCCTATTCGGGATTATGTTGCTCGGGTATGCCATCGGGCATACCGACGTTGGTGCTGGACAAAACTGGTTCTCAAGGCTGGACTTTCAAAACATCTTTGATGCCGCACCCGTTCTGGCCGAAAAACACGCAGGACTCCTTGGTTGGGTCGCCTTGTTTTTGATGATTGGAGCCATCGGTAAATCGGCTCAGTTCCCATTCCATGTGTGGTTGCCCGATGCGATGGAAGGCCCCACGCCAGTTTCCGCATTGATTCACGCCGCGACGATGGTCACCGCCGGGGTTTACCTTATGGCAAGACTGGCTCCCCTGACCGAGCTAACGCCCTCGGTTTTGATCACAGTCGCATGGCTTGGAGGCATCACATCTCTCATTGGGGCTCTGATGGCGCTTTGCCAAGATGACCTTAAGCGTGTGTTGGCTTACTCGACAGTCAGTCAACTCGGTTATCTCTTCATGGCTTTGGGTGCCGGTGCGGTCAAAGATCTAACGACAGTTGCAGTCGTAGCGGCGATGTTCCACCTTGTAACCCATGCATTCTTCAAAGCGTTGCTTTTCCTCTCGGCTGGCAATGTGATGCATGCGATGGGCGATGTGATCGACATGCGTGAATTTTCGGGGCTCAAACGTGTGCTTCCAAAAACGAATATTCTCTTTGCCATCGGGGCAGCGGCCCTAGCCGGAGTCCCCCTCCTTGCTGGATTCTTTAGCAAGGACGGTGTACTTGCCGTGCTGCTGGACGCTAGCAAAGACACCATGGTTGGAGCACATTTCTTGACCCTCTTAGGCATCGGTTTCTTGACGGCCTTTCTGACAGCGATCTACACCTCTAAGGCTTACTTCAAGACGTTCCATGGTCCTGAGAAGATTCCTGCGGCAGCGGGTCATCATGCTCATGAGGCTTCGGCAGTGATGCTTGCCCCGATGGCTTTGTTGGCCGTTGGTGCTCTATTGGCGGGAGCCGTGTTAGGACCAACAGGAAAAATCTTCGAGTACATATCTAAAACTCCACTACTGCACCATCACGAGCATTCCGAACCGATGTGGCTTCTGGTTGTCTCTTCGATCATCGCACTGGCAGGTGTCTTTGTCGGATACAGCATCAGCCACAAGGGGGCACCGCAGAGCGGTTTGCTTAAGACCATTTTGGATTTTGGTCGCAACCGTCTTTACATCGATTGGCTCTACAATGTCTCGATTGTCCAGCCGATGCTATCGGTCGCAAAATTCCTCGAATGGTTCGACACAAACATCATCGGTGCGATCACCGATGCGGTAGCAGGCTTGCCCAAACTCTTGGGGCTTGTTGGCCAGCGGATTCAGACCGGACGAGTCCCCTCCTACAGCCTGCTGACGGCTATAGGTATCGCGGCGGTTGCTATTTGGATTGTCACCAGAGCAAGTTGGTAGTCATGAGTATATTGATCCCTTTACTGATTCTTGTACCACTGGCTTTTGCCTTGGTGATCTTCTTCTCCGGAGCCAAGTCCAAGGCGATGGCTCCGTTTGGAATCCTCGCAGCACTCCTTACGTTGCTACTGAGCATCGGCCTGTGTTTCGAGGTCTACCAAGCTCCTTCGAGACTCAGCGGAAACGCTGGCGTTTCGGAATCGACGATCGAGCCCAAGGTGAGTTTCATTTCCGATTCGCTCAGATTTGTTTTGCCGATTTCCGTCGGTGGACATCCCGTCGATTGGCAACTCTCCTTCGGGGCCGATGGTATCTCTGCGCTGATGGTGCTTTTGACCGGAATCATTGGTTTCTTCACCATTTGGCTCGCTTCGAGCCAAATCGACCATCGCAAGGAAACTTACATCGGCTTAATGCTGGTAACGATCTCGATGCTCATGGGTGTGTTTTTGTCCATGGACTTGGTCTCGTTTTACATTTTCTTCGAAGCCGTTTTGATCCCGCTGATTCTATTGATTCACGGTTGGGGAGACGGCAAGAACCCCCAAGGTGCTTCGAAGCGATTTCTGCTCTTTACCCTCGCAGGTAGTATCCCGATGGTCGTCGGCTTGATTTCGCTGGCGATGTCTCCGAATGTCTACGGCCAACCTTCGACAGTTTCTTTTAGCGAACTTTCGCGGATTGCATCTCAGGCGGTCTCAAGCGGTATTCCGATCGGGTCCAAGGACTCTTGGGCCGTGTGGCTTTTGCTCCTCGGGTTTGGAATCAAACTGGCAATTTTGCCACTGCACACTTGGCTGCCGATGACCTACGCTGCGGCCCATCCCAACACGACATCGCTGATCGCATCGGTCGTTGCTAAGCTCGGACTTTACGGCATTCTTCGGATTGTGATTCCATTGACCCCTACAGCCCTCTCGATCGAAGCCCAAATGGTGATCGGAACCCTTGGAGCGATTGTGATCGTTTACGGTGCTTTGGTGGCCCTGACGAAAGACAACCTTCGAGAGGTGCTGGCCTTTAGTTCCCTCTCCCACGTGGGATTCATCACACTCGGGCTGATGAGTCTTACAAAAGAAGGACTCGGGGGAGCAGCCCTGCAGATGTTCAACCACGGACTGATCACCGCCTCGATGTTCTGGATTCTATCGATGCTCGAACAGCGACATGGAACGATCAGTCTCAAGAGTGAAGATCGCGGCCTTGCAGCACAATACCCTAAGCTTGCTGTGCTATTGGTCTTCTTTACCCTTGCTGGAGCGGGCCTTCCAGGACTCAACGGATTCGTCGGCGAACTCCTGACGATGTCCGGCATGATGCGAGTCTGTGCGACCCTGGTTGCGATCGCTGTACTAGGAACAGTTTTAGGAGCTTGGTACGGTTTGCGAATCGTTCAAAGGTTGCTCTTCGGTAGCGATGGGCCACGCATGGAGGCCCAGCGTCGCCCTCTGGCAGGCTCGGATTTGCAGCCCAAAGAATGGCTACCTCTGGTGACCGTCGGAGTACTTTGCCTTTACATCGGACTATTCCCCATGCGAACGATGAAGCTCTTTCAGCCCGATACCGATCGACTTGCAAGTTTGGTTGAACCGGTGTCCAAGCAAGCGCATCGCGATATGGACACCCTCGTGGTTGAGTCGACGAATCCTTAAGTAAGTACAAAGAAAATCAGCGAGATCTAATCGTGGACTTGATTCAAATCACCAAAGCAACTGTCGGTCACCTGATCCCCGAGATCGTGCTACTGATCGGTGGGACTCTGGTCATGTGCGCCTCAGTGCTAACCACTAAATCTGCCTTAGAGAACATTCATACTCAGCGGAATAACTACGCATTCGGATCCCTCTTGTGCCTGATCGCCGCAGTTATCGCTAGGTATTGGTACGGAGCTCCGAACCTCGCACCAGGAGATTTAGGTCTGTTTCGATTTGATGCATCAGCCCTCGCAGCCGAGCGATTGACATTCATCGGCGGACTGATCCTGATCTTGATGTCTTGGTCGACCGCACCCAAAGGTCGTCTGGCCGAATACTACGGATGCTTGCTGATCATCTTGGCAGCCATCCCAATCGTCGGTGCAGCAAACGACCTGGTCTCGATGTTCCTGGGATTGGAACTCGTGAGCATCCCCACCTACATCCTCTTGGGGATCGTCAAAACCGATAACTCGGGAGCCGAAGCAACCCTCAAGTATTTTCTGCTCAGCGCCTTTGCATCCTGTTTTTTTCTGCTGGGTGTCAGTTATCTCTATGGGTTTTGCGGATCTACGAATCTGTCGGTCATCCAAGCCTCGTTTGGTGAAGGTAAACGACTGATGGCCCTGGGGATGCTGCTTGCGATTTGCGGTCTTTCGTTCCGAATCACTGCGGTACCTTTCCATTTCTATGCCCCCGACGTTTTTGAAGGCACCAGCGTAACGATGGCCGGTGCGATGAGCTACCTGCCTAAGGTAGCTGGTTTCGTCGCTCTGATTCGACTCATCGGTGCCGGCACACTCAGTTCTGGTGCAAGTAGCGTAGTGATTCCCGTGCTACTTGGATGCGCTGCCCTAACGATGTGTGTTGGCAACGTCCTGGCCTTGGCCCAAAACAATCTTCGAAGAATGATGGCGTACTCGAGCGTGGCTCATACCGGTTACCTGCTCTTGGCCTTCGTTGCCCTGATCCGACAAGACGCCAGCCCTGGTGTGATGTTCTCGTACTTGGCGGCCTATGCGGCCATGACCTTGGGGTTGTTCGCATGCCTTGGAGAGATCGAAGCCGCTGGGGGTAAATCGCATTTGATCGGGGATTTGGCCGGGATGTTCCAACGTCGGCCAGCCGCTTCAATCGGTCTGACGGTGGCTCTTGTGAGTTTGATCGGCCTGCCGTTTACCGCTGGTTTTTGGGCCAAGTTCATGATTTTTGTCGGCACGGTAGCCGACCGCCGAGTTGACTCGATCAGCATGCTCATGGGGGCACTCATGGCGATCAATGCGGTCATCGCCGCTGGTTACTACTGGCGAATCCTCAGCACCCTGTACACCAAGAGCGAATCGCATGTACCGCTACGCGTGTTTCGCCCGAGCCTCTTCTTTGCCTACACGATTTGCACAGTGCTAACGATCCTTTGGTTCTTTGTACCCTCGGCGATGTAATGCGATGGGCTTTTGTCGGAATCGGTCGAGTTACCCACCGGATGGTCGAGGCCGTTAGGGCCGCCGGGCACGAGGTCGTCTTCTGCGCAGGCCGTGACCTGAATAAACTGCGGGATTGGCAAGACCGATTCGCAGTCCGCTACGGCACGACCAATTTGCATGCGGCTTGCAATTCCCACCAAGTCGATGCGGTGTACGTAGCTTTGCCCCCTTCTTTGCATACCGAGTTTGCTACGGTAGCCCTTCGCGCAGGGAAAAGAGTCTTGTGCGAAAAATCGCTCTCAGTGAATGTCGACCAAGCCGAAATCATCCGTCAAACGGTTCGGGAGACCAAGATTCCCTTGGTTCATGCGACGGCATTTCCGCACCATCCACGCTCGGTTGCGATGCGCAAGATCATTGAAAGTGGTGAGCTAGGAGAGATATGCCGAGTCAGCATTGCCTGCAGCGTCGGCGGAATCCTCGATCGAAAAGATCATCGTGGAGATGCGAGTGCCGGTGGTGGATGCTTACTCGATCTGGGTTGGTACTGCGCCTACTCGACTCTGTGGTTCACAGGTTTTCGGCCTGCCCATATGCACTCGATCGGGACTCGCGTTAGTACCGACCCAACTTCGGCCTGGTATCAAGTTCAAACGGTTGCAAAACTCGAATCCCCATCCTCTACGACACATCCTCTTGCCCATCGTTCTTTGGTCGCAAGTTGGGATTGCGGGTACGAAGCTGCAGGACGCAAGTGGATCGAGATCGCTGGCACGCAAGCATCGGTGATCTGCGATGACTTTTTAAGGCCTTGGGATATCGACAAACCACGATTTTGGGTACACGGCTCGGACGGCAAAGCGAGGAGCGAGACCGAGGGTGCTGGTGTCTTTCAAGAAGCCCAAATGGTTCGATCAGTCGAAAATGTTTCATTCGACGAATCTCTTGATGCTTTGTC
The DNA here is from genome assembly GCA_040381975.1 of Pirellula sp. GTDB lineage: Bacteria > Planctomycetota > Planctomycetia > Pirellulales > Pirellulaceae > JBKCUI01. The sequence goes on from JBEIGI010000024.1 coordinate 66,592, forward strand.
GCTAGCGATTGAAACCCAATCGATTTTGTCCCGGATCGATGCCCAATTGAGCTCGGGCGTTTAAGCGAACGGTTTTTTCGTGCGACCGTAGAGGGCCAATGCGCCCGATGCAAGTCCACAGAAGATTGTCGCTCCTAGTAAAATCAGGCTTACGGTCGTGCTCAGTTCGAAGCGATCTAGTCCCGCGAAGGTTTGGTAGAGGGCATAGCCCAGCCAGCAAGCGTGGGCGGCGGCCAAACAGTGGATGATCCGCACCGTGTTTGTCAGTCTCATTCGATCGGTAAACCAAGCGACGATGGCCAGCGTTTGAATCGCATGCAAAGCAGCCCCGTGCGGGAATTTGAGGATACCTCGAACGTTGAAATGGGTGGGCTTGAGTCCTCGTGTCATTTGCTCTTGCCCGATCCAGGTGATCCCGAATCCAATCAGGGCAGATAAGGACAAGAGGAGCAAGCCCCAGCGGATCGACCATGCGATCGACGATGAGCAATGATTAGGATTGGCTCTTTGCCAAGCTCGGTAGGTTAGTGCAAAGATGATGGCTACGGCGATGGTCACTAGCAGTAGCATGGCCAATTCGATCAGTCCGTTGACCATACCGTTGTGATTAAAGTGGCTCAGTTCACCTCGCCAGGTTTGGAAGGTGATCAGAAAGACTTCGATGACCAGTGATCCGCAAAGAGTCCGTCGAAGGATAGGGTCATATCTAAATTCTTTAAGGTTGGAGTTTGCCCATAGGCACGACCAAAGGGTCACCCCCGTTGAAAGGCCAAAAAGGGTCGCTTTGCGAAACGATAGGGGATCCTCCCAAGTGCGATCGAAACCGAGAAATAAAGCGGCATGCACTAGGCCGCTTGCGATGAGCAAAACGACACATGAGATTTCGAATTTCGACCTTAGCCCCAGCCACATTTTGTTTATTCCGTTCACATAAAGATTTTATCTCTCTGACAAGCCTCCATTGGGAACAAGCGATAATTTGGCCCAACGTAGATGATTTCTCCGAAATCATCTACGAGCGCTCGAGTTCGGCCCAATAAAGCGAAACCAGCGTTGAGCATTAGGTGGATTCTCGTCGTTGGTACCCCAGACGCAGTTTCATGGGGGGCTGATATCACTTCCTCGCCGCTGGCTGCGGGTTAAACGAGGTTTCGCCAAAGGCGAGCCTCATGCACGCTGGCAGGTCTGCAACTAGATGATTTCTCCGAAATCATCTACGAGCGCTCGAGTTCGGCCCAATAAAGCGAAACCAGCGTTGAGCATTAGGTGGATTCTCG
>JBEIGI010000025.1:0-67855 GCA_040381975.1 Pirellula sp.
AAACGAAACCAGCGTTGAGCATTAGGTGGAGTCTCGTCGTTGGTACCCCAGACGCAGCTTCATGGGGGGCTGATATCACTTCCTCGCCGCTGGCTGCGGGTTAACCGAGGGTTCGCCAAAGGCGAGCCTCATGCACGCTGGCAGGTCTGCAACTAGATGATTTCTCCGAAATCATCTACGAGCGCTCGAGTGCGGCCCAATAAAACGAAACCAGCGTTGAGCATTAGGTGGAGTCTCGTCGTTGGTACCCCAGACGCAGCTTCATGGGGGGCTGATATCACTTCCTCGCCGCTGGCTGCGGGTTAACCGAGGGTTCGCCAACGGCGAGCCTCATGCACGCTGGCAGGTCTGCAACTAGATGATTTCTCCGAAATCATCTACGAGCGCTCGAGTGCGGCCGAATAAAGCGAAACCAGCGTTGAGCATCAGTGGGAGTCTCGTCGTTGGTACCCCAGACGCAGTTTCATGGGGGGCTGATATCACTTCCTCGCCGCTGGCTGCGGGTTAACCGAGGGTTCGCCAACGGCGAACCTCATGCACCCTGAAGCCTGATACCTGAAGTCTAAAGCCTGCTCCTACCGCCCCCGTCGAGGACAACCGTGCAACACTAGAGTCGCGGATCGACTGGCTCACTCTCCAAGGCCAATACGCCAAAAACACACTCGTGTACACGACGCAACGGCTCACGCCTGACGAATCGCTCCAAACCCTCCAATCCCAATGCAAACTCTCGAAGAGCCAACGATCGCTTGCGACCCAACCCGCGTTTCCTCAGTCGCTCCAGATTCTCCTGGGTGTCGTAATCTGGCCCATAAATGATCCTCAAGTACTCCTTGCCCCGACATTTCACCGCCGGTTGAACCAGTCCATTCTTGCTTTGAACAATCCACTGCATCGGCTTGATGACCATCCCCTCGGCCCCAGAATCTGTCTTGGTCTGCCACCAATCCACACCCCGCCCAACGCTCGTTGGATCCAAAACATCCACCTCTAGATAATCCGTTGCAAGCATCACCTCTGTTTCAGCCTCACACAATTCCCGAATCTTCTCCATGTGCCACACGTGATCCTCGTCGGTATGCACCTTCCCTTCGGTCGCCAACAAGTGGAATGGAGCAAGACTCCAATCGGCCAACGTTTCAACTTGCCAGCAATACCTACGATAAGCCTCGATGAATCGATCGACCGATGCTCGACGATTGCCAAATCGACTCTCCAATTCCCCGAGCACCTCAAGTTCACGGGGATCGACAAGCCGCTTTTTGGCTTGGTCAAGCGAATCGATGACCGGCCCTAGATTCATACGACCTGCCGCACCGACAGCCGCATACTGGGTCTTAAGAAGCTCCAATGCTTTGGCTGACCAAGGCATCAACTCGCAATCCAAACAAACCCAATCGGTTTGAAACTTTTCCCAAAAACCACTCCGCTCGCAAGCTACTTGCAGTCGCTCAAGCAATGCTCTCTCGGTTTGCTCGTCAGCCAGAAAACTTCGACCGGTTCGGGTATAGATCACGCCGGTTGGTCCATGCTGAATCCCAAATCTTTCGGCAGCCGCCTTTTGATCTTTGCACAAGACGACCACAGCCCGAGAGCCCATATGCTTTTCCTGGCACACCACCTTCTGGACCCCCTGCGCTCGGAAATACTCAAACGCTTCCAGCGGGTGCTCGAGCAAGCCAGCTTCCTGCGAAGTTTCGCAAGGAGACATGGTCGGAGGCAAATAGATCAGCCAACGCGGATCCACCGCAAATCGACTAAGGGTCTCGATGGCCGCGATCCCATTTTCCTCCCTGATCGTGACGTTGGAAATCAATTCGGTCGAAATGATCCTCTTGCCCAGAACATCGTCGATATCCAAGAGATTATCAAACTGCTGCTGAGCCGACAACGCACCCTCTTGAACCAAAAACGGCTTGGACGGTTCGCAGTAAACTCTCCGTGCCGTTACTGAAACAAACTCCATTTCCGGATACCGAAGCGCTGTAAGCTTACCTCCAAACACACAACCTGTGTCCACATTGGCGGTACGGTTTAGCCACTCGGGTCTTGCCACGGGAGTATGACCGTACACGACGCGAGCTTCCCCCCGATAACCACTTGCCCAATCAAGCCGAACAGGCAATCCAAATTCATCGACCTCGCCGGTCGTGTCCCCATACAAACAAAACTCACGCACCCGGCCGCTGGTCCTGCCTTGGTACTCTTCCTTGAGCCCCGCGTGCGCCACGACCAGTCTGCCTTCGTCAAAAATCAAGTGCGAAACCAATCCATCGATAAACGGCTTGAGCTCACTTTCGAATTGAGCCCTAGCAGCCTGAGGCAATCGATCGAAATCGGCCAATGTCTCGGCCAGTCCATGCTTGATCTGTACATCGCTACCGTTGAGTTTCCGCAGCAGTTTCACGTCATGGTTTCCGGGCAAGCAGAACGCTTGGCCCTGCTGAAACATCGTAGCGACCAATCGCAGCGTATCGACGCTACGCGGCCCTCGATCGATGTAGTCTCCCACGAAAATGACTCGCCGCCCTTGTGGATGAATGGGAACTCGATCCATGTACAATTCGGAACTCTCAGGTCTGATACACTCGGTCCAGTGGTATCCAAGCCGCCCAAGGAGTTCTTCGAGTTCATCGCAACAGCCATGCAAATCGCCGATGATGTCAAAGGGTCCCTTCTCCGACTTGCGGTTGTTCCACAAGGGAGTCCTGACGATCTCTGCCCGGTCGACTTGCTCTTGGTCTTTGAACTCGATGCAAGATCGAAAGCCCTCAAGACGAATTCGGCCGAGTCCTTTTCTCAGCAACTGCTTTTGACGATGGACCACATGGGGGCCAAACGCGCGGTCAGGTCTTTGCGAATTCCTCTCGATGCACAGCGAATCGGGAAGATTGAAAATGATCCCGACTGCAAAGCAGTGCTGCCTTCGGGCAAGTGCGATGAGGCCTTTTCGATCATCGATCGACACGTTCGTCGCATCGATCACCGTGAGCAATCCTCGCCGAAGGCGCATTTCAGCCATGTAGTAGAGGAGTTTGAAGGCATCGGTGCTGGCGCTTTGGTCGGTGTCATTATTCGAGACCCACCCTCGGCACTGATCCGACGAGATGACTTCGTATTCCAAAAAATGACGTTTCGCGAACGTGCTTTTTCCGCAACCGCTCGGGCCGATCAATAATACGAGAGCTAGCTCAGGAATTTCAACGCGCATTTTTTCGAATCCTTATCAACAAATCATTGAGCCTCGCTTCGCATCGCGGCATTTCAGGCAGTTTGGAGGCTTCCATTTCTTGATGCAATTGCTGCAGCAACCGGTTGTACTCCGATTCATGGAACGCCTTCGAATCCTCTTCGATCGTTTCCTTTTCTTTCCCATGGCACTTGCGATCGATCAATTCAGTGATGTAGCTCTGTGGATAGATCTCATTTAGCTCATCGAGATTGGTCTTGAGCTGGCCGGTTTTCATCAAGTGAATTCCAGTCCACAAAACGCGGTAAACATACAACAAGGGTTTGACACGCGGCGGACTCTCTTTGGAATAGAGTCTCCACTGGGTTTGTGCAAATCCGATGTAGTGGTAGGCGTGATAGCGAGTGATGCAGTCAGGAGCAAGCTCCTTGAGCTCGTCGAACTCGGGGGTCGAGAAAACCACTAAAGGCGACAGAAGTTGTTCCAGGACATAACCGTTGCGTTTGAGCAACATGCCAAAAAATTTCCCGACATCGTGCGTTACTAGATCGATCTTCTTGCCGTTACGGATGTTCTCTTTTTCAACGGTCTCGTTGCGTACCTGCAGTCCCAAGACTTCATCGAGCGGCAGCACGTGAGCGCCTCGAAGGTCGAAATCGGAGTTCTGCGATGGAAAGCCATAAATATGCGCGCCGCTGATCGTCGCAAATAGCAGGGGATAAGGGTGCTCGCGGACTTGCTCGACCAGCTCGGGTAATTTAGCCACATGCATGACATCTGGGGTCTTCATCTCTAGTCGCTCATCGCCTCGATTCTTGCCTGGATCAAAAGTTCATTGGCTCGAGCGTAGTCGGGCCTCTCTGGAAGGGTTGTTGACGAAAAAGCGCGATCGAACTCTTTTTGGAATGATTTGCGCAAATCATCGAGTTGACTCCACTTCATATCACCACGACGGATTTCGAGAAGCATCTGACGATGCTGGCCAACGTCCACCGCAACATGATGATTTTTGAGTATCTCGGTTCCGCAGATGAGCAAGCGGATCAGGTGCATCGCATGCTTCCACTTGACCTGCCCTTGATTACGAATGTCGGTCTGCAATTTTTTAAATTGCGATGTCACATAACCGCTGAAGGTCTGATAGACCAATTGGGAAAGAAAGATGTGGCGATTTTCAAGCAATGGCCCTGCAGCAGGCTCTTGTTTCTCTACCATTGGTGAATACAGACACTCAAGCGCATTGGGATTGGCCTTGAGAGCAAGGATCAGGAACTTTTGGTATTCCCAATAAGCCTCCTGGGTTGATTCGCATTCGAGTTGCTCGGGGACACCAAAGAGCGACCAGTGGTCTTGGGCTTTCGGCAGATAGATGCCTCGGCGATCCACATCGGAGTCTTCGTTCGAAAGCCCATAGGCGCGCGAGCCGATGACGCACTGATAAATGATGCGATCATAGAAACGAGATTGCTGCTGATGGATCTCGGCCTCGGCCTCGGTGGGCTGACGGTACTTGGCCAACAGCGCAAGCTCCGATCCTGCGAAGGCTTCTACCGATCCATCCATGAATCGGATGGCATAGGTAGGCTCTTCGACGCTAGGAAGTCGAATGACGATGCCGACAACTCCTTTGGGGTAGAGGTCGCGGGAGCCCCCTCCGCGGACATTGCGCAGCACCACGACTTGGCTTCCGATATCGAACAATCGACTAGGATTGCCTTGATTGTCTTGAGGATCAGTCACGATGAAACACTCCCATTTGGGTAGGTGTGCCACGGTCGGGATCCTCTTGGCCAACTCCTTTGAATTCGACCCTGTAGCCGTAGAGCGTAGCGACTTGATTGCACCAAGTTTGGAATTCAGCGCGAGTCCATTCGAAGCGGTGGTCTTGATGCCGAAATTGCCCGGCTGGCAGGCTTTCCCAAACACTGTTGTACTCTTTGTTGGGAGTTGTCAGGATCACATGCTTGGGCCTTGCTTGCATGAAGAGAACCTTAGCGAGTGACTCGAGTCGCGTGGGTTCCAGGTGCTCGATGACTTCGACCACCGCGGCTGCATCAAAACCTTTCAATCGTTTGTCGCTGTAGATCAAAGATCCGTGGATCAATTCGACGCGTCGTTGTTGTTCTTCGCCCCATGTGTCATACCTCAGTCGTTTTCGAGCGATTTCGAGCGATTTGTACGAGACGTCCATACCAAGGATCCGTTGGAACTGGGGTTTGCGAATCAGTTCTCGAACGAGTTTTCCTTCGCCGCATCCCAAATCCAAGACCGATTGAGCCCCACAGGCGATGAGTTCTTCAACGACGCTCGAATGCCTCTGATCGTGGAGTCGAATCACAGCCTCGGCAGTGGGTTCTTCAGGGGTCGGGTTTCCATCGATATCCGCTTGGAGTTCTTCGTCGACCAAGCGACTCAATGCGGTACGCACAAGGTTTGCTCGACCGCGTAGGTAGCGTCGAGCGATCCATTCCTTGTGAGGATGACAAGCCAGCCATCCCTCTCCCTTTTCGAGCAATTTGGTCAGTTCCTCTTCTCCTACGAAGTAGTGTTTGTTGTTATCGAAAGCTGGGATCAGGACATACAGGTGAGTAAGCAATTCCGATAGCAGGCAAGTCTTTGACAAGACGGTTTGGATATAAGGGCTTTCGCCCCACTGCGGAAACTCAGGATCGAGCAGCTGCGAATGCGTCGTGACTTGATACCCCAGGGGTGAAAAGACCTTTTTAACCCACTGCGAATCGCCGCGTGTTGCAAGGGAATCGATGCGGGCAGTCCAAGGAAAAGGGGTTTGGGGTAGACTCGGATCATCCTTGCATTTGCCACCCAATGCCGACGAGTAGACTTGGGCAATCGCGACACTCATGAACGAGGAGGCGACAAACGGGCGATCATTGACATATTGTCCGAGCATGAAGTCCGACTCGCGATAAGCACCGCGCACCATACCCACGGGATCCACATCCAGTAGCATGCAAGCCGCTGCGCTGTCATGCTGGTACTTCGGGTAGTACACATGCACTTTGCCGAAGCTCATCGAGAAGGATTGAACTTTATCGGGATGCTTATGCAACAGGAAACTGATTTTCGAGGCATCAGGTCCAGCGGTTTCAAGGGTCAGTAACATACTCGCCAACTCCTGGATTGGATCGGGTTTGGTGGATACTAACTAATTGACACGCTAGCTTCCTAGCAAGGTTCGGAGTATCAAATGAATTAAAGAGCAACCGCCAGTGGGAAATTGTCCAACTGGCGGTTGAGTCTTTTAATCATAGAACAGACGACAGATCGCTAGACCTGTTCTTCGTCGATTCGCAAGGGTCGGTAACCTCCGATACCATTGTAGTACAGCAGCAGACCGAGGTAGATCAAGGCCATGGTGGCAGGGATCAGCGAATCGACCAACAGAGTTGTTCGATCTCCGCGCTCGCTGGCGGTGACAAGCTTGCTTTGTTCAATGCTACGCGCGTCCTTGGCTACCTTTCGGGCTTCTTCTGTAGCCGTTCCATCGAGGCCGTAAACGGCCGTCGCTGGGATATTAAGGAATGTGCTAGGCGATTGGGCTTTGTATTTTTCCGCCAAACCGGCGTCAAAATTTCGGAGTTCTTCGCCCGCAAATCGATCTTTGCAATAACCCAGACCCGGGCCGCCGATCAGACCGGCAGAGAGCATTCCGATCCCACCCATGATGGACATGGCGACGGCTCCCGACTTGGGATAGCGGTCACCGACGACAGCGAGCATCGTCGGCCAGAAGAACGTCTTGCCCACCGCATAGATTCCCAGGGCCACTAGGGCCATTGAGAACGTCTGCATTCCACTTGAAAGATACAAACCGATGGCGGCAATCACCGAGCAAACCAGCAACAGTGCAATGGGCTTGAGTTTCAAGGTGCTTTCGATCCAGTGCGCACAGAATCTCAAACCGAACATGATCGCCGAAGTCCACAGGAAGAGGTACTTGCCTTGTTCGGAGGTAAAGAGATTGCCTGTGATGTTCTGGATCCATGAATCGGTACCAAGCTCGACTGAACCGACCAGAGCATGGGTCAAGAATAGGACAAAGAGAACCACAGACCCCATCGAAAACTTGGTCAAGACTCCAGTTGCGATCAGCAGTGCACCACCGATCACATAACCGATGATGTTTGCGTAGTCTGGAAGCAAGCCCTTGAGAATGTCTCCGAAGAACAGCGAGAGCAAGTAGCAAACAAGCAACGAGCCAAGCAAACCGACAGACTTGTACATTTCAGCGAAACGAACACCGGTCGCGGCAGCTTCCGATTTTGGAAACCTCTGACCGAGGAACATCATTGCGTAGAGTGCCGTTGGGATGAGGTACAAGGCCAATTGGTACTGCCAAGGCCAATTCAGGCGGTCGTCAAGAACCCAGCCTAAAGCCGAACCGATCACAAGACCTGCGGGCCAACTCGCATGAAGAATATTCAAGTAGTGAGTACGGTTGTTTGGGAAGACCGTCGCGACCAGAGGGTTTGCGACTGCTTCGAGGGTCCCATTGGCGTAGGCAAAAATGAAGCTACCCCAAAAAAGCATCGTGTAGGCGTTGCCTTGACCGGCCGAGAAGGTCACCAGGGCTGAGAGGATGTGACCAAGTAGAGCCAGAACCACAAGTTTGCCGTATCCGATCTTATCGACAATCACTCCACCGATGATGATGCCGAAGCAAAATCCTGAGAGTCCAGCCCCGGTGATCGACCCGAGTTGCTGTGCGTTGAAACTGAACTCTTTGGCCCAGTTATCCAAAATACCACCACGGATTGCAAAGCCAACTCCAGCAGCCAGAATTGCCATGAAACCTGCCCAAAGCAACCGATGGGCATTGGGGACCAATGGTCCTAAGGTTTCTGAATTGTTCATCGACGGACCCTTACGATTTTAAAAAAAGAGGTATGAGGTGAAATCGAGCCCCGCGGGCCAGAGCAAGAGTCTAACTGGCCAGCGGGGGCTACGCTACCACTCAAGACATATAAAGGTGGCCAAAGGGCCTTAAGTTACCTGCAAACCCAGAACATCTTTGCTAAACCGGAGATTTTTCCATGTCTGGCAGAATACTTGGACTTTGGTCGACCAAATCCTGCTTGAAAACCGCCAAGACCTGCCATGATCCGATGTGGCGGAGCATTGGTAGATTAGAATTCATGATCGCAATGGGCTTAAGTCGATTTTTTCTAGTGACTTTGATCGAATAAGGGAACAACATCACATGAGTGGAATTTTCATAGGTTTGCTGATCGCCCTAGCTTTGGGTGTCTTGTTTTTGTTCTACGTCATAGGGCTCTATAACAATCTCGTGACGCTCAAAAACCGGTTCCAGAACGCTTATTCACAGATAGACGTCCAGCTCAAGCGGCGCTACGACTTGATTCCGAATCTGGTCGAGACAGCCAAGGGATACATGAAGCACGAACGAGAGACGCTCGATGCAGTGATTAAGGCCAGAAATACAGCGATGGCAGCCGGTCAAAAGGCCGCAGCCAACCCAGGCGATCCATCGGCGATCCAAAACCTCTCGACTGCTGAAGTAGCGCTGGCCGGATCGCTGAACCGATTCATCGGACTTGCTGAAGCCTATCCAGATCTTAAAGCCAACCAAAACATGTTGGCTCTCCAAGAAGAGCTCACCAGCACTGAGAACAAGATCTCGTTTGCGCGCCAAGGATTCAATGACGCGGTGACGACTTACAACACCGCGACGGAAACTTTTCCAGGCAACCTCGTCGCTGGGTTTGGCAACTTTCAACGAGCCGCACTTTGGGAGCTGACAGAGCCCGAGCAGCGCGAACCGGTCAAGGTATCGTTCTAGAGACCGACGGCTGAGGAGCGAACGTGGACTTTTTTGCACATCAAGACAAGGCGCGTAGAAACACAACTCTGCTCGTCTTCTACTTCGTGATCACAGTCTTGATCATCATGGCGACGGTCTATTTTGCGCTGATGGCAATCCTAGCCTTTAGCACTGCCAATAAGCCTCAGCAGATCGATTTCTTTTCGTTCCATCCGCAGATCCTAGTCGGTGTGGTCCTTTCGGTCGGCGCGGTGATCGCTGCAGGCAGCTTGTATCAAACCTGGATGCTCTCGGGCGATGGATCTGCCGTCGCGCTGCAACTTGGTGGAATCAAAGTTCAGCCCAACACGCGGGATCTCGATGAGAGGATCTTACTCAACGTCGTCGAAGAGATGGCATTGGCATCCGGTACGCCTGTGCCACCGGTGTATGTGATGCAAAACGAGCAAGGGATCAACGCCTTCGCGGCCGGTACATCGCCTCAGAATGCTGTCGTTGGTGTAACCCGAGGTTGCATTGAGACCCTTTCACGCGAGGAATTGCAAGGGGTGATCGCGCACGAGTTTAGCCACATCCTCAATGGCGATATGAAGCTCAATATCCGACTTATGGGCCTGTTGCATGGCATCTTGCTCATCGCCATGCTCGGATATGGACTTTTTCGGATTGCATCGCACATGCCGATGAGGTCTTCTGGAAAAGACGATGATGCCAAGGGGGCCATGGCCTTTGTCGTCGCGATGTTTGTCTTTGGGGCGATGCTTTTGGGGATTGGATATACAGGTGTGTTTTTCGCTGGGTTGATCCAAGCGGCAGTGTCAAGGCAACGCGAGTTTTTGGCCGATGCATCGGCGGTTCAATTCACGCGGAACCCATTTGGAATCGCTGGGGCTTTGAAGCGAATCGGCGGTTGGAAAAACAGGTCCATCGTGCGAGCAACGTATGCCAAGGAGGCTTCGCATTTATTTTTTTCCCAAGGTCTAGCAGCCCAATTCTTTGCGACTCACCCACCGCTGGAACTTCGAATTCGCAGGATTGAACCGACTTTCAGCGGCAAGTTCGAAACGGCTGCCAAAGCGATCCATTCAGAAAGCGATATTGTCGATCCGAGGACTTTGGGGTTTCAAAGAAAATCGACCGATGCGAGTGCGTCTTCGGCCCACGAAGCGGCCGCGGCAGGTGTAAGTCGTTTTGAGACGACGCCCAAGACGGCCGTTGACCATATCGGCAACCCAGAGGACGAGCATATCGAACAAGCCAATCGGCTCATGCAGGAGATCGATTCGCAATTGGTCAGCGAAGTCCACGAGCCCTTTGGAGCGATGGCCATCATCTATGGTCTTTTGTGTGCACCGGAGTCGGATTCTGTGCGAGGCGCTCAAATCGAGATGCTCATCCAATCGGCACCCAAAGGGGTTGCTGCCCATACCAGTAAACTCCTTCCCAAGATCGATGCTTTATTGGTCGAGCAACGACTGCCACTTGCGTGCATGGCTCTGCCTGCCTTGGATGAGCTCTCGGACTCCCAGACCGGTGCCTTTAGGACTTTGGTTCGGCGTCTGATCGATGCAGATCGTCGCTGGACGATCTTTGAATACGCGCTGCAAAGATACATCACGCGTCGGATTGTTCTGAGAAAGGATACTTCCACCGAGCCCCAGGTTTCAACCGAGCAGTTTCAAGTGGCGTTTGTTCAGGTACTATCGACCTTAGCCCATGTGGGTGGCAACACTCATGCCGAGTCGGCCTTCGATGCTGGCTGGAAAGGTCTTGATCAGCAAATTTTTGGCGTACAAAAAAGACCAACGATCATCGACCGGGACCGATGCACGCTCAAGCAGTTCGATGTTGCGTTGGATCGGCTAGCACTGATCAACATCAAGCACAAGCGGTATGTCCTCGATGCACTTGCTGAGTGTATCGTTTACGATCAGCGATCGACGATCAACGAAGTCGAGTTGTTGAGGGTGATTTCCGATGCGCTCGGGTGCCCGATGCCACCGGTTCTGGATTTGGCCCCCTTAAACCGACCTGAGAGTGCCTAGAGTGAGCTCGCCTATTTATTTTCCAAGATCGACGTGACATTATGGAACCACGCTGGATGGTCATCACTGGGGTGATCGTGCACTTTGTTCTGCAGGGGGCGTTGATTGTCCAAGCGATCTTGCGACCCCATAGGGATCCATCGAGTCGGATTGCATGGATTGTGGTGCTAGTGACCACACCGGTAGTTGGGATCATCGCCTATTTGCTTTTAGGTTCGGTGAGCATCGGTCGATCGAGGATCGCAAGGGTTCAAGAGGTACTCGAGCTCCTACCGAATCCCAGGGACATTCCGGGCATGTCGGTCAAGGAAATACAACCTTTTGGTAATTCCCGTTTCGATCATATCTTTCGAGTTGGTTATTCGATCAACCGATTTGAACCGATCGCAGGCAATAGTGCAGAACTCTTGGCCGACTCGAGCGCGGCGATCGATGCGATGGTTCGGGATATCGATGCTGCGAAAGCTCATGTGCATCTGAACTTTTATATTTGGCTAACCGACAACAGCGGAACCAAGATGGCTCAGGCGGTTTGCCGAGCGGCCAAGCGAGGGGTTGTATGTCGGGTGATGGCTGACGGATTGGGTTCCAGGGGGATCATCCGTTCGCCGCTGTGGCAGGCCATGCGGGAGTCAGGTGCCAAGATGGCGGTGGCACTTCCAATTGGCAAGACGCCGCTGGCGCCTCTTTGGACGAGAGTCGATTTGAGGAATCACCGCAAGATATTGATCATTGATAATCGAGTGACTTACTGTGGGAGTCAGAATTGTGCCGATCCGGAGTTTCGGGTCAAACCAAAGTATGCACCGTGGGTCGATGCCATGGTGCGGTTTGAGGGTCCGATAGCAAGGCAGAATCAAATTTTGTTTGCTTCGGATTGGATGGCGCATGTCGATGAGGATTTGAAAGGGCTTATTATGGAGCCTTGGACCGAGCATCGCAGGGGTTTTGTAGCACAGGTGGTTGGAACAGGGCCAACGATTCGGTATTCGGCGATGCCTGAGGTGTTTGAGTCGCTGATGTATAGTGCAAGAGAGGAGTTGATCATTACGACTCCGTATTATGTGCCCGACGAGCCGATGCAAGCGGCGTTATGTGCGAGTGGTCGCCGTGGGGTCAAGACGACCTTGATTGTACCCAAGAAAAATGATTCCTGGTTTGTTGCGGCGGCGAGTCACAGTTATTATGCGGCGCTGCTCGATGCGGGGGTACGGATCTTTGAATACGAAGGTGGATTGCTTCATACCAAGTCGCTGACGATTGACGAGCAGATGGGGCTTATAGGATCGGCGAATTTGGATCGTCGGAGTTTCGAGTTGAACTACGAGAACAACATTTTATTTCACGACGAGGGGCTCACAGGGCAACTACGCGAGCGACAGCTTACTTATCAGTGGCAGTCGCATGAGGTGACAAAGGCCCATGTGGCTGCATGGTCTGTGAGCCGACGCTTCTTCAATAATGCGATCGCCATGCTAGGCCCGGTGCTTTGACTCCTTCATGTCGACATCGATCGTGCTTCCAATTGCCTTGCAATGTACTTCGCCAAGAGATCGGTTTCTAAATGAACTGGGTCACCTACCACTCGTTCACCCAACGTCGTGATTGAAAGCGTGTGCGGGATTAAGGCAACCGAAAAGAGATTGTCGTCGGCTTGGACGATGGTCAAGCTGACTCCATCGACGGTGATCGATCCTTTAGGAGCCATCTGACGTAATAGATGCAACGGCGCAGTAAACTCGTAGAACATCCATTGGCCTTCGGTCCGGATCCCCGAGACTTGGCCAAGTCCATCGACATGGCCAGTCACGAAATGCCCTCCCATCCGATCTCCCACTCGAAGCGAACGCTCGCAATTGACATACTGTCCGGATCGCAAATGCCCAAATTTTGTCTTTGAAAGGGTCTCGGAACCGAGTTCAAAGTGGCACTTGGTCCCATCGATTTCCACGACAGTCAAGCAGCAGCCTGAGAGTGCGATGCTGTCACCGAGAGCCACGGGCTTGCCATCAGAAAAGCAGAGTTCCCCAAGGTCAAAAACCATTCGTCGTCCCGGCCCGATATCGAGACTTTCAACGAGCGGGACTTTCGATTCCACCAAGCCGGTAAACATGCAGAGGAACCCCTTTATTCGAGCAATTAATCTAGTCAGATCAAACCTGTGGATTGTACAGCCAGCCCAAGTGCCCGGTTTTACCATACCGAGCAGGGAAATGGATCTTGGAAAAGGAATTCTCGATGATCCTCTGAGATCTAGAGTGTTTTATGGAGTCGGGATCCTTAGCATGACTAGCAAAATTTTGAATTATCGGACAGAATTCGTCCCCGTAGGGACAGCCGTCGAACAGCGGTCCTGGAACCAACGAATTCGCATGCCGTTTCTTCAACATTTCGAGACCTAACCATGAGCTTGATCGAGAACATCCAAGGCCGCCAGATCTTTGATTCCCGTGGAAATCCGACCGTCGAGGTCGATGTTCGATTGGTCGATGGTTCGTTCGGTCGGGCTGCGGTTCCCAGCGGTGCGAGCACGGGAGCTCACGAGGCTTGGGAATTGCGTGACGGGGATAAATCCAAGTACATGGGTAAGGGTGTTTTGGGTGCGGTTGCGAACATTCAAGAGAAGATCGCTGACGAGCTCATCGGTATGGATGCGCTCGATCAACGCTCGATCGACGCGACGTTGCGCGAAATCGATGGCACCCCTAATAAGAAAAACCTAGGGGCCAACGCAATGCTAGGAGTATCGCTGGCGGTTGCCAAGGCTGCAGCGAGCTTCACCGGCCAGCCTCTGTATCGTTATCTCGGAGGTGCTGGGGCTCACTTGCTACCTGCTCCGATGATGAATATCGTCAACGGCGGTCAGCATGCCGACAACTCGGTCGATGTTCAAGAGTTCATGGTCATGCCATTGGGGTTCGATTGCTTCAGTGAAGCCCTCCGTGCTGGAACCGAAATCTTCCATCATCTCAAGAAAGTCCTCAATGAAAAGAAACTAAACACGGCCGTGGGAGACGAAGGTGGTTTTGCGCCTGATCTAAAGAGCAACCGCGAAGCGCTCGATTTGATCATGGAAGCGATCAAGCGCGCTGGATACGAGGCCGGTAAACAAATCTATATCGCTTTGGATGTCGCCGCGACCGAGTTCTACGATGAAAAAACGCACAAGTACACCATCGACGACAAACAGCTTTCCGGTGATCAAATGGTCGATTTCTTGGCCGATTGGGTCGCCAATTATCCGATCTGCTCGATCGAAGACGGGTGCTCCGAAGACGACTGGGACTCCTGGAAGAAGCTCACCGATAAACTCGGCTCCAAGGTCCAACTCGTCGGCGACGATTTGTTTGTCACCAACACTCAGAGGTTGCAACGTGGAATCGATGCAAACATCGCCAATAGCATCTTGATCAAGGTCAATCAGATCGGCACCTTGACCGAGACGATCGAAGCGATCCAACTGGCCCACCGAAACGGATACACAAGCATTTCGAGCCACCGAAGTGGCGAGACCGAAGACTCGACAATTGCCGACTTGGCTGTTGCACTGTCGACAGGACAAATCAAGACCGGTTCGGCTTCACGGTCGGATCGGATGGCCAAGTACAATCAACTTTTGCGCATCGAAGAAGAGCTTGGCGAAGGAGCCCGCTACGCGGGGCCGCTGTTCCGACGCAAGTGAACCATTTCCGTTCCTCAACAACCCGAAAGGCTGGCAACTCGTGCCCCGACGGACCGACATCCACAAGATTCTGTTGATCGGATCAGGCCCCATTGTTATTGGACAAGCCTGCGAGTTTGATTATTCGGGAACCCAGGCTTGCAAAGCCCTCCGGGAGGAAGGCTTTGAGGTCGTGCTGGTTAACAGCAACCCAGCAACGATCATGACCGACCCGGCACTTGCGAATCGGACGTACATCGAGCCACTGACTTGGGAGTACGTCGCCAAGGTGATCGATCGGGAACGCCCTGATGCGATCCTGCCGACTCTTGGCGGACAAACAGCACTCAACATCGCCATGGATTTAGCCAAGCACGGGGTCTTGGAAAAATACTCTTGCGAAATGATCGGTGCAAATCCTGAAGTGATCCATAAGGCCGAAGCTCGAGACGCGTTTAAGCTGGCCATGGAGAAGATTGGCATGGAGGTTTGCCGAGGCCATGTGGTTCATACCATCAGCGAGGCTCGCGAGGCTCTGGCCGATGTGGGCTTGCCATGCGTCGTGCGACCAAGCTTCACAATGGGTGGTAGCGGTTCTGCGATCGCTTACAACCGCAACGAGTTCGACGCGCTGGTTCAAAATGGATTGGCTCTATCGCCTATCACCGAGGTCCTGATCGAAGAGTCGATCATCGGTTGGAAGGAATACGAGATGGAGGTGATGCGCGATGCCGACGATAACGTCGTAATCATCTGCTCGATCGAGAATTTCGACCCCATGGGAGTGCACACTGGAGATTCGATCACGGTCGCTCCTGCACAGACACTGACCGATAAAGAATACCAACGCATGCGAGATGCGAGTCTTGCGATTATTCGCGAGATCGGCGTTGAGACCGGAGGATCGAACATACAGTTTGCCATCCATCCGAAGACCGGTCGGATGATTGTCATCGAAATGAACCCGCGTGTGAGTCGATCCAGCGCCCTTGCAAGCAAGGCGACCGGTTTTCCGATCGCTAAAATCGCCGCAAAACTCGCTGTCGGATATCGTTTGTGGGAACTCAAAAATGACATCACCCAAAAGACACAAGCTTGCTTCGAACCGACGATCGACTATGTCGTGACCAAGATACCGAGGTTTGCTTTCGAAAAATTCCCAGAGGCCGATTCGACGCTCACGACGCAAATGAAAAGCGTGGGGGAAACGATGGCCATCGGCAGAACGTTCAAGGAATCCTTTCAAAAAGCCCTTCGAGGACTCGAAGTAGGTGCTTTTGGGTTTGGTTCCGATAGCAAAGACCTCTGGTTCACCGATCGCAGACCAGACGATGAGGAGATCCGGAACAAACTATCCAGGCCCAATGCCGATCGCGTTTGGTACATTAGGTACGCGTTGCTCAGTGGCATGAGCATCGAGGAGATCTATGCGATCACCGCCATCGATCCGTGGTTTCTCGACCAGCTTGAGCAAATCGTCGAGATGGAGAACTCCCTACGCACGACCGCGTCGCTGAATCTGGCCAGCACCGATCAAGTTCGGCAAGCCAAACAGATGGGATTTTCTGACCGTCAACTGGCGACTCTTCTATCGAGCGATGACGAAGAGATAAGAGCTTGGAGGCTCTCGCGGGGGATCAAGGCGACGTACAAATCCGTCGACACCTGCGCCGCAGAATTCGAGGCTTATACGCCCTACTATTACAGCACTTACGAGAGCGAAGACGAAACGCCTCTCAAAGCACCAGGCAAAAAGCGTGTGATGATCCTCGGTGGTGGACCTAATCGCATCGGCCAAGGGATCGAGTTTGATTATTGCTGCTGCCATGCGAGCTATGCATTGCGCCAAATCGGCATCGAGTCGATCATGGTCAACAGCAATCCTGAAACGGTCAGCACCGATTACGATACGAGCGATCTGCTTTTCTTCGAGCCACTGACGACCGAAGATGTACTGAACATTTACGATCGCATGCAACCCGATGGTGTGATTGTCCAGTTTGGAGGTCAGACCCCTTTGAATCTTGCCAGAGCGCTTGCTGACGCCGGAGTGCCGATTGTGGGCACCAGCGTGGAGACGATCGAGGATGCCGAGGATCGCGAGAAGTTCCAGAAGCTCATCCACGAACTCTCGCTCAAGCAACCGGCCAATGGGATTGCAAGGACGATGGAGCAAGCCCGAGCGGAAGTTCAAAAAATAGGTTTTCCGTGCTTAGTTCGCCCTAGCTTTGTACTCGGTGGCCGAGCCATGGAGATCTGTTACGACCACAGTCAATTCGAAAGATTTGTCGCTGAGGCATTCGTTGTAGCCCAGGGCCAACCGGTCCTAATCGATCGATTCCTTGAAGATGCCATCGAAGTCGACGTCGATGCGGTTTCAGACGGACAGGACGTCGTGATCATGGGTGTCATGGAGCACATCGAGGAGGCTGGAGTTCACTCCGGCGATTCTGCTTGCGTGATCCCTTCGTTTACACTGAGCCAGAAAGTTCTCGACGAGATTCGACGAGCCACCACCGCCATGGCGCAGCGTCTGAGGGTCGTGGGCTTGATGAACGTGCAGTTTGCAATCAAGAAAGAGGATGACGGCGATCAGCACGTCTATGTCTTGGAAGTCAACCCTCGAGCTAGTCGCACAGTACCGTTTGTAGCCAAGGCCACGGGGGTTCCGGTAGCCAATATTGCGGCCAAGGTCATGGTTGGCAAAACTCTTAAGGAACTCGGTGTGACTAAGGAGCCGATACCCAAAAGCATATCGGTTAAGGAAGCAGTTTTCCCTTTCAGGAAATTCGCAGGAGTCGATATCGTATTAGGACCAGAGATGCGTTCAACTGGCGAGGTGATGGGAATCAGTGACGATTTTGCAATTGCATTCACCAAGAGCCAAATTGCTGCCGGAACGGTTTTGCCAACCGAGGGCAACGTCTTTCTGAGCATTGCCTCAAGGCAACGCCAGGGGATCGACTGTTTGGCCAAGCAACTCCATGACATGGGATACAAGTTGCTGGCTACGACCGGCACAGCGCTAGAGATCGAGAAAGCGGGTATACCCGTAACGCGGATTAAGAAATTGGCCGAGGGGAACCCGAATTTGATCGACTACCTGAAGAACGACGATGTGAGTCTTATCATCAATACGCCCAATGGAAAAGGGGCTCGCACTGACGAGGGCCGCATTCGTGCAGCATCCGTGCAGTATGGCGTGCCATGTATCACCACTTTATCTGCGGGCCGCGTTGCAGTTGAAGCGATGCTTGCTAGCCGCAACAAAGAGGTCGAAGTGCTTTCGCTCCAAGAGCGATTTTCGTAAGCTCGATCGATAAGCTCTTTAGACGGAGGTTGTTCGAAGGACCGTGGGCTGGAGTCGTTCGACTTTGCCATCCTTGAGTTTGACCACTGCGTCGCACTGCTGAGCGATCGATTCATCATGGGTGACCATCACGATGGTCAAACCGTGCTCGCGATTGAGTCGACGCAAGATTCCAAGTATCGTCTGCCCTGACTCCTGATCGAGATTTCCGGTCGGTTCATCCGCCAGAAGCAACGAAGGGCTTGCGATCAGCGCGCGAGCTATGGCCGTGCGCTGCATCTCACCACCCGATAGCTCTCGTGGACGATGCTTCATGCGGTGCGACAAACCCACGAGTTCGATCAGGTGCTTGGCCCTTTCATGGATCGATCGTCGGTTTCGCATGTAGGAGAGCACTCCATGCCCTATCATCGCCGGGGCTAACACATTCTCTAGAAGTGTCAGCTCTGGTAGCAAGTGATAGAACTGGAATATCATCCCGAGTTGTTGGTTTCGAAACGCATCTCGCTGGTGCGATCCAAGACAATCAATGCGCTGGCCATTGAATGCGATTTCCCCAGCATCAGGGCGATCGAGGGTGCCTAGCAAATGCAACAATGTGCTTTTGCCTGACCCACTTTGCCCGATGATCGCTGTTACGCGGCCTTTGGCTGCGACAAAATCGACTCCTTTGAGTACAGGCACCGAGGTTTTGTGCCTTCGATACGACTTGAACAAGCCTGTTGCGGTGATCATCGGATCTGCAACACCTAATTGCGCATGCCGCTTGGAATTCGATCCGTCGATTTCCTCAGGATGTACAACACGATAGGGTGCTGCGGTTTTTGTTTCCATTTCCAACATATGCGGTGCCGGTATGAGTGGTTGGCGAGTTGATTCAGAATTATTCATAACGCAAGGCCTCGACCGGATGCATGCGTGCAGCTCGGATGCTTGGAAGCACACTGGCTAGAACCGCAATAAGGATCGCTCCGAGGGTGACCCAAACGAGCATCGTCGGGTGGATGATCGTCGGGATGGTATCAAAGTAATAGACCGTCGGATCAAAGACCTCCCGGCCAGTGATCCATTCGATCACTCGAGCAATATCGTTGATCTTCCAAACAAAGATCAGTCCACAGATCACACCCACCCCGGCTCCGACGGTTCCCAAAAGAACGCCATAGCCTAGGAATATCGTTGCGATCCCCGTTCCGGTAGCTCCAAGCGATTTGAGAACCCCAATGTCTCGGGTCTTCTCGACGACGATCATGAAAAAGGTCGCGAGGATTCCGAAACCCGCTACGGCGATGATCATGAAGAGCAAAATATTCAGGATCGTCGTTTCCAATTGAACCGCTGCTAGCAACGGGCCTTGGGTCTCTCTCCAGGTTCTCACTTCGACAAAATCATGCGTCGGTGGAAACTCATCGCGAAGTGCATCTCTGGCCGCATTAAGATCGCAGCCAGGTTTGAGTTTGATCTGAATTGAGGTCACCGAACCGATCCCCGTCTGAGGATCGATCATGCCTCGGGAGTGCTGAAGTTTCTCCAGGGGAACGAAGGCGAATGTCGAATCATACTCGCTCATCTTGCTCTCGTAAAAATCGACGATCGTAAAGGATTCATCGATACCACGAGGCGGAGTCCCAGCATTCGGAAAGGTGACTTGGACATCGTCCCCTGGACGCAGAAAGAAAAAGTCTTCGACGGTCCCATCCGGCTCACGACCTCGGATGCTCCCGAGGTTGATCCCCAGAACGATTCCGGTGCGTTGTTCTTTTTCAGGATCGAATTGGCTGATTTGCTGGGCGGCGTTGGTGATTTGAATCCCAGGGCCGGCCATCAAGGAAGCGACCGGGTCGGGTTGTGCGTCTTGCTCGGTTTCCTGGGCGATGGCGCTGTTGGCTTTTTCATCTTGAATCTTTTGTTGCAATTGTTCGAAGCGTTGCTGCTCGAGTTCCTTGGAATTGCGTTGCCGTTGCTCGACCACTTTTTGGTAACGAGCCATCGGTGCTCGGTACTCCCAGCCCGAAGGTTGCATGCGTTCGCGATCCGGTGCATAGCCAGAGTTCTTGAGCAGGAAATCTAGTTGCTTGCTATTCTCAGGGTGAAGCAGGTACTTGCTAAAGTCGCTCACTGTAGCAAAGGTCTTTTGATCGATCCCGATCAAATTCACTTGCTGGGTATGGCTGTTGCCGTTGCGTTGGAAGGTCATCATCGCCGGCAGAGCGACAATGGTCGTCACTCCAGAGACTTGTTCGCCCAGTCGAGCTCGAATCCGTTCCTCGTACCACTTGGGCTGGGTAATGCCGGTTTGAGAGCGTGTCTCCAAAACGATATCGCTCAGGATTCCATGCATGCGATCTTGCATCGTGGTCGTAAAGCCGTCCATGACGCTGTTGACGACGATCAGAGTCGCCACACCGAGCGTCACCGAGACGATCGAAGCCAAAGCGATCCATCGCGTTCTGAGATAACGCATGCATAAAAGGAACTTGTACATCCAAAACCTCCTTCAGACATCGGGAGAGCTCTCTTTGACAGAAGAGCCCTTGCACGCGGCGGAGTCTAGCAAGATCCATTGGGTGGTTGCCATAGCACTCGCGGCTGATTGTGACTGGCAAGAGCCCGAAAGCAACATCCGCCTGCGGCGGTCGCGAGTGGGGTTTTGGACGGCATTGACCTTAATGACAGCATTGACGGGATTGACCGCGGACCTTGTTGACAAGGTTGACCTTATTGGCTCTCGCCGTCATCAACGTCAATTCGGTCAATTCTGTCCGCCGTCAATCCAGTCAATCTTGTCAATGCTGTCAATGCCTTCAAATCGACGCCGCCGTCAGGCGGCGAGACGGAATTTCGTGTCTTGTTCCGGGAATGCCGGATCGACTAGAGTCTTTCGATCTATGAGCCAACGAAGATGCCGAAGATTACTCGCGATGTCGATCAAGCGTTCGGGCAAGGGCTGGCGGGCTAGTGTTTCCGTTTTTGCGATCTTGCTCATTGGGTACTGCATGCCTGTGGCGTTTGGGCAGGAGTCTAGCCGCAATAAAATACGGGCCGTGATGGCTTCGAGACAATCAGCCGCCCCAAATCAGGACCCGGCCCCTAAGGAACCGCTTTCTAAAACAGCGCCCGTTGGGGACACTCAGGCGGCAAACCCAACGAACCCTGATTCGTCAGCTATATCGGTCGATGCGGTCGCAGCTCAGTTGCAACAGCTTCAATCGGCCAGCGATTTGGATGCGAATCTTAAGCAAACCTTGACGACGACCTACGAGGCGGTCTTGGCCGAGACCAAAAAGAGGATCGAAGAGGATAAAGCGATCAAGGATTATCAAACCGCATTGGAGGCTGCTCCTGGGTCGACAGCCGAAGCCAAGCGTCGCAAGGAGAAGCCAGAATTCAAATCGGTCTATTTCGATGGCTCGCTTACTTGGTCGAATCTCGAGCGTCTGCAGGCCTTTCAGCTCGATGCCAACGCGATGCTTCAAGTGGCGGCCAAGAATCGTACGGAGACAGAAACAAAAATCACTGCTCGCGAGGCCCGCAAAAAAGAGCTCCCTCGTTTCATCAACGATGACAAGCAAGCGATCACCAAGCTCAACGAGGAGCTTGCAGCACCGATACCTGAGGGGACAGATCCCAAGGTACGGGAAGCTAATCAACTTCTGATTCGAGCCAAATTGGCGACGACCAGTGCGCACTTGAGGCGAGTCGAGCATGAGCAACGCACCTACGAGGCGGAAAACGAGCTTTTGCCTTTACGCAAAGATTTGTATTTGGCAGAGGAAAAATTTTACCAAGGCCAGCTCAAGGAGATTGCCGAAGAGCTCGGAAAGCGTCGCGAGACGCTCATCGGCAAGTATTCGGATCTGCTTGAACGACTACGCAGGGATTTGAAGATCGCTGATCGGAGTAAAGATCCCAAGGAATTCAGCGACTTGCCGGCCCAGATCGTTTCATGGCGGGAGCTTGTAAGTGAACAAGCCTTGAATCGGTCGCGATTGGAAGAAGCAAGAAACAGGCTTCGTTACCTTACTGAGCGTTATCGAACGATGGTCGATCGATTGGGTAATGCAACCAATAGCACCGAAGCGAATCAATCGAGTATGAATGTCTCTCGGATGAAAAGTTTGGTTGCGAATGTTTTAAAAAAGCAGCGAGAGGATTTACCGAGGATCGACCAGCTCAATCGCGAGCTAGAAGACTGCCAGTCGAAGATTATCCTAGTTCAATCGCGAATCTTGGCCTTAGACGATTTGAAAACCACCTTGGAGGATAGTCAAGAATTCACTGCGACGGCAGCCGAGTACGACTCGCTTGTATCGGAGTACGGTGTTTTAGCTAAGGACGGATTTTCGCAGGACAAGAAAAAGACGTTGCTTGTGGCAACCGAGCAGCGGATCGTCGATGAGTTTAGAATCGACGCAAACAATGCTGCAGAGACCTTGTTCAATCTTGCCGTCGTCTATCAATCGCTTATCGAGCATGTGACGAAGTATCGGAAGTTCATCGATGAGCATATTCTGTGGATCCGGTCGACCGATCCGTTTGGATTAGCCGACTGGAAATCGGTTGTAGATCAGACCAAGCGATTGTTTGATTTGTCTAAATGGAGAGAGATTCCCGTTCGGATTGCACAGGACTTTAGAGAACATACGTGGGGGTACATCACAGCGATTCTTTCGGTTTTGTTGCTTGCTGCTTACACGACCAAGATGCGACAGCAGGTTACCAAGGCAGGAGCATTGGCGGTTAAATCGACGACGACGTCGTTTATGCCTACATTCCAGACGATCCTTTTGTGCTTGCTTCTAGCCTCTCCGCTTGCGATCGTCCATTTGCTACTTGGATGGCGACTGCTATCGATCGCCGATGAAGAGACGTTTGTTTCTGCGCTGGGCTGGGCGTTGTTGGTCAGTGCGAGATACTTCTTTCCGCTGGAGGTGTTGAGGCAAATCGCCCGCACCGGGGGCTTGGCCGAAAATCACTTCCAATGGTCCAAGCATTCGACGGGGGTTCTCCGGAGCCAATTGAGATGGTTGATCGATTTAGTTGTTCCCTGCGTTGGAATGTATGCTTTGGTGGTTAACTACACCGAACTGCGAGCCGAGGACGCCTTGGGCCGTGTCCTTTTTGGGACGCTTTTATTTATGTGCTCTGTTTTCCTTATCAACGCCTTGCATCCTAGGCATGGTGTCTTGCAAGAGTACTTGCAAGCCCACTCGGGGGGATGGATCGATCGACTGCGATTTGTTTGGTATACGGGGCTTTGCGCGGCTCCGATCGTCCTATTGGGGATGAGTCTCATGGGTTACCACTACACGGCAACTCGCCTGTCGATGCATCTCCATACGAGCTTTATGACACTCGTCGGTTTGCTTTTGCTCTACTGCATCATTTGTCGTTGGTTATTGCTTCGTAAGCGGACATTGATTCTCCAGCAGGCCCGTCAGCGACTCGAGGAGGCAAGGCGGAGAGACTCCGATAATTCGTCTTCGATTCAGGCAACGACAGCCGGTGTACCGGCGGATTTAACGGATTTATCCCAGATCAACGCTCAGACCATACGGTTGGTTTCCAGTACGTTGGTGTTTGCAGCGATTGCAGCCATAGCGTTTATTTGGTCCTCGGTCTTGCCTGCCGTGGGCGCGTTGGATTCGGTGAAGCTTTGGACTGTCACGGGTGCGACTCCAAGCGAGAAGCTTCCTGTGACACTTGCGAACCTTTTACTGGCAATCCCGGCAGCGATCATGACGATTGTGGCTGCCAAGAACTTGCCAGGATTGCTCGAGATCGCGCTGCTGCAGCATCTGCCGATCGAGAATGCTGTTCGCTATGCGATCACGTCGATCTCTCGATATACGATTTTCATGCTGGGGATTGCCATGACCTTCAACAGTCTCGGGGTTCGCTGGGCCAGTATCCAATGGCTCGTGGCTGCCTTGGGGGTTGGTCTTGGATTCGGCCTTCAGGAGATTTTCGCCAACTTCATTTCAGGCTTGATCCTCCTGTTTGAACAACCGATCCGGGTCGGAGATGTCATTACCGTCGGTGACACCACAGGAACCGTTTCGAAGATTCGAATGCGTGCGACGACGGTGATGAATTTCGATCAGCAGGAATTGGTCATACCGAACAAGGATTTGGTGACAGGACGACTTTTGAACTGGACTCTCAGCGATTCGACGAACCGAATGATCATCGATGTCAACGTCGCTTATGGAACCGATACGACTCGAGCCTGTCAAATCCTGCACGAGATATGCGTCAGTCATCCAAACGTTTTGAAGGATCCCGAGCCAACGGCCTTTTTCGAGGTCATCGCCGATAGCACTTTGCAGTTGAAGGTTCGATTGTTTTTGGCGAGTCTGGATCTGCGTTTACCGACAAGGCACGACTTGCTGACGAGCGTTCACCAGAGGTTTGCCCAGGAGGGGATCGAAATGTCGTTCCCAACGCGGGATTTGCATATCAAATCCATGCCGAAAGATTGGGTCGTTCCGGGCATGTACGGCAAAAAATCGGCTTAGTCTCTGTGCATCGTTGACACGCTCGTTGCGTGCAAATAACTTAACGCCCAGAATAGAGCATCTGAGCATTGTTGCATGCTGGAAAACAAAATAGCGGGGGCGTCCATGTTGCGATTACTTGTCGGTTTGTCGGTTGCTTCGGTAGTACTGCTCGGAACCAGTCGTGCGGATGAATCGGCTGAGAACTGGTCGCAGTTTCGGGGCCCTGCCAGCGCTCATGCTTCTGGACATCGTATTCCGATGCAATGGTCTGACACCCAGAATGTCCAGTGGCAAATCCCGGTCGCTGGATTAGGTTGGTCCTCACCGTCGATCCATCGAGGGGTGATCTACCTGACGACCGCAGTTCCCAAGGACCAAGGGCTTTCGCTAAGAGCGATGGCACTGGATGCTCAAACGGGTAAAACGATATGGGACACGGAGGTCAAATCGGTCGACAAGGCACCTTCGATCCACGCGAAGAATAGCCATGCAAGCCCGACGCCGATTGTAAGGGATGATGCGGTCTATGTTCATTTTGGAACCTTGGGGACAGCCAAACTCAATCCCCAGGATGGCAAGATACTTTGGCTATGTGAGGAACTCGTTTATCCGCCGATGCATGGTAGTGGTGGCTCGCCGGTTCTCTACGACAACAAGCTTGCGATTATATGTGACGGGAGCACGAATCCGTTTGTTTGTGCCCTCGATGCTGCAACGGGCAAGGTGGTGTGGAGGACGCCTCGCAGCGTGGCCGCGAGGATATCGCATTCCTTTGGAACTGTTGCGATCGCCAAGGTGGATGGCAGAGCACAGGTCTTAGCGCCCGGGCCAGATCACTTAGCCGCATACGACCTGGAAGATGGCAAGGAGATTTGGAAAGTGCTGGCACCGGGTTGGTCGGTCGTACCCGAGCCGATCTTGATCGATGATATGGTGATCTACAATCATGACTACGACAATCCCGAGTTGTTGGCAGTGCGTCTGGGTGGCAAGGGGGATATGACCGAAAAGAGCATTGTTTGGAGATCGCCACGAGGTGCACCGAGCACTCCGACACCACTGCTAGTAGGTTCTGAACTCTATTTTGTTTCCGATAACGGAGTCGCATCGTGCGTCGATGCACGCACGGGTCAAAGGCATTGGATGGAGAGACTCGGAGGGAACTATTCAGCATCGCCGGTCTTTGTGAACGATCACATTCTTTTTCTGAGCGAAGACGGAATGGCAACTTGGGTCAAACCGACCAAAGAGTTTGAAGTCGTCGGCAAGAACCAAATCACCGGTCGGACATTCGCTACTCCAGCGTTTTATAAGAATTCCATGTTCTTGCGAACCGACGAGCACTTGATGAAAATTTCGCAGGAAAAGAACTAGCAAGTTCGGAAGCAGATCGGATCGGCATGAACCATTCTGAAGGAATTCTCGAAGCGATACATCGCGTAAGACATGCTCAGGCTCTTTGGCAACAAACGTCTTTGAAGGATCGATCCAAAAGAATCGCTCGCTTTGCCAACGCCGTCGTCGAGCATCGCAAAGCGCTCGCGGATGGAGTCGTGTATCCATCACGAAGCAGTTACCTTGAAACGATCAGTGCCGAGCTGATCCCGCTTGCGGAAACCGCACACTGGCTTGGAAGCCATGCAGGACGAATTTTGAAGACCAGAAAGACCTCTCGGTTTTCTGCACCGATGTGGCTCGGTTCTCTCGATTCGCAAATTCAACGCGTACCCAGGGGGGTGGTGCTGATCCTGGGTACTTGGAATTATCCAATTTTCCTTACCGGTTCCCAGATGCTCCATGCGTTAATGGCTGGCAATGGAGTGATTCTCAAGCCCGCTCCGGGTTGCCATGAGGTCACGTCGAAGCTGGCCCAAATGTGCATCGAGTGCGACATTCCGGAAGATCTCATCGAGGTCATCGGCACATCGGTCCAAGATGGCAAGTTAGCGATGGAACTTGGGGTCGATCATGTGGTTATGACCGGTAGCTCTCGAAGCGGTCGTCGAGTGCTTGAGCAGTCGATTGCAAACCTGTGCTCATCGACCCTTGAACTCAGCGGTTGCGATGGAGTGATCGTCTTGCCGAGTGCGGATCTTACGCGGGTCACCAAGCTCCTACGATTCGGGCTTCGATTAAACGGAGGTGCGACTTGCATCGCCCCTCGGCGGATTTTGGTTCACGAGTCGGTGATCGGGGCGTTTACAAAAATGCTCAAGCAAGAGCTCAGTCAACCGCCCGGCGAGCCATGGTCTACAACCATGACCTCTGCTAGCTACGAGCAATTAGAGCCACTGGTGCAAATGGCCATAGCGCAGGGCGCACGACTGCTTGTCGATTGGACTTGTGATCCAAAGACCGGCAAAACTCTTGATTATCCGCAGCCTCAGACGCATTGGTTACCCAGTGGTCCGGTGGTTTTGGAGGATGTTACGCCGCAGATGGATATCTATGGACTCGATATCTTTGCCCCTTTGATGACGATCGTGCCGGTTCGGGACATCGAACAGGCCATCGAATACAACGAACTCTGTAGGTATGGATTGTGTGTGAGTATTTTCGGAGAGCATGCGCAAGCTACCCAGGTGGCTTCTAGGATCCGAGCCGGTTCGGTGATTCTCAATGATCTGATTGTTCCGACGGCTGATCCTCGGCTGCCTTTTGGCGGTCGAGGGGAGAGCGGATTTGGAGTGACTCGAGGGGAAGAAGGTTTATTGGAAATGACGATTCCACGGGTAATTTCGTCCAGGAGGGGCAATTGGCTGCCCCATAGCGATTTGCCGCAGCGCAGGGATGAGCAATTGCTCGACAGTTTGCTACAATTCTCTCACAGCGCGCGTTGGACCCAGAGATTTCAAGGTCTCAGGAGTCTAAT
Organism: Pirellula sp.; assembly: GCA_040381975.1. Taxonomy (GTDB): domain Bacteria; phylum Planctomycetota; class Planctomycetia; order Pirellulales; family Pirellulaceae; genus JBKCUI01. The sequence goes on from JBEIGI010000025.1 coordinate 27,382, forward strand.
TGCATCGTTTCGCACAAAATCGAACCAGAAGAATGAACAATGATTGAGCGCTCCAAATCGAGCCTGACGGTAGGAGTTATTGGTGGTGGATTGGCCGGGTTGGCAGCCGCATGCACATTGGCGGCTCGAGGACATCAAGTCACCTTGTTCGACAAAAACGCATGGTTTGGGGGCAAGGCGGCCGTACACCATCAGGACGGCTATCGCTTTGACATGGGGCCGACGATTCTGACGATCCCCTCGGTACTCAAGCGAATATTCGCTGAGTCGGGTCGCAAGGTCGAGGACTACATGGAGTTGGTATTGCTCGACCCCCAGTGGCGATGCTTCTTTGAGGATGGCGGCGTTTTGGATCTGGTAGCAGATGCCGCTCAAATGCGAAAGAATCTGGAAAAGTTTTCTGCATTGCTGAGCGTCCCAGATGGCTACGAGCAATTCATGAAGGTTGCATCGAGACTTCATGAGGTTTCCGACAAGTTCTTTTTCTGGAAGAGTGTCGGTGGCTTGAGGGACACGATGAAAGTCGGCGGGGCTCTGTCGCCAATGGTGATAGCCGATGTGATGAGCTTGAGAATGGGTAAGTCGGTCGCGAGTCTGGTTCGCAAGTACATCCACGACGAGGATGTTGCGCAGATGATCGATCACTTTACTCAGTACGTCGGATCCTCGCCCGAAGCCTCTCCTGCAGTTCTATGCGGAATTGCCAGCATGCAAACCAAGGAAGGGGTCTGGTATCCGATGGGTGGCACACGGGCTGTTCCAGAGGGACTTGAGAAACTCGCTCGGGAACTTGGTGTGATTTTCAAACCGAGCACTGATATCTCCAGAATTGAACACGACGGCAAAAAGGTCACTGGACTCACGACCACGCAGGGCGAAACCTACCGATTCGACTCTGTGGTCTCGAATTGCGATTCAGTTCGCACCCACCGAGAATTGCTTGAAGGATCCAAGATAGCGACCAAGTTCGAGCGTCGCAGAACCTACGAACCGGCTTGTTCGGGTGTCGTGCTGTATCTGGGTCTCAAAGAGCGCTACGAGCATTTGCTCCACCATAATTTTATATTCAGCAAAGATCCTCATCGCGAGTTCGATTACATCTACAACCGAGGGCGACCGGCTCCTGATCCAACCGCCTACGTTTGCGCTCCTGCATGCACCGAACCGGGCGTGGCCCCACCAGGGGGTGAGGCTCTTTATGTTTTGGTTCATACCCCCTACTTGCGTCCCGATCACAATTGGTCGGAGATGCTACCGAAGTATCGCGAAGTCATTCTCGATAAGCTTGAGCATACCGGCAAGATGACCGGTCTGCGTTCGAACATCGTCACCGAAAGCCATTTGACCCCTGAGGGAATCCACAAACGGTATCGAGTTTTGAATGGTGCGATCTATGGACTGGCAAGTCACGGCAAGTACCTAGGTGCCTTCAAACCTGCAAACCGATCGACCGATCTAAAGGGGTTGTACCTTGCCGGCGGTGCGGCGCACCCAGGGCCCGGTATGCCCATGGTGATGATGAGCGGTTGGATTGCTGGTGATACGTTAGACCAGGATGTCCAAGCTGGTAAACTTGCGGTCAGCAAAAACTAAAGGGCATGCCTTCGTACCGTCACAATGGGTCTTCCGCAGTCGAAAACTTGGTTGGTTGACGGTTTTTGTCGGTTCACGACACGAATGGTGCGCAAGAACTTTCACTGCTTTGCGGTGCAAGGTTTAGAAAATCTTTCATCGATCGCCTCTTCGAATAGTTCGCTAGTGGTTTATGCAAATCACATCGGATGGTGGGATCCGATCGTTGCGATGTTGTTGCGAAAAAAGTACATGCCCGATCGGGTCTTCTATGCGCCGATCGATGCTAAAGCTCTAGAAGCTTATGCGGTCTTTCGCCAACTGGGTTTCTACGGACTCAAGCTCGATACGTTTGCTGGAGCATCGGAGTTTCTCAAGACATCACGAGCACTATTGGCCGATCCAAAATCCTCAGTGTGGATAACACCCGAGGGTGACTTTTGCGATTGCCGGGATCAAGATCGTCCCTTCATGCCGGGTTTAGCCCACTTAGCCGCGACGACTTCCAACACAATCTTTGTGCCGTTGGCGATCGAGTATCCTTTTTGGCAGGAGCCCAAGCCGATGATTGCGACTCGTTTTGGGGAGCCTTTGAGCTTTGCCCCTGGGGTCAGCAAAGCGCATTGCGGAACAAAGATCTTCGAGTCGATGCGGGAGACTCAAAGGCAATTGGCTCAAAGTGTCATGCGTCGAAATTTCTCGGAGTTCGAGTTTGTCGTCGCTCCAAAGTCGCAACGCTTAGGCTTGTACGATAACCTCCGAGCATGGAAAGCATGGTTTCAAGGACGATCGTTCGATCCATCCCATGCGTCGACTCACTCTCGAAATCGCGAGAATAAATATCAATGACCAAAGGGGGGCACTCAGTAGTCCCTCTGGAACCAAGTCCCGAAGAACCGACGGTTCGACCTTTAACGCAACCGAACAACACGGTCGGCAACGACTTGTTTTGCATTGAGGTTTGGCAAGAAGCCTTGAGGCCCAAACACCGTAACAGGTTGTTGCACGTAGCGGCGAAGGTTCAGGCCCGTGGTGGGTCGAACGTACGCTTTGACGTTCCCAAGATCGTCCGTAAGGGCGAACTCAGGTTGTCCTGGTAAGGAAGTGTGGACTGCGACCAACCATCCCGACAACTCCGATTCCGAGCTTGGTCTTTGCAAGGGTACTGCTTCGGAGTAATTCGTTGGGGGTGTTAACGGTGTCATCGAAGATCGTTGGCGCACCGATTCAAATCGTTCGATGCGATCGAGTAAGAGTCTAGCTTCGCCGCGCATCAGGGGTGTTTCGCCCCTCTCGATCCACATTTTTGCCGAATCGCGAAGAGGTGAAAGATTCCATTGCTCGGCCGGTCGACTCACAATGATCGAGAGTTGGTTGATAGCATCCTGGATCTGTGGTGTTTGGAACGACTCTAGGTTGTCTGGCGATCCTTCGGTTGAGTCGTAGGAGTTGCGTGCCGAGTCTCCCTGAGCGAAGGAGGCCGTTGATACCTCGGGCGAGTATTCCGGCAACAGCGGACTTGGTCGATCTGCAAAACTTTCCTGTGGAGCATAGATCAAATCCGAATAGCGACGTTGTGAGTAGCGACCCGATGGCTTCGGTAGGCTCTCGATGCCTGCGATAGCCGACGCTGGAGTGGGCTGTCCGATTGCTCCTAGGGCGTTTGGAATCGATCCGTAATTCGCCGCAGGATTTGAATGCATAGGCCGAGGTTGCTTGGAGCGACCCTGTTGCGGATGACCTTCGATCGAGTTGGGATCGACCAAGCTCATTCCGAAGATCCCGAGGACATGGTTCATCGAATCGGTTTCTTGGGGACCGACTTGGCGCTGATGGATCAGTTGCCAAGGATCTCTTTTGGGTTGAGGGTTCGGCTGGGCTTTGAGTGGGGCTTTTGGTCTCGCTTTTTGTGAGGGAGCTTGAGCGATTCTGGTCTTCGGATTCGACGCAGGAGCTTTGGACAAGATCGACTGCTGGGCCTGCTGTTGTTCTCGCTGGATTTCTTGCTCGACGAGTCTTGTCTGGTCGGCTTCATCACTCCAAGCAAGTTTCGATTCATCGGGCTCTTGGTAAGTCGCTTGAGCGACGGGACTGGTTTTTGTCGAAGCTACCTGCTTTGGTTGTTCGGATTTCGGTAGCTCCGAGGTTTCTTTGGGGGCTGGGTTTTCTTTTGGAATAGGCGTTACACCGATCATTGAGGATTTGATCCATCGGAATTCGCCTTGGGGTGGTGCGATGCGGAACCAAAGTTTTTGCTCGTCACCTTGAGCTCGATAAGCTTCTCCGAGAATCGCAACGGTTTGGGTCTTTTGCAGTTGGGTTTGATAAAGGAATTTCTCGGCCTTCACGGCATCGGAGCCAATCCATGCCGGTGCATTGTCGGCGGAGACCTCAGCCACGCGGCCACCGGGCATGAGGTAGAGCGCGTCGGCTTGTACCCAGTTGTGGCTACCCGAGGGTGGTCGGATTCCTGACCAACCGTCATCGGTTTCAATGTAGACTTCGACCGCCGTACCTTTTGAAAGGACATCGGTTGGGTAGTAATCCGAACCAGGGCCACAGCGCACCGTAGCCTTTGGAACATGAACAAAGCGTTGGTTGTCTGTTTCAACAGCCTTCATCCCCACGGCTTTGTCGAGGGTGGCCGGTTTGTCGAGCTGAACCGATTTGTCGGTCTTGGGTGAGGCAGTCGATGAACTCTTGTCGATGGATGGTTTAGAGACCGGTTCTTTGGATGCCGGTTCTTTAGAAGTCTGCTTGCTTTCTGTTGCTTTCTTGTCGCCCCCTTTCTTCAAGGTGCGAGTTACCGTTTTGGTTGGCGAGTCTTCGAGTTTCCACTGTGCGAAGACCGCTTGTTTTTGGGATAGCAGTCCGCCAAGTGCGATGCTCAGAACAAGCAACTTTCGGGAGTTCCTTGAAAAGAATAGATTGAGCATTTTTCAGAGTCCTTTTGGCTGGTTCAGCGTTTCTTAGTCGGTGTGTTGGATTCGGACTTGGCGGCCATCTCTTGGAGTGCAAGGATCGCATCGATGGTCTCATCGGCTTGACGTTGTTCCTCTGGAGTCAGTTTCGAATTGTCGTTGGCCATCGGTGTGTTGGAGTTCTCGAAAGGGAGCCAACCGGATCGGTAGAGACCGTAGGTCGATCCGCAGATCGCTCCGAGAACCAAAAACGACGCGAGGATGTTTACAAACAAGCGAGACTTTCTTCGAGGTGATTGGGCCGTGGACCGTTGTTGCTGATATTCATCGCGAGTTGGAAGTCGATCCGGTGTTTTTTTCTGACCGCATAGCCACTGGATATCCAAACGCAAAGTTGGCTCTGATTGCTGGCCGGAAATGCTTTTCGAAGTATCGTTCGACGGACCTGACATGCTGATTTGGTTTCAGAGTGTTTGATAAGGGAAACAATCCTTGACGGAAAGTTCAATAGCTCGGGTTCCTATGCCAAATCAAGGGGAAATAGGCAGTCTTGGTCGTTTGGGTAGCAGGGGTAGGGAACTAAACGTTTTGCATATAGAGGAAGCTTGGAAGCCCCTGCCACGAGGCCCAGTAGGGATCGAATCTGAGCGAAATAGTGGAATTCCGTTGGATTTCATCGAGTGGATCGCGCTTCGATTTCCCAGGTCGGCGTTACAATACACAAGATTGAAACGGTGCGATCTTATACCCTAGAGAATCCTTTGTCCGATAACTTCCTGAAACTTCTTTTAAACGTGATCATCCGAACGAATTTAGTGAGCATTTCCTTCTGGACTTGTACCTATCTGGCTTTGCTGATGGGCCTGAGCTTTCAAGGCAATGCGCAAGAGGTTCCGCAAATCAACGCTCACGCTGCGGTTCCTACTCCTGCTGCCGAGGTCTTAGCGGCTCAGCAGCGAAGGGTCGAAGCGATGCGTAAAGCTTCGATGGCTACAGTCGGAGTCTTTGGCACCGACAGTCAGGGAGGAGGGAGCGGTGTTTGCATTTCTCCCGACGGATACGTGCTGACGAACTTTCACGTGTCGAGTCCGTTCGGGTACCGAATGCGCTGCGGCTTGAACGATGGACGGATGTATGAGGCTGTCGTCGCTGGGATTGATCCGACGGGTGACCTTGCGGTTTTGAAGATGTTTGGTCGAGATGATTTTCCGACCGCAACGATCGGGGATTCGGATCGAATTCGTGCGGGCCAATGGTGTTTTGCGGCCGGTAATCCTTTTGTGCTTGCCACCAATCTGCAGCCTACGGTTACCTACGGACTGATCAGTGGCGTTCGGCGTTACCAGTATCCATCGGGAACGATCCTTGAATACAGCGATTGCATTCAGACCGACGCGTCGATCAACCCTGGTAACTCTGGAGGACCGCTTTTTAACGCCGACGGGGAACTCATCGGCATCAACGGGCGATGTTCGTTTGAAAAACGTGGACGGGTCAATGTAGGAGTCGGCTATGCGATTTCGATCAAGCAGGCGATGAACTTTTTTGGCAACCTCAAATCGGGTCGAATCGTCGACCACGCAACGCTGGGCTTTACGGTTGCAACCGACCAACAAGGGCGCGTGGAGGTGTCGAAAATCCTCGAATCGAGTGACGCTTATCGCCGAGGACTGCGTCTGGGAGACGAGGTTCTCAGGCTCGGGGATCGTGATATCGCAACGGCCAATCAACTCAAAAACATCCTGGGGATCTACCCAGACTACTGGAGGATACCCCTTCGATATCGCAATGAACAAGGGGTGCAAGACACGGTCATAAGACTCCAGAGTTTGCACCAACCAGGAGAGCTTGAGAAAATCGTCGAAGGCTCTTCCGAGCGCGGTCGACAGCCCCCCGGGCAGCCAAAACCACCCGGGGAAAAAGAACAGGGGCAAAAAGAATCTGAACCCCAGGAAGAGCAATCGACCAAGACTGCAAAGGGCACTGCCGATCCGCTTGCTGATAAGTTTCAAGCTCGCAAGGGTTTCAGCAACTACTATTTCAACCGCTTGGAACTCGATCGGATTTTACTGCTGCAACAACCGAGGAAACCCAAATCACTCAACACAGCTAGCCAAGATCCAATGGTGGTTCGATTCACAGGCAAGGTATTAGGCGAATCGACGGTCATCCAGGCCGCATACGATCCTGAGAAAATTCACTGGACCCTAGGTGACAAAACCGATTCGATTGGCCTTAAAACAGCATGGGCGACTTCGATTCAAAAACAAGAATCGCTCCCCGTGGCAATTGCGATGAGACTCTGGCACCAATGGCATGAGCAAGGCCCACGAAAACTAGGTGAGGTAACCTACATAGGGCAAAGTCCGGTCCTTGGACGGCCGGGGCTTTTGGACACGACTCGAATTGTTTTAGGAGAAGTCACTGCAGATGTATACACTTCGGCAATCGATGGAGACATTGAATTGATCGAGCTCTATGCGGATCGACAGAGCGATCCGGCGGAAATCTATTTTGATCAGGACCCTCAATCACCTGCAGGGGCGTTGCCGAGCAAGGTTCGCTTGCAGTACGGACTTGAGCCCCGCTTGGTTTTTGAGCTCTCAGGAATAGACGCCCAGGCCTTTGTTAGCCAATCCGATGGCGCCGGAGCGCAGCCATGAACAAAGTCCTTTCACTCCTGGCTTCTCTGGCGATCGGATGTTTGCTCGGACACCATACGGTGGCCCAGGAGCAAGGGGTAAACCCGACCAGCAGCACCTTAGTGGATCTTTTTGAAAGCGCTCAACGCTCGGTCGTCAAGCTCTATGGTGCAGGTGGCATGCGTGGGCTCGAGAGTTACCAAAGTGGAGTCGCGATTGGGGATGGCAACACGATCGTGACCAGTTGGTCGACTGTCTTGGATGTCGACAAAGTACGCGTCGTGACCTACGACGGGCGTCGACTCGATGCGGAAGTCATCGGAGTCGATCCTGAGTGCGAACTAGCTTTGCTTCGGGTTGAAGATTCCAAGTTGCCCGGATTTACGCTCGATCCAAAACTCCAAGTGCGCACCGGCCAACGTGTTTTCTCGATCACCAATCTTTTCGGTATCGCAGCAGGCGATGAGGCTTGTTCGTATCAAAAGGGAGTCGTGATGGCCGTCGCGAATTTGCAATCGAAGTTTTCCGGTTTGCGATCGGTTTATCGGGGCAAAGCGATTGTTGTGGATGTGATGACCAACAACCCGGGAGCCACCGGTGGGGCGCTGATCGATTTGGGTGGCCGACTCGTCGGGATTATCGGCAAGGAACTGCGGGATGAGCAAAGTGGCATTTGGATCAATTACAGCCTACCGATCGATGTCGTGGCCGCTTCGGTCGAGCGGATCAATTCAGGAAAGACCCGGCAAGCTACCGCGACGACACCCGCCAAGAACCCGCATAAGGCTTCTGATTTAGGACTGGTCTTTATTCCTGACGTGATCCCGAAAACGCCCGCCTTTATCGATCGGGTGCGCAAGGATTCTTTGGCTGAAAAATCAGGTGTTCTGCCCAACGATTTGATTTTGATCGTCAACGACCAGCGTATCGATTCTCAAAAAACTCTCGAACAAATCTTCTTGATGATCGAGCGAGGTGACTCGATTCAAATGCTCATTCAGCGCGGCACGGAACTGGTGCGAGTGCAAATCCGTCCCTAGCGAAATGTATTGCCGATGAGAAAACTTGTAATTTGCCCTACCCTGTTTTGCCGCCAACTTCTGGTGATTTGCTTTTGTATACTAGCCCTTGTGGGTGCAAACTCGCAGGTCGGCAACTGTCAGACGCCTCCTGTGCTCGAGGAGCTAGAACAAAAAGCCTTCGAAGACGCCAAAACATTTGTCCAAGACTCGGTCGTGCAGATCGAGACTTTTGGTGGTGCCCAGATCGTTAACCGGCAAATAACTAGCAATGCTCCCTCGACCGGTACGGTTCTTTCTGCCGACGGTTGGATCATCACCAGCTTGTTCCCACTTAGGAATCAACCGGCATCGATCACCGTCGTCCTTGCGAACAAGGAACGCAAGCCGGCGAAACTCATCGCACGGGATTCAAGTCGCGAGTTGGCGCTGTTGAAAATCGAGGTCGACACTCCATTAACGCCGGTCTTACCGAGTGATCGAACGCAGTGGCAGATCGGGCAATGGACACTTGCGATTGGCAAGACCTTCGATCCTTCGATTGGAAGTTGTTCTGCGGGGATCCTCAGCGCTCAGGGACGCATTTGGAACAAGGCGATTCAAACCGACACGAAGATATCCCCTCAGAACTATGGTGGGCCACTGATCGATTTGCAAGGTCGGGTTATGGGGATTCTGACCCCGATCAATCCGGGGATCGTCACTGAAGGTGAAGTCGAGCAGTGGTACGACTCTGGGATCGGCTTTGCGATTCCGCTTGAGGATATCCTCGAACGCTTACCCAGGATGCAAAAAGGAGAAGATCTCTATCCTGGAAAAGTTGGGATTCGATGGCGTGGGGGAGACGAGTACAACATGCCGGTCTTGATCGATGGCGTGACTCCCGGCTCACCGGCGAGCCAAGCGGGACTCGAAGTAGGCGATAGGATCCTTAGTGCTGGGCCAAGTCCAGATAGGCTCAAGCCTGTGGGAAATCATTCCGAGTTCAAGCATGCGATGGGGCCTTTGGATGCAGGTGGCCAACTGGCATTGCTCGTCGAGCGTCAGGGACAGAAGCGAGAGTTCTCATGCACATTGGTGCAGGAACTCCCGACCTATCGTGAAGCCTATTTAGGGGTCTTGATCGACCCGGCTTCGGATCCGAAAGCTCCGAAGATTCAGTTTGTTATTCCTGACTCACCTGCCGCCAAGGCGGGAATTGTCCCGAATTCCATCATCGAATCGGTCGATGGTAAAACACTTGACGAAAAGCAGCCTTTGGACGGTCGCATCGCGAATCTGAATTACCGTTCTGCGATCGAACTTGGGATTCGCGATCCGAGCGGTCAGGCCACCAAGACAAAGATCCAACTGGCGACTCGACCTGAGGAAGATTTGATATGGGATTATAAAGCCCCGGAGTTGGCCGAAGCATCCAAGGGGCAAGTAGTTCAAGGTGCTGATCCGAAGCAGGCTCTAGGGACGATCCAGTTGCCAATTAGCGATGTCAAAAACAAAGCGTTTGCGATCGTTCCTTCGAACTACGACGACCGAGTCCCGCATGGGTTGCTTGTGATGTTTGCAGATGCAGGAGAGATCAATCAAAAGCAGTGGACCGAGGCTTGGGAACCCTTTGCTCGCGAACATCGCTGGATCATTGCGGTCGCTCAATCCGCCGAAGATCGCGGATGGAGTTTTGAAGAAGCCGAGATCGGGATGCGGATGCAAACTTGGATCGCTCGAAGTTACTCGGTCGACCCAAGGCGAATCGCCGTCGGCGGATTCGCCAGCGGATCGGTCTTGGCCTATATCTCCGCCTTCCAGTCTCCCGAGCTGTATCGTGGTGTATGGCTAAGCAATGCCAAGATACCGCGAAGCGCGCGAATAAACCCTAGCGAACCTTTCAAGGCAGCCAACTTTTTTATTAATGGGACCGACCGTAGCATCGACGAGTTCTCAGAGCGAATTCGGCAAAACGGCTATAGTCTTCAGCTTCGAAGCGGAGATTTGGACTCATCGCAACTCGTAGAAGCCCCATTGCTTGCGACTGTCCAACGATGGCTTCGATTGCTGGAAGCTTACTGATGAGCCAGTCTGGGAATTCGCTACCGAGATGGATGGCTTTGATTTTCGGGGTCGTATTGCTTAGCCTGGGCTTATCGATGCGTTTTGCACCGGCGATTTGGGATGGCCAACGGTGGCTTGCTTCGGATACCTTCAGCAAGGTCGGTCTGGTGCTTGTGTGCATGTGGCTAGCTTGGCCAGCGGTCGAAGCGATCCGCAAGGCGCCCGGTGGAGCGTTGTTGATGGTCGCTTGCACTATGGTCGTTGGACTTTTTGTCTATCGCCCGAAAACGATTTATATAACTGGACCATTCATTGCAGTAGCGATAGGGATCGCATTGGTCAGGAGTTGGCTCGGCAAGAAACGTCGCTAGATTTCTTCTTCGGCGGAATCCAGATGCTGCTTAGCAAAAGGGCTAGATGTTCTGGCGATTTGAAGGATGACACTTTCGGATTCCGTACCCGGCATGGGGTAGGACACCAATCGTCGCAATTGAACCGACTGCAGCATTCCACGGTGGCGAGCTTCACCGCGTTCTTCGACCCACTTGGGGCCTTTGATGGCCAAGAGTCGTCCTATTTTGTGCCATTCGTCCTTGAGCCAGCCGCAAAGTTTTACTAGTGGCCCGACACCTCTTGCGACGATCGAGTCATAACGCCGCTCATCGGCCAGTACCATTTTGACACTCAAAGGATAAACCTGGACATTGAGTTTGAGTTTCTTGACGATGTCTTCGGCCACTTTTGCTTTCTTGGCAACGCTATCGCAAAGCGAGACGTCCAGATCGGGTCTTAGGATCGCCAAGAGGATCCCTGGAACACCGCCACCGGTACCTAAGTCGAGGATCTCTTCGTTGGGTTGCAAGAGTTTGGAGAGTTGGTAGCTATCGAGCAGGTCTCGTTGGACAAAGAGTTCAGGAGTTGTGTGCCTTGTGAGATTGATTTTGGAGTTCCAATCCCAGGCCAAGGAGCAGTAATTGGCCAGGCCGTTCCAAACAGAATCTTCGAGGGGCTCGATACCGATCTGAGCGGCGAGGTTTTTGAGGTTCAGTGCGTCTTTGGACACAGTGCGAATTTGGCTCCAGGTTAGGGATGGGGTTTGACAGAGCATCCTAAGCCTAGAACCCCAGGACTACAAGCTTTCTTTGGTCTTGGGGAAGTTTGTTGGCTAGGTTCTGAGGCCATCACTGGGCAGCTTGTGAAGCGACGCCAGGAAACAGCTCAATTAACTCGTTCGTAAGTTACGTTCCTTTAAGATCGCATCCGGGATTAGTTTGCGAGATGCGACAGAGAGGACACGTTTTACTGGTTGCAGCCAAATGGTTGACAGCATTTTGGTGCACTTGCAATCGATCGACTTCAATAGAACCATTTGAAATGGTGGCGAGCACAGTGCCAGCACAAGGAACGTATGACTTCTGCGGTAAATTCATAGCTCTGCCCAAATGAACCTGAGGCTGCAAGACACCTGGCTTCAGCCCCATTGTACTTTCGCTACACAAAGAGGTTATCTCCGTGCAGAGTATGGTTGCTCCGACAGAGCGCAGTTTTGCAACAACTTCAGCTCTTGGGTGTTTCGGTCGCCGAACGGTGCCCACAGAGAAGACGGCGACGTCGCAACGTATAGCTTGGTCGTACAACCAATCTAGGTCCGCATGACTTCCGTCGGTTAACCCGCCATGGTGCGGGACAGCCAATATGTCACACTCAACAGTGCGGTTTCCCCGCCTCTCGTAGATCTTTCGCCATTGAGGGACTACGGAGTCTGCTGCAAAGACGACTCTCCTGCCCTGATAATCAAGTACAAAAACCATACTCGATCCATTTGCGTTACTGCTCTGCTGAGCCTCCAGATTCTCGACAAAGGTTGGGGAAAAGCATCTTAGTTTTGCGCCAGAAGCCTCATCCGCCCAAATAAGTTTTGGGAGGTCATCTTCAGGCAATAGTGGTGGTGGGATCTGTCGTTCGTGAATGCGTCCTTCCTTCTTTAGCGCAAAAAGTCTCCGCCAATATAAACTTTTCAGCAATTTGTGATCTTGGACAATACAGATCTTCTCGATGTTCTCGGCGTAATGATCGAGGATTGAGATTGCACCGCCAGTATGATCGCCATCAGAATGTGAGGTGATTAGTCGATCGACGTGTTCCACACCATTCCGCTGCAAAAATTGGAGAGCAATATGGTCGCTTCGAACACCACAATCAATTACGATCGCACGTCGCCCTCCCAACAGAATGACGTGGCAACTTCCAAGTCCGACGTCAACAAAATAGACTTCCATGGCGACCGTGTCTAATCCCAGTCTGCATCAGGAAACGGTTCCGAGTTTAGTACTTGCTCGACAAAACCACTAGTAACTAAGTCCTTTTCCGTTGGTAGAGCAGCAACTCGTTGGATGTAAGGAATGTCAATTAGTTCACGCGTCATGGGATTTCGACGAACAACAGCTCTTACGGGCTGACCGGGAAGATATCGAACAAAATCTGGACTGTTAACTTTCCTGATATCTATGGCCTCAGTGAATCCATTATCCCACTCGATCCTACATGGGCGAAAGGTCTGTCCATAACCGACTACTCCGTACTGCTCTGAAACAAGCGGTGTCCTATTACGATAAACGGTAACATCAACAACACTCCGAATCTTCCTCCACACAACAGAATCGGTTGCGGTCATTTCAAAGGGACGCTTGTAAATGAGATCTTGAAACAGTGAATGGAATTTCAAGCTGAAATCATCACGGGCCTCTTCGGCTGAATTTCCGTGCCCAACAATCTCTGGGCTTAAGCCCTCAACAAGAAACTCTTCTCGGGAACGCAGATAGGTTGCAAGCAGTGTTCGCTTGAGAGGATAGCGAGTGTACCCACATAGGACTTCAGACATTTCATATCGTGAAGATTCGAAAACACTGCGCTGCGAAAGCCTAGCTTCCTGGTTGGAGAGATTCCAATCAGCAACAGCGACGATTTGCGTGGATTGAAGGTCGATAGGCATAAGCGGTGTCTAGGTTGGTTTTTTCTTGAAAAGACTGCGAGTTTTGTCCGTGATCAATCGCTCAAAGCAGTTTACCACAAACTTTTTGCTTTGCTGAAGCACTGATCTAATTTCGCTTTCGTCCCGGAAATTCACCGCCGGACACGGTTTTTCCCAGTCAAGGCGGACTCGAAGCATGGTGGGGTCTGGGGACGGAACGATGGCAATATGGGTTGACAATGGGGCGCCATCAAGCGGACACTTAGTCACAAACCCCAGTGCGTAACCGACTGTTAAACCAAACTGGTCTTCCGGGATGTCGGGGATGAAATCGAAGTAGTCAGTCAGGACCGTTGGCATTTCACTGAGTGGAATTTCGATTAGATCTACGTAGTGTATCGTAGCTAATCGAATGGATTGCGGCAGAAAAAACTCTTTGTACTGTTCAAGGTATTTCAACGCCTCATCGAGGAGCTTACCGAAACCTGGATAATCTTCTTGAGCGGTTCGTAGGAGATTATAAGCAATACGATCCTCGCCCACCTGTTTGATGCGAGTTCCGGCCTCGTTGAACATCCGCACGACATCGATTATCTCTTTGCGATCGGTAATTCGCGGCAGTTCTTTTTTGCTCGTTTGTTCTATTCGCACTTCATCACGAACCATAATCTCGATGCGAGTGAATTCGTCAGCGTGAACTTTCAAGAATGACTCGATTTGGCTTTTGTCCCACGACACTTTCTCCGGACTGGGCTCAAAATCAAAAGCAATCCACGCCTCAACCAGTGGTGGGTTCTCGTATTCAGGCATTAGTCACTCTATTTCAATTCCAAGAATGTTTTGGTCGACTTTAACCGTTGGCTGGATTCCGGTGCATCGGGATATCGCCTTGTGCAGCCCATTTTCGAATAGTGTTTTGGGCAACTCCTAGGTATTCCGCTACTGCGGCTGTATGAAGGTATTCGGTCAATTTGGTCATAGGATAGAATCCCTGTGTGTTCACGTTTTGTCGTACACAGATGGAGTTTATCAAACACTGCATGCTACCGATACCACGGAATCGTTCCTGGCTAATTCCGGCCACCGGCCGGAAAGCTTAGAAATTCTAGCCGAATTGTGGCCAGACGGCGCGTGAGGTTTTCCGAATCACCTGGCTCCATGTGTGTCGTCGCATCGGCGATTTCCAAATCCAAGCACAAGGACACCAAACGATGGCCAAGAACGCACACTTGGTCGCCCAAGTCCTCGTAAGGCGAATTGGCGAATGGCTACTTCTAGTCTCAATAATTTCTGAAAAGCCCAAATAACTACCCGAAAACCCCACGCCGGGTTTGATGTACAATATCGCCCCGCTGTTCGTTTGTTTCACTTACAAAACTCGATGAGATTAGACATGAAAACCTCTCTGCTATGTTTTGCACTGACGCTTTTTGTTGGCAGCATAGGCTCCCTTGCTTATGGCCAGGAAGCGACCAAGACCGCCGTCAAGCCGGTGCGAATGGGAACCGGAGCCATGACCTTTGACACTGTTCCAGGTTGGGGGCTTCGTCCTGACGGCAAGTCGGCCATCGGTCCTACGCACGGGGCCGTGGTGATCGACAAAGCAGGCAATATCTATACCAGTGCCGATCAAGGTGTTTACGTCTTCTCACCGGATGGAAAAGTCATTCAGAGCTATTTGGGCGGGGACTACACAAGGCTCCATGACATGGAGATCCGCGACGAAGGCAACGGCGAGTTCATCTATGGAGCTCGCAATGCCAATGCCGAAGGGATTAAATTCAACGCCGCAAGCGGCGAGGTTGTGTTACGACTCAAGTACCCTGAAGAGTCGGGACTGAACCTCAAGCAATTCAATCCTACGGCCATCACTGTTGCGGCCAACGGCGATATCTATCTTTCCAACGGATACGCCAGCAACCATATCTTCCGATACGACAAAACCGGCAAGTACCTAAGTCACTTTGGAACCCAGGGAAATGGGCTCAAGGAGTTCAACACCGCGCATGGAATGACGCTCGATACCCGCTATACGCCAGCAAGGCTTTTGATCTGCGATCGCAATCACCAACCCAAAGGACGTTTGGTTCACTATAGCCTTGAAGGTGAGTTCATCGAAGAGGTCATCACGGGACTTGGGATGCCCACATCGGTTTCGATCCAAGGGGATTATGTATCGGTTCCCGATCTTCATGGTCGAGTCGTCATCCTGGACAAGAGCAATACGATCATGGCAGTGCTTGGTCACAATCCCGATCCGGCCAAGGGTGGTAACTACAACATCCCACAAGAACAGTGGGTCGAAGGTGTCTTTAGTGGCACCCATGGATCGTACTGGGACAAAGAAGGGAATCTCTATGTCCAAGACTGGAACGTCTCGGGTCGAATCATGAAACTCGTGCGAGTCAAGCCTTAGGAGTCGATCTCATCAATACGTTCCATCGGATCCTGATACTGGCATTCGCCCTGCCTTTTGTTGGTATATTCATCAGTAGTTTTTGGCTACTAGCCAAAGATCTCGAGACATTTCTCGGGGTGTTAGCCGTGGGTTCCATCGGTCCATTGTTGGTCTTGTTTGCACTGACAAGGCCATCAAAAGTCAAGCCTGACGCCGAACCAATTGGAATCCCAGAGGACTCTGAACTTCCCGAGGGTGTCTTCTCGTTCCGTTTCTGGACCGGGTTCTTTGGCAACATTCCCTCTGCGTTCATTGTCGATACGGATCAAAAGGAATTTGTTTTCATTCGATGCTTAGACTCCCATTTGCCTGATGGAACCAAAACCAATACACATCGAATATCAATCCATGACATTCGATATGTTGAGGAAGATTTTTACTACGGCCGCAGGCGACTAACGATCTGGACGACCAGAGGCAGTGTTGTCTTGAAATCAGACCTCAGCCACGCCAAATACGTCCGGTTCGTGGATTTCCTCAAGGCAAATCTACCAGAGGACGCAAAAAGGTTTCTCAAGCCGGGTCGGGCTTGAGCCTTTAGCCTGTCATTCCACCGTCGACGGTGAGGACTTGGCCTGTAACGTAACTGGCCGCAGGGCTAGCCAAGAATAGCACGCATGCAGCCACGTCGTCAGGCTGACCGAGTCGATTTGCTGGAACTCGTTTCTTGACCTCGTCGACCACTGCATCCCCTAAAGCCTTCGTCATATCGCTTTCGATGAAACCTGGTGCTACAGCATTGACCGTGATCTTGCGTTTGGCCAGTTCTCGAGACAAGGATCGTGTAAAGCCGATCATGCCAGCTTTGGTGGCCGAGTAGTTGGTTTGCCCGGCATTACCGATCAATCCAGATACGCTCGACATATTGATGATCCGACCGTAGCGTTGCCCCATCATGATCCGGGTTGCGGCTCTGCAGCACAGGAAGCAGCTCGTTAAATTCGCTGCGATGATCTCGTCCCACTGAGCGTCGGTCATCCGGGGGAGCAACGTATCGCGTGTGATCCCAGCGTTGTTTACGAGGATATCGAGTCGCTTATATTCGATCTCGACAGTCTCGAACATCTTCTCGACCGAAGTTCGGTCTGTTACATCGCAAGACATGGCAATAGCCTCACCGCCAGCGGCTTTGATCGCCGCGACCGTTTCATCAAGCTTGGCAGCGTTCCGTGCTACGCATAGCACTTTCGCACCGTTCTCTCCGAGCCTTATCGCAACGGCTTGCCCAAGCCCCTGAGAGGCTCCGGTGACCATCGCTACTTGGCCCTGCAAATTCGCCGAAAGTCCCAATGGAGAGGTCATGTGCAAAACTCCTATGCTTGAAAATTACCGGATAAGACTAATCCCCGAACGCCTCACAAGGAGCCTTGCGATCGGTTCTCTTGAGGGTGCCAGTGAGCACCCGTCCTGTGCCTATTTCGTAGAACTGCTCGACTCCCATGGCCAAGAGTCTACGAAGCGATGCTTCCCACAATACCGGAGAGACGATCTGCTTTGGTAACAAGCCTTCGAATTCGCTTGCGAGGGTATGCTCCTGAGAATCCACATTGGAAACCAAAGGGATCTTCGAATCGCCGAGACTGACTTTGTCTAAAGCTTTTTGCAGTTCGGCAACCGCCGGTTGCATGATTGCTGTGTGAAACGCCCCAGCGACGGACAATCGAATGAACTTGAAACCATCTTCGGATACTAGTTTCCCACAAGCTTCGATCGATTCGGCGTGACCCGATATGGCGATATTTCCAGGGCACAATAAGTTGGCTGGTTGCAAAATTTGGCCTGGTACTCGAGCCCTGTCGCAGTAATCTCGAACTTGATCATGCTCTAGACCGATCACACTAGCCATCCCACTAGAAACAGCCGATGCTGCGTCTTGCATCGCTCGACCACGGGCAGCCACGAGCATCACTGCATCGTCGAAGGATATCGCATCGGCGGCATACAACGCAGAGTACTCGCCTAAGCTTAGCCCTGCCACTGCGACGACTTGCTCTGCAACCTCGGGACGTTCAGAATAGAACTCCGCAAGCGCCGCTGCAGAATGTACGAACAATGCAGGCTGGCAATTGCTTGTGCGATTGAGTTCAGACTCAGGCCCTGCACTGCAAAGGGCGAGTAAATCGAATCCAAGAATGTCTGACGCTCTCGAAAAAAGAGCCTTGGCACGCTCGCTGCGCGAAACCAGAGCAGCGGCCATTCCGACCGTTTGGGCTCCTTGCCCAGGGAATAGCAGGGCAACTTTAGCCACGGTCCCTCCTGTGAACGCTCTGAACTACTCTTTAGGCTGAGCCATCTCGACTACGACGCGACCCATGTAAAACCCACACTTTGGGCATACGCAGTGCGTCGGGACGACCGTGCTACACTTGCTACATACTTGAAGTTGTTTGGGCTTCTTGTGATGATGCGCTCGTCTCTTACCAGATCGAGCGTTGGAATGTCTTCGTTTTGGTACTGCCATGATTCACGTCAAAAAAGACGCTCGACGGATGCGAAAAAGTCTCTGAAAACCGGCGAATAAGGGATCGTCGGGCCAGGAAAAATAACTCTCAGCCCAAATTCTGTCAAGCCGCAATGGACAAAGCTTAGTCTTTCAAGCCCCTGCGAATGAGCAAAGCCTCAACGCCCGGCTCCTTGCCTCGAAAATCGATGTACTGCTGCATAACTTCCCGGGATCCCCCCTTCGAAAGGATTTTCTCCCGAAATGAAGCTCCATTGGCAGCCGTCAGACCACCCGATTGCTTCATGAAAGCGTAAGCATCCGCTGCTAAAACCTCGCTCCATAAGTAGGCGTAATACCCAGCCGAGTAGCCGCCCGACCAAACGTGGGCAAAGTAACTGCTTCGGTACCTGGGGGCTACAGCCGGCAAATCGACGCCGAAACCTTCTAAAACCTTGCTCTCGAATCCAACGACATCGCTTGGAATCTGGTCGGGCGGAAGGGAGTGCCAAGCCAAATCCAAAAGTGCGGCCGAGAGATACTCAAGCGAATCAAAACCTTTGTTGAATTTGTTGGCCGCGATCGCCTTGTCAAGCAAGGACTTGGGCAGAACATCCCCGGTTTGATAGTGCCTCGCATAATTGGCAAGGATATCCGGTTCGATCGCCCAGTCCTCATGGAACGTCGAGGGGAACTCAACGTAATCCCTCGGTACGCTAGTGCCCGACAAACTCGGATACTCGACCGACGAGAACAGGCCGTGCACGCCGTGCCCAAGTTCATGAAACATCGTCTGAACATGATCGAGACTCATCAGTGCCGGTTGGCCTTCGGCTGGCGATGGAATGTTCATTACGTTGATGACCACGGGCAATTGATGTAGCAATCGGGCTTGGGAAACCAGGGAATCCATCCAAGCTCCACCGCGTTTGGAGTCGCGTTGGAAATAGTCGGCATAGAAGAGACCGATCGGTTTTCCGTCTTGGCCGATGACATCAAAAACACGAACGGTCGGATGCCACACGGGCAGGTCTTTACGCTCTTTGAACTCCACACCGTAGAGTTTTTTGTAGGTATAGAACACACCATTTTGAAGAACGCTTTCGAGTTCAAAGTAAGGCTTGATCGCGCTTTCATCGACTTGGTATTTCCTAGCCCTAACCTTTTCGGCATAGTACTCCCAGTCCCACGGTTCGACCGGACCTGTGAGTCCATCCTCTTTCATCGCCTCTGCGATGAGGCTCGATTCGGATTTGACTTTCTCGACAACCCCGGGAACCAAATCCTCAAGCATCTTCATGGCGGCCCGGGGATTGCCTGCCATTTGATTCTCTAGGGTGTACGAAGCGTGGTTTTCATAGCCCAAGAGTTTGGATCGCTGAGATCGAAGTTTCGCAAGTTCTAAAACGGTAGGCTGGTTGTCGATGCCTCCGTTTTCTCCCAGAGCGCGATTGGAGCTTGCGAGCCACACTTTGCGTCGCAGCTCGCGATTCTTGAGAGAAGTCAGTACAGGCTGTCGCGTCGTGTTGGTGATTGCAAGGAGATATTTACCGTCTAGCCCTCGTGCCGAGGCGGCTTGCTTGGCGGCTGCGATTTCGCCATCGCTCATCCCGTCGAGCTGCTTGATATCGTCGACCAGAACCGCTCGTTCTTTGGTGACGGCCAGCAGGTTGTTTTGGAACTGAGTGGTGAGTGTCGACATTCTCTCGTTGATCGAGCGAACCTCGGCTTGCTGGCTGTCGGTGAGTTTTGCTCCGGCGCGGACGAAATCTTCGTAGGTCTTCTTCAAGAGCCGTTGTTGCTCTTCGCTTAGTGGCAATTCCTTTCGCTCTTGCCAAAGCTTCTCAACACGTGCAAATAGCTTTTTGTTCAGATAGATATCGTCCGAGTGACGAGCGAGTTTCGGAGCGACCGCACGTTCGATCTCTTGAATCGATTCGTTGGTATGAGCACCGGCCAAATTGAAAAAGACCGCCGAGACTCGGGTGAGAATTTCGCCGGACTTCTCCATAGCGACCAAGGTGTTTTCGAAGGAAGGAGGATCCTTCTGATCGGCGATCAAGCGAATTTGTTCGAGTTGCTGCTTGAAACCAGCCTCAAAGGCACTGGCGAAATGCTCGGGCTTGATCGACCCGAAATCGGGAGCCTGGAAAGGTAGTTTGCTAGCCTCGAAAAACGGATTGTCTTGGTTCATTGTTTTTGCAGTTGCAAGTGTCGTTGGTGGATTGGCTTGAGGGTTCTGCGCCAAAAGATTCGCAGAGGCTCCCAGGGTTAAAATCGCTTGCAAAGACAAGGCGCAAGCGACAGGCTTAGAGCGGGCCGATACAAAGCATCTCGTGTTGGTCATTGGTCTAGGTTCCCTTCGTTGGTTTTCCATTTAGAGTCTTTTTTTCCAGGCTGAGATTTGCTCAGCCACATGCTCCGGGCCACTGGAACCATAGGATCGATACGAACCTACAGCACCTTCAACGCCCAAACTCTTGCGCAAAACATCTCCGTCAAAACTCGGATCGACTTTGTGAAAGTCCTCATTGCTCAACTCGACAAGACTCTTGTTTTGTTCCTTGGCCAGCGCGACCAACGCACCAACTTTGTGGTGTGCAGTACGCTGCGGTAAACCTCCGAGCATCATCGCTTCCATCAAGGCCGTCGCATCGAGGTACCCTTGATCGAGCCTTTTGGCAATCGACTCGGTCAATAGCACAGAGCCTTGGACAATAGGCACGGCTAGCTCCAAGCATGCGATCACCGTATCAAAGGCATCGAAGAGCGGGGGTTTGTCCTCTTGAAGATCCCGATTGTAGGCCAGCGGAAGCCCTTTGAGGAGCGTCAAAAGGGTTTGCAAGTTTCCGATCACGCGAGCCGACTTACCCCGCGTCAGTTCGAGGGTGTCTGGATTGACCTTCTGTGGCATGATTGAACTGCCAGTGCAGAAGGCCTGTGGCAGCTTGATGAATCCAAATTCGGTCGTCGACCACAGGATCCACTCCTCTGCCCAGCCGCTCAGGTGCGTCGCAATCAAACTCAGTACAAAAACCGACTCGACCGCGAAGTCTCGATCGCTGCTGATATCGATGCTGTTGGCTGCGACGGCTTCGAAACCCAAAAGCTCTGCAGTCATCTGACGATCGATCGGCATTGAGGTTCCGGCGACCGCAGCCCCACCTAAAGGACAAATGTTGACTCGTCGCCGACAATCGGCCACTCGCGAGCGGTCTCGAGCTAGCTTCTCAATGTAGGCCAACCAGTAATGGGGGGCCAAAACCGGTTGGGCCCGTTGCATGTGCGTGTAAGCAGGCAGGATAACACCGGCATCTTGTTCGCATCGAGAAAGAAACGCTCGCTGCAAGTCGGCCAGGAGTTTGTCGACCGCATCGAGTCCATCGCGCACCCAAAGCCTCAGATCCGTAGCGATCTGATCGTTTCTGGATCGAGCCGTATGGAGCTTGCGACCTACATCGCCAAGCGCATCGATCAGAGCTTGCTCGATATGCATATGGATGTCTTCGAGCTCGATTCGAAAGGGGATTTCGCCCCGCTGGATCTTATCCTGGATTTTCAAAAGCTCGTCTTCGATTTGACAAAACTCTTTGTCGGTAAGGATACCTTGTTTGGCAAGCATCCGAGCATGAGCGATCGAACCGCGAATGTCTTGTTTGTAGAGCCTATGATCAAAAGAGATGCTTTCGCTGAATCGAGCGAGGGCTTGATCCATATCGCCCGAGAAAACACCGCTACGGGATAATGAACTCACGATAGGTGACTCAAGAATGGGAAAGGAAAAAAAAGGAAGTTAGGGGTCATTCGATCGCAAGAATACTTGCTGGTGCCAGGACTCCCGACCCGTCGACTCCAGCGACTCCAATGGCTCGAACTCTTTTGGCCGGGTCGCTTGGAGGATCCAGTTCGAGACTCGTTGTTTGGGCTCCGACGATCGAGACTTGCCACTTGTCAGCGACCAGTTGATAAACGCACCATCGTCGCGGGGCCTCAGGGTTGGGGACATTCCAGGTGACCTTCGTGGGATGCGAATCGCTGGCTCCTTGAGCAAGTGAGACTTTCGCGGCAGGGATTTTTTCGACGGCTAGCCACGGAGTAGCAGGCGAGAGGGCAGGGGTCAGATACGTGTTGGCTTTGAGGCGATCCGATAAGCCTTCGCGGTTTTCCATGATCGCCTTCATGCTGAAATGGATCGTACCGGAACTGCCTTGAAGGGTTCTTGCAAGAAAGACTTGATCCTCGATTTGTTCGACACTCATGGGTCGGCCTTTGTCTCCGACGCGGCTAGTAAAAATACCAGGTGCGATCGTGCGAGACTTGGTGTTCTGTCCGACCCACCACTGCAAGAGGGCGGGGAAACTCTGTTGCTTGGCGTGAATGGGCCAATAGAGTTGGGGTGAGTAGTAATCGCACCAGCCTTCATTAAGCCATAGCTTTGCATCGGCATAGAGCTTTTCGTATTGATTGAAACCTTGAACGCTCGCCGGATACCCAGGCTTCCAGATCCCAAAGGGGCTGATCCCGAACTTCACATGGGGTTTGGTCTCTTTGATCTGTTGGTAGAGACTCCGAATGAATTCGTTCATTTGATCACGTCGCCAATCATCGCGACTGAGTTTACCGCCAGCCTGAGTGTATTTTGCCCATGCAGGGTCGTCGGGGAATGGAATGTCGTCGATGGGATAGGGATAGAAGTAATCATCGATGTGGATACCGTCGATATCGTAACGTTTGACGACATCGAGAAAGACGTTCAAGGTGTGTTGTCGGGATTGAGGTTCACCTGGATCGAGCCACAAGTACGAGGTTTTGTCGTTGCCGTAACGTTTGACCAGATCGGGCTGAGTTTTGCTGATGTGGCTGGGTGATTCGTTGTATTTTTGGCCCGAGTTTCGAGCTCGATAGGGGTTGAACCACGCGTGGAGTTCCATGCCTCGAAGATGGGTTTGTTCGATCCAGAATTCGAGTGGATCGTAAATCGGCTCCGGAGCTTGGCCTTGCTCTCCAGTCAGGTAGTAGCTCCAGGGCTCTAATTCACTTCGGTAGAGTGCATCGCAGGAGGTGCGAACTTGCAAGACGATGACATTGAGCCTTAACTCCTGGCATCGATCCAGAATATTGATGGCTTGCGATTTTTGTTCCTCGGTGCTCAAACCGGGTTTGCTGGGCCAATCGATATTGGCAACGGTGGCTACCCAAACCCCTCGAAACTCACGTTCCAACTCCGGCAAAGGTGGTAGATCAGAAACGCCTTGTCCAAGACACTTGCTGGTCAACAAGGAGTTCAGCAAAACGAAAGCAACAGCGCATGCGGCGAGGATGCCTGGGCCAAAAAGCCTTGGGTGCATAGAGTGTTTCCGAGGATCAAGAGGTTCGGTTCGCAACGCTTGGATTTAGTGAATCACTGGACAGATGTCGAACCAGGATCTTCCTTGGCGTTCCATCCAATCGGTTGATTCACTCGGGCCCCACATTCCGGATTCGTAAGTGAACAGTTGTGGTGCCGCAGGACTACGCCATGCAGCGATGATTGGATCCATGATCCTCCAAGCTTGTTCAACCTCGTCGCTTCGCGCAAAGAGCCCAGGGTCGCCGACCATCGCATCGAGCAGTAGGCGTTGATAGGCATCTGGGAGTTCTTTGCCGCTGGAGTCGAATCGGAAATCCAATTCGCTCAGTCGCAGTCGCATGTCCGAGTCCGGGACTTTGGATTGGAAATGCATTTGCAAACCTTCGGCGGGTTGGATTTGGATCACCAGTCGGTTGGCTTCAGGTCTGTAGGACTTGTGGTCACCGAAGAGCAGATGGGGCGGTTCGCGGAACTGGATGACGATCTGGGTGGTTCGGCAGCTCATGGCTTTTCCGCTGCGGAGGTAGAATGGCACTCCTCTCCATCTCCAGTTGTCGATATAGAACTTCAATGCGGCGAATGTTTCGGTTTGACTGTCCTTGGGCACCCCTTCCTCGTCGAGGTATCCTTGGTACTGACCTCGCATACCAAATTCAGAAAAATCGCTACCGTGATAAGGCCGTACGGCTTGGAGAACTTTGACTTTTTCGTCTCGGACGAATTCTCCTGTGTAGCGAACCGGGGCTTCCATGGCTGTGACCATCATCAGTTGGAATAGATGGTTTTGAAACATATCCCGCAGAACGCTGGACTTGTCGTAGTAGCCCCCTCGTCGTCCGACTTTGACCTCTTCGGCCACGGTGATCTGAACGTGATCGACGTAGTTTCGGTTCCAGATAGGCTCGAAGATGGTATTGCCAAACCGAAGCACCAAGATGTTTTGCACGGTTTCCTTGCCCAGATAATGATCGATCCGGTAGATTTGATCTTCGCGGAACGTGCGATGAATCGATTCGTTTAAGCTCTGAGCCGTGGCAAGGTCGGTTCCGAAGGGTTTCTCGATAACCACGCGACGATGCCCGACCGAGTCGTCATGCATCCCGGCTTTGCCCAACTGCTCGATGGCCGTCGCATAGAGTTGGGGCATCGTCGAGAGATAGTAGGTGCGGTCAGCGGGTTGGGATTGCTCGATCTGGTTTAGAAATGCTGCGAGTTTGTGAAAGTCATCGGTTGCGGCGATATCGGCAGGATGGTAGTAGATGTTTTGGGAGAAGCTTTCCCAAGAGGCTGCATCGAAATCACCTTTGGAGAATTGGGCGGTCGAATCGGTCAGTGAGGCACGCCACTGCTCGGAGGTGAAGTTGCTACGGGCTACTCCGACGATGCGAGAGTTTTTCGGCAATCGACCGCGTTGGAACTGGCGGTACAAAGCTGGAATCAGTTTGCGACTGGTTAGGTCACCTGAGGCACCGAAAATGACCATCGAGTGGGACATCTAAGCGTTCCTTTTATGTAAGATAGGCGGATGACGATCGCCCATTGTGGCGTAGGCTCGATTCGAATACAACGAGATGCCCCTGAAACATCCAGTAATATCCAATGAACTCTGCCCACTTTACCCTGTTTTTGATAAGGCATGCTCAATCGGCAAACAACGCAAATCCTGAGTCAGAGCGGATTCCCGATCCTCCCTTGACAAGCATGGGACTACAGCAGGCCCAGGCTTTAGCAAGTTTTGTGTCGAATCTAGCACCAAGTCACATTTTTAGCAGTCCTTTTTTGCGGACGCTTCAGACAACTGCTCCGATGGTGAGTTCTCTGGGAATTACCCCTTTTGTAAGAGCCGATTTGTACGAGCAAGGGGGGTGTTATCGGGGTTACCGAATCGACGATCGAACACCCCAACCGGGAATGAGCCGATCTGAAATTCAAAAATTGCATCCGACCTGGCACATCGATCCGGCCATCGAGGAATCAGGTTGGAACAAACTCACGCAATACGAAACCTTGGATCAAGCCAAGCAACGAGCCCATGGGGTGGCCGGTTGGCTCTCTGGACATTCATGGCCAAACGAATCGCGAGTCATGCTTGTGATTCACGCAGACTTTAAACTTCGTATGCTCGAAGCCCTCTTGAGGGATCCTCATATCGAAGACAAACTCGATCCGGTCATCAATACCGCTTGTACCACACTGCACTACCGTCGGGGAGACTGGTCGCTGGAGACTTTCAACGCGCATGAGCACCTTGAGCCGGAGATGATCACGAGCTAACACACATCGTTGTGAGCGTTGATAAACTAGCTTGTTCGAGCAAAGGACTTCCGAAGTAGTTCGAGGCTCTTTGGGATCGCAGTTTTGTAGTCCTCTTTGCCTTCGAATTCTAGAGAAACCCAACCCCGGTACTTGGCTTTTCGCATCAGTTCCCCGATGCGAGCATAGTCGAGATCCAGGGTGTACCATTCCCCTCCGCCATAATAAGTCTTGGCTTGCAAGAGGACGGTTTTGGGGGCTAGTTTTTCAAGTTTCTCATAGGGGCTTTCGAGGAAGTTGCCTGTATCGAGGGTGACTTGCAACCATGGTGAGTTGATGGCATCGACGATTCGCAGAACCCCTTCGGGGGTCAGTCCAAGCCCCCAGTGATTTTCAAGGCCAAGGACCACGCCGCACTTTTGGGCTGTGGGCAAGCAGCGTTCGAGGGCATCGATGACCCAAGGGAATCCGTCCTCTTGGGTGTATCCGGGAATTGGCGGTTCGATTCCTCGATTGGCCATGAGTTCATCGAAGTTCTTGCTTGTACCCCATCGGCCTGTATTGACCCGCATTGTAGGGATACCCAAGGCATAGCACAGTTCGATTTGACCGATGGTAAGTTCGATGTTGTTACGTCGTATCTCCGGATCGGGCGACACGAAGCCTTGGTGGGTCGACATTCCATAGAGAGCAAGGCCAGAGAGCAAGGCTTTGCGTTTGATGTCCTGCAAAGCGGCGCGGCTCAGGAGTTCGGTTTGAGAGATCTGATACAGGAGGATTTCGACGCCGTCGAACCCATACTCGCCGGCGATCTCGATGCATTTGCCTACATCCTTGAACTCGTCGTTTTTGAACCTCCAAAGCGAGTAGGTCGAAATGCCGATCGGTAGAGTGGTTCGAGCGCCACCAGCGGTATCTGTTGCAATGGTCTGTTCGGTTTGGTTTGCCAAGAGCTTCGAAGGTGAGTTTGCTAAAGCGACACCCGCGAAACTCGAGAGCAATCCACCAAAGTGACGGCGATGAATTCTTGAGTCGTTCATAGTTACTGAAAGCCCTTATGGATGAATCGTTGGCTGAACACCGGGTGCAAACTGGCTAGGCACCCACAGCAGCGCGAATAGGAGAATCGAGTTGAGACAATCCGCTTGAGAGAAAGTTTCCGAGCAAGCCGATCCCATTGGTTTGGCTTTTCTCGGGGTGGAATTGAGTTGCAAGCGTGTTTCCACGCCTGATTGCAGCACAGAACTCGTAGCCATAATGGCTAGTGAGCCAATTGTCGCTAGGATTTTCGAGAACTGCGTGATAGCTATGAACGAAGTAGAAGTAGGGGGACTGGCCTAGTCCTTGCAGCATTGGATCGGTTGCGGGTTGTACCGAATGTACTTGATTCCAACCCATGTGAGGAACCTTGAGAGTTGCTTGCTCGAATTGGAACTTGATCACCTTGCCTTTGATGATCCCCAGCCCCGGATGCTCACCACCTTCGAAGCTCACGTCCAAGAGCATTTGTAGACCGAGACAGATTCCGAGGAAGGGTTTGTCAGCAGCGATCCAGTCCTCGATGAATCCCACCCAGTCTCTTTGACGGATTTGCCCGATAGCATCGCGAAATGCACCTACGCCTGGAAGGATCAAGTGGCTGGCCGACTTCAGATCGGAAAACGACTCGCCGACCACAGGGGTGCCACCGGCTCGCTCGATCCCCTTGGAGACGCTTCTGAGGTTTCCCATTTGGTAATCGATGATCCCGACGATGGGTCGTTGATTCATCCAGGTGAGTCTCCGAAAAACAACGAGTGCGGATGGATATGCAGTGAAGGTGTTGGCCGAAAACTAATTAGGCGACTTGGCAAGGATCCTGACAAGCTGTCTTGGGGGCGTTGAAAATCAAATTTTCAGAATTTGTCTCGAATCGAGACACTCATCGAGAAAAATTGGCAAAATGGGCAGTCATGCAATGTTGGGATCATGCAGGATCTGCAAATTCTTTCCGTCGCGGCGGAGTTTTTTACAACGGATCCATTAAAAAACCCAAACCATTCGGGTTTGAATTAGCAAACCGCTGAAAAAACAGCCATCCTGGAAAACTTCTCACGTTTGGCCCGGCACTTGCATCTACTTCTTTTCATCTCCTAAACGGTCGAATTGGCGAACCAAATTGGTTCCCATGGCGTCGAACGAATAGAGGGAGGTCGTTTGGTTCCAACGCATGGAGCTTGTCCCGTTAAGCCAGCGGCTCTGGATCGACTCTAATAGCGATACGGTGCTGTTTGCATGGCAGGAGGCGAGAAGAGGATGAATAGCGATTACAAGATTGCATTGATTAGGGAGTTGCGAGATCAACAGGTTCGTTTTGCGCCTCGCAACAAGCGGAGCGAGCAAGCAGACCGAGCCGAGAAACTCTTGACCGAATTGGATCCGGGCAAGGATTACCCTTTTGATTTCTTGTTTTTCCGGGTCACAGATGTCCGCCCCGATGCGCACTCGATGCGGTTGATCAAGGGTCATGATGCATTGCATGATCTTCGACTTTTCGTTGAGGACATCACCGACTCGATGAATCTGCGCCTCGAAGAAGCTTCCGAGCCTGTCCACACAGTCGAAGATTTGAGCAAGAGGTTCAATGTGTCGACCAAGACGATTTCCCGTTGGCGAGACCAGGGGCTAGTTTCACGTCGGTTTATCTCCGAGGGACGCAAACGCGTTGGATTCCTTCACTCGAGCGTCGAACGATTTGTAAATCAGAACAAAGTCCGTATCGAACGCGGTGAACGATTCAGTCAAATGTCGGATCTAGAAAGAGATGACATTATCGATAGGGCGCGGCGACTATCGAACCAGGGCGAGAACCTGACCGAAGTCATTCGACAGGTTTCCCGTGAAGTTCATCGAAGTGTTGAAACGATTCGTTACACGATCAAGAATTTCGACAGGAAGCACCCAGCCATGGCCGTATTCCCCGAACAACGCGAAACCCTTTCCGAAGAGGACAAGCGAGCTCTGTACCAACAGCACTTGCGAGGAGTCTCTACGATTTTGCTTGCAAAACGATACAAGCGGACTCGTGGCAGCATCATACGGATCCTCAATGAACAACGGGCTCTGAGGACCAAGGAGTTGGCACTCGATTATGTTCCAAGTCCTGAATTCGAAAACGACTCCAACGTCCACGAGATCTTGGCCGAAACACCCAATGCCATTTCGCCATCCCGCAAGATGCGAGCTCCTGCAGGGTTGCCAGCCTATCTTGCCTCTCTCTACGAAGTTCCTCTTCTAGAGCCACAGCAAGAAATACACTTGTTCCGCAAGATGAATTTCTTGAAGTACAAGGCAAGCAAGCTGTTGGATAAGCTCGATCCGAAGGCACCGTCGATCGCCCTGATGGACCAGATCGAGAAGCTCTACGAAGACGCATTGGCTGTAAAGAACAAGATCGTGCAGGCCAATTTGAGACTCGTCGTTTCGATTGCCAAGCGGCATGTCGGAGCCTCTGGGGATCTTTTTGGTCTCATCAGCGACGGAAACGTATCGCTGATGCGAGCTGCCGATAAGTTCGATTACACGCGAGGTTTCAAGTTCAGTACCTATGCACATTGGGCGATCCGCAAGAACTTTGCTCGGTCAATTCCAGATGAATTCAAGCATCGGGAACGCTTTCGAACCAGCTCCGAAGAAATCTTCCAAAGCCGAGAGGATGCCCGCGCGGATCACTTGGCCGTCGAAATCGATCAGCAATCGCGAGCCGACCAAATTGGCAAGATCCTTCACACGCTCGATGAACGCGAGCAGCAGATCATCGTTTTGCGTTTTGGACTCGGGCAAGGTTCCGAGCCCCGCACGCTCAAAGAGGTCGGAGAGGAACTGGGGGTAACCAAAGAGCGAATCCGACAGTTAGAGCTCAGGGCTTTGGCAAAACTCCGCAACGCGGCTGAACGAGAAAAAATCGACGAGCCTGAATAAGCTCGGGATCGCCCAGTCAATCAAAATACTCAAGCCCCGCGATCGTTTCGGTCGCGGGGCTTTTTGTAAAAAAGATCTTTTTGCAATCTTTTTGCGTTAATAAAATTGAACTATCTGCATAAATCGCTAAGATTTCTAAGCTGTGGTGATTTAGGCTCAATTTCCTGACTTTTTCCCAACTTCGAACAATGGTCTCCTCCGATTTGCTCAAGAAACGTTCCGGCTTTACCCTCGTGGAGCTTTTAGTGGTTCTGGCGATTATCGGTATCCTAGTCGGGTTGCTCTTGCCGGCAGTTCAAGCCGCCCGAGAAGCGGCTCGCAGAGCCCAGTGCATGAGCAACCAGCGCCAAATCGGATTGGCCTTGATGAACTACGAAAGCGCTCACCGCAGGTTGCCAAGCGGCTGGGTCGATTGGCGCCAAACCAAAGCTCCGGGTTGGAGTTGGGCTCATGCGATTCTGCCCTTCATGGAAGCTCAAACTACCTACAACGGAATCGATCATCGCTTTAGCATTGATGCTCCGATCAACCAGCAGAGTCTCATGCTAGTCGTCCCGACCTTTATCTGCCCGTCGGACATGAACGGAAACACTTTTGAAATCGGTATGGATACCCATGAAGAGGAAGAGGAAGAGCACGAAGGTCACAATGTTGACGAGGGTGAAAAGCTGTTTCGGGTAGCCAAGTTCAATTATCCTGCGGTATTTGGAACCATGGAAATCGACGAGGTCCCCTACAACGCCAATGGCACCTTCTATGGCAACTCCACCCTAAGGTTCAAAGATATCCCAGATGGACTGAGCAACACCATGATCGTCGGCGAGCGATCCAGCCGCTTGGGCGGCTCGGTCTGGCATGGTTGGATTGCCGAGGCTGCAGAGCCTGGTGCAAGATTCTTGGGGGTTGCAGACCATACACCCAATAGCAAGGTCGGACACTTTGAAGATTTCTCCAGCCAACATGGTCCTGGAATCCATATCGTTTACGGCGATGGCTCGACAAGACTCATCTCCGATACAATCGACTTGGATATCTACCAAGCGTTATGCACCCGCCAAGGTGGCGAGATTGCTAAGAGTCTCGATTGATGCACGCCTAGCATTACCGACCATCGATCGTTTTTTGCAGTCGCCCGATCATGCTTTGAGCTTGCTCGGGTTTTTGCTCGAAAAGATCGTTGCTCTCGCTCGGATCGCTTTCCAGATCAAATAACTGATACCTGGGTAGCTTCGTAGGTGTAAGCCTGAGCTCGACATTGTTGGCTCGCTGAGAATCACAACGCACGAGTTTCCATCGCCCCTCGCGGTAGCCAAAACTTCCCGATTGGCCGTTATCTTGAACGACCAAACTGTCTCTCCCCTTGCCGTTGGGATCCAAAAACAAAGAGCTCAGATCGACACTGTCTGGGCAATCGCCATTAGCCACTTGAACTCCGGCTAGCGAAGCAAGGGTTTTCGGGTAATCGATCGTGCAAATCATTTCATTGCTGACCCTTGGGGAAATTTTTCCCGGCCACCAAGCGATCATCGGTGTTCGCACCCCACCTTCGTAGACATTGTATTTTCCGCCACGAAAAGGACCATTGGGATCGTGATCGCCTAGATCCTCGATGGCTCGGTCTTGGTATCCGTCGTCGAGCACGGGGCCATTGTCGCTGCAGACCAAGACCAAGGTGTTTTGGTCAAGATTGCATTCCTTGAGCGTCTTGACGATCTGTCCAACAGACCAATCGAATTCGACGATCGCGTCCCCTCGCGGACCATGCTTTGTGGATTGAGCGAATCGTTCGTGAACGATCCGAGGTACATGGATCGCATGCGAACAAAAATACATAAAGAATGGCTCCGACTGATGGGTTCGAATCCACGTATCTGCCTGGCGAACCCAATGGTCTGAAAGATCCTCGTCACGAAATCTAGCGTTGGTTCCACCTGTATAGAACCCAATGCGACTGATACCATTGTGGATCGTCGCGTTATGACCGTGAGACCAGTTCATCTTGAGTTCACCGCGATGCGTCAAACCCGTTGGATGGCTATCGCTGGGTTTGGTATCTCCAACCCATAAAGGGTCCGAAGCTTCGAGGCCCAAGACGCGATCGTTCTTGACAAAGACTTGGGGAACTCGGTCATTGGTTGTCGGAAGTAGAAAGCATTCGTCGAAACCAAAATCCAACGGACCAGGCCGAAGCGTTCCGTTCCAATCGGGTCCCGACGGGCCACCGAGCCCCAGATGCCATTTGCCGATCACAGTCGTTTTGTAACCTGCCCTCTTGAGCAGGCTTGCAATCGTCGTAGTTCCTGCTGGAATGATTGAGGGGCTATTGGGTGGTGCTACTCCAGTTCCTTTTTGTCGAAATGCATACTTGCCTGTCAACAACGAATAACGGGTTGGAGTGCAGGTCGAGGCCGAGCAATAGCCGCTGGTGAATCGTATGCCTTGCTCGGCAAGTCGATCGATGTTGGGGGTCGCAATAGATTTGGCACCGTTGCAACCAACATCTCCATATCCTAAATCATCGGCCAAAATGACAATGAAATTGGGTCTTGCGGCTGAGGCCGCGCTCTGGGGTGATTTCTGCGGTGATTGTTGCGCAAGGGCCAACGAGAGGTTCAACGATATCCAAATCGCTGCGATGGTGAGGATTCCCTTTGAAGTGTTGGTTGGCATCGTTTGAAAGCTGTCTTCGTGGTTTTGGTAAAGCAGTTTGGTTTGTGGTACAATCCGGAGGTGGATTTTAGTCTTCCCTCCCGCCCCCTACCACCCGCCATGCTCCGCTCCTTGAATACTCATCGCCACTTGGGCGTGATTCGTTGGACCCTAGGGCTCATCGCTTGGATCGCGGTTTCGGGCATCGGTCTGTCGCAATCCCCCATCGAGCTTGCCAATCGAAGAGAACTCTTTGTCGATCGTTTTCTCATAGAAAGCATCGAGGGATTGAGCCTCAAGTTGCACGAACCCAGGCCGACTGA
Source organism: Pirellula sp. (assembly GCA_040381975.1). Taxonomy (GTDB): domain Bacteria; phylum Planctomycetota; class Planctomycetia; order Pirellulales; family Pirellulaceae; genus JBKCUI01. Next base: position 59,986 of record JBEIGI010000025.1, read on the forward strand.
ACCGATGGACCAACCGGCCAACGATATGGAGTATGGCACCATCATCCACGATGGTGCTTTGTACCGAATGTATACCCGCGAAGGTCGAGGCGCGAAGTTCGATGGCGATGATACGGAGGTAACTCGATACTGCGAGAGTCCAGACGGAATTCATTGGACGAAACCTGAGCTTGGACTAGTGGAACTCGACGGATCGAAACAAAACAACGTCGTTCTCAAAGAAGCCCCATTCTGCCACAACTTTGCTCCTTTTCTTGATGAGAATCCCAACGCACCCAAAGAGAGTCGATTCAAAGCGTTAGCTGGAACGATCAAGTCAGGCTTGGTCGCATTCGAGTCGGCCGATGGAATCCGCTGGACCAGGATCCGCAAGGAGCCAGTGATCCAGTACACCAAGGAATACGCCTTTGACTCTCAGAACGTCGCGTTCTGGTCCAGCCATGAAGGTTTGTATGTTTGCTACTTCAGACACTTCCTTGATGGCAAACTCCGTTCGATCTGCAGGACGACCTCGAAGGACTTTATTCAATGGACCGATCCGATCCCGATGCGTCCGAATTTGCCCGACGAGCATCTCTACACCTCGTTGACGCATCCTTATTTTCGAGCCCCGCACATCTATATCGCAACTCCCACGCGTTTTTTTCCAAATGCAAACAATCGCACCGATATCCTGCTTATGACCGCCCGGGGCGATGGGGCTTTTGACCGGACGTTTCGTCAAGCATGGCTCAGACCGGGCTTAAATTCCGAGCGTTGGGAGAATCGTGCGAACTATGCAGCTTGGCATATCGTCCAAACCGGTCCAGAAGAAATGTCGCTCTACACGACCCCATTTCGAAGATTCACGCTTCGACTCGACGGGTTTGCTTCTGTCCACGCCGATGCGGATCCTGGACGGATGATGACCAAAGTCTTCACGATGGCCGGTGATCGGCTGGTCATCAATGCTTCGACAAGTGCGGCGGGATCCATTCGAGTCGAACTAGTCGATGCGCACGGCGAGCCGATTGAAGGTTTTCGATTGGAAGACTGCCAAGTGTTCGTTGGCGATGCGATTGAGGCAAAGATCCAATGGAAATCCAATCCCGATTTGAGTCAGCTCAGGGGTAAGCCAATACGAGCTCGGTTCGAACTTCAAGATGCCGACCTCTATGCGATCCAATTTCAGGTCGACGAAACTCGGCAAGTGGATTTTCGAAAGAACCTTCGAGGCATCTTCGAACAACGCTGCTTTGCATGCCACGGAGCTTTGAAACAGGAATCGGGTTTGCGACTAGACACGGCCGCTTCGATTCATCAAGGGAGCGATTCAGGCTCAGTGATCGAACCTAATGAATCGACCAAAAGCCTTCTTATGAAACGAATCACCTCAAAGGATCCTGCCCTGCGGATGCCCCCCGAAGGCCATGCTCTGGAGGAGTCCCAGATCCAAGCGATCGCAGCTTGGATCGACCAGGGGGCAGCGATTCCCCCTGACGACCAACCAGAACCGGATCCCAACGAGCACTGGGCGTTCAAGCTACCGACGCGTCCTCTGCTGCCCATCGCCGAAGGGGATCAAGGGGATTTAGCCCATCCCATCGACGCATTGATCCAGGCAAAGTGGAAGGCTCATGGAGTTGTGCCACTGGGACAAGCCGATGCTGCGACGCGACTAAGGCGTTTGTACTTGGACTTGGTCGGACTACCTCCGAGCCCAGAAACCCTCGAGAGATTCTTGGCGGATCCTTCCAAGATCGCCTATGAAAAAGTCGTCGATGATCTTTTGGCTTCTCCGCAGTATGGAGAGCGATGGGCAAGGCATTGGATGGATGTCTGGCGGTATGCGGATTGGTTTGGCCGTCGGTATGTACCGGATGTATGGAACAGCGCGCCTCAGATATGGCGTTGGCGAGATTGGATCGTCGATTCGCTCAATGAGGATATCGGTTATGACCAGATGATCCGCCAGATGCTCGCGGCCGATGAGATCAACCCAGGGGATGCCAAGTCGAGCGTGGCAACAGGTTACCTAATTCGCAACTGGTATGCGCTGAACCCAAACGACTGGATGCGAAGCAATGTCGAGCACACGAGCAAAGCATTCCTCGGTTTAACCTTTCACTGCGCCCATTGCCACGATCATAAGTACGATCCGATTACGCAAGAAAACTACTTTCAGTTTCGGGCCTTCTTTGAACCGATTGCTGTTCGCCAGGATCGATCGGCAGGACAATCAGATCCTGGACCGTTTCAAGAGTACGAGTACAGCACACTTCGCAAGGTGCAGCGGCTAGGTCGCGTAAGTATCTATGACAAGTCTCCTGAATCACCGACTTGGTTCTACACCGGTGGGGATGAGCGGAACCGCCAAAGCGACTGCGGATCGATTAAGCCCGGCGTACCAGGGTTCTTAAAGGCGGCCGACGATCAGCCTATTGTGAGCCTCGAGTTACCACCGCATGCCTGGTACCCGGGGCTAGATCCACAGATCATCGATACGATCATCCAGCAGGCCGATCACGAACTCGCAGAGGCAGTCAAGGAAAGAGACCAGATCCAAAAGTCCTACGAGGAGTTGATGGCTTTGGAGTCGACCAAGATCGATCAGCAGAAGCATCGACAGCATGTCGAGCAACTTCAAACTCAAATCGATGAACTCGAAAAGCAAGAGAGCACATCCAAGAGCTTGGCTCTTTCAGGTGAGCAATCGCTCTTGATGGATGCCGCTAGCGGAAGGCGCATGATCTACCGATCGATGCCAGAGATTCCTTCGGTTTTGCAGGGGGATCAAGTTGAATTTTTGGTTCGCATCTTGGCCGACACGCATTTCAATTTCCAGCTCACACGAAATAGTTCCACCGGTGCGACCGCAACCTATGTGGGCTTCGAGAAAGGCTCGATCAAATCCTACAAACCCGCATCGTTCGACGAGTTTGAAGTTGGCAAATTCGATCCCAATGGAGATCACACGATCCGAGTGCAAATCACATTGCATCCAGATACTGATCTGTGCACCTTGAGAGTCGTCTCAGTACCTGATCAAAGACCGCTGGTCGAGGCTGTGAAGATCGCTTTGAACGGTTGGAATCCTGTCGGTGATCCCACCAAAGGGATCTTGTTCGATGCACGTCCGGGCTCGGTCGCTGTTATCGACGATTGGCGGTATGTCAGGGCCTCAGGGCAAGTGAGTCCCGAACCTGCGCCTCTTGTCGAGTTTTCATTCGAAGCGGACAAGCACGCTGAAAAAAGCGATTTGGTAGGTAGTCTCGGTTGGGTATCAGCCAAAGACTATTCGATCGCTCCGGCCAGTTCGAGCCTTGTTCGCAAATTGCCTTCCGTGGCATTGAGCAAACTTCACAAAGAACTAGAAGTTGCCAAACGTTCTCTGGATCGCATCGGTATGAAGCTGAGTATCGCAGAGGCTAAAGTCCTTTGGAAGCAATCCACCTGCAACGAAATGAGCTCGATCATTCAAGCAGAGCGAGCCAAATACCTCCCTGAGTTGAAGGCCACGACAGAGGACAGCCAAAGCCTCTTGCAACAAGCAAGCATCCAGGAGAGTTTAAGCCAGTGGCATAAAAAATCCTATGGGTGGAACATCGCTCAGGAACAATTGGCTCAGGCCGAGGCAATGGCTCCTGAGGATGCCAATCGTGCTAAGCAGATCGAAAGTGCAAGCGCGAGTTTGGCTAAGGCACATGCGGAGTTGGATGCCGCTGTGCAACTCAAGGATCAAGCCCAAAGAGCAGATGCGTCTATGGCCACATACAAAGCACTCTCGACACAGTATCCGAAAATCAGTAGCGGTCGACGAAAAGCCTTGGCCGCTTGGATCACGTCGACTAAGAATCCATTGACGGCGCGTGTCGGTGTGAACCATCTGTGGATGAGGCACTTTCATCAACCGCTGGTCAAGACCGTGTTTGATTTCGGACGCAATGGAGCCAGTCCGAGCCATCCGGAGTTGCTTGACTGGCTGGCCGTGGAGTTCATGGAATCGGGTTGGAGTATCAAGCATCTTCATCGACTGATCGTCACCAGTGACGCTTATCAGAGGCTCTCATCGGCCAGCGGAAGTCCATCGCACCAAAAAGATCCCGAGAATCGTTCGTATTGGAGAATGAATGCAGGTCGCATGGAGGTCGAAGTCCTCAGAGATTCGATCCTGCAAATTGCTGGCAAACTTGACCCGACGATGGGTGGCCAAGAGCTTGAGAACAAAGACATCTTCACGACGTGGCGACGAAGTCTCTACTACTGTTGCCAACCCGAGGAGGATGGCAAGAGTTCATTGGGGATGCTCTTTGATGGGCCCGATGCGAGCGACTGCTATCGACGAACTCGAACCGTGATCCCACAGCAGTCTTTGGCCCTGACCAATAGCCCACTGGTGCACGAACTGAGTCCCTTGATCGCGCAGCAAATCGAAGCGAGATTGGCCGTAGAGACTCTCGCAGAATCCGATCGTTTCGTCGATGCGGCTTACCGGACGATCCTAGGTCGATCTCCGACTGTCCAAGAAATGGAGTTATGTCGAGACTACCTCAGTGATACAACGCAAACGCAGTCGCTTCGTGCAAGTCTGGTTCGGGTCTTGCTCAACCACAGCGACTTTATCACGATCCGTTGATAGATTCGAGGCAAGTGATGGCTTACAGAAATCGAAGAATGTTCCTGGCCGACTATGGGATGGGCTTTACCGGCCTTGCCCTAGGTTCAATGCTTGCCCAGGACAAGATTGTTCGGGGTGAGAGCAGCAAGTTGCCTGAGCCCAAAGCCAAGAGTGTGATTTGGGTGTTTCTCTCGGGCGGCTATAGCCATGTGGAAACGTTTGATCCCAAACCTGCCCTCAACGAGCATGCAGGTAAAACCTTTGATAAAACGCCGTTTGCTAACCCCGTTGATTCACCGCTGCACAAGAAACGCTTTCGTTCAGTGCCTGCCGAGGAGATCAACGTGCGCGACGTGTATCCGACCATTTATCCGATGCAAGTTGGTTGGAAGAAATGCGGTCAAAGCGGAATTGAAGTGACCGATTGGTGGCCCTATTTGAGCCAGCAGGTCGATCAGTTGTGCTTTGTTCGCAACATGTGGACAACCGACAATGATCATGCGGCCGAAAACCAGATCCATACCGGGAGACATCGGCTTGATGAACCTCAGCCGAGCATCGGAGCTTGGGCAAACTACGGCTTAGGTAGCTTCAATGAAAACCTACCGAAGTTCGTCGTGCTCGGTGGTCCGACAAGGTCCGACACCAGGCAATCGATCGATTCGTACTATCTCGGACCGCAGCATGCGGGGGTCCCTTTGACGCTCGATCCGAAGAACCCTCTTCCATTCGGTCAGCGATTTGAAAAGCAGACGGCACAGGAACAAGCCAAAGAGTATGAGTTGATCGGTAAGCTCAATGGGCTATTGGGTGCCCAGTACCCCGAGGATGATGAACTGCGAGCGCGGATCAAAGCCTATGAGTTGGCATTTCGCATGCAGGCCTCGGTTCCCGAGGCAATCGATATGGCCAGTGAGACAGAGCAAACTCGCAAGCTGTATGGTTTAGACCAGGAAAACACAAAGGTTGCAGGGGAGAGATTTTTGGCAGCAAGAAGATTGGTCGAGCGGGGGGTGAGGTTTGTTCAAGTTTTCCCGTCGGGCTACGGAGTTTGGGATTCCCATCAGAAACTCAAAGAGAATCATACGAAGCTTTGTGCCAGTGTTGATTTGCCGATCGCTGGACTCATTGCAGATCTCAAACAGCGGGGATTGCTCGAATCGACGGTTGTGGTTTTTTGTACTGAATTTGGACGAACACCCGGTTTGGAACGCCGCGGTGGTGGGGTCGATGGACGAGACCATCATCCCAACGGCTTTACGATTTGGATGGCAGGAGCTGGCATAAAGCAGGGGTTTGTGCACGGCCAGACCGACGAACTTGGCTACCATGCGTTAGGAGAAGGTCACTATGTCACGGATTTACATGCCACGGTCTTGCACCTTTTGGGGCTTGAGTCCAGGAAGCTGGAAATTCCGGGCCGCAAGAGGTTGGATATCGATCATGGGAAAGTCATCCACGATATCCTGGTCTAACACGTCCTAGGGTAGTCGACACGCTCATGGAGGTATTGCACAATAGGGACGCGGTTTTATGTGGAATCTGGCAAAGCTTCACCCCACAAGAAGCAACCCATGGAATCGTAACACATCCCACATGTCATCATCGAAGAAAGATTTATGCATAAGGAAATTCAGCCCAGCAAAGAGCAAATCGAAAGTGCCAACTCCAGCAGCGTCGGGATTGTTGTTTCGCAATACAACGAACAAATCACAAGCAAGTTGTGCCAAGCTGCAATCGAAACCTTAGTCCACGGTGGTATCGCCCGCGAGAGAATCGTTATCGCTCGAGTCCCCGGTGCTTGGGAGCTCCCGTTTGCAACCCAACGATTCGTATCGGCCCGAAGCATCGCAGGCGTGATCGCCTTAGGAGCTGTCATCAAGGGGGAAACCACCCACGATCAGCACATCAATCGGGCGGTCAGTTCGGCTCTGATGCAACTGTCGCTCGATCATAACAAGCCGATCGCCTTTGGATTGCTCACAGTCAATACGCTTGAACAAGCACTTCATCGCAGCGGTGGCAATAAAGGCAACAAGGGCCAAGAATGTGCCGAAGCGCTGCTTGGTTGCTTACGGTTGGGCCTAGCCCTTGATGGATTCGATGAGTAATCGTACTCCCTAAAACTTCGCTTGGACGATTGCTCAAGAGTGATTACGATGACTCGAACCAGGCTTTTCGAGTAGATTTCACGCAAAAAACCGAAGAAACCATAAGTAGGATACGCAGCATGCTGTTTCCGATTAGCGACGACGATCAAAACGTCAACATTGTTCCCTACATCACCTATGGTTTGCTCGCGGCCAACGTGGTCCTTTTTCTGGTACAGGTCACCAACCCCGAATTCACCTATGGTTGGAGCGTGATCCCTAAGGAGATCACCACTGGAATAGATATCGTAGAACCACAACAGATGAGTATCGAAGGTCAGGGCAAGGTCGAGATCCCTCAGGCACCCGGTCCAGTACCGATTTGGTTGACTCTGTTGTCCTCGATGTTCATGCACGGGGGCTTTGGACACATCGCTGGCAATATGCTCTACCTGTGGATCTTCGGAAACAACGTCGAGCACAGGTTCGGTCACAAGTGGTTTTTGATCTTCTATTTGATTTCCGGTTTGGTAGCAAGCTTTGCTCAAATCATGCTTGCCCCCGAGAGCATCATTCCGAACCTGGGCGCCTCCGGGGCAATCGCCGGCGTGATGGGGGCGTATCTAGTGCTATTTCCTTACAATCGAGTCAATGCTGTCTTTCTGTATCATGTGGTGACGATCCCAGCGATCTTGGTGCTTGGACTCTGGATAGCCATGCAACTCTTTAGTGGCTACGGATCGATCGCCAGCACTTCGACCTCGGCCGGCGGGGTGGCTTACATGGCCCACGTCGGTGGCTTTGTCGCTGGCGTGCTCGCCGCTTTGGCCTATCGTATGACGATCCAAAGTGAACCGGATTCCTTGCTCAAACGGCAATACGAGCGAGATCCAATGGCAAGGCGATTTTGGTAGATCGTATTGCTCTAGCTTGGTGTCATTCTCGGAGATGATGGATCTTAACTGTTCCCAAGACCATTCTTGCGAGGCAACATCTTGACAACGGTGCCAAATCAAGGAGTGTTGATTGGAAACGGTAGCGAGTCGATTGCTAGCGCGGGCTTCTCGGATCGTTTGGCAATAGGATCGGAGTGAGTTCTTTGACGAAGTCTTGGGCATCACGGAAGCTTCGGTAGACACTTGCAAAACGCACGAAAGCGACTTCGTCAAGATCTCGCAGGTAC
>JBEIGI010000026.1:0-62868 GCA_040381975.1 Pirellula sp.
GGACACTGATATCCGCTGATGGCTGTTCGATTAGCGATTATCAGCGTGCATCAGTGGTTCGGTTCTTGAACCGCTGATGGACACTGATATACGCTGATGGCTGTTCGATTAGCTTTCATCAGCGTGCATCAGTGGTTCGCTTTTTGAACCGCTGATGGACACCACTGATATCCGCTGATGGCTGTTCGATTAGCGCTTATCAGCGTGCATCAGTGGTTCGCTTTTTGAACCGCTGACGGACACTGGTATTCAAGGGATCTTCTTGAGGTTCAGTTCATAGAACCAAAGGTCGTCGTTCGGGACATCCAATCGGATCGATTCCGCATTGGCTTTCGCGTCAAACACAAAATGGGCCGATCCGGAATCAAACCAAGCGAACTTTTTATGCCATCGGATTGCAAACGTATCGTAGTGCATGAGTTCCAAATCAGCCGTAAGGTCTGGATAAGGGATCAGTTGCAATTGAAGTTTGCCATCGACCAAGCTTACCTTGGCGTCTCCATACATCGAGCAACGGTAGTTTCCAACATAGCTTTCAAGAGGGTGACTCGGCAGATCCATTGCAACAACGGGCTTCGTGGCTCGCTGGATTCGGGCCTCGAACTCCTGGCGGCTTGATTGAAACTGATCGAGTGTTTCTTGACTCCAGTTTCGATCCGGTGCGCCCAAGAATCGGTCAACAACCTTGTGGACAATCGCATCTCCGATCGGAGTCATGCTGTTGGTCAAAACGACAACACCAAATTGATGCTCGGGGATCATCAACTGCTCGGAGTACATTCCATCGTATCCACCACCATGTCCCACGAGTTTAACACCGTAGTAATCTGCTAGAGACCAACCTAGTCCATACGCGCGAAAATGGGTGGCAGGGATTCGTTGCGATCGGTTTCGAGAAATGGGGATAATCGAGTGAGGTTGCATGGTTTCAAAGATGCGTGATGGGCTCACAATGACTTTGCCTTGGGCATCCTGCCCTTGGCGCATTTGCAACTGCATCCAACGGGCCATATCCGACGCATTTGAGATGATACCTCCTGCGGCGGCCATCGAATCCCAATTCATCCATGCGATCGGTTCGGAGCGGTCCAGATAGGTTTTATGTGGGGTGGCGATGTTGGTGAGTCCATCGAGTTGCTTGACCGTCCATTTCGAACTCTTCATTTCAATAGGATCGAGCAATCGAGTTTGAATGAATTGCCCCCAAGACATTCCAGAGACCGATTCGATGATTTCGCCGGCCGCTAGAAACATCAAGTTGGAATAGCCGTAATTGGCCCGAAATGGGAACTCAGGTTTTAGCTCGGAGGCGCGCTCTAGAATCTGCTTGGGCGTATAAGGTGTTCCCCACCAAAGCAAATCGCCGCTGAAAGTCCCAAGGCCACTTCGGTGGCATAGCAAATCTCGGACACGGATGTCGTTGCTAGCAAGCGGATCGGAGAGTCGAAACCATGGTAAATGTTTTTGTACGCGATCATCCCATCGCAGTTTTCCTTCATCGACCAAGATTGCTAACGCGTTGGCAGTGAATGCTTTGGAGTTTGATGCGATTGCAAAAAGGGTTTGATCGTCGACCGCCTCGGGCTTGCCCAATTCGCGAACACCGTAGCCTTTGCAGAGCAAGATTTTCTCGTCCTGGACGATGGCTACCGATAAGCCTGGAACTTGCCATGTTTGACGAGTTTGCTCAATCCATTGATCTAGTTCCGCGACCTGCTGGGAAGTAAGTCCAACTGCTGAGTCTTCAGGAATTGGTTTTTTTACAACCGAGGTGTCTTGAGCGCTAGCAGTCTGAGTCAAGCCAAACTCGACGACGAAAAACAGCCCGATAAGATAAGCAGATAACCAATAATGACTCTTGATTTTCGACATCGCGATTCCTCGATAGGTGTAAACCCTAAGAGCGTTTCATTTTCTTGCGAATAATCCTGTCAGCAAGACTTGGCCACACAGCGGCAAGCATGGCTAGAATGCGAACCTTACTCGGTACGATCAGTTCGAGCCTTCGCTCTTGTGCCGCTCTTAAGATTCGACGACTCAGGTCATCTGGATCGATACGGCTAAGGGCCACTCCACCGCCGGGGGACTGGGCGGCAGGATCAAGTCCTCTAGATTCAATAAGGTCGCCGTAGCGACGGTTCGAGTCCTCGCGGGCAATTGGACCTGGGCACACCAGCAGGAAATGGACACCAGTTGAAGCGGATTCCAATCGCCATTGTCGGTGAAGCCCCACCAAAGCATGTTTGGCCATCGAATATCCACCCATTGCCGGTCCAGCGACAATTCCAGCCAACGATGCGATGTTGACGACAACTCCCCGATTCGCACAGAGGGCCGGCCAGCAAAGTTTAGTCATCGCATGCGTCGATAGAACATTCGTTTCGAACTGTTCGATCAGGTCTTTTTCGGAGAGTTGACCTATGAGTCCTCGGTCGGATTTACCGACGGCATTGATCAACAGATCACAACCTTGTACGGCTAAAACATCGCGCAACGATGCGCTTTGAGTTTGAACATCGGTAGCTGTAGGTTTCGATAAATCGCGAACGTCTAGTGGGAGGGTCAAGACGCTGGCTGCTCCAAGGCCAAGAGCTTGCTTTTCAGTAGCCTTGAGTCGATCTGGATCCCGGCCAATGATCACCAGATTAGCCCCTTGTTTGGCGAGAGATCGAGCAAGCGCTAGCCCCAGACCGCTAGAGCCACCGCTGATGATTGCCGTTCGATTCTTCCAGTCAAGGCTCGATCCCATTTGGTTTAGGCTATCGAACAGTGCGTTGACGGACGAGGTTAAGGATCACAGGAATACGGAGTTCAGCACTTTGAGAGAGACGGTTCCGCAGCGATAGGACTTCGCTCTGTGTAGCAGATCTGCCAAAAAGAGTTCTGTAGATCTCATTGATGTACAGATCCATGTTTCCACGGAAACGATCGTAGTATTCAGAGCTAGCCAGAACGGTCGCGTAAATTTCATCGAGCGATTTGCCTTTGGCAAGTTCCCGCTGCCAAACCTGACTTTCCCGATCGTTCATCGGACGCCCTACGAGTTGTTGATACCAAATGCCGACTTGATCGATCGGTCTGTTGGATAGTCCAGGCGGAACTCCGCCTGGTGCGGGGCCTTGGGGCGGAACGAGAGTAACAGCGAGCCTTGGGTTACCGTTGGCGAAATTGATCGCTGCGGGCGAGTTCATTTGCAATACGGTGTAACCTCGCTGAACCACTTTGACATCGAGTGCATAGCGATGGTCGGGGCGGATTTGGGTTGGATCCAGATCGACTTGAAAATCGATCGGCCATCTTCCATCGAGCGGAACTTGGGTTTCACCGAGCGAGACGTTCTGCCATTGGGGAAAGGTCGTGTCGATAACACGCGCCATGAGCATCATGCCTGGTTGAACTGGTGGTCGACTGGCGGTGTTTGCACTGGCGTAAACCGAAGTTGCCAAGCCTGGGAGGTTGCCATAAAACTGAACGGGGATATTCACCAACCTTCCGTCGCGATGGTTTCGCACCAAGAGCATTACGCGGCCTTGAGCGTCCACTCGGCGAGCGAGTTCCTCAGCGATGTCATAGGTTCGCCCGTTGATAGTCCCAACTTGGTATCCATTGACTGCGATGATGATATCTTGGGCCTCGATGCCAGACTGCTGGGCCACAGAGCCAGCGTTGACACTTGTAACAAGTACCCCTGTGTCTGTGTTTCTCGAGTAGATACCGAGTCGAAAGTTCGTAGGTGGGCGCTGTCCAGGGGGTAAATACCGTCCTTGGCCAACCCCTCCGGGACCATTGGAGTCCACGAATGGATCGTTGATACCACCTTCACGATTGCGGTCGTCTTGCGCATGGCAAACAGATCCTAGTCCACTGAGTAGACATACCAATAGAACCAGCAGGTGTTTTTTGATCTGACGGTAAGAAAAAAGTTTGGTCATCATTGCCTCTGGCGGATTCGTTTATTTGAGCTGTTGCCAGCCGAGTTTTTCTTGTTGTAGGGCGATGTCGGATCGATCTAGTGGAACCAGACCATCCTTGATAAGTGTTTCTTGGCCGGCTTGGCTGAGAATAAACTTTGTGAGTTCTTCGACGGCTGGAGAGAATTTTCCATCTTCGGTTTGAGAGACGATCACGCTGAGTTTCCGAAGCAGTGGATACCCAAGGTCGATCGCTTGTAGACTACGGGGAGATACGATCTTTTGGCCATCGACAGCGATGGCTAACGAGCGAACCGTATCGGTCAAAGCGCGGTTTGCGCTGACGACTGCAATTGCTTCTGGGGTGGCTCCTACCGCATCGACGATATCAAGCTGGTTGTCTTTTTGAACAATCACTGCACTGTTGCGATCTTTCAGATTGAAAATGCCTTCGGCAACCGATCGCAAGCCATGCGACGGAACGATCAGGACATGGGTGATCGGTTTTTCACCAAGCGTGCCATCGACGCCAAGATCGGACCATTTCTCAATCGGCTTGTCATTCGAGAGACTCATCGGAGATTTTGTATGGGAATTCCACGCAAGTGCCCGAATCGGATTGTCTTTGTGAACGATCATCGAGAGGATGTCGTAGCCGACTTCGATGGCAACGAGTTTCTTATTGATTTCTTTATTCCAGCGAGCGAGTTCTTCTGGGGTGACTTCACGGCTGAGCAATCCGACAACGTTAGGTGAGTCAGAGAGTTTCTTGAAAGACTCCTCGGAACCTTGACAATCAACTTTGCTAACCAACTCTGGATGGATCTTGGTGAAGTCCTCCATCCAAAGGGTGGCAAGGGGCTGCATCAGGGTCGAGCCCACGAGTTCGAGTTGCCCGGTGATGGGTTTCTCGGGAGCATAGGCCGGCGCGTCGGAGAGCCCCAATCTGTCTTGGGACTGCACCAGCGATACAGAGCCGATAATGAAGATGCACAGCCAACACCAGCTTTCAAAACCTTGCCGCAGGGGGCTTATGCGAGACGGAGCTTTAAGTCTTAGCACAGTCGTATTCCTTTGTATTTCCAAATCGAAAGGTCAACAGCAAGATCATCTTCCACGAGTCTCTTTCAACGGTCAATACTTGTCCGGGAAGAGCCAAAGGAGAATCCGATAGGGCCATGGGTGGGACCATGGGTTTGCCCAAGGGATCACCGCAGCGATGATTCCTAGAGCGATGGCTAGGTAGACGAGTCCTCGCCAAAAGGGCTTCGTAGCGCACCGATCGATCGCAGGGATAGCGAGCCAAATCCAACCGGGGATTATCCAAAAGAGCCATCGAAAACCGCTAGAAACGCCCCCGTAATTGCGATCTTCAATGCTGCGGGATGCATAAAAAATCACGCAAGCGATCGACACGAGCATTATCGAACTGGCGATTCCATGCTCGCTTAAGATCCAGCGTTTAAAGCCTGAGAGCTGATTGTTCTCGAGCGATTCAGACCGATAACCGTGGCCGTTTTTGATGGCGTTTTGTCCATAGACAATCCAAAAGAGGCCCCCGAAGATGCTCCAGATCCAAATGGGAGTCAGTGACAGCAGTCCGTGGTGTCCAATCGTAAAGTGCAATAGGTAATCCCAGCGATCTGGCTCTCCGAGATCGACACCTTTTTTGTTACCGGGCAACCAGTAGGACTTTGGATAGTCATACCAATCGTCCCATGTGTAGATATTCCATGTTCCATTCGGATTCGTGTTTGCAACCGGTGGTTTTTGAGTTGCCAATGCGACTCTTTGGGAGGTGGTTTCGTCGACGACTTGATAAACGCCATCGAGACGAGCTTGGATCACCCGTGCCTCTGAGGTGATCAGTGGCTTTGATTCGGCAATCTGTGAACGGATGAGTTCGATCCATTTTTTTTGTTCGGGTAGTTCTTTGATCAATTTGATTTCGTCTTTGCGATCGACGGCAGCTTGTAAAGTCGATAGATCCAGTTGGACCTGAGCGATTTTTTCACCTAGGCCGCGATGGGAGTAGGGTGGTCGCCAATCGCCATGAGCCCAAAGATTGGTTAGTAGGAAAGCGGCTGCAATCGATGCCGAACCGATTCCAAATCCGATGAGCATCCGCTTAGGGTCAGCAAGAAAGACGATCGCGCCGATTGCAGCGGCCCAGGCAAGTGCTGGGAGTTCGCAAGCGACGCACAATGCAGAGACGATCCCAAGACTAAGCCAGGTATTCCAAGGAGCTTTGGTTTGGATTTGCGTAGCTCGAAGGATCTGCCAGGCAAACGCCAATGAGATCGAAAAGAAGATTGCACCGTGAAGGTGGTTGTTGAGAGTAACGACAAAAGTTGTCAGAAACGTGCCCCAAATCGCAACCGACAAGACAACGAGTCGAGTCCAAGGACGGGGAATGTGATTCTCAAGCCAACGATGTAGAAAGCACCACCAAAGGGCAAGCGGAACGAGGTTTACCAGTACTAGAACAATACGGCAAACGAAAAACGGGTCTTCGGTGAGCGTTTTACCTCGCCAAGCATAGGTTGCCATCATCACTGGCTTGGTCACGGCCGCGAGCATAAGAGTCAGTAGAGGCGGTTTACTAGAGTAACTGTGCTCTTTGCCATCGGCACCTTGGTGCCTGACCATATCGATGGTGTTCCATAATTTCGATTTGCCTTTGGTATCGAGAATTTCGACGATGGAGTCAATTTCCCATCGGCCTTCCTGGGTCAGTGCAGCGATGGCAGCCCAGCGTGATCTGTCGTTAGCGCTGAGGAAAGGTACCTCGTTGTTGACTGCTGAGATCCCAAGAATTCGGGCTGTTTGGAGCGCAAATGCCAGGGTGATCATCCACCAGCCCATGGTTCGAGTCGAGATGCTTGACGAGCCATTTTCAAAGTCTTGCGTCATGATTCGAGTTCTTTTAGGCCAGAGTGCTTTGATGGAGGACCAACGGATAAGTCGATCCGTCGCTCGATGGAATATACGTTTCGCGATGGGTTGTAATTGGCCACGAGCAATTCTGCGATGAGCCCCGTTGCAAACGCTTGCATGCCGACGACGATCAAGAGGATCGCAACGAAAAAGCTTGCGCGTTCATGTAGGTGTAAAGGGTTCTCATAGCCAGCGAGTCTTGTCCAAAACCACAGGGCGATGAGGACCAGCAGTAGGAATGAACCGATCGAAAACAGGACTCCGCCGAGACCTCCGAGCAAATGCTGTGGACGGTATCGGAATCGAGTAAGAAAAACCACGGTTGCAAGATCTAGGAGACCTTTGGGGATACGGGACCAACCGTATTTGGAGTATCCGTGCAAACGCGGATGGTGCTCGACGGCGATTTCGGCGACTCGGAATCCGCGAGCCGACGCGAGGACGGGTACAAACCGGTGCATTTCGCCATAAAGATCGATCTCTTGGAGAACCTCGCGTCGGTAGGCTTTAAAACCGCAGTTGAAATCGTGGAGTGGCAAGCGAGAGAAGAATCTCAGGATCGCGTTGAATACCAAAGAGGGCCAGCGTTTGTGCCAAGGGTCTAAACGCTTTTGCTTCCATCCGCTGACTACGTCGTATCCTTCATCAAGCTTGCCTAACATCCGAGGAATTTCTTTGGGATCGTCTTGCAAATCCGCATCCATGGTGATGATGGTATCCCCGGAGGCCTCTTTGAACCCCGCTGCTAATGCGGCAGCTTTTCCAAAGTTTCTTCGAAAACGGATCGCTCGAATGGATCCCCTTGCAGCACCGAGTCCTTCGATGACCTGCCATGAATGATCGCTAGACCCGTCGTCGACAAAGACAATTTCGGGCGGCTTTCCTTCGATCGATGCATCGATACGACGCACAAGCTCAGGCAGAGTCTCACATTCGTTGAGTAGTGGGATCACAACGCTGATCGATTTCATTTTCAGATCCAACCCAAAATTGATGTTGGCAAAAGTGGTCGGCAGATTTCGAAAATCAACATCCCAGCCACCAAACCCATGCCGTCGGCGAGGATGTCTTGGAGATCAAACCATCGACCAACAAGGGGCTGGGTAACTTCATCAAACCACGCGTAGGAAAGTCCAAAAACAATCGTGGGAAGGATGTAGGCGTAAAAGCCCCGATGGCGTAGATGCATTTGAAGTGCCAAGGCGGCGAAGAATCCAAGTGCAAGAAATGCGAGAAAATGGAGGGATTTATCGCCTGCGGCGGCAAGCTGTCTGGGGATCTTTGACTTCGGAAGATGTGTCATGATGTACATGAAAACAAGATAGCTCGTGGCGATCAGCGTGGAAATGTTCTTAACCATCGACGTACTTACTTCCATCCGGTGCACAAAGAGGGAAATGATCAGTCTAGGCGTTAAAAGCAAGAAGCCTCGCCGAAAGCGAGGCTTCTTGGACAGGGGTGTATTATAACAATCGCCCGAACTAGTCCCACCACCATTGGCCTTGGGCTAGATGACCTGGGGCGGAAAGTTTTTCGCTGGACTCGTCGAGCTTGGGATCCACCTGGGGATCCGAAGCGAGCTTTCTTGAGGAAATGTGAACACCGCCGATCGGGGTGATCAACGTGCCTTCTTTCCACATCGCATTAACCGCTGGTTCTACTTGAGAGATCCCGTTGTTTACCTTGGTAACAAGCTTTTCCTCGTCGGCGAATACACCAAGATCCCAGTTGGCTTTGCCATAGAGATCGTTTTGGTGAATGAATGCCGCAACGATGCTCATGTCGAACAAATTTCGCATTTGGCTGAATACCGGCATGACTTCTCCAAGAGCTTCAAATTTCTGAGTGAACTCTTTCGCAAAACCAACGGATGCCGCATCACCTGCTCCTGCACCTCTCGTCCGGGTTCCATTCTTGGCCAAGTACTCCTTCTCGCTGGTGAGTTTGGCCCCCTGACCTTTGAGTTGCAGGGCTGTGCGATCTTCGTTGGTCACGACACTGCTGTAATCAGCTTCGAAGTACCATCGTTGAAGAGCGTTGGCGTTTGCTCCAGCTTGTGTCCGAACAATCCAAGGGGTGAATGGAATGATCGTGTTCTCAAGACCGAGTCCGATGAGCTTCATTCGGTAATCGGCTTCGACCAAGACCCGTGCGAAGTTCGTTTCTCTCGGTACTCCCTTGATGATCACGTTTTGGTATCCAAGTGCTTGTTTCATTCCTGCCAAGACAGCGGGATTGATTTGATTGGCACGTCCTCTGAATTGGTCATTGTACTGGTTCATTCTCTTGATCCCCTCTTGCGTCGGTTCGATCGAGACTGCGATCGATCCGACTGCTTCTGTAGAGGGTGCATAGATTCGAAGAGCCACGACCAAATCCATGAGGTTTAAAACCGAGCGTCCGGATTTTAACCCAACGCGATCACCATTTTCGGTGACGTGGATCTTCTCGGCTGGACCAGCGATGACGATGTCATTGGATTCTGGAAGGAAAAAAACGTATTCGATGCGGGTCAATCCAGCCAGACCGAGAACATCATCTCCGAGTTCTTGTTGTTCAGAGAGTCGCTCGGCAACGACCTTTTCGAGACGGTTTAGCGACACTTTGCGAAGCTGCGATGCAACCTGCTCGTCGCCCGTGACGCTCTGGAGTGCGGCTTTGCGGACTCGCAATGCCAGCGAATTGTCGATGGCACTTATTCGAAGAACCCCTTGAGGGTCAATCTCCACACCACCACCGTTGCCGGCGTTGTTGTTGTTATTGTTGTTGTTGTTGTTATTATTATTGTTGTTATTGTTGTTGTTATTGTTCCCTTGTCCAAAGCCAAGGGAGGCAAAACTCACTACCAGCGCTAGGAACGTGCACGCACGTGTGAGTTGTTTCAACGGATTTCGGAACAGCATCAGCATTCGCCTTGTACTACGTTTTGCGGTAACGGATTTAGCGTACTCGTGGAGTATCGGATCGACCGGAGTCCGAACCGATTCCCAAATACAGCATCTCCTAAGAATAATTGCATCCGGGGTGGATATCAACAATTTGGGCAAAATAGGAGGCCTGGGGCGATCTGAATTCCCCGGATTTTTCCTTAAAAGCGGCCTTTTCATCGGATTCGTTCAAGTTCGCTTGACGGGTAAAGCCCCACGACGCTAAACCCATTCGGAGTGTGGGGCGTCCCCTCAGATTGGCTGCAAGCTGGCTAGTTTCCAGAAGACATATCGGCAACCTTTGGATTTCCTATGCAATCGGAATCGAGTACCAAGCGAGTCCATCTCGGTTTCTGGCGCCGATTCATCTTTCTTTTGATCGTATGGCCAAGCGACTTGGGGGCAGGACTCGGACAAACTCCCTTTCCTTCCACAACCCCAGGAACCTTGCCGCCAACGGCCAGTTACCCATCCTCCCCAGCCACAGGCGGAACCACCGCTTTCCCCGCAACCACGTTGCCTCCGGTCTCAACGGCCCCCCCAGTTTATTCTGTCCCCCCTCCCACGACGTACAACCCCTATGCCCCGACGTTTCGTCCAAGCACCGCACCAACCACGATGGCAAATCCTACGATGGCCCCCGTCGGTGCTCCAGCGCCTTCATCGTTCAATCAAGTTTACAACTCATGGATGGAATGGTTGACCGGCACCCCGACAGCCTATGGTCAACCTGCCTATGGGCAACCAACTTACGGGCAACCAACTTACGGGCAACCAACTTACGGGCAACCAACTTACGGGCAACCAATGGGTGTTGCTACTTATGGACAACCGATGGCACCATCGGCACCTCCTGCTGCATATTCCAATCCAACACCGGGCGTGCTTTTCCCCGGAACCTCACCTAACCCGTACGCGGCAAATCCCTACGCAGCAAATCCATATACGGCGAATCCTTATGCGACCACCCCCTTTGGTGCCAATCCTTATTCGACCGGAGGTTACCCACCAAACCCGTATCCGAACTCCTGGAATGCTTGGTGGTACAACACATCCAATACGGTGCAGACGCAGACCGCCCAGACCATGCGACTGTGTCAAGGGCTCCGTTTCCGCTACACGTACCTTCCTGGTAACACGGACTTTGGAGGGGTCGATACCAACCAAATCGAAAGCCATGACTTTGAAACATCTTTGGTGTTTGCCATACCGAAGTTTTTCGGAATGAGTCAACCTTGGTACCTGATGCCCGGCTATGCACAGCATTTGTGGTCGGGCCCATCAGTACCTGGCTCAGATCTTCCGGGTTCGGCTTTTAGTGCATTTCTCGATAGCACATGGGAGACCGATCCGCTCCAAACCTTCGGTACAGAATTGGGTTGGAGGGTCGGCGTTTTCTCAGATTTTGATGCGATCAGCACTGAGAGCATCAGGCTCCAGGGCAAGGCTTTGGCCAAACTGCGTTGCACGCCCAATTCGACAATTCGAGCCGGGGTGTACTACATCGACCGAAATAAGATCAAGCTTCTGCCAGCCGGGGGGATCCTATGGATGCCGAATCAAGATACCCGATGGGACATCTTCTTTCCTGAGCCCAAGTTGTCCCATTACCTAACCACTTGTGGTACGCACGATATCTGGTGGTACGTAACGGGTTACTATGGCGGTGGAGCTTGGACCATCAAGCATGCCGATGATGATTCGCACGATGAAATCGATATCAATGACATTCGTGTCATGGTCGGTTTTGAAAAAGGACGCAACGACCTTCTACGCCAGGGTTTTCGTACATGCTTTCTTGAATTTGGGTACGCCTTTAATCGGGAGTTGATTTACCGAAACCGACCCGAGGCGAATCTCACGCCTGACGAAAGCTTGGTCTTTCGCGCAGGCTTTGGTTACTAACCCGAGCACGCTACACCAAAAAAACCACCCCGCTCGGGCACTCTTGCGAACTCCCGGGCGAGGTGGAGAGGGGATCCATATCGCAGACCGCTATTTGGTTGATGCCGACAATGTCGCTGCATCCTCTTTGACCTTGTAGACAACATCCAGTTCAATTTTCGATCGAGCGGGCATATCGGTCAGAAGAGCAATCTTTCCCCTCTGTTCGTTCTTATCAGCTTGGGCTACTTTCGGGCTAAATGCTAAGGAGACCAAGTGCACATCTTTAGATTCCTCAGAAAGCTTGGTGTTCGAGACATCAAAAGCTTCGCTCTCGATTCCGGTGATTCGAAACGGCTGAGCTCCCTTGAGTCGAACCAACTTTTTGATCTCTTCCTGTTTGCCGATCGAACCGAGCGACAAAAGATTCGGTTGGATCGAAAGCGTCGCTTCGACGTCGGCCGTAAAACTCAAAGACAGCGATTTGATATTCAAATCGTTGGTGTGCAGTGTGATCTCGCTTTGGATCGGCCCAGCAGGGGCGGTTTCATCCAAGTTGATATCTAGTTCGTAGTGTATTTTCCCACCTTGTCGAAGCGATTCTCTGACGCCGACTTTGACAAAGGGTAAGTCGCTTGTCGCATGAGTAACTTGCCAAGTCGACTTGCCGGCATACTCCAAATGGACATCGAAGCGGCGGGATGTACCCTCTGGAATCTTACCAAAAGCAACTTCTCCAGGTGTAAAGACCACATCGGATCGGATGTAGCCTTTGACATTGAGTTGAACTTCAGCAACATTCGGCTTGTCAAACGTGACGGTGATGGTTGCTCCACGTGCGCCTGAATGAGTGGCGGTATTGAAGACAGCTAGGATACATCCGACCTGACCGGGTTCGACCGTCTCGGTGACGATGCTCGGTGTTGTACAACCACATGAGGTCCTCACGCTTCGAACATGGATAGGCGTTGCGAAAGTGTTCTCGAAATAAAATCGATGTTCGGTCTTTGCGGATCGAGCGACCGTTCCAAAGTCATGGCTTCGGTCTTTGAATAGATTCTGATACTGTCCAAATGCACTTGGAATTGCGACTGCAATCCAAAGCATGGCTATAAGGCATGTTCTCATCGATGTTTCTCCAGGATTTGATTTTGTCTTCTGATTGCTTCTTGACTTTCTAGCGTTGATTCGGGGCATCACTCCCGCGTCGGTCAATTATCCACTCTAGATCAATAGCTTATTGGAAATTCAATAAGAAATTATCTGGGCCATCGGCAATCAGCTAGTGCCACCCCCTTCGACCGGCAATCTTTATCAGTCTTAGAATCCGCAAAAGTATTCAAAAGTTCGCCAACCGCTACAAATGGAATTTGAATGTTTTTTTTGGAACCGAATTACCCCTGTAGCCGAAGGCCCGCGAGTCTTCAATCATCCAGTGTGGCAGACTAGCGAGCCCTCTTTAGGAAATCTCGCTATGAACACCAAAAAGAAAAATACTCCGAAAGAAGAATCGTCAACGCACGCACGACCACGTATGCTTGCGATGGTCGTTGTGTTTGCCGGTGCGGTAAGCAGTTGGTATTGGTACAAACCCTTATCGATCGATCCGTCAAGCGGGACAAAATCCGATACTTCCCCCGCAAGTTTCTTCTCCTCCCAGCAAACCCTCATCGAACCCAATACCAACAATGCCGTTGGCTCCCAAGGTTCTGTGGTGCCAGTCTACTCTGCGCTGCCAGAAGATCTCGTTGGCGATCGCCAAGTCGAACTCAGACCTTTTGTGCCTACGGCTCAAGGAACACTTCAAGAGAGGTTGTCCAAAGAACCCCTACCGGTGATTCCTATTTCGAGGCCCGGTCGATCGGGACATGATCCGAAATCCTTGACGGCGAGTTCCGGACCTGAGGTTTGGACGACCCCAAAGAACACAGCCGCCGTCGCTGGGCAATCGGACTCATCCACAGCGGCCCTTGCCTCGGGAGCTCATGCCTCGGGTGCAAGCCACTGGGATTCGCCAAGTCCCTTTGGTGGTAGCCAGTCTACCAATCCCAGACCGGATCCAAACTCCTCAGGTGCACGATTGATTGGGGATAGAATCGTCGCGATTCCTGCTACCAAGAACCCGTCGGACAACTGGCCTGATCGACCATTCGATCCCGATCCGAAAACGTCACGATCTGTAGCTCTCGAGAAAGTCCCACAAGCTCCTGAGAATCCGCCGCTGAGAATGACCAACCCTGGGAAGATAGTTTTGACAGAAAGTCGGCTCGAAGAAAAAAACCCGGTCCCAGAGAAAAAATCAATCCAAGCCTCCTGGTCGAGCGTCTCACCTCCGAGTCCCGGCTCAACCTTCAGTGTTAAGAAAAGCGGGGCTGTGATTCACCAACCCAAGCACTAGGTGTTTGGGTTGGAATCCAAGAAGCGTTTGATGAAGGCTTGAGCTTTCGCCTTCTTGCGAGGTGGGATCGGAGGCTGATTCAAATCGATGGCCTGCTGAAAGTCTTGGCAAGCAAGCTTCTCTTGTTTTCTTGCGATGTAGAGCAATGCTCTGTAATAAAAGAGCCAAGCGTTCTCGGGTTGCAAATCCCGGGATTCATCGAGTGCCTTTTGGGCCTCTTCCAACCGATCCGCTACGATCAACGCTCTTGCATAGTTGTTCAGGTAATATGCAAGATGATCTTTTTCCTTTTCGCGGGCGATCTTGATGGCTTTTTCGAGGTCTTCGATTGCAGGCTCTGCATCGCCTAATTCCGCTGCGCATCCACCGCGCCCGTTTAGGGCTTTTGACGATTCTCTATCTAAAGTTTCAATGACGTAATTGTAGTCTTCCCAAGCTTCGGTGTACTGCTCGGAGTACCAGTAAGCAGCCCCTCGTCTCAAATATCCGTTCTCGTTCGAGGGGTCTAACTCGATGGCCTGAGTTGCGCTTTGAATCGCTTCCTCAAACCGATTCTGAACGAAAGCGATGTGGGCAGACATAAGGCAACGGGTCAACTCGGTTTCCTCGGCGGCCTCAGGTTGCAGTTGCATGGCTGCCTCGAGATCCTCTTGGGACTTTTCATCCTCGCCTTGCTGTTGATAGATTGCACTTCGACCGATCAATGCGGGAGCAAAATCGGGGTTTTCCTTAAGGATTGCATCCAAATCACTCAAAGCTTGATCCATCCTGCCGAGTTGAATATTGAGCTGGGCTCTTGAAAAAAGAGCTGGCAAGAGATCAGGACTCGACTGGATTACCAGATCAAGATCTTTTCCAGCAGCATCAAGATCGTGCTCGGACATCGACATGCGTGAGCGATCGAGCAAGCATTCTTCGTTGCTCGGATCGATTTCCAGAGCTTGATCGAGAATCTTCAACGCTTGCTTACGATCCCCTTTTTGCTCGCAGACCAACGCACTTCCTCGCAGGGCCTGGACTTCCTTGGGCTCCAACTCTAGTGCGGACTGAAAGTCCTCGGCTGCTTGATCGTGTTGCCCGAGCATCATTCGGTGGTAACCGCGAACCACAAAAGGAATCGCATGATCGGAGTCGATTTCAAGGATTGCCGTGAGTTCCGCGACGGTTTCTTCGATGCGACCTAGTTTTGAGTAAGCTTGCGAGAGTCTGTATCGAGCCGATAGATTGGACTTGTCGAGCTCCACGGCCCGAAGAAGAAACTCGACGGCTTGTTCATGCTCATCGCTCAGAAACTTTGCATAGCCATAGTCGCTCAGCAGTGCTGAGTTCTCGATGCCTTGATCCAAAAGGAATTGGGCATCGGCCATGGCTGCTTGCGCATCGCCGTTTTCCAGAAGAATCTCGATGCGTTGCTGCCGAGCTACGGCTAGATCGGGCTGGTTTTCAATGACCCAATCGATGTCCTCGAGAGCCAACGTGAGCTTGCCGGATTCTTTGTAAGCATCCGCGCGAAGTCCATTGAGGATCGGGTGTTTGCCATGTTGCTCGATGCATGAACTCAGATACTCGATGGATTTCTCGATCCCTTTCAAGTTCTGAAGGATGTAGGACTTCAATTGGATGGCTCGCAAATTAGGTCCCTCGTTCTCCAAAAAGGTATCGACATCTTTGAGTGCGATACGATGGCGGCCTTGGATCATCAGGAGCTTGGCTCGCTGAAGCAGTGAGTTGCCGTGATAGGGGTTGATATCGAGAGCTTTGCGCAATTCGGCAAGTGCTCCAGAGGTGTCGCCAAGCTCTTCAGAAACGCTTGCTGCAACAAAATGGAATTCCTCCGACTTGGGGCTCTCGGGGGCACTTTCAAGTGTCTTTTTTGCTTGTTCGGCAAACCCCATCGTCTGCTGCAAATGGGCCAGAAATCCATACCAATCCGAACCCGCATCGGGATGCTTAATCAAGGATTGGCAGATACTGGCCGCCTTTTCGAGTCGACCGTTTTTTTGAAGAAACCTCGCATAGCCAAAAAGCAATTCGCGGTCTTGAGGATGTTGGCCCAAGATGGCCTCCCATCGCTGCACGGCCGAATCGAATTCTCCTTTGGCTGCGATGATTTCAGGGATGCTCACCTGGAGCCTAAGGTTTTGGTCGACCGCCTTTTGCCAATCCTCCATGTCTTCAACCCGAATGTCATTTTCAGGAAGAGCCATCATCTTGGTCGCGTAAGCCACATCGTCGGAGGATTCCTCGGCAGGTTCCGGAGTTTCCGTGGTCTGCTTGACCGCGTTTGCTTCCTTGTCCTCCGAGAAATTCAAAGCCTTGACATAGCGTTGGTAATCCGGGTGGGCATCGGGTAGGGTCAATTCACGAAAGGATTCTGTTCCTGCAAGATTGCAACTTCGGTACATCAGGATCACCGGTGCCCGAACCGGGAAATCGGGCATCGCATCAAGAGTCTTTTTCAACGACTGATGCATCACGATTGGGAGTTTCGTTGAAGGGGCTGATTCAGAGTTTTCTGGATACGAAGGGAGCACCTGCGTTTCGATGATGCGCTTGCGACCTGGAAAGAACTGAATCAAGGCTTGGCATGCCAAAGGCGAATCCGCAAAACCTTTTAACTCTCTGTGAAATGCAGTATCAACGAAATCAAAAACCGCATGGCAAATGGCAAGCGATCCGTCTTCCTCGTTCAAACCATGAAGATCTGAAAGAACATACCCTCGGTCGAATCCGATAAGGCTGGATTGAAAAAGACTTTTTTCTGACTCGATTCCCCATGGAGCAAGTTCTGAGGTTTCATGCCAAAACAATTCTCCATTCGGATAAGACTTCAGAAATTTGCTGAAGAATGGGCTCTTTTGAACCAGTTCTCGGGTGTGTTCGAGCCTGATTTTTGGATCTACCTTCAGGGTCGAATAGGTTCTCTGAAGGACCAGCAAGCCCACCATCGCCATCATCAGCAGTGCGACAATCGGCAAGAGTTTCAAGGCAAGTGCCAAGAGAGTCGCCAGAGCCAAAACCAAGCCCGCGATCACGAAATACAGCACCGGGATTTTCCGCGAAGCGGCGATCGGGGAACGCTGGCTACATCGATCGCAAACGGGCAATGGGAACGCACAAGCGAAATGCTTTTCGATAAAGAGCACCGAGGCGATCTTGGTCGGCGGCTTTGTTTCGCACTGGCAACAGTTTTTGGAGTGCTTAAGCCTCTCGAAGAGCTCGATCGTTTCACTATAAATCGAGTTGGCCTGCAAGAGTTCCTCGGTCACTACGCTCACCGGCGGAAACCCTTTGGAGACTTCAGAAGGCGGATTGTACAAAAATTGCATGGATTTGAATTGCTTGGGCGTTGGAGGAGCGAACTTGCGGATCGAACCTGACTAAAGCATCCGTTTGGCCTCATTAACCATATACATCGTGCCACATCCGGGACAGAAAAGGTACCACTCGTAATAGTACGTTTGTCCAGGTTTTCTCGCCTTGGGTTTGGGGTTTTTCTTCACCAAGGTGACTGAACATTTACGACAAGGTCCCCCTTCGGTTGGTTCGTCCGATGAGCCTGCGACCTTGGCCATCGGCATTCGTGTTGCTTGTGGACTAGTTGCGATGTTCGAAATGCCTCGTTGCACCCTGCTACTCGAAGGATCCGAAAGGTAGCCAGTGTCATCGGGCAAATCAAAGCCCTGGGCCGCTTGTACCGCCAACTCATCGCATCGTTCATTGTCCGCCACACCCGCATGGCCTTTGACCCAATGGAATCGAATCGAGTGCTTCGATGCGGCTTCAAGATACCGCATCCACAAATCGACATTCTTGACCGGCTGTCCTGGACTGCGAAGCCACCGGTTGTTCTTCCACCGATCTAGCGAACCTCGCTTGATCGAATCGACAACGTACTTTGAATCGCTGTAGAGATTCACTCTGCATGGTTTGGAAAGAGCCTCCAACGCGACAATCACTCCCAAAAGTTCCATCCGGTTGTTGGTCGTCAGGCGAAATCCTCCAGAGAGCTCACGGAGATGTTGCCCAGACCTGAGCACAATTCCATAGCCACCAGGGCCCGGATTCGGTTCGGCCGCTCCATCGGTATAGATTGTCACCAAAGGCTTATCGCTGGCTGTAGACTCGGGCAAAGGAATCCTCGAAGGTTGATCATTGGAGAAGCACGCGAGGATTTCACTCGCAACCCAGTTCGAATTGTAGCGATTGTTTCATTCGATCTGTATCGGTGCGACCACGAAAAAAAGGGGCATGCCTAAGCATGCCCCTTGCAGGATTTTGAAAACGTTCGCTCGAATTGGCTTAGTTAAGCCTTCGGAACGTCGCTTGCAGATGCAGGTGCTGCTGGTGCTGCAGGCACTGCCGGAGCTGCTGGTACGGCAGGAGTTGCAGGAACCGTTGGTGCTGCTGGTACTGCAGGAGTCGCAGGCGCTGGCGGAGCAATCGAGGAGCTCTCAACCGTACCGGCATTAACGGTACCCGAGCAGTTGGTGCAAGGTGCCGAGCCAACCATCACTGATTCGGAGGACACCGTGCCGCATCCGCCGCAATCGCTCGACACAACCGCCGAGCCGCATCCAGTATCGCAACCGGTGTTGCATGCTGGAGCTGGAGCCGGTGCACAGTTGGAAACTGCTGCACCCGAGCACTTCGATGCACGGCGGCTACCGAGCTTGCTCAGCATTCCACCGCCACTGCAATCCTTAGCCACTGCGCCGCCACAAGCAGCCTTTTTCGAATGTAATCGCGAGAGCAAACCGCCACGCGAACCTCCACAACCATTGTCACCACCGCAACCGGCCATCGCGACCGATCCGAATCCCGCTGCAACAAAAGCAACGGCCGTCAAAACAACCACTCGCAACTGACTCATAGGAAATCCTCCAGAGAGAAAAATAGGGTAATCCACGCAAAACACCTTCCCACCGCGAGAAGCTGTTAAATATTGCCGATTGGGGACTTTGCGCAAAATCGAACGGCTCGAAACTTACCAAACCCCCGTCACCTGTCAACGACCCTAATCTGTTAGGAAACCCAAGATCGAAATCCCTCGGGTGGCCCTATTCCGAAACCTCAAAAAGCGGAAACTAAATCCCCGAAGGCCTCAACAAACCAACGTATGTCTGCTACATTCTGCTAGTTGCTTTCCAAGAAAGCAGTCCAACATCCAATCCGACGATGGAGATTATTAGCCGTGCTCATGCCGCTTGGGGTGCTTTCCCAATACATTTTCGGTTCGCTTCTTTTCGTCCTGTCGTTCCTGATCGTTGCTATTATCCTCTTGCAACGCGGACGCGGGGGCGGTCTGACCGGTGCCCTCGGTGGCCTTGGTGGTCAAAGCGCTTTTGGTGTCAAGGCAGGCGATATCTTTACCAGAATCACTGCGGTTTTGGTTCTGATTTGGATCACGCTCTGCGCCACTGCAGCCTTCTGGTACAAAGAAAAAGGACCGGACTTTGAAACGGATATTTCATCAAGATCATCGAGTTCGACCGGGGGGATGGGAGCATCGGATCGCCCGAGTACCCAGCCAACAAGCGATCTAGGAATTCCTCCTACGGTCGATCCAACCCCAACAACGCCTGCTCCAGCAGTACCTGATCCCACAACTCCTGCTCCGAGTGAGCCACCCGCTGCTCCTGCACCGACTGAAACTCCGAAATAACAATGCTTGGCCTTGTGAGCATGACGGGTCATGGAAGGGCCCAACAAACCTTCGATGCTTTAGTGATTGATGTCGAAGTCCGATCGGTAAACAACCGATTCTTGAAAGTGACTTACAAGCTCCACGAAAGCTTGAGTTTTCTTGAATCGCAGATCGAAGCGTGTGTCCGTCAGAAGACCAGACGGGGCACTGTGCATGTGTCGATCCGAGTATCTGGGGCTGCAAATCTTTCGGCTCAGAAAGTCTGCCTCCAAACGCTTAAGTCATACATCGATCAAACCTACAGACCGCTTCTCCCCACGATTGTGATTTCTGTAGAACTCGGTTCTGCTTTGCAACTGCCAGGAGTGCTCGTGCCAAGTGAGGGAACCGATCCGGAAAAAGTCGCAGGATTGGTACTCTCGACCCTGGAAAAAGCTCTTGAAGATCTAAACAGCATGAGGAAGATCGAGGGCGAACAAATGGCAAAAGAGCTCCTTGAAGCGATTGCCAACGTAGCCCAAAGGGTCGACGAAATCGAGCAAAGGGCTCCCAATGTCGTCAGTGATTATCGCAAGCGTTTAGAAAACAGGGTTCGAGCGGCGCTGAGCGCTTTGGTTCCCAGTGTGGGTGAAATAGATCTCCTAAGGGAAGTGATTCAGTTTTCCGACCGTAGCGATATCCGAGAGGAAATCGTTCGTCTCAAAAGCCATCTGGATCAATTTGTCGAGACGGTATCTGCCAAAGAATCCCAAGGCCGACGGCTCGATTTTCTGACTCAAGAAATTGGACGCGAGACCAATACGATTGGGGCCAAAGCCAACGATGCGGCCATCGCGCACCAGGTCGTAGCGATCAAGACGACCGTCGAGCAAATTCGAGAACTGGTGCAAAATGTCGAATAACTCGCACAACTCGGATCGTGATGGATTGGGAAAGTTGATCATCATTTCAGGGCCATCAGGCTCGGGAAAATCAACCATTGTTGCCCACTTAATCGAGACTTGTCCTCTCCCTTTAGAACTCAGCGTCTCGGCCACAACCCGCCCCCCAAGGCCCGGGGAAATCCATGGAAAGCACTATTGGTTCCTCAGCCCAGAGGAATTCCAAGCCAAACGCACTCGAGGCGAGTTCCTCGAATGCAAAGAGGTCTTCGGTCGGGGATTCTGGTACGGAACCTTGAAAAATGCCGTTTCGTCTGGCCTTTCCTCTGGAAAATGGATAATCTTGGAGATCGATGTCCAGGGGGCTCTAGCCGTCCTAGACTATGACCCAAAAGTAATTACCATCTTTATCGATCCGGGCTCGATGGAGCAACTCGAAAGACGACTTAGGGATCGGGGGACCGAAACCGAGGAAGCCATCGAGAGACGCCTGCATGTGGCTCGAGAAGAAATGAAATTAAAACACCATTACCGCCACAGCGTTACCAACAACAACCTAGGCGATGCGGTGTCCGAAGTTTGCCGCTTGTTATGCCAATACGATACTCGGGTAGATCAGCCTTCCTAAGGCACGTTGGATCTGTCCATTTTTAGAGAAAAATTTACTTCAAAGACGAGGCCTATCGATGCTCGACGAGCTCAAAGAAGAAGCGATTGTCAACAAAGTCGGCGGCAGATTCAAACTCTCGACGCTGATTCAAAAGCGACTCGTACAACTCAACCGCGGTGGCCGTCCCTTAGTCGATCTTCATTCCGACGACAAAATGGAGATCGTTATCCAGGAAATTTTGCAAGACAAGATCTACCTCACCACCACGGGCGAATTGAAGATCTTCGGTGATACGACCGAACAAGGAGACCTGTTGGATTTGGATGCCGGCGATCTGTAAATGGTCGCTCGCTAGCCAACCCTGGCAGCCATCATGACGCACAAGAAACGGATCGTCGTCGGAATCGCCGGCGGCATCGCAGCCTACAAATCCGCGATGCTCGTTAGTCAGTTGGTTCAAGCCGGGCACCTTGTCTCGGTAGTCATGACTCCTTCGGCCACAAAGTTCGTATCGGCGGCTACCTTCTCTGCTCTCACTGGCTCTCCAGCGGTGATCGATCCTTTCGATGCCAAGTACCCTCTAGGGCCTCACATCGAACTGGCGCAATCATGCGACCTGATGATCATCGCACCGGCGACAGCTCGCGTGATCGCCTCTTGCGCCTTGGGGTTGGCCGACGATCTTCTCTCGACACTTTATCTGAACATGGAATGTCCGATCCTCTTTGCACCCGCCATGAGCGCACCGATGTGGGACAAGCCTGCAGTGCAAAGGAATATCAAGCAACTCCAAAGCGACGGTGTCCACCTTGTCGGACCCGAATCCGGATGGCTTTCTTGCCGACGCATTGGATTCGGTAGGATGAGCCAACCCGATACGATTTTACAAGCTTGCAAGCCTTGGTTGGAGTAAGTGAGTCGTGGCCCACATCGTCATCACTTCAGGACCGACACGACAGTATCTAGATCCCGTTCGCTACCTGACGAATGCCTCAAGCGGCCGGATGGGTGCCTCGCTTGCACAAGCTGCTTTGGATTTGGGACATCAGGTGACCGTGGTCTCTGGTCCTGTCTCAGTCGATTATCCGTCCCAAGCGAAAGTTGTTTGGGTGACGACCACCCAAGAAATGCTCGATGCGACCGCAATCGCATTCTCGACGGCGGACGGACTCATCGGTGCCGCGGCCCCCTGCGATTACATGCCTGAAACGGTTGGAACGAGCAAACTACAAAAAACTGGCAACGATATCACGATCCACCTAAAGGAAACTCCAGATATCGTCGCTACCCTCGCAGCGAGCAAATCCCCCAAGCAATGGGTGGTTGCCTTTGCCTTGGAAACCGAAGATGTACGGTTTCGTGCGATCGTGAAACTAAGCCGCAAGGCTTGCGATATGATCGTCTCAAACAGTGCACAAGCGATGAACTCAGAAGACAACAACGTCGAAGTCATCCTCAGGGGTGGAACGCTACTGGACCAGCTCTACGGCCCGAAGGCCTTGGTTGCTGCTGGCATCCTGCGACTTATCGAAAAACACTTCATTGCTCCCTTGGCAAGCATCTGAACATCCAAGCTATGCTCACGTCGTTGCATCACGATTATCCAGGCCTCCCCTTGCTCAAAGAACCACTCGATATGCTCGTGGTAGCACCGCATCCGGATGATGCAGAATTAGGGATGGGCGGGACGATAGCTAAGATGATCCAATCAGGGGCCAACGTCGGAATCCTAGATCTGACCAACGGAGAGCCTACCCCCTTTGGTTCAATCGAGAAACGAGCCGCAGAAACTCTCGAAGCCTCCAAGCAACTCGGTGTGACTTGGAGATACAACCTGGGATTGCCTAACCGTTTCCTTGAAGCGACCTTGGAGAATCGAGCCAAGCTCGCAGGAATATTTCGACTCGCCCGACCCAAATGGATCTTTGCACCCTTCTGGCTCGATGCGCACCCGGATCATATCGCTGCGACCGAGCTTGTTGAAGCCGCACGATTCTGGAGCAAGCTGACCAAATGCGACTTGCCAGGAATTCCATTCCATCCTCAACGCATCTTTTACTACTACTGCATCCATCTGAAGCATATCCCGCAACCAGCATGGATCATGGATATCAGCTCGCATTGGCAAGCCAAACACGATTCGATCTTGGCTTATCATAGCCAGTTTGTCGAAGGTAAAGAGCACGTCGAAACGCAACTCGTCGAGCAACTGCGAGAACAATCCGCCACATGGGGCAAGGCGATTGGTGTTCGATACGGAGAACCCTTTGCATCCAAAGAACCTATCGGCCTTAGCGACCTTGCAAACCTCATTTGACCCGGTACTCGGTCAGCAAAGATCCAATCGATGCCCAGTAGTCGCAGAGAATTCCTGAAAATATCCTCGCTTGGAGCAAGTAGCCTAGCTCTGACCGGCTGTTTACCGAATCGAATACCCGGCCAACAATCCGAATCGAACAATCCCGAAGCGATCGACGTGGTTGCAACCACCGGTATGGTGGCCGATATGGTTCGCAGCATCGGTGGGGACGCAATTCGCCTGACCCAGTTGATCCCTGCGGGTGTCGATCCCCACCTCTACAAACCAATCCGAGACGATATCGTCGCGATCGTCCAGTCCAAGATCGTCTTTTACAACGGACTCAAACTCGAAGGTCGGATGGCCGACGTGCTTAGCAATCCCGCAAAATCCGATCGCTTGCACATAGCACTCTCCGATGCCCTCGATCCAGTTGAGCTTGTCGGTGAGCCTCAGGCCGATGCGATCGATCCACATATCTGGATGAACGTAGCTCTTTGGAGCAAAACACTCCCAAGGATCCAGCAGGCTCTCTCGCAACGGTTACCCAAGTACAGCGAACGCTTCTCGAAAGCGACAACCGATCTGACAAAACAGCTTCTGGATCTCGATCAGTACGGCAAAACCGCTATAGAACAGATCCCCTCGCGCCAACGCATCTTGATCTCTTCGCACGATGCGTTCCAGTACTTCGGAAGACGCTATGGGCTTCGAGTCGAAGGTGTCCAAGGCATCTCGACGGCCTCCGAAGCCGGCTTGCAGAGAATCCCAGAACTGATCGATCTGATCTCGGAAAATTCAGTGCCCGCTGTTTTCAAGGAGTCGAGCGTCGCAGGCAAGATGATCGACGCGGTGATCGAAGGGGCTGCAAGCCGGGGAATTCGCTTAAATGTTGGACCTGAGCTTTATTCCGATGCCCTCGGACCATCCGGCTCCCAAGCAGATACTTACATGGGAATGATGAAGCATAATTTCGACGCCGTAGCCCAAGCTCTTACGGTAAGTCGAAAATAAACCGAGCTAGCCGCTACGGGAGGGCTTCCTCGAAAAAGCGGAGCCAGTTTCCATAGAAGACCGATTGCACCTGCTGCTCGCTAAAACCTCTGGCTAGGAGCATCGTGACAAGTTTCTGAACATCCCGGTACTTGTTCAAATCAGCAGGAGTCTGCTCGTTTCCATATCCGCCATCTAAGTCGGTTCCAATCCCAACATTGCCCACCGAACCCTTCGCTAAATCCCGAACATGACAGATCTGATCGACAGCCACCTCCAGGGTTGCTTCGTTCTTGGATAGACCACGAACATATCCGTTTTGCATCATGATGATGTCCAAAGCCACTCCAAGCACCCCACCTCGTTCGATGACGGCTTTAATCTGATCATCGCTGAACTGCCGCTGCCAATCGCAGATGGCTCGAGCATTCTGATGGCTCGCATGGATCTTACCACCAAATCGGTCGACCACTTGCCAAAACGCTACGTCCGAGAGATGGGTTACATCGATGGTAATCCCCAGTTGCTCGCAGTGTTTGAGAAGCTCGATTGCATCGAGCGATAACCCAACCTCGCTTCGCGTTCCCCCTCCGTAGCGATTAGATCCGTAATGGGTCAGTCCCAATGCCCGAAGCCCCGCTTCATGGAATTCGTAAATGGTATCGGGGGTAAGTACCGGGTCTGCTCCCTCCATGGTCAAGATAAATCCCAGCGGCACTCGATCCTCCACTTTGGATCTCGAAGCATTCGTGACACCAACAGTCTGATGGGATTGCTCGCTTTGCGTGTAACGCTCCCAGTGGGCTCGAAGGTCGCTCTTGGTTTTGAGCATCTTCAAATAGCCGGCCCGCTCCATCGCACGATAATAAGCCAGATGGGCATGGGCCATTGCATAGCAAGTCTGCGGTGATGTCCAACCAAAAGAATGGTCGATGGGCTGTTCCTGTCTTGCTAAAAGTGTGGTCAAGCAAACAGGGACTTGGGCAATCCGCAACTCGGGAAAGGAAAGGGTGTTGTTGCGCCGCCCCTTGTCGGTCATCTGCAAGGCCGTTTCTTGAGCCCGAATGTCATCGACACTCTGTCGCAAGTCCCTATTCCAGTCGACTCCGTTGAGGGCCAAATCCAAATGAGCATCAAATATCCACATCTCTATTGACCTTTTATCTGAACCACTGCCGAGGGTGTCACTGGGCGAATCGATCGAAGACTTCCTGGGCAACCCAAATCGGTAAGATAGGACGGAACGATACGGCCACGGCGATCGCATCCGAGGGTCTCGCATCGACATCGATCGTCTCGCCGTTACGAATCAGACGCAACACCGCATAGAAAATGTCGTCTTCAAAGTTACTGATCACCACCGAATCGACCTTGGCCCCAAGCGCTTGAGCCACGCCAGAAATCAAATCATGCGTCAAGGGACGTGGAGGACGCTCCGAGTGCGTCACTCGCAGGTCGATGTTCGTCGCCTCAAAAAAACCGATGACGATCGGAAATTGCCGATCGCCATCGACCTCTTTTAGATAAATGATCTGCTTGTCGGTCAAATCGTTCTTGACGATCCTAGCAAGCTGCATTGGAACAAGATCAGCCATGGGCTCTTTCTACGGTACAAGTTCGAATCACAGTAGCCTATACGATAACCCGAAAATCAACCGGAGTGAACCAAGGCCAAGGCTATTTCTTAGACGCTAGCGCGTCGCGAATCTCTCTTAACAGAACGATATCTTCAGTCGGTTCTGGTGGCGGTGCGTCAGCATTGGCTTTGTCAAACCTCGCTTTGGCAGCGTTGATCGCTTTGACGAACAAGAAGATCGCCAGCGCGATGAGCAGAAAATCGACCACCGTCTCAATGAACGGACCGTACTTGAGAATCGGGTAATCCTGAACGAGCATCTCCGGCTTGCCCGCCGCATCTTTGACCATCTCCCCTGTCTTGGGATCCAACTTCGGAGACTCGGTGCGAATCTTGTAGGCCCAGTCAGCAAAATTGACCCCAAACTTTGATGTCAGCAAATTAAGCGGAGGCATGATCAAATTGCTCACCAAAGAATTCACAATCTTGGTAAACGCAGTACCGATGACAACCCCCACAGCCAAATCAATCACGTTGCCCCTGAGCGCAAAGGCTTTAAACTCTTGCGCTAAACTAGAAATAAATCCCATCGACGTGCTCCTGCTGAAATCGACTATTCCAAAACCAGACAAAAACTCTCAGACTCCACAGATCCCCAAAAACTAAAAGGCTCTCTGCTAGAGTGCAATACGAATCAAACCCATCGGACGATTAAAAGCTTGCTAAACGCAAGCAATGCTAGCATCCGGGATTGGCTTTGATTCGCTGAGTCTAGGGGGCTGGGGATGGCTCAAAAGCGGCTTAAGTAAAACTTCTCTAGTGCAGCGGCCCACCCTAACTTGATTTGCATCGAGAGGATTTGATACACAAGAGTGTCATGACCACCCTCCGCAAAGCACGATTCCTCTTGCACGAAGCGACCCGAAAGCGCTTGGTTCGCTCGATCCTGCTCGTTGCCGGGGTTCTCCCATCGATCCTGCTTGGGCTCGGCACGATTCTCTATTGGTCACCCTATTACCAAAATCGCCTTAAAAAAGACTGGGAGTCGCGGGTCACTGCCAACCTTGGAGTTCGCGTCGTGGCCGCGCAGTTCCGCTTGCTTGCTCCCGAACAATTCGTCGCAAACGACGTGATTCTCTATCATCCCGAAACCGATGCTCCGATGGCCAAGGTTCGGCAGGTCGCAGGGCTTATCAAGAAAGAAGGTTGGTCGCTTGTACTCGATGAGCCTCGGCTCGATGCGAGTCAACTCGAAGCGACACTTACCCTGCTCCATGACGGTTTTCTCTGCAAACCACAGACGCGCGAACGCATGCTGGCGATCTCGGTGCCGAACGGACTTCAAGTCCATCACGCAACGGGCACAACTCAACTCGGCCAAGTCGAAATTTTGATGAAGCCCTCAGAGAATCGATCATCGATCGTATCGAAGTTCTCTTATGCCGACCATGCTTTTGGGGATATTCAAATCCAAGTCGTTCGCGATCATTCGCCAGCGAATCTTTCGACCAAGATTGAGCTCCGCAGTCCGAAAACCTGGATCGCTTGCTCGAACTTTGTCCAGCGCATCCCTGTTTTGAAGTCCCTAGGCAATAAAGCCCAGTTCAAAGGTGTCCTCAGAGCCCAATGGAGCCCCGAGGGGTGGGATGCGATCGTTCAAGGAGAGGTCGATCGTGTGGAGTTCGCAGAGTTGACTTCGCCCGTAGGATCCCCCTTCAAAGGGCTCGGTGCGATTTCATTCACTCAATTGAACTTAAGCGACGGACAGATCCTCTATGCCCAAGGCAAATTGGATTGCCAGCAAGGAAGCTTGCAGACCGAGTGGATCAAGAAAGCCGCACAATGGTTGGAGTTGCCCTCCAAGTGGGATTCTCAATTGGCCGAGAACCAATCGATCGACGCGCTCTCGGTGGCCTTCGAACTCAGCCCCGAAGGCTTGCGTATGCAGGGACAATTGCCCGGTCCGAGCCAGTGGCCGCCTGTGGCGATGAAGCTTGGTCAGGCCACGCTTTGCACTCCAAAAGTCGCCGTGCCGCTGACGAGCTTGGTGGCTGCGGTGCAAGCCGTCCCCGGTTTGGAGACCCCGGGCCAAGCCTCCGTGGATCTCCATGCGATGCATCTTGCGTCGATCTTGCCGTGGCCTAATACTAGCCCATCGGAAACTGATCAAAAGCCACAAGAGCGGGTCAATCGACTTTCGAAATACCAAAGCGAGTTCGAAGGTTCTATCCGCTGACATGGGAAAAATAGCCTTGCCACGACGAAAACGATTTGTTTTTCCGGATAAAGCGGTTTTTTCGGCCCTTATCGGCCCCGTGCATACCCAAAATGGGCTCGGATCGCCTTTTCCGAACTGCTATTTTTCGCGACAATGAAGACTTGGTAAAACAAACCGGCTACGAAGAATTTGCCGAACGAATTTACCGTAAAGCAACTTACGAAAAAATATTCAACTCGCACTTTTATACCCCCTCAATCAACGAACAACAAAACCTATGTCGGATGCAAAACTCCTCGGTGAAGCGGATCCTTCGGTGCTCGTGGCATCTGGACAAGTAGAGGCGCCTATCGACGTGGATCCGGCTGAAACCAGCGAGTGGTTGGGTTCCTTGGATTACGTCGCGAAGATCAAAGGGCCAGAACGCGTTCGATATTTGGTCAAAGCCCTCGAGAATCGAGCCCGACGCGATGGCATCGAAATCCCCATCGAGACGACCACACCTTACGTCAATACGATCCCGGCCTCCAAGCAACCCGCCTATCCGGGCAACCGAGAATTAGAACGTCGCATCAAAAGTATTATTCGCTGGAACGCCATGGCGATGGTGGTTCGTGCAAACAAAAAGAACAAAGGCCAAGGTGGTCACATCAGCACCTTCGCCAGTAGTGCCACACTCTACGAAGTGGCCTTCAATCATTTCTTCCGAGGACGCGGCGAGTCGGGATATCAAGGCGACTTGGTCTACTTCCAAGGGCACGCATCGCCGGGTATGTACTCGAGAGCTTTTGTCGAAGGCCGATTGCCGATCGAGAAACTCGAAAACTTCCGCCGTGAACTCCAACCCGCAGGGGGCTTATCAAGCTACCCTCACCCATGGCTCATGCCTGATTTTTGGGAGTACCCAACGGTCTCGATGGGGCTTGGCCCGATTATGGCGATCTACCAAGCTCGCTTCAATGAATACTTGAACGATCGTAATTTAAAGGACACCCGGGGTCGCAAAGTATGGGCGTTCCTGGGCGATGGTGAATGCGACGAGCCCGAGACCCTTGGCGCGATCACGTTGGCCTCACGAGAGAAGCTCGACAACTTAATCTTCGTCGTTAACTGCAACCTTCAACGACTCGATGGTCCAGTGCGAGGTAACGGCAAGATCATCCAAGAGCTCGAAGCGGTCTTCCGTGGTGCAGGCTGGAATGTGATCAAGGTGGTTTGGGGAAGTGATTGGGATCCTCTTCTTGAGAAAGATGAGTCGGGACTCCTCGCCCAACGGATGACCGAAGTCGTCGACGGTCAGTATCAAAAATACGTCGGAATGCCAGGCTCTTACATCCGAGAGCATTTCTTTGGCAAGTATCCTGAGTTACTCAAACTCGTTGAGAACTACTCGGACGAGAAGCTCGAAAAACTCAATCGAGGAGGACACGATCCTGAAAAGGTCTATGCGGCTTATAAAGCTGCTGTCGAGCACAAGGGGCAACCGACTGTGATCTTGGCCAAAACCATTAAGGGCTACGGATTGGGCGAAGCGGGCGAGGGTCGAAACATCGCTCACAATCAAAAGGAAATGAACGAGAAGGAACTCCTCGAATTCCGATCGCGTTTCGGCATCCCCATCTCGGACGATCAAGTCGCCAATGCACCGTTTTACAAGCCGCCCGAAACGAGCATGGAGATCAAGTACCTTAAAGACAAGCGGGCTGCCCTGGGTGGGTCTTTACCAAGTCGACCAACGCAGCATCCGACGACAGAAACTCCGTCGCTCGAAGACTACCGCAAGTTCATGGGTCTTCAACTCGAAGGCAAGTCGATTTCGACAACCCAAGGCTTTGTGCGTTTGCTTACCCGACTGGTCAAAGATTCCAAGATCGGCGCAAACATCGTTCCGATCGTCCCTGACGAATCCCGAACCTTTGGGATGGAAGGGATGTTCAAAGAGATCGGAATCTATGCGCATGCCGGTCAGCTCTACGAGCCGATCGACTCAGGCTCGATCGCTTACTACAAAGAAGCCAAAGACGGACAGATCCTCGAAGAAGGGATCACCGAGTGCGGCTCGATGTCGAGTTTCAACGCTGCCGGTACGGCTTATTCGGCCCACGGCATCAACATGATTCCGTTTTATATCTACTACTCGATGTTCGGATTCCAACGCGTTGGTGACTCGATCTGGGCTGCAGCCGATATGCGAGCCAAGGGATTCCTCATCGGAGGTACTGCCGGTCGCACGACACTCAACGGCGAAGGCTTGCAGCATCAGGATGGTCACAGCCATTTAAATGCCATGGCTTTCCCAACCGTGCGAGCCTATGACCCGGCTTGGGCCTACGAAACCGTTGTCATTGTCCTCGATGGGATGCGTCGGCTCTATCAAGAAAACGAGACGGGAATCTACTACATCACCGTCCACAACGAAGACTACGAAATGCCTTCCATGCCCGCAGGGGTCGAAGACGGGATCATCCAAGGGATTTACAAGTTCACATCGGTCGAAGCCAGTGGATCCAAGGCCCGAGTCCAACTCTTTGGATCCGGTGCGATTTTGCGACACGTGATCGAAGCTGCGAAAATGCTTGCCGACAAGTACAACGTATCGAGCGACATTTGGAGCGTAACGAGCTACACCCAACTGCGTCGCGATGCCCAATCGATCGAGCGTTGGAATATGCTTCATCCAGATCAGCCTGCCAAGAAGAGCTATATCCAAAAGGTCCTCGATGGTGTTTCCGGTCCCATCATTTCAGCAAGCGACAACGTTCGAGCCGTCGGCGAACAACTCCTGCCCTATCTGCAACAAGACTACTACGTGCTCGGTTGCGATGGTATGGGACGCAGCGAAACTAGGCCCGCTCTTCGAAGACACTTCGAGGTCGATGCAGCCTCGGTCGTCATCGCAACGTTGTACCGACTGAGCAAATCAGGCGTGATCTCTGGCAAAGAGGTTGCCCAAGCGATTCGCGATTTGGACTACGATCCAGAGAAGCAAAACCCACTGTTCGCATAAAACCTTTGGCTTGAACCCCGTTGGTTTTATTTACCAAGCTTGGAGCGAACCACTCCTGGCAAGCAACTGACCAGCCCAAAACAATCCCCCTAGAAAGAAGAACGCAAAACCATCCATGGCTACAGAAATCAAATTGCCAAGCTTGGGCGAAGGTGTCGAATCCGGAGATGTGCTCGAGATCTATGTGAAGGTCGGCGATGTGGTCAAACTCGAGCAGTCATTGCTCGAACTAGAAACCGATAAAGCCACCGTCGCGGTTCCTAGCCCTTTTGCAGGCAAGATCCTGAGCCTTGCGGTCAAGGAAGGAGAGACAGTCAAAGTCGGTCAAGTCATCGGCACAATCGAAGCGGCCAGTGCAGCTGCGGCTCCTAGCAAGCCAGAACCGAGCAAGCCCGCAGCGGTAGCACCGGCAGCCCCAGCACCTGCACCTACACCTGCTGCCCCAGCACCAGCGGCGGCTCCAGTTGCACCAGCGGCTCCAGTAGCCACCAAGCCCGTGGCACCTGCTCCTGTCGCTCCACCACCAGCCGCTCCAGCACCAGTTGCTCCTGCAGTGAACGCAGTGGCAAGTGCATCGGTCGCCGAGGCTTCCGAAGATGTGATCCCTGCCGGCCCCGCCGTTCGTCGCTTTGCAAGAGAAGTCGGCGTGGATCTTACGGGTGTCAGTGGATCAGGAGAGCATGGACGGATCACTCGCGAAGATGTTTTGTCGATCGTTCGGCATCAAGGACAAGCTGCCAATACCAAGCCGGCTGCAAGTGCACCTGCGAGCGCACCGGTAGCAACCGTGGTAGAGTCGCCGGCCAAAGCTGCTGCGTCCAAGGGGATCGAGAAGCCAGGCACACCAGCGACCGACGAATATGGTCCGATTCGCGTCGATCGGATGACCAAGATCCGAAAGACGATCGCCAACCAGATGGATAAGTCTTGGTCGACGGTACCCCGCGTTGTTAACTTCGATGATGCGGACGTTACTGAACTCGAAGCTTTCAGGCAATCGAGCAAGGACGATTATGCCTCGCGCGGGATTAAGCTCACGACGATGCCGTTTTTGATCAAAGCCGTCGCAACGGCCCTGCGTCATCATGGTGCATTGAATGCCGTGATCGACAGCGAGAACGAGCAGATCATTTACAAAGACTACGTCAATTTAGGGATCGCGGTGGATACCGATCGGGGATTGGTAGTTCCTACGCTCAAGAATGCTGACCGCATGTCCATACCCGACATCGCTTACGCCCTAGCGGAGCTATCCAACAGGGTTCGGAACAATAGTTTCGCGGTGAGCGATTTGCGCGGTGGAACCTTCACGATTAGTAATCTTGGGGCCATCGGGGGGACCTACTCGACGCCGATAGTCAATGTGCCCGAGGTGGCAATTCTGCTTGTAGGTCGATCCCGCAAGATGCCGATGGTCATGCCAGACGACACGATCAAACCTCGATTGATGATGCCACTTAGTTTGGCTTACGATCATCGATTGGTCGACGGGGCAACTGCAGCCCGGTTCCTCAACGACATCATCGCTTATTTGGAAGCACCCAGTCGTTTGTTGCTGGCCATCTAAAGGTTGGGCAACGGATTTCCATTTATTGATTTGAGGCTAGGCGAGGATAGTAAATGAGCATTACTGCGTTCATGGAGAAGCACTTCCGGCACTACAACGCGCGGGAGACATTGTCGGCTGCGAAAGCTTATAAAAGTTTCATCGAGAAAGACAACGGAGCGATGATGGTATCGCTTGCTGGGGCCATGAGCACGGCGGAATTGGGTATTTCGCTCGCTGAGATGATTCGCAAAGGTAAAATCCATGCGATTTCATGTACGGCAGCAAATCTGGAAGAGGACTTGTTTAATCTCTTTGCGCACAAAGAGTACAAGGTGATCGACAATTGGCGTTCGCTGAGCACGCAGGACGAAGTCGACTTGAGAGACAGCGGATACAATCGCGTCACCGACACTTGCATTCCAGAGACCGTCATGATGCACATGCAGGATCGGTTAGTAAAGTACTGGAAGGATTCGGCCGAAAAAGGGGAGCAGTACTTCCCTTATGAGTACATGTTCCGCATCTTGGATGAGAAGGACTTGGTCAAGCACTATCAGGTACCTCGGGAGTATTCGTGGATGATCGCGGCCAAGGAGGCGAAGATTCCGATTTACTCGCCTGGGATTGAAGACAGCACGTTGGGCAATATGTTTGCGGCCAGGGTGATGGATGGGACCGTCAAGAGTCATGCGGCGCTCAAGAGTGGAACGCAGCAGATGGAGCATTTAGCCAGGTGGTACAAGCAGCTTGCGGCAGACCGGCCAATTGGATTTTTTCAAATTGGCGGTGGCATCGCTGGTGACTTTGCGATTTGTGCTGTACCGATGTGGATCCAAGATTTGCGGGAGGAGGACATCCGCAGGTGGGCCTATTTCTCCCAGATCAGTGATGCCGAGACCAGTTATGGTGGTTACAGCGGGGCGGTTCCCAACGAGAAGATCACATGGAACAAGCTGGATCCGGAGTGTCCCAAGTTCATGATCCACAGCGACGCGACGATCGTCGCGCCACTCATTTTCGCTTACGTCCTGGGCCAATAGTGCCGTAGGGTACGTGCAGCGATTCCGTAGATGATTTCTCCGAAATCATCTACGAGCCACTGTCTGCAAGTGATGGAAGTGTGGTTGAGGGGGTGCTCCTTTGCTTGGACTGCAGACGAGATTTTTTAGGGGCTTGGTTAAATTCCTCGCCGTTGGCTGCGGGTTAAACGATGTTTCGCCTTCGGCGAACAATGTAGATGATTTCTCCGAAATCATCTACGATCGCTCGAGTTCACCCCGATACTATGAAACCACCGTTATCTTTTGCACTCGCATGCCAACCTAAGCCCCGCTACTTGTCGCATGCTCATAGATCGGATCGTTCTCTTGGACACACGTTGAAGTGAAGTTCACGCCGTTATAGATATCGCGCATGGCGATGCAGACACCCAGCATAGGCAGGTCGATGATAGCTTCGACTCCATGGAATTCGAGTCGTTCGAAGAGAGAGTCTTTTCGGCGAAGGAGGATAGCGATAGGCTGGTGTTGTTCTAGGATCAGATAATACTCGAGTGTTGGGATTTGGGTGTAGGCCGTCAGTTTTTCGTCAAGGTCATACAGTCGTGTTGATGGCGAGAGGACTTCGACGACCAAGGCAGGGCGATCATGAAAGGATTCTGAGGGTAGGTTCGGTTCGCAGACGATTTGGATGTCTGGGTAGTAGAATCGTTTGGATTTTTCATTGAGGACACGAAGCTTCGTGTCAAAGATGTGTGGTTGGCAGGGTTTTTCTTTCAGGGCCAAAGCGAAAGCGAGGAAGCAATTCTCGGCGACTTGGTTATGTCTGTTGGTAGCTCCGGTCATGGCCCGTATCCAACCGTCGACGTACTCGCTTTTGGTTTGAGCGAGGAGTTCTGCAGCGAGGTACTCATCGACTGAAGTAAACTCAATTTTTTCAGCGCCACTCATTACAGTCTCCTCGAATTGAATTCAGGCCATCGGTCACATAATATAAGGTAAAAGGGCTACCGTCAGCAGCTTAGCGTACTTTAAGGGTTCAAAGTTTTTCAGGCATTGTCAAGGTCGAGATGCTTGCCATCGATCTCTGATCGTTCTTGAAAATAAACATTCGGATTCAATCGGATTCTCCATCCAACCCCTTCGAATCGCGGAATATACCAGTGAGCCTTGGGCGTGCATTGTGAAGGGTTACTCATGGCGTAGTGGCGTAGGGTACGTGCAGCGATTCAGCGCATGAAGGATCCACAAAGATGGATCAATCTTGGGTGATTGAAGAATGCCTCTTGAGTTACCCCTTCGAATCGCGGAACGTACCAATGAGTCATGGGTGTGCCTTGTGATGGTTACTCATGGCGTAGTGGCGTAGGGTACGTGCAGCGATTCAGCGCATGAAGGATCCACAAAGATGGATCAATCTTGGGTGATTGAAGAATGCCTCTTGAGTGCCCCCTCGAATCGCGGAACGTACCAATGAGTCATGGGTGTGCCTTGTGATGGGTTACTTATGGCGTAGGCCGGGGTTCCAGAAGATCCGGCGTTGACTATAGAACAAAGAGCCACGCGTCGGAGCCCCATGCTACAAGGGGCAAGTTTCCGATTCGATCTTTCCCATGACCGATTCGATCGAAACCTCCTCGCCGATCACCGCGACGCAGTCGCCCTGTTGTGTTTTACACGGAGATCGCATGCAGATCAGATAACCGTCCTTTGGCGATCGAATCTCGATCGGCTCGCGGTCTGGTCTCTCTAAGAAATGGATTCGAGCGATCGTCTGATCGACCGAGACCTTTGCTCCTAAATCTAAACAAACCTCGAAGATGCCTGATTCGGGTGCTAGCAGGTAATTCTTGGCTTCGAGTGCCTGAGTCAAAATCGATGGAGGAAGTCCCATAGCTGTTCGGGTGACTGCGGGGCCATCGAGTACATTCAGATGACGCAGGACATTGACGAGTCCATCGTGAGCGATCCTATGAACATTGGCAGGTATCGCCTCGCCCCCACCAAGCTCAGT
The DNA here is from genome assembly GCA_040381975.1 of Pirellula sp. Classification (GTDB taxonomy): domain Bacteria; phylum Planctomycetota; class Planctomycetia; order Pirellulales; family Pirellulaceae; genus JBKCUI01. The sequence goes on from JBEIGI010000026.1 coordinate 35,850, forward strand.
CGTTACGACCGTCTTGCCCTGATTCTCGGCTTCGACCGGTAGCAGGCCTGTGCCTGCGATATCGGTGTAGAGAAAACAGAACTCGGTGTTCCATGCAAGCATTGCATCGAGCATCGCTTGGCGTTGCGAAAGATCGGAGACCACATGCATATGCGAACAGGGAACGAACTCCATGCTGCGTCCACCCGAATGGATATCGATAACGGCATCTGCAATCGGAAAAAGTTCATGGGTTAGGTAGTGTGCAATTTGGCTCGTCACGGAACCTTCTGCGTCTCCGGGGAAGGCTCGATTCAGGTTCATGCCATCGATAGGGGAGAGTCTCGTGGAGGCCAACGCTGCCGGAAAATTCAGCGATGGAATCAGGATCAGCCTTCCGTGGACTTGTTCCTGCGATATCGCTCGGGCGAGTTTCATGATCGCTATTTGCCCTTGGTATTCATCTCCGTGATTTCCACCGAGCACTAGCGCAGTCGGTCCTGTACCGTTTGCGATGATCGTCATCGGGATCATGACATTGGCCCATCCCCCCAGGTTATGGGAATAGGGAACCCGAAGATAGCCTTGTTGCTTGCCCTGTCGTTTCAGATCAATATCGGTACGAATCATAAGATCCTCAAGGGGTGGGGGTTCTGATGTTTGCCGTAGCGATTCTGTTTATACAGGAAATTTGGATCTACCGGTGATCCTCGATGGATTCCTCCGAGGGCTTGGGTTCAAACCATCGATAGATACTCGGCAGAACCAGCAAGGTCAGAACTGTTGAGGTAAAGAGTCCTCCGATGACCACGGTTGCCAATGGTCGCTGCACTTCGGCTCCAGAACTGCTTGATATGGCCATCGGGATAAAGCCTAGGGCTCCGCAGGCAGCGGTCATAAACACGGGCCTTAGGCGATCCATCGCTCCATGCATCACTGCATCGAGCTGATTCGAGCCATGAGTTCTAAGATGCCTGATATGTTCAATCAGCACGACTCCATTCATTACGGCGATACCGAAAAGCGCAATGAAGCCAACACCAGCGGAGATCGAAAAGGGCATACCGCGAAGCCACAGAGCGAGAATTCCGCCTGTTGCCGCAATCGGTACGTTCAAATAGATCAGCAGAGCGAGTCGAACAGAGTTGAACGTCACGTAAAGTAAGGAGAAGATGAGCAGCAGAGCGACAGGTACGGCGATCGCAAGGCGTTTTGAGGCTTCTTGTAGATTTTCGAATTGGCCACCCCAGTGTAGGATGTAGTTAGGTGGTAATTCGACAGACTCTTCGACGATGCGTTGGGCTTGTGCTACAAAGCCACCCAAATCCCTACCTTGAACATTGCAACTGATGAGCAATCTTCTGCGTATGGCATCCCGGCTGATCTCGACCGGTCCGTCGGACACCTGAATATCTGCAACTTGGGAGATCGGTATCTGCCGACCTGTGGCATCTTCGACTTTAAGCTGCGAAAGCTTCTCAACATCGGTACGCCATTCGGGGGTCAGTCGGACTTGCATCGGGAATCGCCTCTGTCCTTCGAAGACCTGACCGACGACTTTCCCGCCTACACAAGCGACTGCATCGAGTACATCGCGAGCATGGATTCCGTAACGAGCCAGCGCATCGCGTCGGACGGTGACTGTGCAATAGGATAGTCCAGCGATCTGTTGGGCTGCGACATCTGCTGCACCATCGACCCGCATAAGTGCTTGGACGAGTTCGTCCCCTTTGGCCTTGAGTACTCCGAGGTCGTCTCCGTAGAGACTCAGTCCGATATCCGATCGCACCCCTGCGACAAGTTCTTGGACTCGCAGTTCGATTGGCTGAGTGAAGCTAAATGCGTTGGCTGGAACTTCTTTTGCCAGAGCCTCTCGCATTTGGATTACCAGATCGTCTTTGGAAATGTTCACAGGCCACTGGTCTTTAGGTTTTAGCCGGACGATCACGTCGGTTTGATACACACCCATCGGATCGTTTGCAATTTCGGGACGTCCGGTTTTGGATACGACCGTGAGAACTTGTGGGAAATTGAGCAGGCACCTTTCGATACCTTTGGTCATCTCAATGGAGGTTTCCAGAGATACACTTGGCAGTCGAGTGGCCTGGATTGCAATATCTCCTTCATCGAGTTTTGGAACGAATTCGGTACCGAATTGCCGAGCTAGTCCGACGCTGATTGCAAACAGCAATAGTGCGGTTGTTAGCATTCCAACCGGATGCTTCATTGCGAATTGCAGGCATGGCTTGTAGAGCCTTCGCAAGCCTCGAACTACGACGGTGTCTTTTTGCTGAATCCATCGAGCAAGGAATAGGGATGCAAGCACTGGCATAACCGTGATGGAAAGAATCAATGCCGAGGAGAGCGCCGTCATAAAGGTGAAGGCCATGGGGCGAAACATTTTCCCTTCCATGCCTTGGAGGCTCAGGATGGGGATAAATACGATGATGACAATCAAGCCTGCAAAGAGAATCGGTTTACCGACTTCTAGGGCAGAGGAACGAAATACATGCAGGGGGACTTTCTTGCCAGGATTGCTTTTCAGATGGTTGGCCGCTTGCCGCATGCAGTTTTCGATCATGACGACGGCACCGTCGACGATCACACCAAAGTCGACTGCCCCGAGGCTCATCAGGTTCGCGGAAACACCTGCATAACGCATGGCGATCAGCGCGCTCATGGCTGAAAGTGGGATTGCCGCAGCAACGATGAGTCCTGCTCGCAGATCCCCAAGCAGGATGATGAGCATGATGATGACTAGGATAACGCCAATCCCGATGTTCTCTGCCACGGTATGGATCGTTTTTTCCACCAGTTCGGTTCGGTCGTAGAAGGTTTCGATCTGGATTCCTTCGGGGAGTGTTTTTTGGATGTCGTGAATTTTCTCTTTGACATCTTCAACGACTCGACGGCTATTTCCACCCATGATCATCATCACCATACCGATGACCGCTTCGCGATCTCCGTCCCGAGTCACTGCACCTTGTCTGAGCATGGGTGCAAAACGTACATCGCCGATGTCCTTGATACGAATTGGCGTTCCTTCGCGGCTCTCTAGTACGATGTTTCGAATATCATCGAGCGATGCGACCAATCCTTGGCCACGAACCAATCTTTGCTCGGATCCGTGGACTATGTAGCCCCCCCCAGAATTTCCATTATTCTCATCCAGGGCATTAAAAACATCCGCTAGGGAGATGCGGTAGTTTTGAAGCTTTGATGGATCGACTTGAATCTCATAGGTCTTAAGTTCTCCACCAAAGGTGTTGACTTCTACCACTCCTTTTACGCTTCTTAGTTGAAAAGCGATCTGCCAGTCGAGGATCGAGCGGAGTTCGTTGAGCGGAAAATGGAAGCCTGGTTTTGCGCGCACTTCAAACTGGTAAATTTCACTCATCCCCGTAGCGATTGGGCCTAGTTCAGGAGTACCCATTCCGGGTGGGATATTTTCCCTTGCTCGTTGCAGTCGTTCGTTGATCTGATTTCTGGCCCAATAGATATCCGTACCGTCTTCAAAGGTGACGGTAACTGCGCTCAGGCCGAATCGGCTGATGGATCGAATCTCATCGACCATTGGCACTCCGCTCATGGCGTTTTCGATCGGAAAGGTGATGAATTGCTCGACCTCTTCGGGGCCTAAGGATGGGGCGTTCGTTAGCACTTGAACCTGTACGTTGGTCAGGTCTGGGACTGCATCGAGCGGTATCTGACTAGCGGCTACAAAACCTAAGCCTAGGATCAGAAGCGACGCGATGATCACGATGAATCGATTTTGCAATGACCATTGAATGATGGGGCTTACCATAATGATACTTTTTCCTGAAGGATGCTCGTTGTTTGGTTGGTTACTCTTCGCCGAGCAAGTCAGCGAGCATCTTGGATTTCAGTACGAAAGCTCCTTTGACCACAACCTTATCGGAGGGGCTCAAACCTCTTAGCACGACTGTTTTGCCTTGAGCTTTCTGCCCCAACTGGATATCACGTCGGTCGAAATGCGTGTCTTTTTTGTGTACGAATACAAACTTCCTTCCTTCGTGTTCTTGGATGGCATCTGAAGGAATTGTAAGAGCAGTGCTATTTTGAGCGCCTGGAATGATGACGTTGACGAACATCCCAGGTTTAAGTAATCGATCGGAGTTTTGTGCGATTGCGCGCAGCGAGATCGTTCTGGTCTTTTCGTCCATAATTTCGCCGGTGTAAAAAACTTTGGCGGAGAAGGACTTGTCAGGCCACGCCTCGTTGACGATCGAGACGGTTTGCTGATCGAGCGATTTGAGTAACGGGACATTCTCTTCAAAAACATCGGCAGTGATCCAGACGGTGGACAAGTCTGCAACGGTCAGCACCGAGGAGCTCGGGCGAACTTGTTCTCGCATCGTAACATCCTTGGTGATCACCGTTCCTTCGAATGGAGCGCGGATTGGGTAATGGGATATCGCTTCTCCTTGAGTGGTTGGATCAACACTTTCAATGTCTTTGGAATCCACTCCTAAGATTCTCAAGCTTGTCGCATCGACGGCGACGCGTGTTTCGGCCTCTCTCACGGTTTGATTTGCAAGGAGAATGTCGGTTTGCATCTCGTACTCGATCTGTTCGATGCGGGCTTGGAACGTCGCCGAATCCGCATCTCGATTGGATTGAGCCGTCATCAGTAGTTTGCCCGAAACCGCACCGCTATCTTTGACATTTTCGAGTCGTGATACATCAGCCTGGGATTTGAGGTAGTTGGAATAGGATGCTAGCAGTCTTTCGCGATAGTCGCCCATGGAGAGCGTCCTAAAGCGGCTTTCGATCTCTTGAATCGGCCTGCGTTGCCGGAGTTCTTCGATCAGCCGACGTGTATTCTCTGCAATGCGCGTTTGAAGATCCCTTTTGACGATTGCAATCTCTCGCTGCAATCGAGCCTGATAGAGATTGAGTTTCGCTTGGCCAATCTCTCGGCTATGGATAACGACTAACAAGTCATCGGCTTTGACATTTTGGCCCAGTGTGACCGATACCGCGTCGACGGTACCTTCCACCATGGGGTAGATGTGTGCAATGCGGTCCTCGTTCAAGGATACCTTGCCAGTGAGGTTCACCGGGACAGCGAGCAACTCCTCTTGAGGCGCTTGAAGCTCGATTCCGCTCGGCTTCCAAAGCTCTTCGGATAGTTCGATCGAATCGGTATGTTTGGACTCTTGTCCAGTGGCCTCGGGTTGCTCGATCCGTACGGACTTGGGTGCTAAAGCAACGTCCGAGGCGGGGGGGCGGGATTTGAATGCCCAAGTTGCACCGGCACCTAGGAGGGTTGTCAGCAATAGCAAGGGCCAAGCGCGAAGCGCATGTTGAAAGGTGTTCATAACAGATGGTTGATCGCAGAGTACAGAAATTGTCAGGGAGCCCAACGGTTGTTGGTATTACAGGAAACGCTAAGAGTGCGATTCAGGCTAGAGAGATGCCGAGCAGTAGCGGATCGTTGAAAAGGACGTCAAACGCGCATGCCGAGCGGTTTGCATCTGGTTGCATCGGCGTGAAAAACTAGGGGTTTGATACCTATTTGAATTATCTTGTTCGGTCGGTGCTATAGGTTCAAGAAAATCGGATCCCGAAAAATCGGCGTTAGACAAATCGAAGGGATCTGCCCATTGGTTGAGAGAATTGCTCGCTTTGCTTTCTTGAGGTGCGGGACTGTTGGGGAACGACAAAATCGAATGACCATCGATCAGTACCAGCCAATGCAGGTGTAGTTTTGCGGTATCCTGGGTTTCCTCATGGGGGTAGGCTCGAACGTGTGAAGCCAACTGTTCCAGCTCGGAGGCTGACGGCTTTTCACTCTGATGGTGGTGGACGATGGGGCGAATTCCAGGAACCCCAAAAAACCAAACCAGCAGAACTAGTGCCCGAATGAGCCTAGTGCTGAAGCTTCGTTGGTGGGAATTTAGGTTCGTCGTCATGGAGTGATCGCAGATTCAAGTTGGCAAAGCCAACCCAGGATTCCTAATTTTTACATCTTTACTTCGTGTACACTTCAATGGTAGTACCAATCGCCTTCTGTAGGTTATTCGGTCGGTAGATCCATGTCAATCATGTTGAGAATGTAAGCAAAAGGGGCCAGCTAGGATGGAATCTTCCGATAATACCGCTCCGATCCCACTGGATACAAGCACCCGCTTGGCGATCGAAAGAACCCGCGTGGCTTACGAGCGCACCGTCATGGCTGCGATAAGAACTGCGACTTCACTGATCACGTTTGGATTTTCGGCTTACAAGTTTTTCCAAATGGATCTTTTAGATGGTAGAACTTCAAGGCCTGAAGCAAAACCAACTCTATTGGGCCCCAAGGAGTTTGGACTGACACTCATCGCATTAGGGCTCTTGTCGCTGATGCTAGCGTGGCTGGAGTACCATCGAGACATCAAAACACTCAGGCGTGAGTATCCGATGATGCCTCGTTCCAACATAGGAATTGTCGCGTGCGTGGTCGCTTTGGTTGGGACGGGGCTTTTGGTGATCGTGCTGCTGAATGCCTAGAGTGCGCTCGTCATCAAACGCTTTAGTAATCGACGTGGCCGTCATCATCTTCTTTGCGGCGGTCTCGGATTTCCTGCATCACATCGACTAGCAATTTTGCGAAGTTGGCGATCGAGGATTTGTAGTCTTTGGCTGCAATCTCTCGATTGGCCCCTTGGATACGAACCTCGATCGAATCAAGATTGGAGCTTTTTGAATTCTCTTTGAGCCACTGAAAGAGCTCATCCACGGCATTCTTGAGTTGATTTGCCAGGGTCGCCGATGGTTTGCAGGTGTATTTTCTGTAGGGGGCTTTGCCAAAGCCTTTGGTTTGCGAGTCCGACTGCTTGCCGGCTGACATTTTGACCCAACCAGAAATAATTGCCACGAGTGCCGCCGCTGCTGAGAGGATCGCGATGGGTATCTGCTGCACGAGAGCAAGTGCGGCGGCAGCCAGCAAGCCGATGGCAGCGATGACACCAAAGCTTACCGGAAATCCCGGTGAGTTGCGGGTTGCATTGCTGGCAACGGCAGTATTGGCAATACCAAAGTCCCTTTGCACCTCTCCGATCACCACCGTGATATTGTCGGGTCCTCCGCGAAAATTCGCTAAATCAACAAGCGCCTTGACGGCGGTAGCGGGATCCAACAGCCCCAGCAATAACCCGATCTCTTCGTCGGCTATTTGCCCGCTTAGCCCGTCGCTGCAGAGTAGGAAACGGTCCCCCTTGAGCAATGGGAATGGTCCCTCGATATCGACTTGAACGCTCGGGCTAGGACCCATAGAACGCGTGATGACGTTCTTGGGGATCGAGCTGTTGCGGATCATCTCCTCGCTGACCTCTCCAGCTTGTTGCATCTCCCAAACAAGCGAATGGTCAAAGGTCAATTGCTCGAATGTTTGGCCTCGCAATCGATACACTCGGCTATCTCCCACATGGGCGATCACTCCCCCGATGGGTAGAAGAGCGATCGCGCTAGTGGTCGTTCCCATGCTGCGAAATTCAGGATTGACCGTACCTCGAAGGTTGATTTCTCGGTTGGTTTCCTCGAAGGCCTTCACGAGGGCCTCTGGGCAATCGTACTTCGAATTGAGTTTCGAATAATGATGAGGGATCAGCTCGACGCTCAGTCTGCTTGCAAGCTCCCCGGCGGCGTGAGCTCCCATTCCGTCGGCGACAATCAACAAATCACCCGCCCTTTGCCATTTCTCGGCATCATTTGCTAGAACAATTGCAAAGCTATCCTGGTTGTTAGCGCGACGCATTCCGATATCGCTATGGGCCTGGGCATAGACCACCGGACTCCAGTTGCCTGGCTCTACGGATGCCGAGTCATCGTTTCGGGGGGAGCTAACGGCCAAGAGGGATTCCAAAAGACAAAGAATGATTGGGGAACGGGGTTTTTTGGGACTCAACAGGATACCCCAAGACCTGCAACATTGGTAGCAAACTAACCAAGGTTCGCAGAGTTTCGCTCCCCGAGTGTCGCAACTGGGACAAAATTGACGATTAACCCCTCGGTGGGGGGACAGACGTCGGTCTTGGAACCGCCGTGCCGGGTAGTCTGCGTCGAATCGATCCAAATGCTTGCTGGGCCGAAGTTGCCATTTCCGACATGATTTCATCGATTCTATTGCGAAAAACGGCAAAAGCTCCCAAAGCGGGGATAGCGATGAGCAAGCCCGCAACGGTCGTGATCAGGGCCGAGTAAATACCTGATGCAAGCTGGCCGGCACCCGCCGTACCTTGCGACAAAGCTACCTCTCGAAATGCCAAGATCATCCCGGCTACTGTACCGAGCAGTCCAAGCATGGGGGCTAGGTTTCCGATGACACTCAGATACTCAAGTTTTCTGTACATCCGCGCTGCTTGCTCTGCCAAAGCATCCTCGAGCGACTTTTCAACCGCAGGCCACCCGTACTCGATCTCCGCGATCCCGCTTGCCAAGACATAAGACAATGGGCAAGGTTGGTTTCGACAAGCTTGGTCGGCATCTTTGAGCTTTCCCTGGGCAAGCAACTGCCGGACGTTTTCATTCAAATCCGCAGGCAAGAGATCCTTACGCCTGAGCGTCAGCCACTGATCAATGATCAAGTAAACTGCGAGGATCGACATCACGATCAGAGCGATCATGATGGCCACCCCTAGTGGACCACCGCTGAAGATGATCTCAAACAGCGTATCGTCAGACGCATCGCTGGGCTTGGCCGAACTAACGGGACTCGCTTGTCCACCCACCGCGGGTGCTTGTGCCATGGTTGTTGAAGCAATCGAAGTCCCAAGAATAGCGCAACTCGCGATGCAACTTCGAGCCATCACCCAGACGTTTTTTAGATTGATTTGCGTCGATAGCATTCAGGTTCCCATTATTTGGATAGACGTGCCGCGAGTTCTAGGTCGCCGATTTTTTTAGCTGCTTCGACCGCCTTTCGAAGAGCTTGGTCTCTAAGATGATAGCGATCTTCATGCAAGGATGTGATACGTAGCCATTCGGCCAGTGCAAGCTTCGTTTGGCCAGCTTGATCGAATCGATGCGCCAAGAGCATCGTCGGTCCAGCTTGGGCTGCAACAGGCAAGGCATCGCGAAGGGACATCCAATCGACAAAATTGCTCGAGAAAACCTCTTCGGAAGCTGCCAATCTCCATAGCTGAGTCTTGGCATAGGAGGCCATCAGAGAGTCACCGCTGGAGGCGATCGATTTGAGTTTTTCGATGGCAACGAGCCGATGCTCACTTGCCAGCAACCATGTCGCCCCGAGCAGTTGCATGGCGGCCGATTTATTTTCGAGCCCAGCGAGTGATTCTTGAATCAATGCCGGGGTGAGTTGTGCCAATTCGTCAGACCATGGCAATGGAATGCGACTTAGAAGCAAATCCGGCGAAGTGTCTTGGGTTAGGATTTTGAACACTCTTGCGGCAACAGCATATTGGCCGAGAGCTACGGCCGAATCGACCATTTCAGCGACCACGACCCGTTGTTGCCAGCGAGGGATCTCGGTCATCGCAAGGGCCGCTTGGCCTTGTTGCAAAACCTCCCGGAATTGTTTGTTCAAAAACAACTCGTGAACTTTCGCATAGGCAGGCGACTTCCAAGTCGGTTCGATTCCTACTACAAGATCACCAGGAAAACTTGACGTCCCGTTTGCTCCCGGTTTGACCACCACGAGTTGATCGTAATCCCAAGCGACTACGACACCTTGGATCTCGATCAGTGAACGAGGTTTCCATCGGTCGAGGGAATTACCCCCAGGCTCGCCCCATAGAACTTTGCTTGCTCCACCGAATTTCTCGGTGGCTTGTCGGTAGTATTCCGATTCGGGATTGGGTTCAGAGGGGACTTGAGCCGAGCCAAGGCAAGCTAGGCAAATCCAATGCATGGCAATCAACAAGCATAAGCTTTTGTAGCGGTTTACGAAGCTGGAGCTTTGGATCACAATACACCGCTTTCGGATTCGACAATTTTCTTCGCTTTTTGGCTTACCATTTCCATGCTACAGCTAATTCATTATCCTCACCCGACACTCCGCTTTACTTCCAAGCCTTTGGCGCGAGTCGACGATTCACTTCGGGAGATGATCGAACAGATGTTCCAAATCATGTACGAGCATCGAGGCGTAGGGCTAGCGGCCAATCAAGTGAATTTACCCTTGCGACTCTTTATCGCCAATCCGACTGGAGAAAAAGATTCCGGCGAAGAGTTGGTTTTCCTGAATCCGGTGATCCAAAAAGCTAGTGGTAGCTTCGAAGCCGATGAGGGCTGTCTGTCCTTGCCAGGTCTGCACGGAACGGTCAAACGAAATAAGTCTGTTCAAGTTAACGCGTACTCGATGGATGGCAAGGAAATCAATCTCAAGGTGGAAGGATTCCTTGCTCGAATCATCCAGCACGAAGTCGATCACCTCGATGGGGTTCTTTTCATCGATCGAATGTTTGATCAAGGAGCGATCTTGGCCGATGACATCGCCCGCTTCGAGGCCCGCTTTGCAAAACAACGCCAAGAGGGCCAGATCCCAGACGATTCTAAGCTTGATGAGCAGCGGCAGGCTTGGCTCGACAAGTACTGCCGCTAAACGCTGTGCTCACCGGCGAGCTGTAAGTTCCTTGCGGATTACTTTTCAATAGGGGTTTCCTTGTCCCCGTTGCGTAGGAAGGGCTTGCGGACTTGCTTGCCTTCAACTGGAACTAAGGGTCGAACCCAGATGTTCCTGAACCGAACTGGATCGCCGTGATCTTGTAAGCCGATAGGTCCTTTGGCTGCGTGTTTTTTGTACTCAGGTGGACGACTGAAGGGTGTATCCCCTTTGAGCTCGAAGTGATTCAGGATCAATACCCCGTTGTGCACGGCGGTGATGTAAGCGGGAGACTTCAAAGATCCGTCGTCGTTGAATCGCGGTGCGGTCCAGAAGATATCGTAGGTGTTCCAGTCTCCAGGCTTGCGCGTGGCATTGACCATCGGAGGTGTCTGCTTGTAGATCGCACCTGCTTGGCCATCGTGATAGGTCTTGTTGTCGAAAGAGTCTAATACTTGCAACTCGTAGATGTTCATCAGGAAAACACCGCTGTTGCTACGACCTTGTCCGCTCCCCTTGGGGGGAGTGGCTGCCGACCACTCGATGTGGACTTGGCAATCTCCAAACTCATCGACGCTGGTGATCGAGCCTCGGCCAGCAACCAAGGCGTCTCCATCAATTTTCCAAGAATCTGAATTCTTCCAATGCGATTTGTCCTTGCCGTTAAACAGAATGACTGCATCCGACGGGGGCTCGCTGTTGGTTGTACCCGGAGTGATGATCGCAGGTTCCTTCCATTCAATGCCATTGAGGTATTCTTGAGCCTCCAAGCGGCAAACGCCAGCGCCCAGGAACAACAAAGACAGGGTGCAACCAAACCAAAAGTGCATGCGTTTCATCTTCGAAGCTTCTCTAATCGATTTACTAGAACAAGGGAAAGGACTGCGATCATGACCGACAAGATCGCATCGATAAGTTTGCAGAATACCATGTCCATGCAGGTTTGCGAAGAATTGAGACTGCCAAAAAAACCGGCCACTTGAGCGCCCCGGTGAGTAAGCCTAGTTATTGCCCAAAAAAACGCGGCCTATGTTGTTTTTTTGCAATCGCAACTGGCCTTGGAATCGTGTTATACTCATAGGGTTGGCTAGGATGATTCGTAATCTTTTTGTCGTAAGAACGCGGAGCACGTCCATGAACTTGCCGTCTTTGGTCCATCGTTTTTTGATTGTGCTTGCATGCTCTCCAGCATTCCTTTTCGCACAACCCGCTGAGCGATTTGGGAAAGAGTATCCTCAATTAGCCCAAGCACTCAAGCAGGGGGACCCTGGGGCGATCAAATCGGCGCTTGGTCAGCTTGCACCTAGCGATCGCCAGCGAGTATTGACTGTACTGCATTCCCAGAGAGTCGATCCAGTCAGCCTACACTCTGGCGCCTACGAATCATCATCGAGTCGGTACGGATCTTCCCTTACTCGTGCTGGTGAAACTGGTGGTGCTGCTGGCGGAGGCGCGATTGCCAACTACACCGAACTGATGAATCTTATCGAAACGACCATCTCTCCGGATGGATGGCAAAGTGCCGGAGGGACCGCGACGATGTCCCCTTTTCGACAAGGGGTCCGAATCACCACCGAAGGATTGATCGAGCGGATATCAACTTCTAAACAAAACGGTGCGCCGAAGCTTAAGGTGATCCCTGATGAGATTGCTAAGGGTGGGCCCATCGCTGTGCCTTTAGACGATCTTGGACTATGGCAAAGACCAACCGATCTGCGATGGATCTCACTCAAAACCCTCGACGAGCAACTCCATTTTCAAGTTCAGCAAGACGCACGCGGCAGTATCGCGTCGGAACTTCTGGGTGGATTATGCCGCATTGACTATCTCGCATGGGACTCGAAAAACAACGATTGGCTCATCGGAGGCCCCGCCGGAAACATCGCTGCAACCCGACAAGGGGATCTGGTGCACCGGCAACTAAAACTGCCTCCAGTACTGCTCGAGGACCTTTTAACCGTAGCGCATCATGTTCTCAACGGTAAGGGAGAATTCGGATGCTCGATCGACCCAGTTCCAGAGCGTCTTATCGCTGCTTATCAATCGGCCAACGAAAAAGCTTCCATACGCTTACTCGGTCGCGATCCAGAGACCTGGATCGCCCAGTGGAAGAAAAAGCTCGGGTTCCAAAAAGCAAACGTCGTAGGGATCGCCCAAGACTCCCCGACCGGCTACGCCTTGCTGATCGCCGATGCACACATGAAGCGACTAGCCTTTGGACTCGAACCGAGCGTCAATGGACTCGCGAGCTACTGGGTGGAATCCGAACGGTTGGGTTATGCCAAGGAGCAATCCATGGTGCGTTGGTGGTTTGCCATGTCGGACTCGAAGATTGCATTGGATCCCCAGGAGCAGATTTATCACTTCCAAGGTTCAAACGTCGCAGTCCTGAGTGAGACTCAAATGATGGGAGCAGACGGTACTAGATTTGCGGCACAGATTCCCGATAGGGCCGCAGATGCCTTCGCGAAGAACTTCACTGCTAAATTCGAAGCCCTGCAAGAGGCTTACCCGATCTACGGTAGACTCCGTCATGTTTTCGACTTGGCCGTAGTTATGGAGATTATTAAAACACGTCGGGCAAGCCAAGGTGAGGAACAAACTGCCCAGGAGCCATTCAAGGTTCTCGGCAAAGCAAACTACCTTCCGCATCTTGAGGTTGCCCCAACGCAAATCGATTCGATCGTCGCGACGCGCAAACGCTCCGATGGAACCATCTCGGCGATCGTCAGTGGAGGTGTTTCGATCGAACCGAAACTGGTAAAGGATAAGATCAGGGTTCCGTCTGAGATGAAGAATCGCGTATCTGTGCAAGGCTCTCCGGGCGACGAGTCCGTCGAGACATCGATTTTGGTTTTGGAAGAACGATTCTGGAAGTAAACCCAAGAGCGGATCTGTTTGCATGCAAGGACGCGTATCCCAATTCGGTTCGAAACATCACGAATCCGAACCTTCGAGCGATTCTGCCGAGTCGGATTCAGGGGATGAAAACGAGTACTTTTCGCTTGAAGAGTTAGGGAATGTCTATGCCAACGTCATGCAAGGAAATTCCCGATCGCATGATGAGGTAAAACCGTCGCAAAACGATGTATTACCACTGGATTTCCAAGGTAGCATCTTGATCCACGGTGAAACCGATGGTGTCCCAGTGACGGTATGGTCGATCATCGAGTCGATTCTGTTTGTTGGAACTCGGGATGGACACTCCGTGTCGCTCGAGCAACTCAAACTCACGATGAAAGAGTTCTCCGAAACAGAGATCCTTCAAGGTATCGAGCACTTGAATTCAAACCTCGAAAGCCAAAACAGTTCGGTTCGAGTCGTGCAAGACCAAGATGGTTTCCGACTGGTATTAACATCGGATTTGGAAGTTGCCATCGAATCGCTCAAATGGGGGACTCCAAAAGAGTCGGTGCTCTCTCAAGCGTCGATCGATTGCTTATCGTTGATCGCTTATCAACCCGGCATTGAGCGGCAAGAGATTGAAAACCAGTTAGGTCAAGGGGCCGGCGCAACACTTGCGCAACTCCAGCGTCGCGGGCTTATTCGACTCGATCAAAACGGTTTCTATACCACCGAGCGATTTCTAGAGGTCGCAGGTATCGACTCGCTCGATGAACTACCCAAAGCAGATGACCTGTAATCTGCCTTGTTGTGGTTCATTTCGGATCGTCGGGAATTATTGTGGGTAACAATCTAGGATAAAGATCCCTGACGAAATCCTTTTTGAAACACAGAGTCACAGAGAGCACAGAGTCATGAGCACCTATCTCTTTCTCTCTGTGTCCTATGAGTCTTTGTGTTTTCAATCTTTGAATCCCTTTCAAAGCGATTACCCACAAAATTACCTGAAGAAACTTAATTTCTGAAGAACAAAACTTTCAAGATTTAGCGGTTTTTCAAGTCATATTTCACGAGCTGCGGTCAAATAAAGATCAATGGGAGCCTGTCGCATTGGCAAGCTTCCTGAGTAAACGTGAGCTTGAATGAATCGTGGAGTGATCGGTTGTGGTAGACGAATCGATGAAAAACGCATTAAGGCAGTGGACGATCGTTCAACCGATCGTTTCAAGCTTTGTAAGTGCGATGGTTCGCGACTACACGGCCCGTGATGATCTGATGCAAGACATAGCCATCGCGATTTTAGAGTCCTATGATCGGTATGACCCTTCGCAGCTTTTTGCCGCTTGGGCGATCGGCATCGCACGCAACCATGTTCGTCTCTACTTCCGAACCGTGCACCGAGATAAGCTTCGTTTTTCTGATTCGATCATCGATTTGCTCTCGGAAGACTACTCGCAGATTGCATCGTCTGAGATCCATCGGATGGAGTACCTGCAAACCTGTTTCGATAAGCTCGATGCAAGGGCCAAGGAGTTGTGCCGGGCTCGTTATACGGAAAATCAAAAACCCCATCAAATTGCACAGTGGCTCGGTGGTTCGCCCAATGGTGTTGCTAAATCTCTCCAGCGGATCCGCCAGCAGCTCAAGCAGTGTATCGAGCGACAGGTTCAGCTCGATAGGGGTGCATCATGACTCCAGAAGATATCGAGTTGATTCATCGGTATCTCGATGACCAAATCGATGCCGATGAAATCGAGCATCTTGATAGTCGATTGAGAGAATCTGTCGATTTGCGACAGACGCTTGTCCAAGCATCGTTGCTGGATGATCAGCTCTGGCACGTCTTAGCGAAGGGCTCTGATCTTGAACGTCAAAACGACTCGATTGCGTTGGCAGGAGCACCTGGAAAAACCAAAGTTCGATCAGCTCCATCGAGGCCGGTGGTTGCCTTTGTGGCTGGATCGATTTTTTTGCTCGTAGGCTTGTTGTTGCTGTCGAATCGCAATCAACTCAGCGCCTCCCAGGAATTTAACAGGATACTCAAGTCGCTTTCCAAGGGGGATCGGCACTACAGCATCAACGTCGAGGAGATGGTTTTACCGAGCAGAAAGCAACGGGAAAAGTACGATAGCACACGCCCGCCTAAGCCGACGCTCGACGGTGCGAAGCTCTACGTACGGGGACTTGATCAATTTGTTTTAATGCGGTTCCGCGACGAAGGTGCAGTGTTTGTGACCGGAAGCGATGGGCAAATCGGGTGGGCCATCGCCCCGAGCGGCCCGGTGCGCATCAGCAGAGATACTCAGCGATTCAATCGAGATCTACCAGGTCACGAGCACTCCATTCCGCTTGGCAATCTGTCGCAAGGCTTAGAGCAGATAAAAAAGGCTTACACGGTTGAGATTGTGACGGCCACACCGAGCGAGCAATTAGGAGAACAAGAGGCCGTATTGATCGCAATCAAAAAGCCGGGGGAGAGAGGCCCAAAAAGAATCGAGATCCAATATGGCAAGCAGAGTGGTCGAATCGCACAAATTCGATTCATCGAAATGCCCTATGGACCCGATAGGCTCACGGTTCGATTGACACTCACCGACGAATTATCCCTCCCCTCCCCTTTTTTTCACCACTCTCACCATCAAGCTTCAGATCGTGAAGTCATCGATGAGGACAAAGAGCAAGAATGATTCAGCAATCGATTTGGTCAAAGCCTTTTCGACCGGCCCGGTCGGGGGCGATACGAAGAATCCTCGCGTCGAGAATACACCTTTGCCAGAGAATTGGTTTGCCATCGATTTTGACGATAGTTCCTGGCCAAATGCAAAAGAGTACACCGAGGATGAAGTCAAACCAAAGCAACCTTATTACGACAATGATTTTCAGGGTGCCAAGTTTATTTGGTCCGATAACGTAAAGCTCGATAATCTCGTGCTGTTCCGTAAACGGATCGACCTGGCACCAGACGGTAAGGAACGCACAGACTTCAGCAATCTCAACAACGTCGTTCCCGAGCAACCACCGCGAGGGGATCGACGAGGGCAGCCCAAGTAGACGTTGTTGAATCTGTTTTGATCATGAAATGTTTCTTCGGAGCGTAGCGAGCATGTCCAAGATTTTCCAAGGGGGAGGAGTTCTATTGGCTGTGATGTCGATTGCTGCAGCCAGCTTTCCCATGCTTTGTTTGGCTCAGGATCCGCCAGATAAGCAGCAAAACGGTGGTCCTGACCGAAATCCTGACCGAAAGCCCAATGGGGCTGGTCGCGGCCAGCAGGGTGGGCAACAGGGTGGCCAGCGAGGAGGGCCCAAGGGGGGTGGAGGAAGCGGGCTCGGGGGTTACGAGAAACCGCCTTCGCCCGCCAACGATGTACCGACTAGACCTTTTGATCTAGTGCTCGGAAGGCCCACCGATGTTTCGATCACGCTGCGTGTCATGCCGTTTGTAAATGGGAAAGGCCGCGTGTGTTGTGGTGTCGAACAAAGCAATGCGGATTCAAGTGACATCACTAACAAGCAGACGACCGCTTGGACCAACTTTCAAAACGATGTGCCACTGACAATCGAGTTGTCAGGGCTTAGTCCAAACACCCGCTACAGTTACACTTGGGAGTACCAAGCAGATGGTGCCTCGAAGAGTATTGAAACGCCGCTGTACACTTTTCACACTCAAAGGGCTGCCGGTAGCAGTTATGTATTTACCGTGACCTCCGACTCTCACTTGGATGAAAACTCCAGCGGTGACGTCTACTCGCGAACGCTTGCCAATGTACTTGCCGATCAATCCGATTTTCACCTAGAACTTGGTGATACGTTCATGACAGGCAAGTACAAACAACCGCAATTCTCGTATGGTCATTATCTCTCTCAACGCTATTACTTAGGCTCGGCTTGCCACTCGGTTCCGTTCTATTTAGTCCTTGGGAATCATGACGGGGAGTCGCCTGCTCGAGGCGATACGATTTGGGCTACCAAAACACGAAAAGCCCTATTCCCGAATCCATCGCCTAATAAGTTCTACAGCGGAAACCCGGACGAATTGGGACAGCTAGGGACTCTCGATGATTACTACGCATGGCAATGGGGAGATGCACTGTTTATCGCGCTTGATCCTTACCGCTACACGTTGGATCGTCCCCGTCGTGGCGAAAACAACGAGAAGGGAAATTGGTTCTGGACTCTCGGTGAAAAACAGTATCGCTGGTTGCAAAAGACCCTTAAAGAGAGCAATGCCAAGTACAAGTTCGTCTTCATCCATCATTTGGTCGGTGGCGCCGATCAGAACAATCGAGGGGGGGCCGAAGCGGCACCTTTTTGGGAGTGGGGTGGCAAGAGTGCTGATGGCAAATTTGAGTTCAGCAAATACCGTCCGGGGTGGGAAAAACCGATTCATCAACTGCTGATCGATCATGGGGTTCAAGTCGTATTCCATGGCCATGATCACATTTTCGCCAAACAGGATCTCGATGGGATCGTCTATCAAGAGGTTCCTCAGCCGAGCCACTCTCGGATCGGAAACACTCGGACTGCAGCCGAGTATGGATATCACAGCGGTGAAATACAGCCCAGCTCTGGACATCTTCGCATTCGTGTTTCTCCCGACCAATCCCGAGTCGATTATGTCCGTTCCTACTTGCCCAAGGACGAGGATGCTCGTCGATGCAACGGCGAGGTGAGTTACACCTACGAAGTTCATCCAAAATAGGGCTCTTCAGTTATTAATGTGGGTGAATTGGATTGCATTTTGTTCAATGAGTCTACCACTGGCTTTATGCCAGTGGAGACGTAACTGTACAACTACAGTTAGGTTCCTAGATCCGCTTTTACATCGCTCCCTTGTAGCCGCAAATCATGGCCCCACCGGCGTGAAGCCGGGTGGGGGCCGCCGAAGGCTTACCCGCAATCATTCCTTAAGAGTCCAAAAATCATCGAATCTGTCACAGATAGGCTGAACAACATGCGTCGTATTCTTTCGTTCATCTTGCTCGTCACGCTTTGTTCTCGAGAGGTTCAGGCGGATGAGCGACCGAACATCGTGCTGATGCTCTCGGACGATCAAGGCTGGGATGGTCTATCGGTTCCTATGCATCCGGACGTGCCGGCATCGAAGGGCCAGCACTTCTACACTCCGAATCTTGAGCGACTCGCCGCTCGCGGAATGCGATTCTCGAACGCCTACTCACCGGCTCCGGTGTGTTCGCCCACGCGGATCAGTCTGCAGACAGGTAAGAGTCCTGCACAGTTGCATTGGACCAAAGCAGCACCGGCCGAAACAGGGCAGAAGCTAATCGAACCGAGGCTCATTAAGAGCCTTGCGTCGTCGGAGACAACCATTGGCGAACTGCTGCGGGGGGTTGGTTACTCCACGGCGCATTATGGCAAGTGGCACATCGGTGGAGGTGGGCCCGGAGAACATGGTTATGATGAGCATGATGGGGATACCGGTAACGAACAAGCCTTCAAGTTCCACGATCCGAACCCCGTCGATATCTTCGGTATGGCTCAACGGGCTGAGGAGTTCATGCAAAAGAGTATGAAAGCAGGCAAGCCGTTTTACATACAGCTTTCTTGGAACGCACTCCATGCAAGCGAGAACGCAAACAAGGCGACGCTGGCAAAGTATCAATCAAAACTCTCTGGCGAAAACGAGAAGCGAATCACGACCGCTGCGATCACCGAAGATCTCGATACTGGCGTGGGTAAAGTCATCGATTCGATCGATCGGCTCGGGTTAGCCAAAAACACGATCATCATCTATATGTCCGACAACGGTTCAGGAGGTGGTGGCGGGGGCGGCCAAGGCGGTGGAAAACGCGCTGGATTGCACGGTGGGAAAGGTGGCGTTTGGGAGGGAGGGATTCGTGTCCCGTTCATCATTGCAGGACCAACCATCGAGGCCAACTCATGGAGCCATACTCCGATCGTCGGCTATGACCTGTTGCCTACGTTCTGCCAATGGGCTCATATCGATCGCTCGAAACTTCCTGCTCGCATCGAAGGAGGAAGCATTGCTGAGATCGTTCGAAATGGTGGATCTGGGAGCGTGCAGAGATCCAATGAGGGACTCGTATTCCATTTTCCACATTATCAAGGCGAAGGTGGCCCGCAATCTTCGATTCGACTTGGAGATTGGAAATTGATCCACTTCTATGAAGATGGACGAGACGAACTTTACAACCTCAAAGACGATCTAAGCGAACGCAAAAATTTAGCCATGCAAGAGGCATCCCAAGCTAAGGAGTTGCATCAGCAACTGGAAAAGTACTTGGCCCGCGTCGATGCCCAACTTCCAACGAAGAACCCGGATTTCAATCCCAGTAATCCACCCGAACCACGCAAGCGGGGGGGCAAAAACAACAAGGCCCCTGCAAGGCCTGAAACGTCTAAGCCTTAGATGAAAACGACCGCCCCCTAACTTCCAAAAAGAGTCGAAATGATGAAGACAAGAAAATCCAAAGCATCATCATGTTTTGTAGCTGCGATAGCCGGAGTATTCGTCCTCGGGGACTATAGCGTTGCACATGAAGGGGGACACGATCCATCCGGCGCGGTTGCTCCAACCAAGTCGACTTGGACCATCGAAAAAACGCGTCGACATTTCCACGGCAGTTTTCTTTCTGCCGACGAGACCATTGCTAAGTTTGAGACAAGCAGTGGAAAAGTGTTGGAAGTACCTCGCCGGGATCTGATCCAAGCCGATGGCAAATGGATCACCGATCGATTGGAATCGATCAGGAACATCAACCAGAGTAATCCCGTTCGCTTTGTGAAAATCGAAGCAGAGCCTGAGCTAGGCCCAACCGCGGAGTTTCTTGGAATCGAAGATGCTCCAGCGATTTTCGAGCACTTCAAACCCTTTGAAAAGACGCTTGGACTGCGTTGGGACAGCGATTATTTTTATGTCGAATCCAACGGTATTCCCGACCACTCGATGATGGTCGGCATCACCGCTTGGCAACAGCAAGTCCCTTTGCCGCAAGCTTACACTGGCCGCAATGCGTGGCGTATTCCACTGCATCCCAAGCCGGCACAAAAGCCGATGTCGGCAAGGAATAACTTTTTTCGAGGTGCGATCGCGCTTGCGGTCAACGGGATTCCGATTTTTAATCCCATCAAGAACGATGGCAAGACCGATACGCTTGTGGCAGGAGAACTCGATCAGTGGGGGGGGCACTGCGGTCGTGCGGATGATTATCACTACCACATCGCTCCGATTCATCTCGAACCGATGGTAGGAAAGGGCAAGCCGATCGCTTATGCTCTCGATGGATATCCGATCTTCGGTTATCAAGATGCGCAAGACAACCAGCCGTTGGACTGGATGAATGGGCACAAGGACAACCAAGGCAATTACCATTACCATGCGACTGTGAAGTATCCTTACATCAATGGAGGATTCTACGGTCAGGTTCTCGAGCGCGATGGTCAAGTCGATCCACAGCCAAGGGCCGAGAGTCCACGACCCGCACTACCACCGATGCGGGGGGCTAAGATCGTCGGCTTTGAAGAGACATCACCCAAGAATTTTCAGTTGACCTATGAGGTTTCAGGACGCAAAGGCTTTGTCCGCTATACCTTGCAGGAAAATGGTGCTGTGGCGTTCGAGTTTCAAGATCCCAATGGTAAGCTGACCAAGGAGAACTACCAAAACAAAGGGGGGGAACGACGAGGCGGAGGTGGACGTAATGCTGCACCACCACCTCCCCCACGCGACGGTCGGCCACCGCGTGATGGACGACCTCCTCGTGACGGTCAACCGCCGCGTGCCGGTCAACCGCAGCGTGACGGTCAGCCGCAGGGGGGCACCGATACAGCAAGATCCGATCGAGCGAAAATAAGTGCAGGAACGATTAAGGTTGTTAGCAGTTCGGTTGATGCTCGAGGCATGCTCATCAAGGATTGCACCTGCGATGGATCAGGACAATCCCCTGCGGTAGCTTGGGATAAGATTCCTGAGGGAACCAAATCGATTGCTGTCTCTCTATGGCACGAAGCTCCAGATCAGGAAAAGTCGTATTGGCTTGTCTACAACGTGCCAGTGACGGCAACTGGGATAGGGCAAAACCAGAAGCCCGAGGGGACTTTAGGACTCAATGACAAGAAGCGTACCGAATACGACCCGATGTGTTCCAAGGGACCGGGAGTGAAGACCTACCACATCACCGTTTATGCTTTATCCAAAAGTTTAGAGTTGCCTGCCAAGGAGGTTGATCGCAAGCGATTGCTTGAAGCGATCAAGGACTGCAAGCTGGCGGAGGGGACGCTCGATTACCAATACGAGCGATCCAAGTAGTAGCGATTCACTCGAGTCCCAGGCTACCTACGACGGCCGAGGTGCCTTGCAAAGCAGCGTGAAGCGAACGTTCACGCTCGCGGGGTAGGCCATCGAGGGCCCAGCATTCGGCTTCATAAGTAAGTCGATGCACTGCGTTTTCAACCCACTTGCGGTGCTCCTCGATACCGGATTCGTCGAGCTTGCGAGGAACGAACAGTCTTGAACCTAGGATCAGCCGCGCTCGTGAACCGGGCCTTGGGATTGCAAAGCGGTCCCACGTTGGGGCGCGGTAGGGGCGATGGTAGCCGACACCAACTGGGATGATAGGAAGTTGAAGCAGCGAACTGAGTTGAATGCAACCTGGAGACAGAACCCGGCGAGGGCCTTTGGGACCGTCAGGAGTGATCACAAGACTGCTGTTTTGGTGTTCTTTTCGGTACTGCAGGATTGCTTTGAGTCCTCCTTTGGTCGATGAGCCACGGACGGTATGGTAGCAAAAATCCTGAGCCAACCAATCCATCCAATTTGCATCGCGATGTTGACTCACAAGAAGGGTCATGCCCGAGCGACTGCGCGTAACAAATGGCAAGAGGATGTTTTCGTGCCAAAAAATATAAATCGCTGGAGTCGTGAATCGATTGGTCGTCACATCGGTATCGTCCACGTAATCGGCGACGCGAGCATCGAGGGTTCTGACCATTCCTTTGATCAAGAAACCTAAAAGAAACGCTGCAGGTCGGAGAAGGTTGGGATTCACAGTGGGTTAAGCGAAATCGATTTTCACTTTTCCTTGGAACACCTCGACTGCAGGCCCAGTCATGAATACATGGTTCGTCGATTCGTCCCAACGCAGGATCAGGTCGCCACCGGTAAGGTGATTGAGAATGGTGCGGTCTGTTCTTTCGGTTAGAACCCCAGCGACGCACACGGCGCTGGCTCCAGTCCCGCAGGCCCATGTCTCTCCCGAGCCCCGTTCCCAGGTACGTTGACGAACTTCGCCACGCGCTAGAATTTCGACAAACTCAACATTGGTTCGTTTCGGAAAGCGGTCGTCTTTTTCAATCAAAGGCCCGATTCCCAAGACCAGTTCGTCGGTTATTTCTGGAACAAAGATCACGCAGTGTGGATTGCCCATCGAAACGCAGGTTCCAAAGAGCGTATGGCCTTTGTATTCCAAGCGATGGTTTACGACCGATTCATTAGGATTGCCGAGAGTCGTAGGAATTTGACTAGCAAGCAGCCTTGGTTCCCCCATATCCACGGTCACCTGCTTGACCTTGCCATCCTCGGCGATCAAATTCAAGGAAAGAACTCCAGCACCGGTTTCAATGGAGAGGTTTTGCTTGCGCGCGATCCCGGAGTCGTGTACGAATTTGGCCACACAACGGATTCCGTTTCCGCACATTTCCGATTCGCTTCCGTCGGCGTTGAACATACGCATTCGGGCATCGGCCTGAGTCGATGGCAGAATCAGGATCACACCATCTCCACCGATTCCAAAGCGACGATGCGAGAGTTCGATGGCCAGTCGCTCAAGGTCGCCTGGCAGCGTCTGCGAGAAGCCTTCGACGTAAACGTAATCATTCCCGGCACCATGCATTTTCGTGAATGCTAGTTCCTTCACGGCAAACCCCTAAATTTGAGTGGTAGTTTGAAGAATCAGACCTAACCGAAGCGATCGTCGGATCGGGCGGTATTATGATAAGTTTGCCGATGGATTCCTAGACGAGGTTGCTCGGTCGAGACAACACCAGGCCCGGAAAAGCAAGAAACGCCGCAGGCAAGGAGCCCGCGGCGTTCCAGGAGGGGTTGAATCACAATCTGGTGGTCAGACCTTAGCCGACGACTTCCTTGATCTTTTGCAGGAAGTGGTCTCCACCGTCTTTGCTGAGTTCTTTTGCATGCTTTTCAGCCTTCTTTACATCGGTGTACTCAAAGACGGCAACACGCTTGAGGTGCTGATTGAACACGCCCCAGTAGAGTTTCACACGCGGTTCGGCGGCGGATTTTCTGGTTCTTTTTGGCTTGGTCTCGACAGCGACTTCCGTGCTTGTCGTTTCGGCTTCCGTGGCCTTCTTCGTCTTCTTGGAATTGGTCGCACTAGGCATGCTGAGAGGCTCCGTTAAAAAATAAGGAAGAAAGCAAATAATTCCGCGCCGGCAGAATCAACTCCAGGCTTCGTACACGGGTACACTCCCGGGAGACGATCTTCTGGGCAAGCCTAAATTATAGCCCGCTAGGAGCGATCGCGATATGGTTTATTTGGAACTTGTTAAGAGATTCCACGTGGGATAGCTAGCAAAACATAGGGTTTTATGAGCATTCCCACTCGTTCGGGGGGCGGATGGTTAACTTTGAACCTGGAAGAATTTTTCGAAGACCGCAACACCGATATCGTTGAGTTTGGACTGGAAGTCGTCAATAAACTCGTGCAATCCGTTGTCCATGACTTCCTCGATATCGAGAAACTCCAGTTCGGCTCTCAAGCGTCCGAGCAATTGCTCGGGTCGATTGCTGTAGTTGCCTTGGGTGCCTCCGGTGATCTGTAGCAACGACTGTTCGGCCCGCGAAATGCAGAACCTTACGGCGCGAGGAAAATCCCGATCAAGCAGCAGGAATGCCGCCACGAGATTTGGAGAGAGTCTTCCGAATTTGCGTCTGTACATTTCCAGAGCGCTAGCGCTTTTAAGGAGCATTCCCCACTGGCTGATATCGAGAGAGGTTCCTACATCGTGGACACTGGGCAAGAGCAAAAAGTATTTCACGTCTAGGATCCGCGAGGTTTTATCGGCACGTTCGAGCATTGCTCCGAGTCGTCCAAAGTTCCAGGCTTCCCCGTGGGACATCGTTCCGCTAACAACACCTTCGATCAGGTATCCAAATTGGCGAACTTTCGCAAAAAATTCGAAAGGGGACTCGACGGCTTGGGTGTCGTTGCGACTTTCTCTGACGAAAAGATAGAACTTGTTGAGCTCTTCCCAGATCGGGCTACTGAGCATCTCGCGGCTCTGCCTGGCGTTTTCGCGTGCGAACTGCAAACACGAGAGGATCGAGTTTGGGTTGGTTTCGTCGAAGGTCAAAAAACGGATCACATCCTCCTGCGTCACCTTAGGATAACTCTCAAAGAATCCTTCTTGGTCTCCTGTGGTGTAGATGAGGGCTTCCCATTGATGATCGATTTGATCACCTAGGCCTAGGGTCAGGTTCAAGGTCACATCGATAAAGCGAGCGACGTTTTCGGCTCGTTCGGTATACCGTCGCATCCAAAAAATGGAGTCCGCTACGCGTGAGAGCATGGTGTCATTTTCTGTGGGATTTTGAAATTCGGAGTTCTTGAGGAACGGTTGTGGATAGAAATAAAGGCAACTGACTTTTTTCGTACTTGGGTTTGAACAGAAGCATTAGGGCTCAGGGGCTTCGAGTAAGCATTTAGCATGTTCGCATCACCCAGGTATCCTTGCTGCCACCTCCTTGAGAGGAGTTGACTACCAGGGAGCCTTTGACCAGTGCGACGCGGGTCAAGCCGCCCGGTACGATATAGATGTCCTCTCCGTAGAGGATATAAGGCCGCAAGTCCACGTGGCGGCCTTCGAGGGTATCTCCGCAGAGGGTCGGAACGGTTGAGAGTGCGAGCATCGGTTGGGCAACATAATTGCGAGGATTGCTTTGGATTTGCTCCTTGCAGATTGCCAACTGTTCTTTGGTGGCGCGGGGGCCGAGCACGATGCCATAGCCGCCCGATTCATTCGCGGGTTTGACGACTAGTTCATGGATATGATCCAACACGTACTGACACTCCTTGGGATCGGCGCACATATACGTTGGCACATTCGGCAGGATGATTGATTCACCCAGATAGAATTCGATCATCTTGGGGACATAAGCATAGACGGCTTTGTCGTCTGCAACGCCCGTGCCGGGAGCATTGACCAAGGCGACTTTGCCTTGGCGATAGACGTCCATGAGTCCTCGGACGCCGAGGGTTGAATCAGGACGAAGCACGTTTGGGTCGAGAAAATCATCGTCGATTCTGCGATAGATCACATCGACTTTTTTCAAGCCTCGCGTGGTGCGCATCCAAACAAATCCATCGCTAACGACAAGATCGGAGCCTTGAACCAATTCGACTCCCATTTGCTGAGCAAGAAAGCAATGTTCAAAGTAGGCGGAGTTGTAAACGCCGGGAGTTAGTACGACAACATTTGGATCTCGGGCCGATGCAGGGGCAACATACTGCAGCATCTTGAGCAATTGTTCGGGATAAGTCTCGACGGGCAGGATATTGCGTCCTTCGAACAACTGGGGAAACGTTCGCTTCATCACCTCTCGGTTCTCGATCACGTAGGAGACTCCTGAGGGGCATCGCAGGTTGTCCTCGAGCACATAGATTTGGCCATCGGCGCCTCGAACCAGATCGGTACCGGTGATGTGGCACCAAATCCCTTTCGATGGGTTCATGCCGTGGAGTTGTTTGAGGTAGCCTTTGCTCGATGCGATCATGTACTCGGGCATGATCCCGTGTTGGATGATTCGCTGATCGTGGTACATGTCATCGATGAACATGTTCAGTGCGCGGATACGTTGTTTGAGTCCTTGTTCGATGGTCTTCCATTCGGCTTCATGGATGACCCGAGGGATCAGATCAAAGGGCCAGATTTTCTCGGTACCGGCTGCATGACCATAGACGTTGAAGGTGATCCCCATATTGAGCAGTTCGTGATCGGCTGCTTTCTGGCGTTTCTGGAGTTCGCCCAGTGGAAGCGATCCGAGGCGATCGGCTAGAAATTCGACGCCTGGTCTAGGGCCCCCACCCGGTTCGAACATTTCGTCGTAAAAGCCGTAGCAGTCGTAGGAGGAGACCAAATTCGAGACCTGCGACGCCTTGCCACCCTGAAATTGCTGCATGATCACCCTTTGATTGCCCAAATAGTCCGCTCAGAAACCGGCTACCTGCATGGATCCTTAGCAGGAGAGGTAAACCCAGGGGTCTCTATCAGTCCAGTTGCATGGTACTTCATGAGCAACCGGGAGTTACCAGGACAAGGAGCAAATCATGCGCCACCAACGTAGATGATTTCTCCGAAATCATCTACGAGCGCCAGAGTGACCGTAACAAGTCGAGTGTGTTTCCAAAGCCACCAACGTAGATGATTTCTCCGAAATCATCTACGAGCGCTCAAGGTGCGGCTGATTTGCATGGAGGCGTGGTCTGGAGCGCTGGAGGCTGATTTCGGAGAAATCAGCGAGTGCGCCTTTGAAGGCGTTTAATCAGTTGGGTGCAAGTCCCGACCAGGGTAACGTTACCGCCCTGTATCCGACAGTGGTAACTGCGTTTCCGTGAGGAAAGGTGGAGAGCAACCTGA
>JBEIGI010000027.1:0-62392 GCA_040381975.1 Pirellula sp.
GGTGGGCTTGTCGCATGAGATGATGCTGGTGGTCACCGGAGTGATTTACTTTTTCTTGAGGTTCGGCATTGCCGAATTGTTTCGTCGATACACGGTGCATCGTGGGATGTGGCATAGTCTGCCGGCAGCCTTCATCGCTGCGTTGTTTGTCTTTTTGGTGTCGGCATCGGAGAATATCCATCCGAGGCTCTTTAAGACGGTGGCAGTGTTTGTGGGTTTCATGTCCCACATTTTGCTCGATGAGTTATGGTCAGTCGAGTTTCGGCGGGGTAAGTATGTGTTTAAGCATTCGTTTGGAACGGCTTTGAAATTCTTGGGCGAGTCTCGGTTAGCAAACATTGCGACGTACATGTTATTGATCGCTTTGTCGGTGGTGGCTTACCATGATGAAGCCATCATGACACATTTTGGTTATACTCATCAGCATGATCTGCCACACACGGCAGTCGACTGGCTGAAGACCATTCGTGAGCAATCGGAGTACTGGATCCGTTAGAGGTTCGGACGTTTGCTCAGGTTGGACTCGATCGGCCGGCAGAATAGCTTACGAGGTTGCATCAAAATGGTAGCGGCGATTCGCACCGATAAACTGAGCCGACATTTCTCAGGTAAGACCGCGGTCGACCAGGTCGATTTGGAGGTCATGAGCGGTACGTTTTACGGGTTCTTAGGCCCAAACGGAGCGGGTAAATCGACGACGATCAAGATGCTCACAGGACTCTTGCAACCTTCCTCTGGGCTCGTCGAAGTTCTAGGCAAGAACATGCTCGATCCGAAACAGAGTTTAGAGGTCAAGCGATCCATCGGGGTGATCCCAGAGAACCTTGCTCTATTCGATCACTTAACGGCCATGGAGTATTTAACTTTCGTCGGTCGAATCCACGGGTTGGATCGCGATACGATCCGTAGTCGGTCTAGCAAACTTTTAACACTGCTGGACTTGGAGGATGATCCAAGGAAAGTGTCGATGGACTTTTCCCATGGGATGCGCAAGAAGCTTTCGCTGGCTGCCGCTTTGATCCATCGACCACAACTCCTGTTTTTGGATGAACCGTTTGAAGGTGTCGACGCGGTGGCTTCGAGAACCATTCGCGAGTTGCTCTTGCAGTTTACCTCGAGCGGCGGGACCGTGTTTTTGACTTCGCATGTTCTGGAGATCGTCGAGCGACTTTGTTCGCATGTCGGGATCATCGTCTCGGGCAAACTGGTCGTTCAATCGTCGTTGGCCGACTTGGTCGAAGGTGGATCGCTTGAAAACGCCTTCATCAAAGCCACGGGCGCAGAACTCATCGAATCTCAGGGAGCAAAGCTCGATTGGCTTACCTCGGAGCAAGGCTCATGAGCGACGAGAATCCCGGCAGCCCAAAGCTAGCGGAGCCGAATTTCGATGGGTTCTCGCACAAGTTTCACCAATTCAAGGCGCTAGTAATTGCTTACTGGCGCAGTCGACTCAACCGTTGGATGAAAGAAGCGATCATCAGTCGGTGGCTCGGTTCGATATTTTTCGTGGTGATCGTCCTGGGGTTACTCGTCTGTTTTGCAGCCATGTTTGCTGGTGGTGTCGCACTCGCCGGTGCGGTGGCAAGCGGGAAGATGACGGCTCCGATGGGGGCTTGGAACGCACTGTGCGGTTTCTTCGTGTTCTTTTGGCTTATTGGTTTGGCCAACGAAATGATTCGCGGGGATGCTCTCTCGTTGCAACGTTTGATGCACTTACCGATCCCGCCGGAGAGTGTTTTTGCGTTTAATTTTCTATTGACCTGGATCAATCTCCCAATCCTGTTCTTTATGGCATCGGGGCTGGGATTGGCTTTAGGGAGTTGCGTCATTGAAGGCTTCGCAGGCCTTTGGAGAATCGTGCCGGTCTTGTCGATGGCTTTGATGGTCGCTGCCCTGACATCGCATGTGCAGGGAAAAATCATCGTTTGGATTTCGAATCCGAAAACTCGCAAGCTTCTAGCAACCATCGTCCCGATCTTGCTCTCCTTCATCGGGGTCGCATTCTCAATGTCCTCGTTCTTGATCCGTCGAATAGGACAAGGTGGAAGTGTTTTGTATTGGACGCAGGTGCTCGACTCGGTTTGTCCGTTTTTCTGGTTGGCAGATATGTTCTCAGGGATGTCGTTGCTGGGTAAGTGGTCGCTGGTCTGGCTGCCTTGCATGTGGCTGATTTCCGCGTGGTCGCTACGAGCAAATTATCGCATGACAAGACGTTACTATCAGAATGGATTCGATACCGAATCGGCCTTGAGCAACAAGCGATCCAAGGGTTCACGTGGCAGCGTTTCTGCTCCTGCAGCGGGTGCTGTGGCTTCCAATTCGGTGCGTTGGACAGAACGAACTTTTCCGGGGCTCAGCCAGCAAGCCTCCGCGATTGCCGCAATCACTTGGACTCTCTTCTGGCGATCGCCTCAATTGAAGCTCGCGATGCTCATACCGCTGCTCCAACCGCTTTTTCTGATTTTGGTTTTCAGCCAAAAGCCCTTTGTCGCTCCACCCGTGGTTCCGCCACCTAGCCCGACTGTGGTGCAAGCCCCTGAGGATCAATCGTCCGAGGCTGGAACTCCCGAGGCACAAGAACCGATAGCGGATCAAAAAACACCGAGGCAAGCTCCAACAACGTTCGAGAAATCGTTTCGGCTTTCAACACAATTTCAAGGTTTCTTCCTTTTGGCTTTTACTGTCTTCTCGACGTACCTTGGTTCCTCCTTCGCTAGCAACATCTTTGGTTTTGATCGTTCCGGGTTTCGATTTTGGGTGCTTTCGGGGTTGCCACGATCTGAGATCTTGCGTGGTCGGAATTGGATGTTTGGTGTGATGGTCTTGATCATCGCTGTTGCTGCGATGATCGGGACGAATCTGCTTTGGAAGTATTCTTGGTTGCGAGCCCTCGAAGCCTTGCTCGCTTTTGTTGCTTATTTGCCTTTATATCTGGTACTTTCGAATGTCATCTCGATTTTGGCTCCTTTTCCCATGGCGGCCCAAGGCTTCCAGCCCAAGGAATTCAACTGGAAATCTGTCGTTTTGAACCTTGTGCTGACGACCATTATTCCAATCATCATGGGGCTATGCTCGATTCCCTGGGCCATCGAATTTGGTTTGCACACGGCAGTTCCAGCCAGCCAAAAACTTCCGATCGCCCTGTTATTGATGCCACTGTTGGTCGGTTGCTCATGGTGGCTCTACGAAAGGTTTCTCGAAATCGTGGGTGAGCTCCTGCATAGCCGCGAAAAAAACCTGCTTGCAGTCGTAACCTCCCAGGTGGAAAAGTAACCTTGGGCCTCTGCTTTGGCTCGAAGACCAAGGATTCAATGAGGAAATTTAGGCAAGCTGGGTTGGATTTGTCGCTATTTGACATACTCAACCGTTCCTAGTTTTGCCAAAATAGCTTCACTCTTTTCGCCCGAGTAATCGATACAACCCGCACTGTCTGCCCTTATGGCCTCAAGCACTATTAGCCATTGAAATATGTCAACCCAAGCGTCTTCGACGATCGAGAAACCGGTCGAGTTTGTCAGTGGAATCACCGTACGATTGGTAGGGGATTCCGGTGACGGAATGCAGCTCCTCGGCCAGCAACTGACCAATACCTCGGCACTCCTAGGAAACGACGTAGCCACTTTCCCAGACTTTCCTGCCGAGATTCGCGCACCTCGAGGCACCCGCGCAGGGGTCTCGGGATTCCAAGTTCAATTCGCTTCTCATGAAGTCCACACACCGGGCGATACGCTCG
The DNA here is from genome assembly GCA_040381975.1 of Pirellula sp. Taxonomy (GTDB): domain Bacteria; phylum Planctomycetota; class Planctomycetia; order Pirellulales; family Pirellulaceae; genus JBKCUI01. The sequence continues at coordinate 3,734 of JBEIGI010000027.1, forward strand.
ACGCTTTGGTCGCGATGAACCCTGCGGCCTTGGTGACTAACCTTGCCGATTTGGTCAAAGGTGGCTTGCTGATCGTCAACGAGGACAGTTTTGAGGAAAAGGATCTCAAGCTTGCCAAACTCAACACGAGTCCTTTGGAAGATCCATCGATGGAGAAATATCGATTGATCAAAGTGCAGATGACTCGTTTGACCAAAGAAGCAGTCAGCGAGTTTGGACTGAGCACCAAGGAGGCCGATCGCTGCAAGAACTTTTTTGCGATGGGGCTTGTCTATTGGCTCTATGGTCGCAACATGGACGCGACCTTGCGATTCATCCATGGAAAGTTTTCTGCGGGCAAATCGGCGATCGCGGCGGCCAATGAAAAGGCTCTGCGAGCCGGTTGGGCTTATGGTGAAACGATCGAAGCTCTTGGGCAATCCTACAATGTCGAGCCTGCCAAGCTATCGCCGGGAACCTATCGCAACATCATGGGCAACCAAGCCTTAGCCTGGGGTTTGCTAGCAGCCGCACAACGATCTGGCAAGGAGCTATTCTATGCTTCGTATCCGATCACTCCTGCATCGGACATCTTGCACGAGCTGGCCAGGTACAAGAACTTTGGAGTATGCACCTTCCAAGCCGAAGACGAGATCGCTGCAGTGTGCTCGGCGATCGGTGCTTCGTACGGCGGTCAGATGGGTGTGACGACATCGAGTGGGCCTGGGATCGCACTGAAGGCCGAAGCCATGGGATTGGCGCTGATGCTCGAACTCCCGTTGCTGGTGATCGATGTTCAGCGGGGAGGACCAAGCACGGGGCTTCCGACGAAGACCGAGCAGGCCGACTTGTTGCAAGTCATGTTTGGACGAAACGGGGAAGCACCCTTGCCGGTACTGGCGGCTCGAAGTCCTGGTGATTGCTTTGACATCGTTCAAGACGCTTGGATGATTGCAACGCAATTGATGATCCCTGTGGTCGTATTGTCCGACGGATACATTGCCAACGGTGCGGAACCTTGGAAGATCCCGGATGTGACCAAACTCGCTCCGTTTACCGTCGAGCACCCTCAGGAGAGCAATAATCCTGACGGACCGTTTAAGCCCTACTTGCGAAACGAACTTCTCGCTCGGCCATGGGCAATACCAGGCACCCCAGGTTTGATGCATCGCGTCGGCGGGATCGAAAAAGAGGATGGGACTGGGAACATTAGTTATGACCCAGAGAACCACCAAAAGATGGTGCATATACGTGCACAGAAGGTTGCCAATGCGGCCAAGTTGTTGCCGCCGCAGGATGTCGAAGGCCCACAAAGAGGCGACTTGTTGGTGGTTAGTTGGGGAGGGACTTACGGAGCTTGTTTGACGGCCGTTCAGCGAGCCCAAGCCGCCGGCAAGAGTGTCGCTCATGCACACCTTCGTTACTTGAACCCATTCCCAAGCAATCTCGGTGAGATTCTCAGTCGCTACAAGAAGGTCTTGATCCCCGAGCTCAACATGGGGCAACTGAGAATGCTTATTCGTAGCAAGTACCTCGTCGATGCGATCGGTTACAACAAGATCAAGGGCAAGCCATTTACGGTTTCCGAGTTGTACGACACGATCATCGAGCAAACCAAGTAGACTATAGAACCAAAACAAGATTTAGCCAACCATTAATTTCGTCATGAATACAGCACTGAATGTTCTAAAGGCCGACGACTTTGCAAGCGATCAAGACATCCGCTGGTGTCCTGGTTGCGGTGACTATTCGATTTTAGCTCAGATGAAAAAGGTATTGCCCGAGATCGGCATTCCACCGGAGCAAACCGTTTTCATTTCTGGGATCGGTTGTTCAAGCCGTTTTCCCTACTATGTCAACACGTATGGGGTCCACTCGATCCATGGTCGAGCACCAGCGGTGGCAACGGGATTGAAGCTCGCTCGTCCGGATTTGAGTGTTTGGGTGATCACAGGAGACGGGGATTCACTGAGCATCGGTGGTAACCATTTCATCCACCTACTGCGTCGAAACGTCGATTTGAACATTGTTCTTTTCAACAACCGTATTTACGGATTGACCAAGGGACAGTATTCACCGACGAGCGTCGAAGGACAGATTACCAAGAGCACACCGATGGGGGTTGTCGACCACCCACTGAATCCGATCAGCGTTGCGATTGGTGCCGAAGCGACCTTCATCGCCCGTTCGGTCGACAGCAACATCAAGCATTTAGCGACGGTGCTCAAGCGTGCTGCAGAGCATCGGGGTACAAGTTTCGTTGAAGTCTACCAAAACTGCAACGTGTTCAACGATGGAGCGTTCAGCTATGCACAGGACAAAGCGACTCGCGACGAGACGACCATTGAACTCGAGCATGGCAAGCCGATGATTTTCGGAAAGGAAAAGGACAAGGGGATCCGGCTCAACGGGTTTTCACTCGAAGTGGTCAACTTGGCTGAGGGCAAGGTCAAGGAAGATGACTTGCTATTCCATGATGAGCAAGCCGACTCGGCGCTGGTTTATCTGCTATCCCGCATGCGTCATCCCCAATTCCCTGAGCCCATCGGAGTTTTCCGAAACGTCGTCCACGAGACGTTCGAGGAAGCTGTTCGAGGCCAGATCGATCAAGCCGTCGGTCAGCGAGGCAAGGGTGATTTGCAAAAACTCTTTGCCAGTGGCGATACATGGACTGTTAAAGCCTAGTTGTCACGTTTGTAGGTCGTAGGGTACGTGACGCGGTCCTTGTTTCCATCTCAATAACCACGACCGCATCAACCTTGGCAATCATCTAGCAAACTCTCAAAATCGCAAGAGGACCGCGGAACGTATCAGCAACGATGGGAATTTGCGTGTTATCTAGCGGTTCCGGGATTCGTTAATTAGGAATCCGGACATTGGGGTCCAAAGATCTTGCCTTATCGAAGGCCGCTTGTGCCTTCGATTGGTCGCCTCGCTTACGTTCGAGCAAACCTTGGAGAACGGCTACTCGAGCCATATCGTTTGCGACAGACTCCGCTTCGGCTAATTTGGACGCGGCTAATTCCAAGTCCCCTGCTCCGATCGCCGCCTCCACCAAGACCAGCAGCAACTCTGAGGCTTGGTCAGCAGACAATCCACCGCTTTTGAGTGCGGCTTGGGCCGCATCTTTCGAGCCCGCGTAATCTTTTGCCGCAAGTTTTGCAACTGCGTCGTCGAACGTTTGGGTTGAAGCGGCGATGTCTGTGGCTCTCATTTGACTCGAACCACATCCGCTAATGCATAAGAGCACAGTGATCGCGATTATCCCGTTGGCAATAACAAAGCGTCGGATATGCATAAGACCAATTACTTCAGTGAGGCTTTACTCGTTGGCGGACGACAAACGCTAAGAAAACTGAATCTTAGAGATCTGGATCGCTGACAACCTCGGCACCATTTCTGGTTCCAAGACCGCGCCAAATGTTCACGTCGATGTTGTTGGTAACGAAGCGAGTCGAACCATCGCCCATCGATGCATTGACGCCTCCGGAATGCATGCTTCTTGCCGAAACGATCGCATGCTCACCGGGTGCATCGGGAATCGCGCTCCAGGTTCCGCAATCGAACCCGTCCCAATTCGGGGGGGCCACATGGTTGTATTGGGTGCTCGAATAAAATCCAAATGGCCATCCGTTGGAAAAGTCGGATCCTTCGAGCCAGCGACCAGCCGAATTGAAGTGGAAATTGCTTGGTGCTTGTCCAACCCTGGCTGCGTTTAAGCAGTCGTTGAAAACTACTTGGGGATCCAACATCGTATTCTGGCGATTCGGCGAAGTGATCATGTCGACTCGCGTGGGGGGCTCGACGGCAAGATTCCGTCCACTTCCCTTGGTACGCTCCGAAAACGCACAGGTGTTCGACAATCCATCGGTAAATGAGCTGAGTTTCAGTCCAGTACCGATCGTAAACGCGCCGTTTCCTCCGGAGGACAGCCCTGTCGGGCCTGTTGCGTTGATGACGTTGTTGAGACTTGCATTTTGAGCACCGGCGTAGTGCGTGTTTCCTCCGAAGTTATATCGGAAGTTGTTCTCCGAGATGATTCGTCCAGTGTTGGCATCGGAGGGACACAGGAATAGTGCTTGAGCGTTGTTGTAAGCGGCATAATTGCGATTCACTGGCGCACCGTTTTGAGTCATCCGCACGGCGGTGGGTGCCGACCAATCGATCAGACTGTAAATGTTGTTTGCTTCCATGAAGGGGAGGATCATCGAATGCACCGATCGAAAGCCGGTGAACATGTTGTTCGATGTTGGCCCGACAGAGTTGTAGTTCGTGTAGCTAGCTTGGGGGACACCGTTTACGGTCCAGTCGGGCGAGAGACGCCCTGGAGGCATTCGCTTGTTGGCAGCTTCGTAATTGGCTGTGGCGAGCATCATTTGTCGCATTTGGTTCGAGCACTGCATCCGTCGAGCGGCTTCCCGAGCGGCTTGTACGGCTGGCAGCAAGAGCCCGATTAAGACGCCGATAATTGCAATGACCACCAACAATTCCACCAGTGTAAAACCACGTCGAAATCGCATGTGCATGGAACCGCTTCCTGGAAACAAGTAGGGGAGCAAAATGAACGGTTATGACGAAGATTTGCCCTGTCATTCACTGGCGTTATTGAATCAGAAGATTCGATTTTGACTAGGTCGTAAACTACGGGTTTCACAAAAAAACAGAGGCGAAACGGCCCTCAAATATTCCTGAAATCAAGAAACTCGGCCCTTCCGTTAATTTTGTGCAAAGATGGGTTCTTCGTGGATTTTTTTGGCTGACCGGAATACCGTTTCATTGAGTACGCAGGTTCGCTATGGGAGATGGATCGTACATGACCCGGGTAACGATAAAAGTCAGCTACCGCTGGGTTCGGAGCGGACTGGGGTTGGCTGCATCGAATTGATAGGTGTTCGCGTGTGCATACACCAGAATGTGAAGCCTACACAAGAAAGGAATCCCCAAATGCAAGCCCACCAAATGCATCTTCTCCCGAATTCCTCAAATGGAAAGCTATTTACCCTTGTGTTATGGTGAACAAGTTCCCCTATGCCGGTCTGCCAGGAATCAATGCCTAGCCAAAGTAGCAGAATCCAACCGGAGAGCACACCGGCGACAAGAACCCGAAGTAAAATCAGTGCTAGTTTCATGGGTTCCACTCCACCATTTTAAACCATCGGCATGCCAACGCCAGCTCCCCGTTGCAGTGCAACGACTTGAGCGTAACTAGCATGTCAAATCTGCCGATCTCCGTCTAATACCGGAGCGATTGACATCCAGTGAATGATATCGGGGACCTGCATGCCGATCAAGAATTTTGTGGAGCGGTAGTTTGTGGGCTGCAATCCACATTGCCCGCAAGTGAAGAGAACATTCTCGCTTTGGCACGATCGATGCGGCTACGCTCGTCCCTGGCTCGCTTGGCTATCGGTCTTCCTTCGCTCGGCTTGCCTGTCCATCACTCTCCTCCAGCGACTTGGGGATTTCCGATGGACTCAGGGCAACGCGGAAGCCCAGGTTAAAGTACCAGGAGGCTGGGCCGGCCCATCCGCGACTCGCCGAAGTGCAATATCCGCCACTGAGGAACCAGCTGCCGCCACGTAGCACGTGGGACTTGCCTTCACTCGGGCCGGTAGGATCACGGACTGGAGTTATAGGATAATCACCGTACAAGTCGCTGCACCATTCATTTACGCTCCGTGCATGTCATACAGCCCCCAAGCGTTCAGATTCTTTTGAACAAGGGGGTGCGTCTGTTTTTTGAAAGAATCCCCGTTTTTTCCACTGTTTTTATTAAACGCCTCCAGGCTGAAGACATCGGCCATCACAGATAGTCCAGTGGCCTAGCTGATTTGGTTGTTAGAGTTTGATTTGCGGAGCATGCTTAAGCCTGCAGGAGGAACAATCGCGAACTATTACTGAGTCAGTTCCATAGCTTCCCAGTGATCCTTGAAGTTTCGACCAGTTTGGCGACCAAGCGCATCCAATACTGTTTGTCTGGCGATAGAAACACAAAATGGATGGTTTAGAAAGTCTTGTAGTAATCCAACGGGCAGAGGTTGGTCGTAATCTAGTAACACATACTCTAAGCGTTTGCGCAATTCGATAACGTTGTCCTGCAAAATGCTCATGGAAATTGGCGGATAATCGGGCATGGTGCTTGGTGACAAGAACAGCCCTGCGACCAGATTCAGTTGGTTCAAAGCCACATACTCCCGCCATCGATCTACGTCGGACGCATTCTGAATTCTTGCGATTTTCAAGCGGCATTCGGCCAAATCACCGGACTGAGTTCTGGCAATATTTTTCGATAGCCTATTCGTGGGTTCTTGAAGCTTATCCGGAATCAGTAGCATTTCATCAAGTGGCTGAATAAACTCAGAGAGCGTATCAGACTCTATCCAGGGTATGAGAGGGTTGACACTTTTCGCCCAAAAACCCCAATCATAGTCGTCCATGCTTCGGCTCTTGGGAATAGTCTCCTGCAGTCGTGTAGAAAGCAAGTCCATAAGTTCTTTTTGCAGGGTCTGGTCTAAATGCGGCAACATTTTGGCCAGTGCTCTAGTAATGAAAGGCGACCATGAACCTAGTTTGGCTCGTCGGAAACGCGATACCAGCTCGGGTGCATAAACGATACTAAGCTCTCGAGCATCAGATAGTTCGAGAACGTCAATGGCCTCCGCCAACGCCTGGGCTGTAGAGCCCACCACAGTTGCCCACTTCGTTAAGGAGAGCAAGCGGTTTAGGTCGTCTCGTAAGACATCGACCGACATGTAACGACCAAGTTCACACAAACCTCCGGCGAAAGAGTCCGCAGCGCTCGCATTAGTGGTTGCCAACGATTCAGTGATCAATCGTCTGCAAACCAGATTGCTGATCCGGTTGGCATCCTCTCTTGGTAGCCAGTGAGCAATTGCCGCTAGTTCGCCCGCTATCTGACTGTACTTGACCGCGTCGGTGCCATTATCGAGTTCCCTCAACAGAGTCTCGGCCGCTGACTCTAGAAGTGGACCACTCTGATCCTTCATGGCCGCAGCCAGAGGCGAGATCCAATGCGAAAGGCTGTTCTTTTCATACCATTCAGGGGACGCTTTAACTGCTTCAGAAAGACCTTCAGCAATGACATTGTGGCATTGGGCACGGTCTTCGCTCGGTAGATGTTTGCTTAGCAAAGCATAAGCGTAGGCTTCATATTGCAACCCAACGAGTCGATTCCTCTTTCGACTCAGTGTTTCGTAGACTTGTTTCGCCGCCTTCTCTAGCAAAGGCCGTCCTTTGTCCGAATTTAACCTCCCTGCTATTTCACTGAAGGCCAGATAGTCCTGATGTTCTTTAAAACCCTTCTGCTGTAGGCGATCGAACAGGATTGGAGCAACAATTTCATCGATCACGGAGTTCACACACTCTGATTTGTACCAAACCATGGCTAATTCCGACAACTGCTCTTGGGGCAAATCAGCTTCGCGCAATTTCTTTAGCATCAGCTCTTCGAATTTCCGTCGCTGCTCGCGGTCACAGGCGATTGTCGCTTGCAAAACGAACTCAGCACGCTTTGCTAGTCGGGCAGTTGAGTCTAGAGTGAGCGTGAAATCGTTCAAGAACTTTGTGGTATCGAGCTTCGTTCGCAGGCTGGCAAGTTCTTGCAAGGACTCGATTTCAGCGTCGCTGGCTGCAAGCAATTCCCCTGTTCCAATTGAGCCGCGCAATGCACGGGCTAAGGAGCTATTCAAAGCTTGGTTGGCCTGATCCAGCTTCTCATTTGTAGTTGCAACCTCCGTTGCTTGCTTTTCGACGATCTTCGAATTCTCGGACGCGTCCAAACCAAATTTAATCGATACTGCCGAGCCTATCAGGATCACAGCAACGACAGCAGCTTGCAGAGCCTTCCAGCGGAATTTCTGCCTTCGTGCGTATGATTGGGATGCACTGATAAAACGCGATGAGTCGCTGGATAGGACCATATCCGTCGTGAGCAATTCTTCTGCTTCAATAAGAGGTTTTCCCGAGGGAAGCAGGAAGTCGTCACCACGAGCTTCAGTTAGCCATCGCGCCGCGGCGGAAACGACCTGATCGCGAACCTTGAGTAATCTCTGGTTTTGCTTGAGCCATTCCGCTAAACGTGACCAACGAGCCAGGAGCGATTCATGAGCCACTCGGACTATGACGCTGCCGTCGGTTGCTCGATCGGAGACCAGCATTCTCGCGTTCACAAGCACATCCACTAACCGCTTGTGCGAGGCGGCTGTTGTAAACTTTGTCATCTGGGCTGCACAGGAGGTTGGCGAATCATCGCTAGCATTATTGAAGGCGACCAATTCTCGAAAGACGGCTGGAAATGCAGCCTGCACATCGGCAGACTGTGAGACAAATACCTCTTCGGCTCGGCGAGCCAGCGCGCCAGCAACGCCACCGAGCGCTGTGTAGTCTTCAAAACGCAATAGGCGCGCTCCGTCGGCCATACGATAGAGCTCATCGAGAGCGAATTCGAGCAGGGGCAATACAGAAGGATCTCGCGCGGCTTCGTCTCGCAGCACATCGTCTAAGCTGGCACCTGTTGAATCTTGGTCAAAACGCAAGCCCGCAGCTTGAGCCGGCATACGGATGATTTGAGTAATTTCGGAAATGCTAGGCGCCTGAAGCACGTATTGCGCAGTTTCGGCCTGCATCTCAGCAAACTTCGGTTGCTGTAACAGATGATGATAGAAATCGCTTCGAAGTGTAGCGATCACCAACGTTCGTGACATTGGATGACAAGCCAGTTCGTGCAACAGTTCGGCAAATTGACTAAGTACTTGGGGCCGATCGCTATACAACGTGAACAACTCCTCTAGCTGATCGACCACGAGCAACAAACAAATGCGCGGTAGCCGGGCTTCCGGTGAGGACTCACTTTGGCTAGCGGCCAAATTGAGCGCGCCTTTGATCAGCGCCACAGTCAGCTTGGCATCATGCCGCATTGATTCGGCCAATTCGGCCAGGCCAGTCCCGTCACGCAGCAATTCAGGCAGTGCCTCGGCAACAGCTGTTGCCAACATCAGGAACAAGTCCCCCTGAGCCGATGAGGGTCGAACCAGGACGTAACGACATTCCCGCACTCCCTCAATAACATTGGGCTGGGTAAGTAGCGGAATCATTCCGGCTCGCACCAAGGAGGACTTCCCGCATCCGCTTGATCCCAAAATAAGCAAAAACGCGCGACGCATCGCTGCTAGTCGCTTGAGCTGATCAATTGCTTCGCCAATGGCCTTCGTGCGCCCGCAAAAAATGGGAGCATGCTCTGGTTCGAACACCGCCAGGCCACGAAATGGAGACGCACCAAACCACGATGGTGGTGGTCCTGCGTGTGAACCAAGCTTAATACCTCGCTCGCCCAATCGACGTTCAATTAGCTTGCGTAAGTGGTGAGCCAAATTATCTTCGAAGGTAGCAGAGTCGTCGAAGGGGTGAAAGGCAGCGATGAGCGCGCCGGCCTCGTCGTGAAACCAGCGATCGATAAATGCCTCTAGCGCTTCGATCTGCTCGACGGCTTCCCTTCGACGCTGTCGATCGCTTAGGTCAGCGATCGGTCTAGCGGTTTTTCGATAAACCAATAAATGTGGATAACCTCGTTCGCTACGGGCTTTAAACGCTTCTTCGAACTCGTATTCCGTACCAGTCAAGTGTCGGTCGCCCGCCACTTTCTTCGGCAATCGCGTCCCTAATCGCGACCACAAAATGCAAACTACAATATCGGTAACCGCTGGGGAAATCAGTTCTTCCTGAAACGACGCAGTCGCAGTCAGCGGTTCATGCTCCCAAAAGATCGGCTCGAGCACACATTCCTCTGTGAACTCCTCCTGTAATCGCTTGATTACCTTTTCGGCCACAAAACGTTCTGAGGAAACGTCGCCTGGGGAAGAAACAAAGATGCGGATGGTTTCACGGTTGGGCGTCATAGGGTTTAATGGGGAGTTCAAGACGGATTGCGTTCAGTCGCTATTGCTCATTCAACGCTCAATCATGGTACTCTGCAATTAAAAAATTTTGGAAACTCGGGACAGTCCCCTAATACTGTAAAGGCACTTTAGTTGGTACCGAAAGACGCAAGCATGGCGATGTGTTTTTGGTTCACCGGCAAGTGGAATCTCATGTGTGATGTACTTTGATCCATCACCCTTATCAGCGAAAAATCTGCTGGTGCTTCTTATGGTATTCGGTGGCATTAAGTATAGCAATTCGGTTTATTGGTCCGCAAGTTACCGCGAACCGCTTCGCTGTGTACGAGTACGAGGAATTCCGATGCGATGCAAGAACTTGCATTCTTCCATGGGGATCAGTCTAAAACTTACATACCGCACAAACTGGAAATGTTGCCACCTGCCGACACAGTGTTGGGTAGACGGCCTGCAAGGCATGTGTACGCTCTCAAAACGCCTCATTTCGCGGCTCAGGTGGATCGCTTGGTACCCCCTTTTTGGACCGCACCCAACGCCATGACCAGCGAAGTGTGTAAATCACCACTACGTCGAATAGTATCATACCGAATGAGGCGATGGAAATGAGCGAGTAATCCGAGAGTAGACCCAAGCTGCACATCATAATCTGAGCAACGACCACTGCTGACAATGGAAAGAAGATCAGCATCGCGAGCACTCGTTCGAAGGTTGTCGTGACGTTCCAGCGATCAGCAAATCGGAGAGCCAAAATCCAAGCAAAAATCGCCAGTAGATTGGTCATCGCAATCATGAAAACAAAGAGATTCGGGAAGAAGTCATATTCGTCGCGAATCAATCGAAAAAGCGCATTTGCGATAGCGAGATAAACGAAAAGGCAAGCAATGTCTTGGAGCGAAAATCGGAGCTTATCGGAGTCATGCTTTTGCTCATGCTCCGGGCATTTCCCGTAAACCAAACGCGTCCCCCACAGCGGAGTAAACAGCATCAGCGATCCCATTACGGTCACTATAGCGACGAATTCGATCCCGTCCTTCAATGTCAACATCGGTAGCCGTGCAATCATTGGTCTTAAGAAGGAACCTATCGGGCAACCTAGCCTGGACCCGAAGTTGAATAATATCAGGCACTCGCAAGCCGATCAAGAATTTTGTGGAGTGGTCGGCTGGTTGCGCCAAATCATCGAAAAACCCCGGGCCCATCCCAAACTAGCTTCGAGATTGCATAAATTGATTTGAAAGGGATTCTAAGTTTGGAAACACAGAGACACAAAGGACACAGAGAGAGGGCGCAGAGGGAAAGGGACAGGATCTCAAGGCTCTGTGCTCTCTGTGACTCCGTGTTTAAAAAAAGGATTTATGCGAAGATGTCGCGATCGAGCATGCGGTACTGGATCGCTTCTTCAATGTGATGCGGTTCGATCTGCACAGAGGACTCCATGTCGGCGATCGTTCGTGCCACTCGGATGACTTTGTCATGCGCGCGGGCCGATAGCCCTAGTTCCGAGACGGCGGTCTTCATACGCTGCGTTTGAATTTTTCCAAGAGGGCAATATTGGCGTAGTTCACGGCTTGTCATTTGAGCGTTCGTCAGAGTCCTCGAGGAACTGAATCGCTGATTTTGAAGTGTCCGCGCTGCGGTGACTTGATCTCGCATGACCTGGCTGCTGGTTCCTGTCGAACCATGCGCGAGTTCTTCGAAGGGTACCGCCGGGACCTCGATGTGGATATCCACTCGGTCCAAAAGCGGACCCGAAATTCGACCCATGTAGCGTTCGATTTGGGTGGGGTTGCAATTGCACGAGCGACGCGGGTCGGTGCGGTATCCGCACGGACATGGGTTCAGCGCCGCGACAAGCATGAAGTTTGCTGGAAACGTCGTGCTGCGCATCGCGCGCGAGATGGTTACAACCCGATCCTCGAGCGGTTGACGCATGACTTCAAGAGTCTTGCGATTGAACTCGGGTAGCTCATCAAGGAACAGCACTCCATTGTTGGCCATGGAGACTTCGCCCGGCGAAGGTGGGCTCCCTCCTCCAACGAGCCCTGCATCGCTGATGGTGTGGTGAGGGGACCGAAACGGGCGCTGGACCATCAAGGGTTGGCCGACTTGAAGTCTCCCCAAGGCCGAGTAGATTCGGGTCGTCTCGATCGACTCGCCAGGCGAGAGTGTCGGCAGGATCGATGAGAGACGTTTGGCAAGCATGGTCTTGCCAGAACCAGGTGGGCCGATCATCAAGAGATTATGGTTGCCAGCAGCAGCGATCGTCAGCGCTCGCTTTGCCATCTCCTGGCCCCGCACGTCGGCAAAATCCAACTCGTACCTAGAAAAACTATCGTAGATCTCTTGCAGACGGCTTGGAACGGGATCAATCTCCAAAGTTCCTGCCATGAATGCGGCCGCTTCGCAGAGGTTTGCTACCGGGATGACCTCGATGTCTTCGACGACCGCAGCTTCCTTGGCATTCGAAGAAGGAACTAGCAGTCCTTTGATCCCGTCTTGTTTGGCCGCTGCGATGGCCATCGAGAGTGCCCCTTTGACTCCGCGTGTATGCCCCTCTAGCGAAAGTTCGCCAACGACGGCGTACTCATTGAGTCGATCGGATTGGATCTGACTGCTACCGACTAGGAGCCCTAGAGAAATCGGCAGATCGAAGCTGGCAGCCTGTTTGGGAAGTTCGGCCGGGGCAAGATTGATCACGATGCGATCATGGGGTCTTAGAAACCCAGCGTTGACCAGTGCTCGTTCGACACGATGGGTACTTTCGCGGACCGCTTGTTCGGGCAGGCCGACCAGGACGGTTTTGGGGAGTGCCGATGCAGACAGATCGACCTCGACATCCACCGGCACGGCATCGATACCGACGAGGCTGTAGGTTTTGAGTTTTGCAAGCATAGCAAGGGACCTTTCGTAAAGAAGAAACGGATGCGAAATTCGTTTCGCACCTGGGGTCAACGGTCCCTTTGCCCCTGCTGTCCACTTGCCCCTACGGGGCTTATGGGTGTGACCTGAATTTATCAAGAAAGGAGTTTTTGTCCCTGTTTTGGTCAGGAAATTTTTTCGGATTTAGGATTTTTGGTTCTTCAGGAATCCTTGCTCGTGATCGTAATCGAAGATTGCCAGTAGCATACATTCCTAGCCACAGTGATTCCTGAAGAACCAAAGATTGGAAACACAGAGTCACAAAGGACACGGAGAGAAGACTCGATTGCGACCCTCAGTAATCCCGGATGGGGTTCTATTTGACCGAGGGGTTTTTGTTGCGGTAGCGTTGGTCGATCACTACCCATTCGAATTTGCCGTTCTTGGCCGCTTTGCATTCGAAAATGGTCTTGGCAATATCGGAGACTCGAAAGTCCTTGCTCCGTTTCTCGATGTAGTAGGCTTTTTCGGCGACGGCCAAGATGTCTTCGAGTTCCTTTGGAATGAATTTCAAAACGGTTCGTTCTTTGGTGTTGACTCCTGCGGCTTGCAAAAGTGCTTTGTCGTACTGCATCAGCGCATTGTTGGTGACATAGCTAAAGAACAATCGTTTCTCTTGGTCTCGTGTGGACGAGCGGGCTTTGGGGGATTTGGCAAGCGTGCTTGCATAATCGATGGTAGTAATGCCACCCCCAATCGCAGCCAGTTCGATGCCGAATGCATCGAGTTGTCCGGCATAGGCTTTACGATCACGGGCTGAGAATTTCAGTTCCCATCGTTCACCACGATGCACACCATCGACCCCTTCGCCTTCAGGGCCGGGTGGGCGAGAGTCCCCTTGTCCACTTCGATCTCCGGCGATGGCGTCATTGGCGATGATCGTGTCCATCGATGCGATCGCTGCGATCGCATCGTTGACCATTTGGATGGTTTGCTCGAGGGCCGGTTCGCTGAGTTGTTCGACTTCGTCCGCCGCTGGAGGGTCAAAGTCGCGTTCGAAGCCCGCCGCGTTCTCACCTCGGCCCGCGATGCGCTCGGCTTCGATTTCCATCGGAAGCGTTCGCGTCCAGTTCATCGACAGCAAGAATAGCAAAAACAGCATGCCGACGGCGAAAGCCAACATCACAGCGATGCTGATGAGCAAACTCGATACCTGCTCGACCTTGTTGGTTCGCATCGACGTTTCGTCGACGTGCAAAAGACCGCCGCTGGTGCTTTGGGTTTGCGTGGGATTGGCTGTGCTCATGATTGCTATTCCACAAAAATGTAATCTGGGCGAAGTTCCAGGAACCAGGTTTTCCATTCCCGCTGGGCTTTGATTCGATCTTGATCGGTAATACCACCTTCTTTGGGTAGATGGTATTTATCGAGTTTTCGGGAGATCAATCTCAAAGAGGTTTCGGCATTTCGGTTGACGACCAGATCCCTATCGCTCAGAGCGAAGATCAGTTCGGGAACCATATCGAGGTCATCGCTTCGTCCGAGAACTTTGGCTGCAATGCGTCGGGCTTTCCAATCTTTCGAACGCAGCAGGCGTGAGAAGCGATTGAGTTCGTCTTTTCGTCGAGCAGGGTCTTTTGAGAAGATGATTTTTTCGGCAACGAGATTGTCTTCGCCTTGGGATTTTTTGTCATCTTCGAGCATTTTCAAGGCATCATCGATGCTCGTAGCTTCATTCTTCGAGACCGGTTTCCCGTTGAGCATCGTCACGGTGGTCAGTTCCGATGGGAGTTCGTATCCGCCGACAGCGATCGCTTCCTTCAAGTCACCGATGGCCTTTTGCGTGCTGCGGATTAGGAACAAGATGGCCAAGGAGGTTGCTGTCTGCGGATCCAACACGGTGTCGAGGTCTTGAGAGTTTTGTCCACCAAAGGATCCGTTTCCGCCCTGGAGGGCTTTCATGCGTTCGACCTCGACGTTGTACCACGGGGGACTTTTGTTCTGTTTGCCGCTGGCGATTTCGAGGAAGGATTCGAAGCGTTCGAGGGAATAGAGGTAGTAGTAGTGCCAAGTGGTTTTCGAGTAAGGGTGACGGCGGTTGAAATCCAGGCCGCCTTTGACGCAGTTGTCGAGTCTGTCGCGGTCGATGTTTGCCCCTCTGCGTTTCTTTTCCGATTCAGCGACAACCCGTTTAAAGGCGGCCGGGACGAGCCCTTCCTCTTCTTCGGCCTGGGCCAATCGATTTCTGAAAACGCCCAGGATGTCCCCTGCGATCAGAACGCTCGACAGACCGCAGGCGGTAAGCGAGTTGGTGGAGTTGGTAAGCCCCATGTTTCCGGGTTCGAACTGATAGGGCCAGCCCCCAGCATTGCCGCTTTGTGCATCGCGGATTTGGGCTGCATAGAGATAATCCAAGGTCTTGACCACGCGGTCATCAGGGATCTCGATGCCGGCTTGGTACATCGTCCAGAGTGCGAGCAAGACGTATTGGGTTTGGGAAATGTCGCCGCTATCGGCTTTGTGGGAACCATCGATATAGCCGAAGGCTCCGGTACGCTGCTGGACGCGCATGAAAAAATCTCTTGCCGCCAGTAGTTCAGGGCCATAGGTATCGACGCTGACACTTGCAAGCAACATGCAACAAACCGACATGTGGTAGATTGATTTATGATCAAAGCCACCTTGTGCTCTGGAGATTTTCCCTACGTAGTCTTTCGCGGCCTGGATCCCTTTGGCAACCATCGGCATGTCAGGATCGCCTTCGACTTTGTAGATCGTGTAAGCCGTAAGGATTTGGATACCGAAAATGGAGTCCCCTGTGCCACTGATAGGGTTGGCGGCTAGGTAAGCAACCCCGCGATCGACCATTTCTTTGACGACTGGATGGTCTGGGTAGTACTGAGCTTGGGCCTGGGGCATCGAAACCCATAGAGCAGCACAAGTAGCAACGAGACATAAAAATTTCGAGCAGATCTTCGAGCCGTCGATCACTGTTGCGTTCCTACGTGTATGCGTTTCCAGAAGAGTCGACGCGAACCTTGGAATCCAGAAGGTTCGCACTTGCTTGATTGTAGCGAGAAATAGCCCCAAACTCTACAGATTGCAAAGAAAAGCGATTCAGAAAGCTTGGGGTTTGAATTGACAAAACCGCCGAAGGGTTTACCATTTTCTCCTCTCAGCCACCGGTCAGGTAGCTCAGTAGGTAGAGCAATGGACTGAAAATCCATGTGTCGCCGGTTCGATCCCGGCCCTGACCACTGCAAGAAACGATTGACTCAGGATTGGGTTAGATCAGACGGATCGGACGGATCAGACGGATCAGACGGATCAGACGGATCAGACGGATCAGACGGATCAGACGGATCAGGACGTGATTTCCAGCCGGGTTTGCGACGGCGGGCCTTGGGATGATGAGACGGCCTCAGACCCTCGATAGATTCTTCATCGAGCTTGAACGACAGCGGCTTGGCCGGTTCTCGAACTATCGTCGCCTCTAGCTTTTGCTTGTTGATCCGCAAAAGCTCATCAATCTCGAATTCGACATCTTGACCGAGACGTATTCGGTTTGGATTGAGTCCCTGCAACGTCGAGAAGTGAAAAAACACATCGTCGCGAAAATGCTCGCTACGAATAAACCCGAACTTGCGATCGGCAATCAAAGTCACGATCTGTCCGATCCGCATTTACTCGTCTCCCGGATAGCTTTGCATCCGCCCTACACTGCTGTTGAAGATTCGCTTGCGACGCTCTGTAGCGCTTGGCTCAGCAGCCTTAGCACTCTGGTGAGCGATCCGAAGATCCTCCAAGTTTGCGTGGCAATAACGGCAGCCGATTTTCTCAATATGAAATTCGATGTATTGGCTCGCGTCCTCGAGCATCGCTCCGAGCAGATAGCTTCCTAACTGCTCGCGCGTTGGACAACTGAGTCGATGACGGCGCCAGATGTCACCTAAGCTGTGCATGCCCGAATCCCGTTGGGATATGAGCAATTCGATTCTCTTGCGCAACTGATTGTCGGATCGGATTGACTGCTCGATGGCAGCCATCTTTTCCCCTGAAAGTGCTTCATCCAAATATGCTAAAAGAATCGCATCGGAGAGGATCATGAGTTTCTCAATGCACCGACGGCCAGAGTCACATTTTGGCCGCCGAAGCCAAAGCTGTTGTTGAGAGCAACTTGGATCTTCGAGGGCCTTGCGACGTTAGGAATGTAATCTAGATCACAAGCCGGATCAGAAGTCTCTTGATTGATCGTCGGTGGTAGCACACCATCTCGGATGGCAAGCATGCACACGATCATTTCCGTTACGCCAGCTGCGGCAATCAAATGCCCCATCATGCTCTTGGTGCTCGACACGGGAATGCTCTTGGCCAAGTCTCCAAATACACCTTTGCATGCGAGCGTCTCTGTTCGGTCGTTGACTTGCGTGCTGGTTCCATGCGCATTGACATAACCGATTTGATCCACGTTGATCTTCGCGTCTGCAATCGCTTGTTTCATGCATCCGATGGCACCTCGGCCCTCAGGATGGATGTCGGTGATGCGATAAGCGTCCGCAGTCGAGCCGTACCCCAAGACCTCGCCATAGATCGCAGCACCGCGTTTGCGAGCATGCTCGTACTCTTCAAGGATGACGATCGCAGCACCCTCGCCTAGTACAAATCCATCGCGGTCTTTGTCAAATGGTCGAGAGGCTCTAGCTGGCTCGTTATTGCGCTCCGAGAGTGTCGTCAGCAGGCTGAAGCCAGTGAGTCCAAACGGATGGATCATCGAATGGCAACCACCGGCGATCATGACATCGGCATCCCCGGCCCGGATCAGCTCGGTAGCCTCGCCGACAGCTTGGCTCGAGGCGGCGCAGGCTGTTAGGCAATTGCAGTTTGGGCCTTGAGCATCGAACAGTGCTGCTACGTGCGCTGCTGGCATGTTAGGCTCTTGCTCCATTTCCTCCCTTGGATCCATCAACTCGAATCCTTTGCGGAGGAACTTGGACATGTCAAACTCAGGTCCACCGATAGCTGCATCGACCATGCGGGTAAAGTTGCTGAAGTTTTGATTTCCTTCGCCGGCTCCAAGGTAAACCCCTACTCGCGTCGGATCGAGGTTGCTATCGAGGAACCCCGACTGCATCACCGCTTGCTTGGCCGCACCGACAGCGAACCGGGTATGGCGTCCTCGATAATTCCAAATGGCCGGGTCTTCTCCAACCTTGGAAACATCCCAGTTTTTGACTTCCGCAGCAATGGTCGTCGGATATCCGCTTACATCAAAGACCGTGATGGGCCCGACCCCACTTTGGCTCTCTAAGAGGGCTTTCCACATCGTGGAAACATCGTGACCCAGGGGATTGATGGCACCCAAACCGGTGACGACAACACGTCGACGCATGAATCCTAAGCCTTCTCAAAAACGGTGAGGTCTGGAAAATGAACGTTGCTTATCAAGATACCAAAACCCTGCAACAGTTGGAGGCTAAAGGGGCTTGGCAGGCAAAACCAAAGGTTTCAAACGGGCTGCTTGTCGCAACTGATCCGAGGAACGCAGTTCCGCTTCGACCATATGCTTTGGCGGGTCAATTCTATTCCCCTGAGAGTCCACTGCAACGTCGAAAAGGCGTAAGATCCTGAGCGTTCTCATGAGATCCTCGGGAGGAAACAGAGCTTCAGCCCCGAAGCTTTCATCCAAAAAAGCAAACCACAATTCCATCTGAGCGACAGTTTGGCCATCGCAAGTAATCTTACCGTCGATGACCGCTCCGGTGGCATGCTTGGCCTGAACCACCGCTTCAAGCTCTATGCAATCCCCGGGAACAATCACTCGGTGAAATGTCGCCTTCGAGACTTTCGCAAGAACCGTCTTGCGGGTGAATCCCTCAGGCTCTGAGACCAGAAGTCCACCGGTTTGCGCCATCCCCTCGATCATTAAGGAATGAGGGTAATGCGGACAACTCTGCAAGTAGTTGTCCAGCGGTTCTTCGCCAAAGGTGATGTTTTTGATCGTGCGAGCACGAGTCTCCCGCACGAATTCGATGAAACGATCTATCCAAAACCAACGCACTGAAGTTGCCTCGGTGGCACTAAGCCAGTTTCGACTGAACGTAGCGGCAAAGGTCGCTTACCGTGAGCAAATCGCCGAAATCTTGTACTCTCGGATTGGTTTCGAACTTGGTCAAATCGGCCCAAGGCATTCGCTTCTTGAGTTCCGATAACCCACTGGAATTGACTTTGCCGTCTTGGACAAAGCTGCTCTGAGTCAAAATGTCCTTGGGAAACAAATCCTCGGTTTGGATTTTGATACCGAAAGCTTTTTCCAACTTAAAAACGATGTCTAGAAAGTCGATCGACTCAGCGCCCAGGTCTCCGACCATGGTAGCCGATGGAGTCACATCGTCTTGATCGACTCCCAATGCATCCACCAAAGCGGACTGTACTTTGGAAAAAACCTCTTCATTCACTGACATACCGGCATTCCTCAAGAATCAACGAATCCTTTTTTCCCTGGTTCCCAAGTGGCCTGCTGGCCGTAAAACCCCAGGGGTTAACCTCTTAAATACCCGCAACCGGAATATTTTACCAGCCCAGTGTGCTTAATCGGGAGATTTTAACCCGAAACAGATCATTTGGTTTGGTTTGGCTCCTGGGTGTCTTGCAGGTTATCTGGGAGTGCAAGCCACGATTTCCAGCGTTTTTCTTGCTCTGGGGTCGGTTTCTCAACGCGAATGAGCGTCCAACTCGGGGTCGAAGCCTGAACCGATTCCGCGAGGATTTTCAGGGGCAAATCGAGGATTTTTCCTCGACGCGAGACCAGTAGCGAGATTTCGTCGCCGACGTGCAATAACCCAATCCGCTCGGCCCATTGCTCAGCACCGATTCGATAACCGTCCAACGCGATGAGCTCATCACCCACTTGAACTCCCGCATGGCTGGCCGAGGCTCCTCGCAGAACCTTGTCGACCTGGGTCTTTCCCGAGACATTGCTGATCTCCAAACCGAAATGGGCCGGCGTGGCTACTTCGGCCGTGGGTGCCTCAGGAGCGTCGGGCCCCTTGGGCGGAACATCTTTAGGAGGATCCTTGGGTTTCCAAGTCAGCCCGTATGCCTCAAGAAGGGGCTGGTAGTCGAGTTCCTCGGTTGAACGAAGTTCCCTATCGAGCCAATCGCTGACGGGCTTGCCAGATAGTTCCTGGACAATTTTTGCAAAGTCTTCGTTGGTGTATCCGGTTTCCCTGTGACGCTTCCAAAGGAGCCGCATGCAGTCGTCCAAGCTGTATTTGTCCACAGAGTGCAAACGGATCTGGGCATCGAGCAGCATGCCGACGATCGAGCCTTTGACATAGTAACTTATACGACTGTTGGCAGCATTCTCATCGGGCCGATAGAACTTGATCCAAGAATCAAAACTGCTATCGATAAGGTTCTGCACGTTGCGGCCAGGGGAATTCTGCACCGTTTGAATGCTCTTGCTGACGCGCTCAAGATACTCTTTGGGTGTCGAGAGCCCTGAACGAGCCACTAATAGATCATCGTAGTAGCTGGTAAGTCCCTCGGCGATCCAGAGCTCGTCGGTGTATTGCTCTTGATTGTAGTCGTAAGCCATCAATGCTCGCGGGCGTAACCTGCGCACGTTCCATGTATGGAAGAACTCGTGAGCCACCAGCCCTAACCAATCGACATACTTCGGTCGCAGTTTTTGGGACCATCGACTTGCCATGAGCACAGTGGAATTGTCGTGCTCGAGACCTCCGCCAGCTTCGGTCAGAAGGTTCAGGAACCAATACTGTTTGTAAGGTACCTCACCCCAAAACTCCTGCTCAAGCTTGACGATCTTAGCCACATCGGTCATCGCTTTTTGAGTGTCCCAGCCTTCGAACGGAACGGTGGCTAGGTGATGCACAGCACCTGATATTTCCTGAGATTGAATATCGATATTGCCCATCACTATTGGGCTATCGATGAGTTCATCAAAGTTCTTTGCGGTGCGAACCCATGGACTTTCACGCGAAGCTTCGAGCGATGTCGCGATGTTGGCCCATGAGGGATCGGGCACAACCTGGACGATGCATTTGCGATCGACCGCTTTTTCTGGAACGATAAAAGTGGCCGCGCCGGTGAGGAACGCAAATTGCGGTTCAATCCAATTGGTTCGAACCCCCATCTCTCGTCCATAGACAGAGTAACGAACATTTACTTTATCGGTTTTTTCGCAAGAAACGACCCAGTGGTTTTTATCGACTTTCGTCGTCTTGATCGGTCCGTTTTTGTCATAAGCGTCAAGACTCTCGATTTGCCTCGCGTATTCTCGAACCATGTAACTCCCTGGTGTCCAAACCGGCATCATCAGCCGCATCTCTTTGGCACCATCGGTTGCAAAGGTGACCGCGACTTGAGCCCGATGGATCGCCGCTTCATTAAATTCGATCCGATAGTGAATCGTTTCAGGGTCGAAGGAGTCCTGGGATGTGGGGTTTTGAGCGGTCAATCGATTCTCCGGAATCCAAGCAAACAGCAAGTAGGCAAGAAACAGCAATGCCGCTGGCCCCCTGCTATTTGGGGCGTTTGCCAAAAACGGTGAATTAGAAGACAGTGGACGAGAAATAAGTGTAGGTTTCATGGAGCATAGTTTCTCAAGCTCCGGTGCGATTGGGAAGACGGCTTCGGATCCATTGTTTGGTCAGCATCAGCGGTTTGATCCACGGGCGTCGGCTGGGCCTGGGCAGATGCTGGTGCTCGAGTCCCTCGAATCGTTGGATGTTTTCTTGGATTTGTTGTTCCGTGAGAGTGTCCCGGTCTGGAAGAACGACCGCACCGACGAACTCGCCTAACGGTCGAGGAATTGGAAATGGCAAGCAAAATTCGTTGCCATAGGAAAATAGCTCGCTGTGGACGAGCAAATCGTTTTCGAAGCGAGGATAGATCACCTCGCGAAGGAAAACTTGATCCTGGCCCTTGCGAGCCCACACTCCCCAGCGGTCGATTAGGTCTTGGATGTCACCAACGGCCCCCCCTTTGCACCCCCACATCCCACCCATGATCACGACCTGATGCTCTGGATGATCACGCATCAAGTGAAGAGTTCTGCCGCTGTCGAGCCATTGCTCGACGGCCAGTGCCTCTCGAACGGTTGGACGTGAGTCTGTATCTCGAATGATCACTGCATCGACACTAGGGTCGCCCACCGGCAAGAACCTCCAGAACATGCCATCGATGAGGCCTTGGCGTTCTTTCCGGACCACTTCGGCACCCTCGGCCAACAGTGCATCGATCGTGTCTTGCTGGACTTCTTGAGAGACGTATACGCGAGGTGTCCAGCCTGGATAGATTTTCGGGACAAGCCTCACGTTTCGCAAAGCACCTTGCACGTACAAGTCGTTGGTGCCATAAAGAGAATACGATACGATTCGTTTTGCCATAGCTTGGGATCCTTTAAGCGACCGAGCATCGGTCGCTAGGGTATTCGATCTGATTCCAGTCCAATTGGGTTGCGGTTCCCAACGGTCGATCCGGATAGCGAAAGTTGTGGTAGAAGAGTTTCGTGTTCTTCATATCGAGCGATTCGATCATGCAACGAATCGAGCTTTCCATGCAGTGGACTTCAGCAGCTCGCTCGAGCATCAACCCTAAGTGAAAGATGCTTTCGGTGATATCGTTTCGAACAATAGGAGCATCGATCGCATCGGTTCGAACTTCAAAGCCTCGAGCCGGATCGTCATGGACGAAGGCATAAGCACGCTGGTGTAGATTTCGATCGACGATGAGTTTCTTGTAGACACGTTCTTCCTCGTGGTAGTCTCGATGCCAGTAGCAGAAGCTATAACGGACACTGTAGGGGACATCCGCTTGGAGGTAGAAAAGTTGGTCGAAGAAGGTGTTCGGATGAGATTTCAACAGAGGTCGAAGTGCCCGATGACCTAGACAAATAAAATTCCGAGTTTTTCTCCGCTTGAGAATCCCCTGGACCGCATGGTTTTCGCGTTTGGCCGTCGGTAGTATTTCCAGCACGACTCGAGGCTCGTCACGGTACATCCACAGGGTCATCGCGCTGTTGTTGGCTTTACAAAAGACATGGATCGATCGATCCGATCGCAAGCGATCCAGCAGATATCGAACCATCCCGTTGAAATGGATCATATCCCCCAGACCAAGCGTATGGTGGATGTAAATGTCTTGGTTGAAATCCAGCTTGCGTATCGGCAACGACCGAACGTCAAAGAGCTTGGTAATATCCAACTGAACCATGCCGGAAGTCCCCAGATTCTCATGGACGGTTTCCTGATGCTCTCGCCAATGCGAGCATTTCCAATAGGCGGCTATAGCAAAAAGACTATCTCCAAGGCAAGACAGGAGATCTGGGGTAGATCGGACGGATCAGACAGATCGGACAGATCAGACAGATCAGACGGATCAGACGGATCGGACAGATCGGACAGATCGGACAGATCAGACAGATCAGACAGATCAGACTAGACATGCGCAGTGAAATATTTGTATTTACGCTACTTTTAGGATCTGCTGAGCATTTTTCAACATTGCACCCACGATTGAACCCATGACTCCCACCACACGACGCCGAAGAAAAAAGCGGAGATTCTATTGGGTTGAATTGGGCTTTCTGATCCTGGGGCTTATCGGACTGCGCCCTGAAATTCTTACCGAATTCTTCCCGAATCGTCGCACAAGCGAGCCTGTCTATCAGCCGATTTATCCAGCTCCCGCGCAGCAATTAGCCTACGGCTATCCGCAGTACCAACAACAATATCAGCAGCAGTACCCGCAGCAATATCAACAACAACCCGCTTACCAATACCCCGGTAATTACGATTCGAGTCGCTTCGACCCGGCTCGTATGGCTTCGAACCCCTCCCAAGTGACCAGCCGCTACGCGACGAACCCGTCTGGATACGGAACCGGTTCGACTTCGTCCAGCAACTCGACTCCTCCTGTCGTTTGGCCCGAAGGTTACCAACCCAACAGCTCGAATTACTACCGTCGATGAACCCCGAGTGCCTCTCCTCTGCACCTATCGAGAATCTCGTTCGTCGATCCAAACTGGCCAAAACGCTCCGTGATTTTTTTGAAGAGCTTGGGTTTGTCGAAGTCCACACACCCATTCTTTCTCGTTACTGCGTGATCGATCGACACCTCGATCCGATTCGAGTGCCCGGTCGCTGTGTCGGTATCGGTGGCGATCAAGACTGGTACCTCCAAACCTCCCCCGAACAATCCATGAAACGCTTGCTCGCAAGCGGTCTGGGTAGCTGCTATCAACTCGGCAGTGTTTTTCGCTCGAGTGAATTCGGACAATTCCACAATCCCGAGTTCACCATGGCCGAATGGTACGATGTCTCAGCCGACCTCAGCGGCGGACTAAACTTGCTCGACAATCTCCTCATGGCTCTGCTGGGTACACCCTCTGCCGAACGCATGCGGTTTGAGTGGGCCTTTAAGCAAGCCACCGAACTGGAGCTTTTTAATTGCACTTCAGAGACTCTTGCTCGATGGGCGCTTGAGCGCAAACTCGTCGATCGAGCCGATTGGGCCAACGATTGGGACGATTGGGTCAACCTGATTTTCTCGCACGTCGTGCAACCATACCTTGGACAAAAGCGACCTGTGCTTGTGACTCACTTTCCTGCAAGCCAAGCCGCATTAGCCAAACTCGATCCACAAGATCCTCGGACGGCCGAGCGCTATGAAGCTTTCTATCTTGGAGTGGAGTTAGCAAACGGTTACCATGAATTGTGCGATCCAGACGAGCTTGCTCATCGAGCCGCGATCGCCAACGAGCAACGGATCGCCGATGGAAAATTCCCTCTACCACCAGCAAGCCCGCTGGTAGATGCAATGCGTTATGGAATTCCAAATAGTTGCGGCTGTGCCCTGGGCTTTGACCGAGTGGTCATGCTCGCTTGTGGTGCCAAGAGCCTCAGCGAAGTGATCCCATTTACGGCCACACGAGCCTAAAAGCATTGGGAATTTGCAATCCGCTACGGCTTGCAGTATCTTCTTGACGTTTTCCCATTGCACTCTTGATCGTTGTTTCACCTTTTGGATCCATCCATGACGAAAAACCCCAACCTCGACTTAGGCTCCTTGATCCGCGCGATACCTGATTTCCCAAAGCCCGGGATCCTCTTTCGAGATATCACTCCACTGCTGGGTGATCCCGCGGCATTCGAAGAAGCCATTGAGCGGATGGCGAACCTAGTTCGCGGCGAGAAGATCGATGCGCTCGTTGCAGCCGAGGCTCGTGGATTTATCTTCGCAGCGCCGCTTGCACTTGCACTCGGAGCAGCCTTTGTTCCGGTGCGCAAGCCGGGCAAGCTCCCCTATGAAACCCACTCCTATTCCTACGATCTTGAATACGGCAGCGATACGCTCCATATGCACACCGACGCGATCAAGCCGGGTGCCCGCGTGTGGATCGTCGATGATCTCCTAGCCACTGGTGGCACTGTAGAAGCCTGCATCAAGCTGCTTGGGAACTTCCAAGCCAACGTCGTCGGTGCCTTGTTTTGTATTGAATTGGAGTTTCTCGAAGGGCGACGACGCTTGGCTCCCCATCGCGTTGAAGCACTCCTGAAATACTAATGCCCTAGATTCTTATGCGAAATCTCCTAATCCTCGTTACCAAGTCGGTCGTCTTGGGATTGTTCTTGCTGTCTCGATCTATCGCCTCGGATACAAGACCAAACTTTTTGTTTATCTATACCGACGACCAGCGGCACGATGCGCTGGGCTGTGTCCAAAAAGAATTGATTCAAAGCGGCAAGCAATCATCTGCTCGATTCCCTTGGATCGAATCGCCAAACCTAGATCGTCTGGCAAGCCAAGGTCTTCGATTCCGAAATGCCTTTGTTGTCACCGCTCTTTGCGCCCCGAGTCGTGCGGCGTTCTTAACTGGTTGCTACGGACACATCAATGGTGTGATCGACAACCATACCCCCTTCCCAATCGAAAGTCTCACCCACGCATCGCTGATGAGACAAGCCGGTTACAAGACGGCTTATATCGGTAAGTGGCACATGGGGAGTCAATCGGGCAAACGGCCGGGATTCGATTTCTCGGCAAGTTTCATTGGACAAGGAGTCTATTTCGATTGCCCTGTCGAGGTCGATGGAGTCAAAACGGCCACTCAAGGCTGGGTCGACGATGTGTCGACCGAATATGCCTTGGATTTCATGCGGTCGAACAAAAACCAACCCTTCTCAATCGTGCTTGGCTATAAAACCTGTCACGGTCCGTTTACTCCTCCGCCACGTACCGAGGGAGATTATCCAAACGCCTTGGCACGAACTGTTCCCAACCTCAGCACCCCAGCGATTTACAAGGATGATCAGAGCATCAAGCCAATCGATGCCGAGTCGGTCGCAACCAACCTTGGCATGTTCCGCGGACTCAAAGCGATCGACCAGAACGTAGGAAAACTCCTAGCTGAACTCGATCGGCTGGGACTCTCCGAAAATACCGTAGTGGTCTATTCGAGCGACAATGGATACTACCTGGGTGAACATGGCCTTGGAGACAAACGTTCTGCCTATGAGGAATCGATGCGCGTTCCGATGCTGATCCGTTACCTCAAGCAAATTCCCGCAGGCTCGACCAATGACGCAATTGTCCTAAACATCGATCTTGCTCCAACATTTTTGGAACTTGCTGGGATCGCAATTCCGCAGCATATGCAAGGCAAAAGCTGGAAGAACCTATGGAGTTCGCAGAACACGGAACTCCCATGGCGAGACGATTTTTTCTACTCGTACTTTCGCGAAGGTAGATTTGCTACTCCGACAGTCACTGCCCTAAGAACCGACTCGATGAAACTTATCAAGTATCCCGGCAAGGAAGCTTGGAGCGAACTATACGATCTAGCCAATGATCCCTACGAGACTCGTAATCTCTACAGCGATCAAGCATACGATAAGCAACGATCGGAACTTGAGCGCCGTTACGCGGAGCGATCCAAGCAGATCGGCTACCATGTTCCAGAGTATGCAGACGAGAAGCGACTGAAACCTCAAGACATGCTCCCCGAGGAGCAAACGATTAAGCCCGCGAACGCTTGGGTGCTCGATTACTCGTTTGACGAGCAACAAGGTGCGACGATTTCCGATCGTTCCGCATTCAAAAACGATGGCAGGGTAGTTGGTAAGTTACAAAAGGTAAATGAGTCCATAGGCTCTGTGGCTCGATTCGATGGCAAGAGTTATGTCGAGGTGCCGATCAGCAAGGTCTTAAACCCTGCCAATAGTCCCATGACCATCGAAGTGACGTTTCGAGCATCTGCCGACGGGGTGATCTTAGCAAGAGGTGGACAAAGCCTTGGATTTCTCATCGAGATCGAAAACGGCAAGCCTGTATTTGCTTATCGCGGCCCCGAAGGACTCTCGCGCGTTGTCGGTTCAGATGCGATTTTGGATAAATGGGTGAATCTCAAAGCAACTTTTGGAAAAGACCAGCAACTGCAAGTCTTTATTGATGACAAGCAAGTGGGTCAAAGTAAGGCAAAGGGGATGATTCCAAGGAACCCGAACGATGGACTGCAAATCGGAGCCGATTCAGGCAGCCCGGTTGATAAGAAGTCACCAGCAAATTTTCACGGGGAGATTCAGCGATTGCGAATCTATCACGGCGCACCATGAACGACCCGATTGTCAATCCTTATGAACCGCCCTCGGTCGATTCCCAACTTGGGGTCGAACCTCGAGAGCAGTCGATCGAGCAGATTCGCCGTCGGGTATCGAGGCCGGGCACCGCTCTACTTATCATGGGATCGATCGCTGCGGTCTTCCCAGCAATCGCTGTCGTGGGTTGGCTGTTTAACCTGTTCTTTGTTGGTTTTAATGCCATCGTCGTATCGAATCTTCTGCTAAGCGGGGGCTTCCTTGCTTGCTATGTGATGATCTCCATTGGGGGAGGGAAGATGGCATCGATGGAATCCTACCGACTGGCTCGCTTGGGTGCCATTCTTGCTTGCATTCCTTTCACCTCTCCCTTTGTTTTTCTTGGCATTCCCTTTGGCATTTGGGCCTTGGTTTTGTTATACGACCCGCAGGTCAAAGCAGCGTTCGAGGCGATGTCCAAGTTTTGGCAGGGACGAAGAGATGTTTAAGTCTCGTACTGCACTTTGCCATGCTTGCTAGCTCGGCTGATTTTATCCATGGCGTACAGGCCCGAGAGAACAAATTCGACGCACGAAGCGCGGATGGCCGGGTGCTCCGAAGCATTCACTTCAAAGGCCGTGTTCCAAACCGGTGGCACGTGCTTGAGTCGCTCTGCATAAGCTTCACTTGGTAGCAGATCCCCTACCTCGATCCTGACACCTTTATTGAAGATCTCAGCGATTTGTGATAGGCCATACTCTTGGACATATTTTTCGAAAACGACTTTAATGGCGCTTGCGATGATTGCATCGAGCACTTTGCGTTCGGACATCTGGTGCGATCCCATCAGATCTAGTTCAAGTTTGCCGAGCGATGAGGTGGCAAGGTGTCCTAGATCGCTGATGCGTGGAACGGCAAGTGGTTCTCCGAGCACCACCGCGCGGTGACGAGCCGACGCGATCATCGTGCGAAAATTCGCTAGAGAAAATCTTGCCGAAACTCCCGAGGCTTGATCCACGTACTTGCTTGCTCGGGCCTGGGCCGTGATCTCTTCGATGATCTCGAGCATGAAATAAGGGATCTGAACCGGGTATTTCCCTCCTAGGTCGATACCTGACTCTTGCATGAGGATTTCGATCCCCTGCTCTCTTTCCTTTGGGTAGTGCGTTTGAATCAGCGAACCGATGCGGTCCTTGAGCTGCGGAATGACCTTGCCACTTCGGTTGTAAGTGCTAGGGTTGGCTGAGAACAGGATGAAGATGTCCAAATCGAATCGGACTGGGTACCCGCGAATCTGCACGTCTCGTTCTTCGAGAATATTAAACAAACCGACTTGGACAAGTTCGTCGAGTTCGGGCAGTTCGTTCATGGCAAAGATCCCGCGATGCATCCGAGGGATCAGTCCAAAGTGCAGAGCCGATTCGGAACTCATGCTCACCCCGCCGGTGAGTTTTGAAGGATCGATCTCGCCGATGATGTCGGCAAACTTGGTTCCAGGTGCGAGTCTTTCGACGTAACGGTCCTGGCGGTGCCACCAACCGATGGGAGTTTGTTCAGGCGTATGAGATTTCAGGAAATCTTTTGCCTTTTGCGTGATCGGTCGCAACGGATCTTCGTGCACCGGCACATCTTCGATGTCCAGGTAGGGAACGAATTCGTCGAGGAACCGAACCAGCGTGCGCATGAGCCGACTTTTGGCCTGCCCCTTTTCCCCGAGGAAAAGCAAATCGTGACCAGCTAGCAAGGCGATATTGAGTTCTGGCAAGACCGTATCTTGATAGCCGATGATGCCGGGAAAAAGCTCCTGCGAGGACTCTAGTGCGCTAAGAAAGTTTTCGCGGATTTCCTCTTTGACACTTCGGCTGCGCCAACCGCTTGCAAGCAACTCGGCGAGTGTTCCAGGGCGTGTGGTGTGCTGGGTCGAAGTTGTTGGGTGGTCGGTCATCAAAAAATCCAAATCGGTTCGAGGTTTCGTCGCAGAATGCTACTATTAGATTACCAATCTTCTTTGGCATCTTAGGGGAAAGGTCAAGCGAAATCGCTGGAAATCCGCCCAGCACTTGGAAGAATCACCCCGTTAGCAGATAATGGCCTTATAGATAAGGAGGCGAGTATCTGCATGAATCAGATTTTGGATGGGTTGAATGAAGCGCAGCGCAAGGCGGTCACGCATGTCGATGGCCCGCTACTGACGCTTGCGGGGCCCGGCACAGGCAAAACGCGGGTCGTAACGCATCGGATCGCTTACATGCTCGAACAAGGAGTCTCACCCTACTCGATTCTTGCGTTGACCTTTACGAACAAGGCGGCCAAGGAGATGAAGCATCGGGTGGCCAAGATCGTCGGTGAAAACCCGATTTGGATGGGAACCTTCCACGGTTACTGCGCACGTTTTCTTCGATACTACGGCAATCTTGTCGGATTGAAAGACAACTACACGATCTTTGATGTCGACGACGCGAAAAAGGCGCTTGAAGAAGCGATCACGCTCAGCGGTGTGTCGCTTAGCCATTTAAAGTTTGCCGATATCTCACGAGCGATTGGCAATCTCAAGAACCGGGCGATCACCCCCGAGATGCTTCAACAGCCGCCCAAGAATGCAAGCGAGGTGGCTGTTCGCAAGATATACCCAATCTACCAAAAGTATTTGCTGAGCAACAACGCGGTCGACTTTGATGATTTGCTCATGCACACAGCGACGATCCTCAGAAACAACGAAGACCTCCGCGTGGACTTGGATGCCAAGCACCGGTATGTGCTTGTCGATGAGTACCAAGACACCAATTTGGCGCAGTACCTGATCGTTCGTGGGCTATCGATCGATCATCCGAATATCAATGTTACTGGCGACCCGGATCAATCGATCTACGGGTGGCGAGGAGCGGACATTGCCAATATCTTGAATTTCGAAAGGGACTATCCCGAACTTGCGATTGTTCGTCTGCAGGATAACTATCGATCGACCCCGCAGATCCTTTCGGCTGCCGACACACTGATCTCTTGCAATATTCATCGCAAGGCCAAGATGCTGATTCCTACCTGCTCGGATGGATCCAAGATCCGGTTGTGCAGTTATGCATCTGCGAAAGATGAGGCCGAGCACATTGCCGATCAGATCGCCAAGCAAATCATCGAGCAGACGGCCAGTCCCAAGGACTTTGCGGTCTTGTACCGAACCAACGCCCATTCGCGTCTTTTCGAGCAAGCGCTCATGCGACGCCGGATCACGTACCAGCTCATCGGCGGTTTTCGCTTTTACCAGCGTCAGGAAATCCGAGACCTGATCGCTTATTTGCGCTTGGTGAATAATCCGGAAGACGATGTTTCATTCAAGCGTGTGGTGAACTTGCCACCGCGAGGGCTCGGGGACAAAGCGATTCAGAGTGTGACCGAGCTAGCTCGATCTCGTGACATTCCTATGCTTGTGGCTCTTCGTGCTGCGATCGACCATGGGATGCTCAGCAAAAAAGCGCAAAGCGGTGCTCGGGATTTCTTAAACATCTATGAACGACTCGTGCAACTCTCGGGAGAGTCGATTGTTGCAATGCTCACTCATCTGCTTGAAGCCACCAATTACATCGAGTACCTCGCGGGCAAAAAGTCCGAGGCACCAGACGAAAGCGTTAAAGAGAACGTGGGTGAATTGCTTTCGGATGCTCAGGACAAAGATGCCCTGCTTGGCGAGGGAGGAGGACTTCAGCAGTTCCTCGAAGAGATTAGCCTAGCGAGCGATACGGACAACATCACCGATGAGAACCGAGTGACACTGATGACTCTTCACTCGGCCAAGGGGCTTGAGTTCGACAACGTCTTTATCGTTGCTGTCGAACAGGATGTATTGCCTCACGCTCGTAGCAAGGAAGACTTAAAGCAACTCGAAGAGGAGCGTCGATTGTTCTTCGTAGGCATCACGCGAGCAAGACGCAACTTGCAGATCTCCAATGCATCGACCAGAGGGTTTGGTGGAAGTCGTCTGGGTGCCCCAAGTCAGTTCCTCATTGAACTACCTCGGGGAGAGATGACGATGGTCGATTACACCCGAGCCAATCCTCGCGATCTTTCCTGGGCTGATCAAGACTCAGGAGACTATGGTGATTCGGGAGATTGGGAGGTCAATCAAGAGGTTGGTGTCGATCAGGATTTCGATGTTCAGTACGATACGGGCGTGTCGAAAGCCAAGTCGAAATCGACTGGCAAGCGGTCTTCATCGCCAGAGGAGTTCGACGAGTATTGCCAAGAGCCTATGCCCGAGAGAAAAGCGGCTTTCGCTGGCCTCAAGACTGGTTCGAGTATCAGCGCGTCGATCACCCTGGCAGGAACCCCTGTCGATCATTTCGAAAGTGGAACTCGGATCTCGCATCCTCGTTATGGACTCGGAAGCGTCCTGTCGGTCGATGGGTTCGGACCCAAACGCATGGCGCGTGTTTCTTTTGATAGCGGCGAGATCAAGAGTTTTCAGTTGAGTAAGTCTCCGATTGATATCGTCTGATATTCCGCAACCCAAAAAGGCGAATGAAGGCAAGCGTATGATCAGTGTCTTTGAGTTGTTCAAAATAGGTGTTGGCCCATCGAGTTCCCATACCGTAGGGCCAATGATCGCCGCTTGCCGTTTTGCTCGCGAGGTGCTCAAACAGCCTCAAGTGCTCAAGCGTTTGGATCGAGTTCGTGTCGAACTCTATGGATCGCTTGCTCTGACCGGACTCGGACATGCGACCGATACGGCCATCTTTTGTGGGCTAGCAGGTTGCCTGCCTGACTGTACCGAAGTCCAAGTGCTCAAGCAGACCGTCGAATCGCTCCGAGCGCACTCGAAACTCAAACTCGCCGGAGAGTTGGAGATCCCCTTCGATGAAAAGCGTGATTTGATTTGGCTACGCAACGAAACGCTACCGGATCATCCCAATGCGATGCAGTTTTCGGTGATCGATACTCAAGGCCAAGTCGTCTTTGCCAAGCGTTATTACTCGACGGGCGGAGGGTTTGTCTACGACCAGCAGGGATTAGCTGATCTCAAGCAATCCCTTTGTAAAACCGAGGGTTCGAGCGACATTGCTCCTTACCCATTCACCACTGCAGCAGAGCTGATCGAAATGGCCCGGGCCAGCAAGTTGCGGATCGACCAAATCATCGATGCCAATGAATTGGTATTGCGGAGCGAAGAACAAGTGGCAGAGCAACTCGATCGGCTCTGGTCGGTCATGGCCGCTTGCATCGATCGAGGTTGCATGAGCGAAGGCATCTTGCCCGGCTCGCTTCATATTCGCAGACGTGCTCCTGGCATCTATCAAAAACTCACCGGAGGTACCCAACTACTTCCTAGCCAATGGCTTTTGCAACATGCTCAGGAGAAACTCAAAGATCCACTTCAGCAGCTCGATTGGGTCAGCTTGTTTGCTTTGGCAGTCAACGAGGAGAATGCGGCGGGAGGTCAGGTGGTGACGGCTCCAACCAATGGGGCTGCAGGGGTGATTCCTGCGGTGCTTGGCTATTACGTTTATTTGGTGCCTGACCCAGGTCACCCAGACTTTGATCGGACCATTAGCGACCGAGAGGGGGTCCATCGATTCTTGAAAACCGCTGGGGCCATCGGCATGCTCTACAAACGCAATGCATCGCTCTCAGCGGCCGAGATGGGATGTCAGGGTGAAGTCGGAGTCGCTTGTTCGATGGCAGCAGGCGGTCTTGCGGCTTGCATGGGTGGGACGATCGAGCAGATCGAAAACGCAGCTGAGATCGGGATGGAACACAATCTTGGCTTGACCTGTGACCCGATCGCTGGGCTAGTACAGGTTCCTTGTATTGAACGCAATACGATGGGGGCTACTAAAGCGATCAATGCGGCGAGGCTCGCGGTTCTCTACGGAGACGGCAAGCATTTTGTATCCCTGGATCGTGTGATTGAAACGATGCGACAAACCGGGGTAGACATGCAAGCCAAGTACAAGGAGACCTCGCTCGGAGGTTTGGCCGTCAACGTGGTCGATTGTTAGGCGGGGCTTCGAGAACCAGTACCGCTTTGCTGAGTATGAAAAATGAGAGCGTTGACACACAAACCTCAGGTATTTTAGTTCATAGCCTATTTGACTTTATCGATGAATGTTGATTCCTAAGCCCGAAGGGTTGACATACCAATGGTGGCGCTCGGTTGAGATCGATCCATAATGTGCCGGCCCCCCGGGCCTGAAGCGTGTTAAAGGGGCCATTTAACCGGGGCCTTCGACCCCGGCAGAGGTTGTGTCGGCCCTCCAGGCCTCAAGGCAACTTGTGGTTGAAATCTTAATCGCAATGAAAAGGCATAACATACATTCCTACCCACAAAATTACCTGAATAACCGAAATGTTTTTATCTGATGAGTTCCTTCCCGAATTTTCACTCGAATGCCCCTGTTATTGGATATCCACTTGAACCGTAAGCACGCCAGAGTTGTCTCTGCGATCGCCGACCGGTTCGTTGATTCGCAGGAGCAACCAACCGTCGGAGGGAGCCTTAAATTCATGCCGCTTACCGACGGGGAAAACGTCCAAGGGTTGGTCGTTATCGACGCTGAGGAATCCACCGATTAGCTTTCCCATCGGTATATGGCGATGGTATCGATAGGTAAGACCTTCGGGAGTTGACTCCCAGGCTTGTTGGTTTCTGACTTGCACGACATAGATGCCTTGGGCAGTGATGTTAACCCCCTGCCCTTGTTTGAACGGAAGATGGAGCAACTGCCAACCCTTGGTGGTATCGAGTTGCATTGACAGTTGGCTAGCTTCGGAAGTTTCGATTTTACGAATCGACTGCTCGATTGAAATCAAATCGGAGGTGGGCTCATAACCGAATCCAAACTCGTCGACAAAGAGTTTCCAATCCCTTTCGACATCGTCCCAGCGATCTGCGAGAGATTTTTCAAATTGCTTGCTAAGCTTTAACGAGTAGTCTAAAGGAGGAGTTGAGGATTGATCGAGAAATGGCCAATACAGCGGATGATTGCGGAGAAAAACGCAGGCGGCCCAACTCCAGCAATAGCGATCCATACGATCCTGTCGTTCGTTACCATAGTAGATAATCCGCTTGAGCTTGGGTACGCCATTGGTTGCCATGGAGTCAGATAGCTTTTTAAAGCGTCCCCAGTGTGGTACTGATTCAGGACGATCGGGGATGATCGCTAGGCTTAAAATGTTCTTATCCAAGCGATGGGTCGCTTCGAGCTCGGCCATCCCTTCCATGAACCAAGGTGCCCCGCCACCACCGAATGCTCGGTACATGATCCAATGATTCGCCTCATGCAAAAGCAGATGGCGACGATAGTAGTTGGAAGGTTGTTCAACGAGAAAGACCCGATCTGCCATCTGAAAACCGTCATCGAATGCGGGAACCTGATCAAGTAATCCAGCTTGTTCGAAAAGTTTTCGATCCCCTATGCAGTGGATCGTTAGTGGCCATGACTTAGCTACCGCAGGATCGATCGACCATTTTTGGCACCAAGTTGCCAGGGCCTGATCGAGAATACTTGGCCAGGACTCGATTTCCTGATCGATCGGTAGATCGGTTAGGATAGTCCATTGGTTTTTTGAAAAGCGTTTGATACCCGCTGCGGATTCGACTTGTGCCTGGCAATCACACAGCGAGAGGATTGTCCAGGTGGCAATGAGTGCGAATGAGCAGAGCCAGCCTCGAATCGCACGATGTGAGAAGGCTTGGGTCATGACATTATCGGCGAGATGCAACCAGTTGCGATTGAATATCTAGGGCCAGTTCGACTGCCCCGGCAGCGTGCTGGAGGCTCAAGCCTGGAGCGGCGGTGCGACTTAGAACACTGTGTGCCATTTCATCGATCTCTGCTTGGAACGCATCGATATCATCGGCTGCTGGCAGTTCAGGCCGAAGGACTTGACCATCGCGTGTGATGACTTTCAAGGGCATGGATTCGGCCGTATCGCTGTGGGCGGCAAATTCGAAATGGACGGTGGCATCTTGGAGGTGCAATTCGAAGGCGTGTGTAAAGGGCCGACCTGGACCATCGATCACACCCGAGGAGCTGCTTACAGCGATGTCCGGAGAGTCAAACTCATAGAGTACATGGACGTATTTCGCGACACTACCATGCATCCTGCCGACGGCGTGAGTTCTCTTGGGCCTACCGAACAAAAGCTGGATCCAGTGCAGGTCATGGACGTGGAGATCGACTAATGGTCCACCAACTTTGTCCGCTTGGTAAAAGTCTGGGATCCAAGTCGGATCGGAGATCACACGCTTGAAATAGCCACCGATCGGTGCGCCGTATTTTCCGGATCGAACCAGTTGGGTTGCATAGGCAAAAGGGCCCATGTAGGGCAGAACGTGGGCAACCAAAGCCAATTGACCCGTTTTCCTGGTGGTTTCTTGGATCTGTTTGCAGCCATCGAGCGTCAGCGCGACGGGTTTCTCAATCAGCACATCCTTGCCATGCTCCATGGCGTAGACAGCAGCATCGACATGTAGATGGGGTGGCAGGCAGATGTCGATGCAATCGACGTGGGGGAGTTTTACCAAGGCTTCGAGGGAATCGGCCACATCGAGTCCATCGAGGGAGATCAGCTCACCTGGAGGTCCGAAATTACCTTGGATACCTCGCCAATCACCGGATTGTTTTTTGGGATCTTTGGTCGCGAAGGCCACCAAATCAGCGACTTCGGATCGGCGATATGCTAGGGAGTGGATCCAACCCATGAATCCGATCCCAACGAGTCCAACATTGACGCGGTTCTTGTTTGCCATGGAAGATAACTGCAGTGGTGAGTAAGGCGAGTTTGTTTTGAAGAACGACGAGGACTAATTTTTATAGAGGAAGGCTTTTTCGTCCAAGGGTTTTATCCAAACATTTCGGAATCGTGTAGGGCTTCCGTGGTCTTGTAAGAAGACGGGTCCAACGGAGGTTGCCAATTGCTGTTTCCATATTTTCTTTAAGTAATCGGTCGTTCCATAACGAAAGGGATGGTAGACCGAGCGAGGTTCTTCGAAGGTTGTGTTGTCTTGAACCAATTGGCCGTTGAGCCATGCGGTAACGCTTCCGGGTTTTGTGATTTTGGCGTTTTCATCGCGCCTAGGGGCTCGGTACCGAATGTCGTAGACTTGCCATTCACCGGGTTTCTTCGAGGCGTTGACCAAGGGCTTTGAGAATCCATACAAGGCACCTTGATCATGTTCGGTGATTTCTTTTTTACCGAAGGAGTTGAAGATTTGCAGTTCATAGTTTCCGTGGATATAGATACCACTGTTACCTTCGGCGAGCTCTGAGACCATGAACTCGACGTGGATGTCTGCGTCTTGAAAGTGCCATTTGGAGACGATGTGATTAACACGGTTTTCGCTTTTTGTTGAGACCAGAGTTTGATCTTCCCGTTTCCAATCGATGGCTTCGCCTCGCATGCTCAGGAATTGATGGTCTTTGACGTCGAGCAGTACGATTGCACCCTGGGGTGCGGCAACTGGGGTAGATGTTTGATCCGGTCGAAAAGCTTCGGCCTCCTGCGCGCTGCTCCTGGAGATAAGAATCAAGTCCAAGAGAGTTAGGGTTACCAAAACGATCTTTACGATTGAGCTGTGGATGGCTTTTCTCGAAGTGATTGGAAACATGAGAGTGATAAACGCGGAGGGAGAAACGTCAAGTGAGAGCACCCAAACAAAAAAGCCAAGTCACCCCGTCGGCAACTTGGCTTTCAGTATAGCAGATGCCCATCCTCGGGCGGTTAAACAGGGGGGATGTTCTACAATTAGCCGTTGATCAAAGCAGCAATTTTTTGGAATTCACGGATCGACTGGATAGCGTTTTCTGCCGAGCCACTAGCTTTTACCAATTCAGCGGCGGCTTTGAGGCTTCCATAAACCGAATCATTCTTGACCACAGCCACCTTGTTCTTCGTACCTGGCTTGCGTCCTCGCTTCTTACCGGTGCTCTTTTTGGTACCGCCTTGTACTCCTCGCAATGCTTGGCTGACCAGTGCTGGGTAGACCTTGTGGCCTTGAGCGGTCAATTCTTTAATGATTTCCGATGCGCGCATGGTTGGATTTTTCGCAGCGAAATCGCGCACGATTTGCGATGTACTAGAAGAATTCTTCGTTCCCTTTTTCAAGATGGGTCTCCTGTGAGAGTAAATAAATTGAGCGAGAAGCCGAGAGTCTAGTCCTAATACGTTTAAAATGCAAACATAAATCAAATCAAAAGGGCACGGGAAAAGCTTTAGGATTATTAAATATCGGCGATTATTGAGTATTTATTCCCGTTCTGCGATTGGACTTAAGTCTGTCAACGGGGGGTGAGAGAACAATTTTTGGTGGTTGACGAAAGTGCCATATCGCCGGAAGCTTTGCGACGTAGCTCGCAGTTGTTTGGATGGATTTGTTTACTCGACTCACAAGGAGGATTGATCATGCGAAAATTTGCATGGACGTTCATTTTGAGTTTCTTTGGTATGTGGCTATCGTGCAGCAATACTGCAGAGGCTTGCGATCATTGCATCGCAAAGCAAAAAGCCCAGCAGCAAGCATCGCAAGGGCAATGTCGGCACGTGGGAGGTTCGATGGGTACGGGTCGCTATGAAGGCGTTGGTTTTTCTACTGTATCGGCCGATCATGCAATCTCTCGTTGCTGCTATTGGGGACAGCGCACTCCCGTAGGAATCGGGGTTGCCCGTGGCCACAACGGTTGGTATGCCACGGTCTTGTACAGATAAGGTGTTCGTGCATCCCATCGGGTTTCGTCGCACTCAAAGGCTGTTTGAACTGCGGCGATGCCGTTCGTTGATCGAATTGCTCGGAAGGTTATGAAAACGACGAAGGCTTGGGGTATCCTCTACTCCAAGCCTTCTATTTTTGCAGTTCAAAGAAAGGACTTCTGCTGATCTAGCTAGAACGGTCCTCCGCCACCGAATCCACCACCGCCACCGCCTAATCCACCACCACCGCCACCGAATCCACCACCACCGAATCCACCGCCTCCACCGCCGCCTCCGATGCCGGTACCAAAGCTGGGGATCGAACTGTCAACACCCATGAACATCGGCATGCTAAAGACCCGTACGTAACGACGGTCTCCCGAGACAACCGCATTGGCCATCAGCATGGTTCCCGATGGAATCGGTACAACAATTGGCATGTATCCAACTCCGCCACCTCGCATGAACCCAGGTATACGACCGTTGAAACCACCCGAACCGTTGTTTCCAAGCCCTCCTGGACCACCAATGCCTCCAAGTCCATTTCCAGAACCACTGAGTCCAGCTGCATAGCGGTTGAGCATGGCCAAGTAAGCCCAGTTTTGGTCGATGTTTGCATTCGCGTTGTTTGCATCTGCATCATTCGCATTGCCAGCGCCAGGTGCGACTTGCGCCAAGACCGCTTGGCCAGCGAAAGCCTTCTCAGCCTGAACCTTCGCAAACTGCACTTGTGCTATTGGTTCAACGCGGTGGCCAGTCTTCACCTCAGCTGTGTAAATGGCTTCTTTGTCCAAAGGAATCTGCTGACTGACAACCTTCTGCTCGGGAGTCCCGTAGTCGGTTACCAAGTTCACGGTCACCTTGCCGCCAGCGATCTCGCCCCAGACCTTGCGTACCGATATTTTGTATTGGCCCGCGTAGCCTTGAGCACATGCATAGGTTTCAGAGAAGCCATCTTTGCTCGGCTTATCCATCGACGAACCGTCACCTAAGAGCGCTCCGCCAGCGATTGTTCGAGGATTGCTCGAGCTACAAATCGTTCCGGCTGGTTCTTCGACAACCAAGTCGATATCGGCATTGCCAGTCCAAGTAACCCGAACGACTAAATCCCTTGTTCTAGCCTTCTTCATCGTTTGCTCAAGCGCGTAGGCTTCCATCTTGCGACCTTCGTTATCAAGCCTCAAGTAAGCAGCCTTGGCAGCAAGTAGTGCTCGTTCGATCAGAGGAAGATGATCATCTGACCATGCTTGGCTAAGAACACCGGTTGATGCCCATACGATTGCGTCACGATCTTCAAGCTCCAGACTTAACCTAAGCCCAGCGTCCAAAGGTAATTTTTCACTGGGAGCAGCACGATGCACATCGCGATAGATAGCCAACGCCTCTCGCTTCATGCCTTGGCTCTCAAGGTACTGAGCGATCTTCATGGCCGATGATGTATCGGCCCCAAAGTCGACGCTCGAAAGGAGCACTCGTCGGATGTCTTTCGCCGAGTGACCGCTTCCTTGCATCGCGATACTAAGAGCTTCATACATCCAAGGAGCTGGAAGCGTTTCGCGGAATACTTCGTTAAGCTGATCGACAACTTCTTGGAAAACCACCTTGGCGTGAGCGTCATCCTTCGCGTCGGTTGACTTCGCACCCTGAGCCAATTTGTCTTTGACCCATTTAGCAAGTTGGGCTTCTGCGTCTGCACGCTCGTTGCCTTCGGTCGCAATAAGTTTTTGGACGCAAGCAGTTGCATCGATGGTTGCGGACTTGGTCGGCTCATCGGTAACGGCCATCATGCCACCACCCATGCCTCCCATGCCGCCGCCCATGCCGCCCATGCCGCCCATTCCACCCATGCCGCCCATGCCGCCGCCCATACCGCCCATACCGCCGCCCATACCACCCATGCCGCCCATGCCTCCGCCCATGCCGCCCATGCCACCACCCATCATGCCACTCATGACGGGCACAACAAGGTCGCCGACGGGATAGACTCGAACGACGTTTGCGGAGTTCTTCTTGTTGGTGATCTTCATGACTTCGTCTTGGATCACGTAAGTAAGGTTCAGTGGTTCGAGGATCAGTTTCAGAGCCGATCGAAGCGAAATCTCTGGAACGTTTAGCGAGACGGGGTCTTCGGGTGTTACGGACTCTTCTTCAAGAGCCTTTTGATCGATCACAATAGGAATGTTGTATCGATCGGCCAATGTCTGCATGACCGAACTCAGTGGCATGTTGTTAAAGTTGGCTTCTTCACGCTCGCGCAAAGCCCTAAAGATCTTTCGTTCGGTTTCGTTACCACCTGAGAGATCAATCGTTCCGTATCTTTCAATACGCCGAGCGCTGAGTGCTTGCCAAACATCCGCTGGCGGATATCGAACTGGTGGTTCGTCAACAAACGGAATCAGCGATTGCTCTGCCAAATACAACGCATCGACAAATGCACGATTGCGTTGATTGATTACATCCATGATCAAGCGATAATTCGCCAGCGAACTCGATTCGTAATTCACGACCTTATCGATCACCGAATTGTGGGCTAATTCGTGGATCTGTGGAGCGATCTCGTTGTTGGCAGCCGAGTAAAGCTGCTGCTCGATGAGCGAGTCAAATCGTTGTACGAGTTGCTGAATGGTCGCTTCACGACGATCACGATCTGCGAGCAATCGACGAGACGCAGAAGCAGCCGATTGAACTGCCTCGGTTCTTGCAATTCGTTCTCGCAGGTCTGCTTCGGCACGGGCCGTTGCTTGAATACCTGCACCAAGCCTCGACTCGAGTTGTACGCGGCTAGCAGGATCCAAATCCGGCGAACGACGAATCTGATCGAGCAGCAGCTTCAAGTCGCCCTTGGATCCGGAAGGATTATCGGAAGTTCGAGCACGGCTCAGCTCGGTCATGACTTGACGCTCGAGAGCTTGTGCCGCAACCCGACGCATTTCGGTGTCTTGGTTGAGCAAGTCCCCTGCGTTGGAAAGTTCACTGTAAGGATCCGAGCCGATCGGAGCGCCGGAGGCACCACCCAAGGGCATCAATGGATCTTGAGTCGGAAGCGATCCTGCAGGGGTGCTCGGAGGTACTGGATTGCTCGGTGGCAATGGATTGGCGGGTTCCGTTGGAGTATCCCCGAACGGATCTTGACCAGCTCCCGGTGCGGGATTGCTTGGAGCCGGATCACCAAACGGATCATCCGATGGGGGCTGGATTTGAGCCGACACAAACTTGATCGCCTTCGAGCCCGGACCCTTCGTCGGTGCTTGGACTCCACCCCCCTTGGCTTCGTCTTTCATGACGGGCATTGCCTTCTTGGATCCATCGATTTGAGCTGCCTCGAGAATCGTCTTGGCTTCCAAGTTGTTCGGAGAGCGATCCAAGGCCTCTTTGGCAATCACCTTGGCAGCGGCGATGTCTCCTACGTGCAATGCGAATTTTGCATCCTTGACCAAAACGTCCGACGAGCCATTGAGCAACTCACCAACATCCCGGAGCGCTTCGGAACCTGCAGTCGGCAACAGAACCCCTGCATTGCTACTCGCTTTGTTGATCAACGCACCGAGGAACCCAAGGTCAGGATTGGATGCTTCTGAGACCAAATCCCACTGCAATGTCTTACTCTGTCCTGCAATCTCTCCATCGATACGCAAAGTACCGTTAAGGCTCTTTGCTGACATGACCCCGATGAGAATCGAGTCACGATCTCCTCGGATTGGAGGAATCCGCTCGGGATACCTTGTCGCGATTCCAACAGGCCAACTTGCTTCCTTGGGCCAGAACACCGGCAAGCAAGCGATCTTCGATAGCTCACCAGCGACTTGCTGCAGTGTTACACCTTGAATGTTACTGCGAACCAAAACGCGACCACCCGTGTGGTTTGCCAACGTCGCCAAGAATTCGCAATCGATCTTTGGACCTATCGCCAGAGAATTAACGGAGCATCGTGCGGCTACCAGTTCGCCGACCAACGAATCAAACTCAGAAGTGTTGAGCAGATTGGTCGAATGGATCCCATCTCCAATGTAAACAACTGTCTTTTCGCCTTGATCACCAAGCGACTTAATTGCCGAGCGAACCGCTGTGGCAATATCCGATGTTCCCAATGGAACACGCGATTGAAGTTTTGCAAAAGCCGAATCAACCTCCGACGAATTGGATTTGGCTCGACCGAGATAAACCTCCGACTCGACGTCGCAGGCCAACAGCGATACGACAGATCTTTCTGGCAAAGACTCGATAAACGATCGAGCGATTTCGAGCGACTCGCGTCGATACACACCGTTTTGAGATGCCGACGTGTCGACGATGACCGCCACCTTTGGCGCGACCTTCGACTCGGCAACTTGGCCAGACAAAAGACTCAACGCAAAAAGCGTCTTGCCCTCGCTCTGATAGGTCGCCAATCGACTCGCCTTGCTCAAAGCTTGCGTAACCCCCTGGCTGTCAATTGCATGAGCCAAGTTCGAGGCCACCGGCAGTCCAAAAGCTAAAGCAAAACCGACTGCCACTTCCGGCAGCCTTGCCCGATTACTCCACATAGGACGTTGCATCCGCATAGCGACTCGCTCCAAACAACTCGATTGGTAGGAAAAGAGGTTTACCGAAAACCTAACGATACACACTTTGTTTCATCGTATTTAAGCCCCCTTGATGTTGCCATTAAAAAAGGGCTAGCCGCGAAAGAATCACCCGATGGTATCAATCGACCCTTCTAGGCGAACTTGCACGAGCAGGTTTCCACGAATTCCCATTCCAAGCAAACACCATGCCAATCCGAGGAAAGAAGGTTTTTTCAGTAAAAAGAGCCTTTTTCGTTGGTTCCAGCGAGTCGATTGTTCCCAGTTCGGCCCACATCCAGAAAAACGCTCTGGGATTTGTTGCATTATTGAACACCCCCGGCAAACTCCCCGAATCCCGCAAATCTTTCCAAATCCACTCATTTTCCAACTCTCTCCAAGCCGATCCGATCGACAGCGCTCCAGATGCCTACCCTGTGTCCAAACCGATCAAACAGCAAAAATGGCAAGTCGATTTGAAAAGCCCTACCAAGCAATCCACTTTGCTATCTTCACCTTCAGCCAGCGGCTAAGCCTGATACTCCTGGCCGCTTGCTTGGTACCGAGTTCGCATGCATTTGCCCAAGACGACGCTGCAGGCCCCTTGGCCAATCGAAGCAATCGCGAGGGCAACCAAGGCCTCCTAAGCCGGCTTCGAGGCACAACCGCGAAACCGAAAGACACCTCGCTCAAAGATTCCCTACCGGATCCCAACGATGCCAACAAAGATCGCCGTTGGAGCGGTTCGATGCGGGTTCCCTTGCAGCCCTTTAACTTTCCCTGGTCAAGTCGAACCAGCGAACCAAAATCAAGCATCCAAGACCCGATTGATCTTCCCAGTGCCATTCAACCAAGAAGGTCTCTGCAAGCTCAAAACGATGCGATCGGAAGCGGTGTAGCACGCCGCAGCGAAGCTCTTGCTCCGACACCCCAAAGATCAAACGCAGGGACTTCAGTGGTCCCCCCCCTACCCTCTAGCAAAGCAGACCAGCCAACTCAAGAACCACCGCAACTGGCCTCGCCCATCGACTCCTCGTCTCGTAAAGAACTTCGTGTTTACGAAGCGGCCCCAAGCCCTACCTCGATCGATTCAAAGAACACAAGTCGTCGCAGTCCTACGATTGAACAAAAGAAGACCACTGCCCCTGCCATAGAGGCCAAGCCAACGTTGGATCTTCCATCGAGCGAACTTCCAAGCATCGATATATCCCCTGTGCCAAAGAAACCATCTTCTGGCGTTCCAGCAATCAATGCATCTGCTCGTAGCTTATCGAAACAAAGCGCTCCACTGGACGTGCGAGTTCCCCAACTGCGATTGAGAGTCGATGGCCCTCAATCCATCGAAGTCGGTAAGAAAACCACTTACACCATCCACGCAACGAACGAGGGTGAATCCGAACTCCAAGGTTTGATCATCCGAGCTTCGACACCCAAGGGCGTCACCATCGATGGTATTAAGTCTATGGTTGGTGCTTACGAAGTGGATCAAACCCCTCAAGACGTGAG
This sequence comes from Pirellula sp., assembly GCA_040381975.1. Lineage (GTDB taxonomy): Bacteria > Planctomycetota > Planctomycetia > Pirellulales > Pirellulaceae > JBKCUI01. Next base: position 47,810 of record JBEIGI010000027.1, read on the forward strand.
CGTTCTATGGGAATTGGAATCCTTGGCTGCAAACGATTCGAAATCGCTCGAAATGCAAATCGAGGTGCTCGAAGCAGAACAGTTTGCCATTCATCTCGAATGGTCAGTCGCCCCGAGCCCCACGCAAATGAACATCAAGGTGCAACAACCCAAACTGGAACTCGATCTGAGCGGACCGGTCGATGTCCAAGCCGGTGTGCCTCAAAAGTATCGCGTTCGAGTCAAAAACTCTGGGAATGCGAATCTATCGGATCTGAACCTGTCGTTGCAAACCGAAACCACCTCACAGTACGAATCCAACTTGGGAGATATCCCTGCTGGCGCAGAAAAGATCGTCGATATCGAACTTACCTTCGAGCAACCTGGCTTGTTTCCAATTGTTGCAACCGCCAAAGACCAAACAGGCAAACTTCAACAACGTCAGCGAGTCGATGTTCAAGTTCAGGAGCTTGAGTTGACGGCAACTTGGCACGGCCCCGAAGAGTTCATTCAAGGTACTCAAGCCGACTACGAATTGGTGATCCAAAACACCGGCGGTGTCCTTGCCACAAATCTCGATTGCACGATTGATGTTCCGCCGGGAATCGAGATCCTTGAATTACCACAAGGGGTCTCAAAAGTTGGTAATCAAGTCCGATGGTCGATCCAAGCTCTTAAGCCAAACTCCGAGTTCAAGCTACCCTTGCGCTGCGACATGGTTCTGGAAGGGAGTCAAACGCTTTTGTTCCAATCGCAATCCAATGGTGAAGTGAATCTTCAAACGAAAATCAGCACCACCGTAGAAGCCATCGCGGATTTGGAACTAAGCGTCGTCGAGCCTCAGGCTCCTGCTCCGGTCGGCACTCCTGTGGTCTACGAGATCCATGTGGTCAATCGGGGGGCAAAGGCGGCCGAAAACGTTCGGGTTTTGGCTCAATTCTCCGAGGGGATTGAACCGCTAAGAATCGAAGGACATCCAGGACGAATCGTCCCTGGCCAAGCACTCTTTGAGGAACTCGCCCAAGTTCCGGCAAAACAGACCGTCACCTTGAAGGTAATCTGCCAAGCCTCTAAGAATGGAGTGCATCGGTTCCGAGCAGCGGTCCAATCTCCAACTAGCCAAGAGGACTTACTCGAAGAAGGTTCCACCCGTTTTGTTGGTGGCCCCAAGGGACAAAGGTAACCGACAATCTCTAGCCTCCAACCACCTAGGGAGCTAGGTTGTCGATTCCGACAATCAGTCTTAAAACCGAAGAGCTTCGCTCGCTTTTCGACCACGAACTTGCCTTCCATGCCTTGAGTTCCTGATCGCTTGGAAATCGATGCTTGGATATCAAGTACGAATGCTCGACGATCTGCTCATCGGATAGCTTGCTTTCGGAGAGCATCTGGGCTAATTCTCTGAGTTGTTGACCTGCAAAACGGTACTGCAAATCTGCTCTCAAAAAACGTAGGTCCAACGCTGACTCCGTATCGCTTAAGGCCCGATTCGCAGGGCCTTTGGCCGACTCGGATGGAGTTCCCAGTTGGCTTACCGGTTGGGCCAACAGGGAACGCTCCAACCAATCGGGCTGCTCCGGGAAGAGCTTAGACGCAAAGGTATCGATCGATTTGTTCAAGGACTCTTGCGATCCGAATGGTTCGATCGCAACAGTGTTCAAAACCCCAAGCCGCATCGCGTACTCTTGAAGATTCTTCGAATCCATTGCCATGTATTGCGAGAAACTTGGAGCCTCCTGTCCGCAGCGTGCCGGCTCGGACATGACCATCCAGTAGACGATCTGCCGAACTCCTGCTCGACGGTCCAAGATTTGTTTTCCAAGATACTCCATAAGATCTTTTCGATCTTCCGTTGCTACGCCTGAATCAAGCCCAAGCTTTGAATGCAGCACTTGACCAAAAAAATCTCTCCAAATCGAATTGATCAACCCGCTCTGAGCATCACTCCCCTGCTCTACCCACCGACCGATGACTTGGTCCGTAGACAGTTCATTACCCGCTCGCTTGCCGTCAGGCAATCGACTCGGGATCTTACTGATGCGGTCATCTTGCTCTTTGGTGAACAATTCAGAACGACTAGGCTCGGATGCTTGAACCATCAAAGCGGCGATTGAATCAAAACCGACCGCGCTTGCCCCAGCGAGCCAGTTGGGCGATTGATCCTCTTGCATGCCATGGCACTGAGTGCAACCGATGGACACGTTTCCTGTCGCATTTAAAAACAGACGCGACAGACCTTTGAGTCTTGAAGATTGGGCCTCGGAGAGTCCTACCCAACGGGCGCTCGTACCGCTAGATAACTTCGATGCTTCGACCCACTGATCAGCTAGGAAATAGGCTGGGTGATCTGGTTTGAATAGTCCGAGTAAAAGTTGTCGCTGGATCTCCACAATCGGAATGTCACGACGAATTTGTTCTTCGATCCAATCGCGAAATAGGTTGTAGGACTCGCCGGTTGACCATCGCTGCCCGATATAAAATTGAGCCATTCGATCGGCCCAGATTCGATTGAACTCATCGCTCAGAATCCAATTTTCGATAGTACCGGATTGTCCCTTTTCAACAGCCAACTTATGGCTCGAAGTGGTCTCTCGGCGTATCGCTTCTAATTCGGCGTTTGTCGGAGCGCGATTCAATAGCAACCTTGCTGTTCTCTCGGCTGTAAGCGGCCTTTGCTTGGTGCTCGCGTCGAGCAAACCGAGTTGCTTCCAAATCTGCTGGAATTGAGAGTCGATTACCGAGATGACTTCTCGATCGCTAGGGCCACCTAGTTCGAGTTTCGAAGTCTCCGGCTTGCTTGCGATGGAATCGCTGGGAGTCGAAGGTGCCGACTTCTCCACGATCGCTGGTTTGTCGTTGGACTCGGATCGCTCATTGACCGCCATGCGGTTGGGCTTAGCGTCGCTCGATGCTTCAGAATCCTCGATCGTTGCCGTTGCTGGCTTTCGCTGCTGTCCATTTTCAACGGTTAAATCGCTGGCGTTTGCTTGAAGATCGGCCGTTGACGGTTTGCCAGGATCATCAATCCCTTGAACTTCACTTGAGAGTCGTTTCGAATCCTTTGCGAACTGTTGGTTTGTTGCTACCAGATTCCACCAACCGATTAGAGAACATATTGCCAGTGAGGCTGCGATGGTCGCAAAGGTAATCCAGTTGCTACTGCGTCGCGTCGGTCGAGTAACCTTGCTTCGGGCTATTTGCTCGATATCCAAACGGGCATCATCAAGAGCTCGATCGAGTTGAGCGTTGGAAAAAACAGACTGCTGCGAGCGTCTGGAAATCAATTCGGGCAAACTGGCGTTGCTGGTCGTTGGCTCAGACCCACCGAGCCATTCGGAGAGCGAAAGATCGATAAACCTATCGACGGCCCCAAGTTCTGACAGGGGGCCTTCTGAGGCATCTGAATGTTCGCTAGGGAATCGACTCATGTTGCTATCGGTCTTGCGTTCCTAATTTTTCTTCGAGGCATTGCCTTAATTGAGCTTTAGCCCTCTGTTGCAAATTCTTGACACCGTTTTCGGTGATCTGCAATTCCGCAGCAATACGCTCGCGGGTCGCTTGATCCTCGAATCGCATTCTCAGTGACTTTTGGGCTCGAGCCGAAAGCCTCTGAAAACACTCTTTCAATACATCGATCATCCGATCTCCGGAGGCATCAGCACCTGCCCAACGGGTCCAGTACTGATCCAGCAATTCGGCTTGGTCGGTCAGGCCGACAGAGCCGAATTTTCTTTTGTATTCGAGCAACAAGTGAAATGCGACTCGGCGAAGGTACGCCGCAGTGGAATGTTCGCTCGTCTGCTGGAATGGTTTCCTGAGAACTGCCACAAAGGTTTCTTGTGCAAGATCGTCCGCCAAATGGATCGGGCATCCGATGGCTCGCAAATACCTCCAGACCCCGAGGTAATGCCCTGTGATGAGCTTCTCGGGATCCCAAGGTTCATTGGGTGGGTTCAGCTCGTCGGGCACACTAAGCGAAAAGTCCCTTGATGAGTTTTCCGCTGTTGGCGATCTTCATTGGACGACCATTTCGACTGGTAAAGGTCGTCTCAAGAGAAATTCCAAGTGCATGGCAAACCGAGGCCATCACGTCCTCTGAGGAGTAGGGTTCTCCGACTACCTCGGTTCCGTCTTCGTTGGTCGCTCCGATGGCTTGGCCACCCTTGATTCCACCTCCACCGACGACCACGCTCCAAGCCCTCGCCCAGTGGTCTCGACCAGCATCCCCGTTGATACGTGGGGTTCGGCTAAACTCACCCATCCAAACGATGCAGGTGTCTTCGAGAAGTCCTCGTTCTTGCAGATCCGAGGTAAGGGCCGCCATGGCTTTGTCTAAAACGGGCAAACGGTCATTTTCCAGGGTTCGGAAAATGTTTTGGTGGTTATCCCAACCCCCAAGGTCGACTTCGACAAACACGACACCGGCTTCGACGAGCCGACGAGCTAGCAAGCATCCTTGGCCAAAGCCATTCGTACCGTAACGCTCTTTGACATCCGTTGGCTCTTTATCGACTTGGAAGGCCTCCATCTGCTTGCTAGTTAGCAGATCAAAGGTTTTGCCGAGCACCTTGCGGTGATCCTCAAGCACTCCACCTCGATTTTGGCTGATGAAAGAATTCTCGATGGTTTCCAATGCGATTCGTCGTTGGTTGAGCCGATCCGAATCGACACTCATCTCAAGGTTTCGAACGCGACCGTTGCTCGTGACATTGAAGGGTGCCCAAGACATCCCCAGGAATCCAGGGCCTTCGCTCGCACCGCCGACGGCCACAAACGGAGGAATCTCCAAGTCAGATCTTTGCGAGATCAATTCGTGGGCCATGACCGCGCCGTAGCTTGGATAATCGACGTTCGCGTCGGGTACATAACCAGTATGCATGTAGTAGCGACCGCGATTGTGATCGGCTTCGCGAGTACTCATCGATCGGACAATCGCCATATTGTGCATCTGCTGAGCCATCAAAGGCATGTGCTCACTGATTTGGACATCCCCAGAGGTGCTAATCGCCTTGAATGGACCGCCGTTGTCCGTTCCTGGTTTGAGATCCCAAATGTCCATGGTCGACGGACCACCACCCATCCATAGCAAAATACAGGATTTGCGATTCTTCTTAAGCGTATCTGCATGCACACGCAGCGAGTGACCTAAAGAGAGCGAAGTCCCCAACATGGCGCTTGCACCGGCCATGTGTGACATAAAGTGGCGACGGGACATCCCGTTGGGAGTTGAAAATCGATTCCACATAGCTGTACACCCTTTTGAAAAGAATTGGTTAGTGGCCCAATGAGCAGTTTGGATTAGTGATTGAAAATAAACTCGTTGCTGTTGAGGATCGCCCACCACATGTCCTGGAGCATCCCCCCGACTTCCCCTTTGCGAGCAACCAAGATCTGAGTCGCAACGGCCAACTCCTCTGGCCGCGGCTTACGCCCAAGTCCCGCAATGAACAAGAACTGGACCTTCTCCTGCGGTGTTCCCTTCCCTGTGCTTAGCTGATTGAGCCAAGTACCTGGCTCTAAAGAAATCGCAGCGCGGATCAATTCGCCGTTGAACATCATCAAGCCTTGAGGGATCGAACCGTTGAACGTCGTCGTCTCATCCCCCTCGTCGGTTCCAAAGGCGACAATGAACTGACGCATCCACTCCTCGCGCCTTCGCTGTTGCTCTTCCAAATTCCCTTTGCGATTGGCCTGAGTGGCCACCGCCAACGAGGAGTAGAGCTGCTCGGCAGTCATCTGCCGAGTGTAAAAGTGACTGAACTTGGGCAACTCACCCATCGAAGGATCGTCCGACTCGTTGTCCTTGGTCATCCTCGAAGACAACGCATAAGGTTTCGATAGTGTGATCCAGACAATCAACTGCTTTAGATCGTAACTGTTCTCGCGGAAGTCCTTGGCCAACGATTCGAACAAATCGATGCTTACAACGGGATTGTGCGGCCCGAGGTCATCGATCGGCTTGGTAAATCCATAGCCCAAGAAGTGTGCCCACATTCGATTGACAATGGTCTTGTCGAGGAAATCGCTCTCCATCATCAGATTGCCAAGCTCATTTCGGCGATTCACTTCCGAGACATAACCACTCTTTCCAATCGCTGTGCCATCGACAAACACCGGATAAGCGACCTTGGTCACGCCGTTTCTAAGTGCGTAGTAGATCTCTGCTTTTTCTGGATGCGAACCCTCTCCAGCGAAGTCCTCGTTGACAAGCTCGATGTGATCGATGTCGTTTGTGCCTTTGACAAACCGACGCAATGCGCGGGTTTGGCGAAAGAAAGCATTGAACTCCCAAAACTTTTGTTGCTTCCACTGATTGAATGGGTGATTGTGGCACTGAGTGCACTGAACTTGCAAGCCTAAGAAAATCTTTGAAACAGCAGCAGTACCTTGAACTGCATTCTCTTCGTTGACCTTCATGGCCAAGAAATTTGCTGCTCCGTTGAAGTTCTCCGTACCTGGCTTCGTCGATCCGGTGGCGGTAACGAGTTCATGAACCATCGTGTTGTAGGGCTTATTGTTCGCAAAACAATCACGCAGGTATTTTTGCATCCCTTGGCGATTCGTCAGTGACCGCTCTTCCATACCGCCATTTCGGCCGATAAGAATGTTCGTCCAGATCGTTGACCAGTGATTGGCGTATTCTTCGGTGTACTGATCGTCCTCTAAAAGTTTTCGAACGAGATTCAACTTTCGATCCGGTGTTTTGTCTTTCATGAAGACAGACATCTCGTCGAAACTTGGGATCCGCCCGATGACATCCAAATACACCCTTCTGCACCACTTGAGTTCTTCCTCAAGCGGTGATGGTCGGATTCCCGCATCGGACCAACCTGCCTCAATCGCTTTGTCTATCTTCTCGGTTTGCGGAGGGATCGTCGCGCGGCGGGGAGTCTTGGACCCAGTGGCTTCGTCTTGAGCCAAGAGTGATCCCGTCGCGAGGCCCATCAGGAGCAAAAGCACGGGAAAAGCAAGAAACGATTTTGGATAACTTGAGGCTTGCATGGGTATGGATGTCCCTTTCAATTTCGCCACGATCGGGGCCTAACGACTCGCATTGGCTATTTGTTGGAGCGAATTTCGCTTGGAATTGTACTCAAATTCACCGCGGAATTCGAAAAAGAATGAGGATCCCGGTAACGAAAACCATAGATTGGGCGTCTTGAAACGAAAAATCCCAGGGAATTCACTCCCTGGGACCATTCGTGTGTTGGCAATTTTGCGTCTCAATCGCAGCGCTGAATTAGCCAATGGCTACGCGTCGGAAGGCGACGATGGCGGCCGTATCGGCAAAGGCCTTCACGGCTGCCTCAACGGTCTTGGTCTCATCAAGCACATAGAATTGATTGAGCAAGCAGCGGTCTTGATCCAAAAGCGTGTTGTCGGCGACAAACCGATCCAACTTGCCAGGAACAATCTTGTCCCAAATCTTCTCAGGCTTGCCTTCGGCCTTCAAAACCTCTTTGATCGCGTCTTCAGCGGCCTTCATGACCTCTGGGGTCAACTGCAACCGACTGACATACTGAGGTACCGTCTTGAGCGGTTTTCCCAAACGAGCCAAGTCCTCATTCTCGGTCTTGATCCGATTGGCCATCGACTCAGTCTCGTTGGCAACGAAAGCCGAATCGAACTCGGAGTAGTGGAGAATCGATGGTTTCATCGCTGCAATGTGCATGGCAACTCCTCGGAAGAAGTCGTCTGCACCTGGCTTGCCCCCATCTTTGAACGACAGAAGTACACCGATCTTGCTACCGGCATGGATGTAGCTTGCTAGCCGATCGCCCTTGAGCCGATGGAGCTCGGAAACAACGATCTTCTCGCCGATCTTACCGGTTTGCTCGACGAGCTTCTCGGCCACGGTCATCCCGTCGATCGATAGAGCATTGAGTTGCTCGACGTTTTCGACTTGATGATCGAAAGCCAACTTACCGATTTGGTTTGCGAGTCCAGTGAAGCCTTCGTTCTTGGCAACAAAGTCGGTTTGGCAGCACAAGGCAAGCACAACGCCATGGGTTTTGTCATCGCTGAGGATCGTTACGACGCAGCCTTCGGTCGTATCCCTATCGGCGACCTTCTCAGCAACCTTCTGTCCCTTCTTGCGAAGATACTCCAAAGCGCCTTCGTAGTCCCCGTTGGACTCTTGAAGAGCTTTTTTGCAGTCCATCAACCCTGCACCCGTTTGCTTGCGGAGATCTGCTACAGCCGTCGCGGAAATGTTAGACATTTGAATGATTTCTCCAATCAATGGATGGTTTGAATGCGTTAGTTCAAAGCTTCTTTTTCAGCAAGAGCAGCCATCTCCGAGACGGCATCCTTAGCTGCCGAAACCGGTGCTGCTTGCGGAACGGTCTTCATCAACTCTGGATTATCAGACTTGCCGGCCAAGACCGCGTCTGCCAATTGCTTGACGATCAAGTCGATCGAACGAATCCCGTCGTCGTTGCCTGGGATGACCAAGTCGACTTGGGATGGATCGCAATCGGTATCGATCAAAGCGACGGTTGTGATCCCCAAAGCCTTTGCTTCTCGAATCGCATTCTTTTCTTTCTTCGGATCAATGATGACAAGGCACTCTGGGATCCGGTTCAGGGTTCGAATACCGTTTAGGTTTCGATAGATTTTGCGGTACTCTCGGTTCAGGGCAGATTGCATCTTCTTGGAGTAACCGTTGATCTGTTCGCTGTTCATGATCGTCTCGAGTTCTTCCAGACGGCCCATCCGATCGCGGATCGTACGGAAGTTGGTTAGGCAACCACCGAGCCAACGCTCGGAGACAAATGGCATACCGCATCGGGTCGCCTCTCGTTGGATCACTTCGGAAGCTTGACGCTTGGTGCCGACAAAGAGAACCAAGGAACCACCCTGAGCAACTTGGCTCAAGTACTTCTTGGCTCTCAACATCCCGCGAAGCGTTTCGCGAATATCGATGATGTGAATGAGGTTCTTGCGACCATAGATATAAGGAGCCATTTTGGGATTCCACCGACTCACTCGGTGACCAAAGTGTGCCCCAGCCTCAATCAACTTACTAACTAGCTCGTTTGCCACGCTCGACTCCTTAATCCATGGAACCTCGACATGACCCCTCTTCGAACGAAGAAAAGCCCGGTCGAACCCCAGGTAGGTTGGGCGAAATCCTGCCATGAAAGTCTTCGGCGGCAAAACCGAGAACCTACACAGGCCCGCCACGACGCGAGCCTTCGGCACTGATAAGATTTCGCAAGGTTTGTAAAATCGGTCGGTCGGAGTTGCTCTAACCCCTTACTTACCGCCTCTTTGCGGACAGAATTACAGCGTTTCTACCGGCCTAGTCAATCGTAAATCGCATCCTTCGGCTCCAATCCGACCCAAAATCCATAAAACCTCATGCAATCTACCGAAACTGTCGTCATTGTCGGAGCCGGCTGGACGGGCCGTCAAATCGCCGGCCAAATGCTCGCCTTTGGACTGCGGGTGTTGCTGTGTGACCCCCACAAACCCGCCCTCGAAGCCTCCAGAGAATGGATCCTCAAAAGCTTAGAACCCTTTGCCTCCGAAGGTTACTGGCCCAAGTCCTCAGCTCAAGAGATCACCTCGAACCTAGAGCTACTAGAGCTCGATCGACTTGTTCAAAGCCCTCCTCCCCCCGGAACGATCGAACTTGTTCTCGAAAGTGTGCCTGAGCAAGCGGCCCTCAAACGCCGAGTCCTCAAAGAACTCTCGGAGACCTTTTCATCCGAGACGATCCTCGCTTCGAACAGCTCGTATTTTGTTCCATCGACCTTCTCGCGACATGTTCAATCCCCCGAACGTTACGCCCACTTCCATTTCCATGTGCCGATTTGGAAAGCCACGGTCGTCGATGTCGCGGCAGCACCACAGACATCCCAAGAGACCCTCGATCGACTCAGCCGACTTGCAAAGAAGATCGGTCAAACTCCTATCGTTCAAACCGTCGAGAACAGCGGCTACATCTTTAACGCGATGCTCAAATCTGTTTTGCGATCGGCACTCGAACTGCTCGATCGGGGTATCAGCGATCCGGCCCAAATCGATCTAGCTTGGACCAAAGCCACCGGCATGCCCACAGGTCCTTTTGGGATCATGGATCAAATTGGTTTAGACCTGATGCTTCAGACCATGTCCAATGCAAGGTTTGTCGAAGGCGATCAGGTCTGGTCTCCGTTGATCGCAAGAATCCAACCGCTGGTCGATGCCGGACACCTGGGTATTAAAACAGGTCAAGGTTTCTTCAAGTACTAAGCGGCACTGAGGCTCTTTACGATTTGCGAATGAAATCCGCCGCGTAGCTTCGTACGTGCTTGCCATTGAGCACATGGAAGATCCTCAATTGCTGCACGGCGCTGTCTGAAAAATGGGACAAAGGAACATGCACTAGCTTGCGGGAGTAGCGTTTAGCGATTTTTTTAAGTGCATACCCAGGTGGCGTCGGACTGAGCAATGCCACGTGTCGTGACTCTGAGTGCATGCAGGCAGCGGCGACAAGGCGTTGTTCCAGGGTGTCGGTAAAATCCAACCGGGAGTCTTTCCAAATATCCAAAATGGGCCTCGGTGGATAGATAAACATCGAACCACCATAGGTCGCCATGGCAATGCCTGGACCAATCATCTGTTTGTTAAACGGAGTTGCATAAAAAGCCAACGTCGATTCTTCGGGATGTTCCGAGAACCAAGTCGCTCGCCAGGAGTATTCCCTCGGATCCGGTTCCGGATCAAAGATCATCACCGTGACGTTGACTTGGCCAATCGAGGGTGGATTGACTTTCACGTACAAAGAGCCATCGTACCAATGCCGCAGCGTCTCACGCAGATCCAGGCCATCCATGATGCTCGTGGTGAACTTTTCGATCCGAGCCAAATCGGCTCCGAGAATCTGCCGAGCGCGCTCGGCGACTCGATTGCGAAAACTCTCGATTTGTGTGTCTTCTTCAGGCCATGAACATTGCATGTAAGGGTTCCAGCGACTTTCCCAGCGACGCTGATCCTTTTTCTCAACGCGACGCTTGAGCTCGAGCGAATGCCATTGGATGGGCGGACCGGGCAATCGCGAGATCAACTTGGCCCGCCCCCAACCTGGCAAATCTCCAACCCCAATCCCCATTCGCATCGTCTCTAAACCGTCCGGACCGTTTGCGATCGGATCATCCAGCGGATACTCGATGGCTGCATTGACCAGATGCATCGTGTAAGTATCCCCCATCATCTGCTGGGCGGATTTCGCGAGCGTATAGAAACTCGGTGTCATCCGACGCTCCAAAAGCGTTTGGTTCCGCACATACTTCAAACATTGAGAAATCAGCAAAGGGGTGATCTGCCGAGCGCGTCCTGCGAGTTCCTGACGGTAACTGCTACGGGCTGTAACAAAGAGCTCTTTGAGCCCCTGGGCTACAATCTGATCGTCATCCTGGAAGTCTTGACGAGCCAGCTCGACTAGACCTGTGATAAAAGGCAATTCCCCGAGAGCAAACAAATAACTGCGAGGATCGATCGCATACAAATCGGTCTCGTAAAACTCGTCTTGAGATTCCTCGTCGTTTGATCGCTCTAGGCTATCGGAAGCACCCACTGCCATCTTCTTTTGGATCGCTTCTCGTAGCCAAGGCCAAGCCTCCAGAGGGCAAAGAGCGACGATCGAACGATAGGAGTTTCGCATGGCCAAAATCTTCTCGGCCATCGTGTCGATTCTTTCGACAAGATTTCCACCTCCCAAACCCGCATCGGGAGGCGGTATGGCTGGCAACATCGCCGCGCAAAAGCGTTCGAGGGTCGTGTGCCTGATCGCATAGCAATCGGCGAACAAAGGCGAATGGTTTTCGATTTGATCACCCTCGGAGTCAATCCAAACAATCGGTTTGCGTTCCCCTAGAGCAAATCGGATCGCCGCAATGACCGCTTGGCAAGGATCGATCGGAACATAAGTCCCTCGAAGATCCGTTGTCTCTTGCGAATCATCCAATTCATCGAATCGGTCTTCCTGAGCACTGAGTCGTACCACGGCCGACAAGGCAGGCAGGTGCTTGACTCCGCGTATCACATCCGTGGCAAACGATGCTGGAAGCGGGACGGCCAGTGCGTCAAAAGGGCGAGTTAAGAGTTCTTTGCGAAGGGCGCTGGCATAAGCTCCACTGCCGTGCACGACCGGGATCAACGTTAACCAACTGTCCAACGAAAAGACGCTCATCGAATCCTAGCTTGCTGGGTTTTGAACCACGGCTTGGAGGCATCCAAGTCGCAACTTGAGAATTGGACACTCTGTATGAGAAATCACGCACCATAATTTTCAGCATCCTCCAAGAGGATTCAAGTCACGACTAGGTTCGTTGGGTTCGGATTGAAGCTTTTACTAGCACAAACCCTAGGAAAAAAGCAGGCCAAGGGACTTTCGAGACGAAAAACAACTTCTGGCACATGCGTTTGGCATTGGGGTTGCTTTAGGTGTCTCGTGACGCGAAGGCTTTGGTCAACCATCTATTTAGGACGATCGTGAGCGATTGGCAAAAAGGGTTGGGAGGTCCTGGAACCGATTAGGGAAGTTGCGACTCTAATCGGTACCATGCGTTATTCCTGGGCGAGCTTGTTCGGTTGTGTGTGAGGGGCTCGTTTGGGAAGAGGCTGCCGGGGAGGGGACCATTTGTCTCCTCCCCGGTTTTTTTTTTTGAACCGCTGACATCATCGCACCCAGGGCGTTCGCTGCGCTCTGCCCTGGGCTATCTCATGATGCGCCCTTTGGGGCAATTCAGTCCTACCGTAGTGGATCTTGCGAAAGATCCCAGCGCTTGAAACCACCGTGAATACTCCGACACGCCGAATCAAGGAGCTCTGTTCCTTGAAGGTCGCTTTCCAACGCGAATCGTTGACCAGAGCGAGCGGGAGATGTATCGTCAGTACAGTCCATGGAATTAACTTCTAGGTAGAATGCTCCGCCCATGGAGCCGCCAAGCAGGTACGCCGTATCATTCGTCGACGCTACGAGGAGATTCCGGTCGACCAAATCAAAGTGATCAACTCGCGAAATCGCGAACAAAAGCAATTCGATAGGAATGTTTTGATAGGAATGTCGAGAGTATCAAAACGGTTGGGCAACCCAAGCCGATTCGAGTCAACGATAGGCATAAAGAAGTACTGTAAGTAACGATGCAAAACGATCTAAGCCAAGAGGCGCTGGTAGCAATTGCGAGGCAAGCGGCTCAATTGAGCGACGAAAAACTTTGGCGTGCGTCGTTGATTGAACACAAAGGTAAGGTTTCCGTTTATTTCGAGAAAGATGAAGAGGAAGTTGTTTTAGGCGGTGACGTAATTGTGGAAATTTCGAAAAAGGGAAAGGTCGTTCGCGTTACTGGTGGAAGATAGGAATGGACCTAGCGGTTCACCTAAAGACTAACCCTCCATCAGTCAACGACAGTTCGCCAGAGCGGTGAACCGGTCCGGAGCGTAGCATCAATCCGAATGGATTAGATAGCGATCGATATTCTTCATCCCCTTCAATGTCTGGGTTTAATCCTGCGATCAATAGCAACCTGAACGCTTCTTCATTTCCGCTCTCTACAGCTGCGTTCGCGACTCTTCTTGCATCGGGAGAATCAACCCATTGTGGCTCTCTCAGCAAGTGCATCCGAATCGTATCGTTCTCTTCGAGATAAGTGCTTGCATACAGCGATACGGACGTGAGTGTTGGCCGGAGGAAGTCAACCATTTTTCGATATTCAGTTCGTTGCTCGGGGGATAGCGATTTTTCGCGGGACAATCGAGCGAATTTTTCGACTGCGTCCTCGCCTCTAAATTGAGTCGAGATATCGGCCCTACTATCGAGAAGCGCCTTAAGCATGATCGTGTTTCTGGCTAAATGGATGGGGCGTGCTCCAGAACGAGATAACTCATTCACATCTGCCCCCTCGGCTAGCAAAGACTTTACTCTCTGAATGTCATTTTCGCGTACGGCTTGGCCTAGCACTCCATACCTATCTGTCTGACTATAGGCATTCTGTGGCGCAAGAACTGTAGATAATAACACTGCAAAAAGAAACCAGTGCGGGTTCATAGTGAGGCACCTTTTAATTTGTTCCTCGGCTACTTCTCAGTATCTGTGCTTGGGAAGAGCGTCTCTTAGCAACCAGACTAACGCATCCCCAATGGTTCGTAATTAAACCGTCTGGCTACGACGACGATCGGTTGCGAATCAAATCTTGGAGGTTTTCGGCACGTTGCCGAAGTTCCTCTAGGGACTTGCCTCGAAGCTCCGCATCGGAACTTATCTGCATTTGCAATAGATTTTCCAAAGTCCGAATCAATTCGATCCTGACACGTGCCTCACCTCGCGCCTCACCTCGCGCCTCACCTCGCGCCTCACCTCGAGCCTCACCTTCAATCATTCCTTTTGCCTCGCCTTCTTCGAACGCTGTTTGGATTCGAGTGTTCTCATCGAGCTCCCATTTCAGCCGTGCATCGTAATGTCGGCGTTGGTCCGGCGTTCGTGAAATCATCTCTAGGACTCCTACGGCTCGTTGAAAAACGGGATCAGGCAACCGATCTAACAACTCCTCAACGCTCGAACCCTTCGCTCGTCGAAAGAAGTACATCCATTGATCACGCGGATCGGTGATCACTCCA
>JBEIGI010000028.1:0-61825 GCA_040381975.1 Pirellula sp.
AGATGTTGCTTGGCTTACTCAGCATGGAAAAGTCTACGAAGCCAAAGAGGCTGCCTAATCTTTGCTATTCGTTATTTGTCTTGAAGCCAGTGTGACGCCTTTAGTGCCTTTCGAACTCTCAAAAAAACATTGGAAAAACATTGAAAAGTTCGGTTCCTGTCCTCTCCGAAGGACCGCTCTACTCTCTACTTTCAACTCTCTTGGCTGTTTAGGGGTTTTCGCATTTCTGGCCAATTGCTTTGGAGTTCCGTTACGCCCATGCTGGCTCGGTGCATGGCGTCGTGTGGCGGTTGCATTTCGCGTCGCGCACCGAAAATCGAGTCGTTTTTCGAGTCGCGCTGGGTCGCTAAATCACTGGGGGTTTGCATATCCCCGGTCTGGCACCGAAACACACTCGTGAAGGCGGTAGGTTTCGAACTACACGCCTGATGTTTTGAGGCGCCGGGGGCAAGATACGGGCTGCCTCGAGCCATCACCCAATCCGCAAATTGCCGCATCTAAAAGTATCCCATAGCCGATGTGTTTCGATCACTTCAGGCCAGTCTTGATCCTGTTGGATCGAGGCAAAACTGCGACAAAAAAACTTCGGATTCTTTTGATTTTGACTGCGCAGTTGAAAGAAAAAAGGTTCCTGAGCAACGATTCTGAAAAATCTTTACTACTTCCCAAAAAATCACTGCGCAGTTGGGGGGCCGAAATTTGTTCTTATTGCTGACGGAATGTTGTTTCAGTCAGGAGGACGCAACTTAATGTCTCTCGTTTTGGAGAATGGTGATGCGTTTTGGGTTTTATTGTTTTGGCTTATTCAAGGTTCCGCGGGTCGCCTTAGGGATCGCTTCGATGCTCGCTAGCATGACAGCACCATGCCAAGCCGGTACGGTTACTTTCGGTTCAGGTTCCAATCAATTCAACATGGAGTTTGTGACGATCGGCAATCCCGGCAATGCAGCCGATACCACCGGTGACCCGAATCCTGCTGGTGCCGTAGGTTACGAGTATGGGATTGGCAAGTTCGAAGTCAGCGAGGACATGATCACCAAGTACAACGCGAACTTTGGTACGGCAAACAGCTTAGCGATCACCAAGGACACGCGTGGTACGAACAAGCCAGCCACAAGCGTTTCTTGGAACAAAGCGGCGCGGTTCGTCTTCTCGGGGGCTCCGCGGCGGCAGCTGGATCAACAGCGCCAGCGACTTGTCGTCGTCGACTCGCTTCGACAACGACCCTAGCATCGAGGGCTTCATCTACGGTTTTCGTGTCGCAAGTCTGTCTTCATCCAACCCCCCTGCGGTGCCTGAGCCGAGCATGATGGTGATAGGGACGCTGTTTGGTATAGGGGGGCTTATGGCTAAGAGGCGGATGAAGAAGTAACCCTTTTTCCTTTGGCTCTTGTACCCTTTTTCCTTCTTTTTGCGCGCCGCCCGTGGGCGGCGCGCGATTTTTTTAACGACGGAGAGACCAGGAGACTGAGCGTCTTCATGAATGGGATTTGGTTGGATATTTGAATCGCTGGACTTTTGACATCGGAAAGCAATGACACGTCGTAGCGACCCACCGGTAGTACTTGTGAAATGGTACGGTGCCGCATCTAGTGCCTGGCACCGAAATGGGCCCCTGTTCCGCTGCCAAGCGGTCGACGGCGGCGTGAGTAATGCCTCCACCCTCTGGCGACAGGTGACTGCGTGCCACTTGAGTTCGCCAAACGCGTAATTTCGTTTAACCCGCAGCCAACGGCGAGGAACTTAAATAGGCCAGCCAGGATGCTGCGTTTGGGGCCGAAAGGAGGTCGCAAACTCGTATCGTAATATACTCATATGGATTGATTCCCCGCCAAATCCGGTGGCTAACGCATGCCAGCAGAGAAGTGCCGCCCTCCGGCCTAAAACTTAAAACAGCCTTACGCGCGGTCTTCCCCCTCACCCCCCGCCCCAACGCCGTGAAGGATTTTCAGCTGTGATTTTATTGGTTTTTTGATATTCCACTGCCTCTGTAAAAATGAGAAAAGCCAGATTCCCCTTGGAACTTCCGGACACGCGTCCATCAGAAAGGAATCTGGCTCATGCGAACGAAGCCGCAACGTGGATCGAGGCGATACAGAAAAAATTCAAAGAGAATCAAAAAGCAAAGGCGAAACGCATCCCGTCAACTGAGTCAAGGATTCAGTATTGCAAGGAAGCTTCGAAGTATCATTCCCAGCGAATCGATTTTCAACGATTTTCGATTGCATGGCAATACCAAGTGGCGTCCGTCAGAACTGGTTATGCTCAGTCCCGCTCGGGCATTGGTGGAACTTCATTGGTCCATCGCAGCGATGGCCGCATCGGGGCTCTTGGCGACCAAAGAGCAGTTTCGTCTCCATAACCGGAAATCATACGACTCAAGATCGAGGTGGACACCTCGAAGACGAAGTTTGGCACAGACCATGCGAGCGATCCGCAGAGCAATCCATCAACCAGAAGCGATTCCGAAATTTGGATACGATCTAACCAGCATGCTTCAGGGCGCGGTGACCGACGGCTACAAGCGGCGAGTTTCGAGAAAAGCGAGGTACCGACCTCGTCCAAACAAAACGCTACTCAAGCCACCACTGGTTGCTAAACTTAAAGAAAACGAACGAAGGAACATCGAAAAAATCCGAATGCAAATTGACAGCTGAAAATCCTTCACGGCGTTGGGCAGAGCCCCCAAGAACGCCCGGCATCTGTTTGCTGACAAACTTTAGTCAACGTTGCAAGCAATCAGCGAAACCAACGTCGATTTTGGCACTATGCGATAAACCTTCGCCGCACGACGCGGCGAAATCCCCGTGCAGGATGCCTTCAAACTTCGTTAGCCATGAGACCGTAGATTCCACTTGCCGGTGAACCAAAACAAGATACCCCAAGAACTCCCAGGATTTTGTCATTCATTCATTTATTTTTCAAGAAAAACTTAGCCAATGTTTGCGATGGTTAAGTTTAATCAAAAGCATCGTATTGCGGACGAGTAACCGAGGAACCTGTAGCTTTCGAATTGGGACTCCGAGTAGAACTGATTGAGTGTCGATTGGTGTGGGAAATCAGGATTCTTGATCTGATAGCTTCTTAGGTCTGTCGAGTCGCCTTCGACCAAATCCAGTTTCAAATAGACAATCTCTCCGTCTTGCTGGCCCCCGAGGTAATCCGCAGGATATTTGATTTTCCCAATCGCAACCTGCTTTTGCGAAAAACCCGTCTCTTCAGACCGCTTCAGTTCCGTTACGTCGATTTCAATCGTTACTCCAAAGTCGATGCGAACTTTGCGGATCAGAAGCGCAAGCTCATGACAGGCACCCTTGGGGTCTGCTCCTGCATCGCATATATAGATTTTCTTGCAGCGACGTCGAACCAACTCGTAAGCGCCAAGATTGTCGAAATGACCTCCGTCGGAAAGATACACGAAATCCTCGGTCGCGTCGGTATAGCCCAAAATCTCACGAACGATCTGAATCCAACCAAATCGTGGACCTGGCTCCTTGTAAAACTTCGAGCTCGGGTTTGGAAACCATCCACCCAAACGAAGGTTACAGAATGTCAAAAGGGCCGTGACGGCTGCCGTCGAGTAGTACCCCATGTTGGGACTCACAGCCGCCCCAGAAGTCGAAAAAGCCCGACCGAGAGTCAAATTTCCCCCGTATCCATCGCCGGTCTTACGATAGCCTGTTAACTCCGATCCACAGAACAATGGACTAAGTATAAAACTGTCTCCCTTCCTCTCGTCATACTCTCGGCGATCAATTCCCGAAAGATTGATCGTCGTGTTGATCAAATGGATCGGTCCACTGAGACTGCCCTCAGGCTCGAAACCAACTTCACAGAGTCTCAAATCGTCCGTCGGATCGATATGCGTTACCGGATCGGCATGCACGCGATTGGGTTGACTGGCCCCCAAAAATGCACAAACCAGCCTGTTTTCGTACATTTCTTGCAAGGAAAATATGTTCACATCCACATAGCGACTGGCAACCAACGAAACCGCAAGACAAGCCGATAATAGGTAAAGACTACGATGTCCAGCCACCAATTGTCCAAAGACCTCAAATGGGTCGTGAATGATCCACTTGGCTAAAAGACCGACCAGGATAAACCCCAATCCCAAGGCAATGTAGGGTCCGATTTTTACGAACGCATCTAAGAATGTTCGTTTGCTTTTTCCGGCCCACAAGCTTTGTGCAATCCAAACCGCAGTGCCTAACGTTGTCACCCCCATGGTCCCCAAACCCGTCGGCATGGCGTACTTTCCATGAACCAATTGACCATAGATCCAATCCGGAAGGACCACTCCCAAGAGAAACGCACCAAACCAACCAAGACCAGCAACAGCGCAGTACGCATTCAAAAAAGACCACTTCTCGCGAACTTCACGCGTCTCCAGACTCCCAAGGACTCCAACCTGCAGTGACTGTGCAATGCCAAAAGAAAGAAGCACAAAAGGAGTCAAGCTTCCGACCAAAAAAGAGATCCACCAATCATCGAGTAAATCATCGCGATAGTCCGCGTAACTCAATTTATCAACCGGTTTAGAAAATGCTTGCGTTGGATTTCCATGAGCCGCGTCTACTTGGTGCTGATTTTTCTCATCCACTAGAAGCGGAAAAAAAACGGCCAGAACATAGAGCACAAAAGCCAGCGTTCCCCCGCCAAGAAACCCTGAAAAAATCCATCTCAGGGGTTGTGCGTCGACCAATGCCTTTCGAGTTCCCCCAAAGTACTTTTTAAAGAGCATTTGGATCGACCTGAAATTAAACGCTAGAACCTGAGTCACTCCACCGATCATGACGACCCAAAACGCATGGTAGGCAAAAGCTCCGGTATCGAACCAATGGCCAACGATATGCGAAGAATCGAATTCTTTGTAGTAGCGAACCGCTGCTCCAACGAACGCGGTCGCAAGGGCGAAAAGAAGAACAGGAATCCAGAAAGAGTCCACAAAGGTCGTCTTCAAAACGGATTGAGGATCCAGCTTTGCCCTCGTTCGACATCTGTAAAGTGACCAGCCAATCAAAGCACAGGCCGCAACAGCGCACAATACACCGATGACCAGGTGAGCCGTCGGAATTCTCGCATCCGTGTTGCGAACAGTCTGGAAGAATCGGAAGTAGCGAAGAAAGAAGATCACCGCCAGCAAAAGTGGCGTAAGCACTAAAGCATTTAAAAATGTATTGCGTAAGTAGATCGCCCATAGAGCCCAAAGGTCGGTCGAGAATACCCCTACCTTGGGAGCTAGATAGTTCGAATGCGTTCGCAAGTGCGCAATTGCCCTTGGCTCGGCTTTCTCGTTGGCCTCCTTACGGGACTTATGAGCCGGGTTGATCAAGTCCTGTACGTCCTGAATACTATCGGATCGCTCAAGAAGTGCCATGAACCAACTGCCAATGTATCCGCCTCCAGAAACAGTCGATAGATAATTGATCTTGCCAAGAAGTTTCTTTTCGGCCAGAGCTTGAAGCACTCCTAGATTGAACGCTGCACTGCGAATCCCACCCCCGGAAAAACAGATGCTGAAGTGATCGGTCTGAGAGTCCAACTTGCCAGTCGCGTCCAAAACCTCCGGCCGGTTGTTCAGATACTCTCTCTCGCACTCGAGCACCCGAGTAAATTCTAACGCTCCGTTCAAATCGCGCTGTGTATTCATTGCAAACTACCTGCTACAAAAAACGTATTTCTTACGTGCCTGAAGTTTGCCATCTTAGCTGTAGATTCCGCTTCGCAGCTTAAACCGCAATCGGAATTTCTCAGAACCACTAGGCTAATCACCTCATCTCCGGATTTCGGATACAAAAGTGGCTCTTCAGGCATTATTGTGGCTAGGAGTATAAACTAAATTTTTTTATCGTGCTCGTACTCAATGAAATGGTACTCGTATTCTTACTCGAAGCGGTCTAGTACAGCGATTCAGCCCATTCGTCTGCAGATTACAGCGAACCGCTTCGATCAACCATAGGCATCGGTGTTTTGCCTCCCTAGAAAGTGGAATTCCCTCTGATGAGGCTAACATAACCTGTTTCCTGGAGGATTCCGATGACCAAAACACGTAGAAAATTCACTGCTGAGCAGAAGGCCGCCATCGTTCGACGGCACCTGAAAGACAAAGAACCGATCTCCTCAATCGCTGAGGAACTATCGATCCAACCGACACAGATCCACCAATGGGTTGCCTTGGCGCTTTAACAAGTCCAGCGGGCTTTCGAAAAATCGGCCAAGTCCGAAAAGGTTTCCCAGCGTGCCCAAGCCAAGATCGACGATCTCAAAGACCAAAGGATCAAGAAGCTCGAAGAGAAGTTGGTTCACAAGCATGAGTTGATCGCGGAACTCATGGAGGAGAACGTCAAGGCAAAAAAAGCTAATGGGGACCTCTAGAAGGAGTTTGGGTCCCCCACGATGTCCGAGACAGAATTGTCGACTACATGAAGTGTTGGTCTAAGCGTTCCGAACTGCCATGCAAAGACTTGCTCAATTGGGCAAAACTCTCCACGAGCAAGTACCACACATGGCTTAAACGCTACGGAAAGATCAACGGCCACACAAGAATGCAGGGCGTTTGGCAATACCAAGTGGCGTCCGTCAGAACTGGTTATGCTTAGTCTTGTTTGGGCCATGACAGGCTCAAGAATGCTTACCGATGGGTTCACGGGAGGAAATAGGGATCCAAAAGTCTTTTGGCACGAACCTACTCAAAAATGGTTGATGGTGCTTTATGTCGAATTGCAAGGAAAACACACGATTCATTTTTTTACATCTCCTAATCTTCGTGAATGGTCACAAACAAGCATCACCGAAGGAATACCCGGAACAGCATACTTATTCGAGTGCCCCGATTTCTTTGAGCTTGCCGTCGACGGAGATAAGACCAACAGAAAGTGGGTGCTCCTGAGGGCAAATAGCGAATATGCCGTTGGCAATTTTGACGGGACACGATTTACGCCCGAGCAAACCAAATTGCCTGGTCATCGCGGTCGAGGTTTTTATGCGCCACAGACTTTTAGCGATATCCCTAAGAGCGATGGACGCCGTATTCAAATTGGCTGGTTTCAGACCGAGACTCGCGGGATGAGTTTCAATCAATCGATGACGGTTCCCTTGGAGCTTAAACTCCTAGGTACTCCCGACGGCCCCCGCTTGAGCTTCACACCGGTGAAGGAACTCGAATCGCTTCGGACCAAGACAACCACTTTTGATGCGATGACCTTAAAGCCTGGGGACAGAAATCCGTTTGATGCGCTGCAATTGGAATTGCTCGAAATACGAGCCGAGATCGAGCCTAGCGAAGCATCCGAAATCGTCTTCAACATACGAGACTCCATGATCATCTATGATGCACACGAGCAACAGATCACCGTCAACGGACAACAAGCCTTGGCACCCCTTCGCGACGGGAAGCTTCGACTGACGATCTATTGCGATCGTACAGGACTTGAGGTTTTCGCCAGCGATGGGCTTTGCTACCTACCGATTCCGTTTAATGCCAATCCAGAGAATCGGAAAATATTTCTTGAGACCCGTGGCAACGCGGCCACGCTACGCGAGCTGGTGGTTCATGAATTGCGGTCTGCCTGGAGGTAATCCAAGGACGAGCACGAGGTCGCTTAGACTCAATGAAATAGGGTTCCTAAATTGCCCCCTGTTTCTCAGATAATTTTGTAGGTCATTGCTTTGATTTCTCGTACTCAGCAACGCGGTACTCGTACTCCTACTGGTACTCGATGCCCCTGAATCCCAACGGTTGCTTTTGAGTACGAGTACCATTTTCCTGAGGAGCCGATAATTTCTTAAAACGCCCCCTGTTCTGATGAAGCCTTGAGCATATCATTCTCATTAGCGGGCGAATAAGCATTCTCGATCCTATCGACCCCAAAGATCCTATGCGTCCTCATTCTCGCAACGCGCTTAGTCTCATCGAACTGATGGTCGTCGTGGCTATCATCTCTGTACTGGCTGCATTACTACTGCCGGCTGTGCAAGCTGCACGGGAGGCCGCACGCCGGATCAACTGCGCAAGCAATCTTCGGCAATTCCACTTCGACTTTCGAACCCTGCAGGACTTCAACACCAACAAACTCGGTGAAATCAAACTCGTCAATGTTTGCCCTACGTCTCGCAAACGGCTTGGTTACCTCAGAAATTATGCAGTCACGCTCGACGAAGCCCGACAATCCACCAGCAATACGCTCCAGTATTTCGAGGTTGCTGAAAACGCCGAATCTCAAGGAGGCAATCCTTTTTCAAGCCCCGATCCTTTGAGAAGACTCGAAATCCTAAAAGCACTCATCGACTACAAACGCCACAGTAACAGTTTAGCGAACTATCTGTATTTTGACGGTCACGTCCAAACGATTCCCTCTGTGGTCGTCGAACGCTGGACCGAGACCAACTGGAATTTTCTCTATGTCGGCGCGGCTGCTTACGACGATTAGCCCTCAATACCCCTAATAGGACTTGGCGAAAATGGCTTGGGTGTTGGATGGTTTACCGGTCACGAAGCAATTCCCAGGGCCTTTGGGTGCATCGAGTGGAATGCAACGGATGGTGACTTTGAGTTCATCCAAAAGAGGTTGGACTTCTTGCTCGCTACTGAACCAACACTTGGCAAACCCACCACCGACGGAGCGACCTTGCTGGTCATCGGGTTTGAAATAATCACGAAACTCTGCTTCGTTGTGGATTTCAACGGTGTTGGCTTGACGCATAGCCAAGGCTTTGGCAAAGAGGTTGTTTTGAATCGTCTGGAGTTGCTCACCGATGGTGGAAACCAATGTTGCGATGGGCATACCAAGACTTTCTCCAGTGTCTCTTCTTGCCACAAAGGCTGCTTGGTTGGCCATGTCTTTGGGGCCGACTTCGACACGCAAGGGGACGCCGCGTTTGACGTGATACCACTTCTTTTCACCGCCGCGCATATCGCGGCTATCGATCTCGATTCGCAAAGGTTCTCCAAAGGCGCTCTGTGCGGCGAGTTGCTTGCGCAGCGATTCGCAGTAAGCCATGACATCGGCTTTTTGCTGATCGTCTCGGTAGATTGGCATGAGGATGACTTGGGTTGGTGCAAGTCGTGGAGGCAAGACCAGTCCGTCGTCGTCTGAATGGGTCATGATCAGGGCTCCGATGAGTCGTGTCGAAACTCCCCACGAGGTTGTCCATGCGTATTCGATTTGCCCGGCCTGACTTTGAAACTTGATCTCCTGAGCTTTCGAAAAGTTTTGTCCTAGAAAGTGCGATGTACCGGCCTGCAAAGCTTTGCGATCCTGCATCATCGCTTCGATCGAAAGAGTCTTATCGGCGCCTGGGAATCGTTCGCCAGCGGTCTTCTCTCCGCGTATGACAGGCATGGCCATGTGGTTCTCGGCAAAGTCGGTGTACACGTCGAGCATCTTGTGGGTCTCTTCCATTGCTTCCTCGGCTGTGGCGTGGACGGTGTGTCCTTCTTGCCAGAGAAACTCGGCGGTGCGAAGGAAGAGTCGCGTGCGCATTTCCCATCGAACGACGTTGGCCCATTGATTGATCAGGATCGGCAGATCCCGATAGGACTGCACCCACTTGGCGTAGGTCGCACCGATGATCGTCTCGCTCGTAGGACGGACAATCAGAGGCTCTTCAAGGGGGCCTGCGGGCCGGAGGCCACCTTTGCCGTCGGGTTCGAGCCGATGGTGGGTGACGACCGCACATTCTTTGGCAAACCCTTCGACGTGCTGGGCCTCTTTTTCCAGGAAACTCATCGGGATAAAGAGGGGGAAGTACGCGTTTTGGTGACCGGTTTCTTTGAACATCCGATCGAGCCCTTTTTGCATGTTTTCCCAGAGCGAATAGCCCCAAGGCTTGATCACCATGCAACCGCGAACGGCGCTGTTTTCGGCTAAATCCGCCCCCTTAATGACCTGCTGGTACCACTCTGGATAGTCTTCGGCACGGGTAGGAGAAATGGCTGTTTTCGCGTTGGACATGGGAGATTTTCGAAAAAGAATGGAATTTTGAGTTGCCAAAATCGCGCTAAAAGTTCGATTTTTGCCTATGATGGTGGCGTGGTGAAGCAGAAGTTTATCCCATTGCTTGCTGTTCACCAGACCGGCTAGGTATCTTTGACAACTGGTTCCCCCCGAAAGGTTCGGTCATGAAACGATCCAAATCGTCCCGCAAAGCGATCTCTCGCAAGATGTTCGTCGAGTCTCTCGAAAGCCGCTCGGTGATGGCTGGAGATTGCTTCCACAATTTCGTCCTACCCGAGGATGCCGATGCGAGCGGGAGTGTAACACCGCTGGATGCACTCGTTGTAATCAATCGAATCAATCAATCGTTTGCAGGCAATCCGACCGATCCAAACTCCTCAAGTCGTTTTGGGATGGTCGATGTCGATGCGGATGCCTCGGTCACACCGCTGGACGCTTTGGTCGTGATCGATCAACTGAACTCTCAGAACTCAAGCTCAGCTTCCGGATCGCGGGTTAGCCGCGTCGAAGTCCAGCGTCGAATCGAACGTATTGAACAAGCGATCGCCTCGAACGTTCTGCCCCCTAGCATGACCCTTGAGGATGCAAAATCAACTCTCGAAACGCTGCGTAAGGGTGGACGGCCCGAACTGGGCGACCATGTCATCAGCGGAGTGCTCCGATGGAAACAAGACGACAATCCTTCCTTGAGCGATCCATCTGAGCCCGTCGATGTCGGCATCATTGACGACAGGATCGAACAAGTCGAAATGAAACGACTCGAGCGATTCATCGAAGCTCTTTCCGAGCGGCTAAAAGCCTTTAATGTCTCCTCGGATGTGATCGAAAATATATCGAGTCAGATGATCGAAGCTCATAAGTCCGGGACCCCCTTGGATATCAACCAAGTCCGTGACCGATTGGCAGTCTTGGGCGTTAATGTCGATGCGATCCTGCCTCAACCGAATGTTCCTGTAAGGCCCGAGCGACCAGAACTGCCCGGGCGGCCTGAGTTGCCTGAACGGCCCGAGCGACCAGAGCGGCCAGAGCGACCGGAGCAACCCGAGCGACCGATCATGCCGGCTTTGATGGTAACCGAACCGATTGCTGAATCGATTTTGACGAGGCTCAAGAACGCTGGTGTGACGGCAGATGTGATCGAGACGATCAGCACCGAGATTTGGGACGCGATCAATGCTGGTGCACCTTTGGATTTGCAGCAGGTCCGAGCAAGGCTCGACGAACTTGGAGTCGATTGGGAAAGGCTTCATGCTCCCCCGATCAATACGCTTCCAGTGATTCGTCCTCCCGTCGTCGGTGGGATTGATCCGATCCAACGAGTGCTTCCTGTGCTCGGACGTCTGGGAATCAGCCGAGAAGTTGCACTAACGATCTACACCGAAGCTCGAGCGGCTGCAGCGATTGGCAAGCCTTTGACCATCGACCAAATCATTGCTCGGCTTAAGGAACTCGGTGTATCACTCGATGGAATCAACTTCCCTGCGGTGTGATTTGCTCAGATAGTCTCGTAATGGTTGGATTGCCTATTGGTTCTCTTGGGTAGCCATAGGCATAGGACGCAGTTGGCCTGAGGATCTTCGGGGTTTTGGCGTAAAGTTACATCGGAAAGCTTCCTTGCGGTTCCTACCCTAGAGAGCTAATTTCCGTTACGATTCTTGCTTGTAATCCGCCACCAAATTCGATGTCTACCTCCGATCTACTTGAAATGACTACGACGAAAGACAATTCCGGCACGCAACTTATTCGCGTGGGTCACAGCCCCGATGCCGATGACGCGTTCATGTTCTATGGGCTAGCCAAGGACTGTTTTGATACCAAGCACTATCGATTCGAACACGAATTGGTTGACATCGAGACGCTCAATCGCCGAGCGTTTCAAGGGGAGTTGGAACTGACTGCTTTGAGTCTTCATGCATACGCTTATCTAAGCGACCGCTACATGCTCTGCTCCTGTGGAGCGAGCATGGGAGATAACTACGGGCCGATGATCGTCACCCGTGGTTCTGCCACTAGGGATGACCTTCGGGGCAAGACGATAGCTGTTCCTGGGACACTGACGACCGCTTACCTTTCGTGCCGCATGTGGCTTAAGGACTTCGAGCATGTGGTTGTCCCCTTTGACGAAATTCTCGATATCGTTGAACAAGGAAGTTATGAAGGCAAATCGATCGATGCGGGATTGGTGATTCACGAAGGGCAGTTGACTTACCAAACACAAAATCTTCACCTCGTGGTCGATCTGGGCAAATGGTGGATGGAGCAAACCGGATTGCCACTCCCCTTGGGTGCCAATGGCATCCGCAAGGATCTTGGGCCAGAGGTGATTCGCGATGTGAATAAGTACCTTTATCTAAGCATCAAGCATGGCCTGGAGCATCGCACCAAGGCACTTGATTACGCTTTGGGTTGGGGGCGGGGGCTTGAGAGGGATAAGGCCGACACGTTTGTCGGAATGTACGTCAACGATTGGACCCTCGATTTTACCGAGCGTGGGCGTGAGGCTGTTCGGCAGTTGCTCAAGCGTGGGTACGAGTCAGGCGTGATCACCAAACTGGTGGTGCCTGAATTTGTCGATCCTCCGACGTTTTAAGCTCCCGTTTCATCGGATTCTCAACCAGCGGATGATCGCCAATCATCCAATAGGTATTTATCCTAGGTGTAGCTGTATTTTTCCGTGGAATTCTGCAGGGGTTGCTCTTCGACTTCGTCTGAGTTCCAATACGACCAGCGGGCAAGGAAGTCTCTTGGCCGTGTCGTATCGGGATTTTTGGTCAGGGATAAAGCCATGAAGTCTTTTTCAACTGGATTGATCTTTTTCATCGCAGCATGCTTTTGCAGCATTTCGCAGGCGCAGTCCCTACAATGGAAACTCAAGAAAGGCCAAGTGCTGACGATCGAGTCGATCAATGAGATGGTGACCATCGTGAAGTTGCCCGATGGAAGCACGCAGGAAATGCCTATGAAGAATCAGATTGATACCGAGTGGAAGGTATCGGATTCTGACGACAAGAGCTTTGCTGTGGAAACAACGATCAAACGCGCCCGTACTTCGATGAAGTCGCCTTTTATGAACGTCGACTACGATTCCGAAAAAGAGGAGCCGAAAGATCCTGTTGGAAAACAGCTTGCGACTTCGATCAAGCAGGTTCTAGGCATTCCGATTCTCATGAAGATTGGTCGTCAGGGGAATTTGCTGGAGATGAAACTGCCCGAATCGATCCAAAAACTAGGCTCGGATTCAACCGGTCCAATTCCTACGCGATCCTTGGAGTCCTTTTTTGCATCGTCTCAACAACTTCAAATCCCCGAGGGTGAGATGACGATAGGAAGAAAGTGGGAGCAAACGATAAAATCTAACGATAACGGAATGCAGACGAAAGCGAATGTGACGTATCGTTACGAAGGAGCAGTTGAGGAAGTTGGTCGAAAACTCGCAAAAATTCGCACCGATGCCACCACGGAGTTGGTGCAGTCACCCCAGGGAATCGATTTGTCTCTTGAGGATGTTGGTAGCGAAGGGGAGATTTTCTTCGACATCGAACTCGGATGCATTAGCAAAGCGGTTCAAAGGCAAAAGCACAGACTGATTATGAATGTCGGTGGTCAAAAAGTATCCCAAGACATCGAGGGTTCAACGACCACGGTCTTTCGGTTGGCCAACTAGTGCTTGAGTTACTTTTTCTTTGCGATGGTGTACCAAGCAAAGAGGTCTTTTTCGAGGTTCATGCCACCGTCGATATCCCAGCCGAGCAATCGCCCCAACTGGCGTGCTTGGTCGTTATCGACAACGTCATACTCTAAGACCTCAAAACCCGCTTGCGAGAGTTGGTCTTGGGTGAAGGGGCATTCTCCGTCGGCCCAGGGAATATACGGTTTATCATCGGGTGCTTTTGCGGGGCAAAAGTTATAGATGACAAAAAGACCTGAGGGTTTCAGCATCTTGGCGATCTGCTGGAGGAACTGCTGATCGTTAACTCCCAGGTCGATTACATGCCGAGGGCTTGCTGGCTCGCGTGCTGGATGAATGTACCCTCGCTTGAGAGTATTCTTCGAAAGAAACAAATCATAACCTTCGCCGGCAGCTTGTACTAAAGCCTCTTCGGCGGGGAATTTACCGTTGAGGAGTTGAATTTTGCCTTTGGAATAAGTTCCCGAGCAATCTTTGTACATCTGGGCAAGTAATGGATCGACATCGACTCCCGTAATTTCGATTCCCATTTGAGCGAGCATCCGCAGATGTCCGATGCTTCCGTATCCGAAATCGAAAACCTTGGTTCCGTTACCTGGAGAAAACCCGTGTTTCTCCGCAAGATCCAAAGCCCTTGAGTAACTAAGCGGAGAGCCATAACGCCCGCTGTAGAATAGCGACTCATCGATCAAGATTTCGCGGTCATTGAATTGAATCGTTCGGGGGCGGACTTTCTCCAACTGAGCAATCTCTTCGACCCATCGCTTGGTCCAATCTCCTGAAACAAAAGGCTTAACGTTTTGAATCTCCGACGAGTGCTTTTTGATCACCGATCCGGGCAAGGCAGCAGTCTGGGTTTCTTGAGCTTGGGTATGGCAAAACAAGGCTTGAAAGCATAACAGTAGCAGACATCGATTCATCAATGCGATCACTTGGGATCTGATGTCCTTGTTGAAAAACAGATTGCTTATCGCGAGAGTTGTTCGAAACATGGCGTTACTTTAAATCACAAAAAGGGTGTCTTGAACGAGCCTTCGAAGGAGGCATTCCAACGTGAAAGCATCATAACTTGAAAATCACTTTATATCTCGTTCCAAAGGAACCTCGTGGATTCCTTGGCCTTCAACCCAGCGGTAACGACGATCGACATCGATTCCTTCGATTTGCTCTTCTTTACCCGAAGGCCAAAGGCAACGGACTTTGGTTAATCGGTTCTTCTTTCCAAGTCCCACGTGGATGAGTCGCTGATTGGATCCAAAATAACCTTCGCCATCGCACATCGAAGTAACCCAAAATTCGTCGTCGGATTCGATCCGTAGGACTGCACCAGTTGCGTCGCGCTCGCTGTCGGTTCCAACTAGTTCCCACTGTACAAAGTGATTGTCGCTCGGGGAACGGTTCTCTAGCAAAGCAGCCGGGCGATCCATATGGGTCGCTACCAAATCGGGCTTGCCGTCGACATTGTAGTCGATTAGCTGCAAACCTCGACCGATCCATTTGCCTTCGAAGTATTTGCCTGGATAAGGGTTTCGTAGCCAGCGGAATTCGCCCTTGTCATTCTTGAGGATTTGCGTCGGCATTTGAAACGGGATATTCTCGGTTCGAAGATCGTCGATGTGACCGTTGACGGCGATAAAATCGAGCCAACCATCGTTATCCAAGTCGCAGAACTGGCTCCCGAAACTTAATTGGTCAAGGGTCGCGGCCCCGAGTTTGCTGCGGCGTGTTCCGTCGACGAAAACCCCGGGTAAGGTTTGCAAGTACAGGGTGCTGACTTCGTTGTAAAAATTGGTGACGATGATATCTAGAAGGCCGTCTCGGTTCTGGTCTCCGCAAGAGATACCCATGCAGGCTTGCGCTCGTCCGATGCTGTCGACAGCAACTCCTGCGGACGCGGCGCATTCGACCAAGTTCCATCGAGTAAGGCCTTCTTGGTTGGAGGGTTTGGGCTCGCTGAGCAGTAGATTGTTTGGCGAAACATCGTTTGCAAAGAACACATCGTTCCCGTGACGCTGATCGAGATTTGTCACAAGTGTTCCTAGCGTGTATCCTGTTCGAATCGATTCGAGTAACTCCGAGGGCGCGATTTGCCAGGTTCCATCGCCTCGGCTAAAGAGGATTCGATTCTTGCCTGGTGGAAACATTTTTGGGTTGCAAGAATTCATTGCTGAGTTCTTTGACTCGCAGCGACGCGAGATGGACTCAGCACCATAAATGTAGGAGGCGTGGATTAGGTCAGGTAGTGAGTCGCCGTCTATGTCGGCTGCGTGGATCGAACTGTTCCATAGAGACTTGGGATCCTCTTGAGGGATATCGCGGACCTCAAAGGTTCCGTCACCATTGTTGCGATAGATGCGAGAGACACCTAGATTTGCAACGAGTAAGTCTGGAAAACCGTCTTGATCCAAATCGGCTACGCCAATGCCTTGCCCGTAACCGATGTCTCCGGCTTTTGCCAACCGGGCGACTTCTTCGAAACGCTGACCTCCGATATTTCGAAAAAGCGTTTTTGGTAAATACAAGGGGTTCGTATCCAGTGGCGAGCCGCCTGCCTCAGAGAAATACAGATCCGGCCAGCCATCTTTGTCGTAGTCCAGTGCGTTGACCCCACCACCGACACCTTCGATCGTGTACCAACTGCGATTGGGTTTTGCGCCATTGCCGTAGGAACTGGTGATCCCTAACTCCTTGGCAACATCCTCCATGGCGATCCCCCCGGTGCTGGCGGACCCTTCGGAGTCAATCTGGGGGCTTGCAATTTTTGCTGGTGGCGAGTCGATTGCCAGCTCTGCGGGCAAAGACCATGATTCCCAGGGGAGTCCTTCGAGAACCTTTGGAGTTCCTGGAGGACTTTTGCGCAATACAAGTTGTTTCTCTTTGAGCGCATCGGTCATGGGGCGATGTCCCAAAGTTGCTGCGAGGGCTTCCCAACCGAAGGCTCCGACCTCATCGCCCAGACCTCGGTAGGTCTCGG
The DNA here is from genome assembly GCA_040381975.1 of Pirellula sp. Classification (GTDB taxonomy): domain Bacteria; phylum Planctomycetota; class Planctomycetia; order Pirellulales; family Pirellulaceae; genus JBKCUI01. The sequence goes on from JBEIGI010000028.1 coordinate 16,622, forward strand.
CAATTTTATCAAAAAGCTTTGGTTCTCCGTATTCATAGGAAAGCTGTTGGGCAAAGTCGTTGATTGCTACTAAGTCATTGCCGAATTGGCGTACTTTCTGGGCTGCGTCAACAAGTTTCATTTCGATCAATGCATCGGCCAGTCCTTGATAGGCAGCCACATGTCGACGATCGAGTTGGATCGCTTGCACGAAACATCGAGCGGCGGATTCAAATCGGTTGGTTCGGAGCATAAGGCCGCCGGTTGCATACCAGTGCTCAGGGTGTTTCTCGGCCCCGTTGGGGCGACTGGCGAGCCAGTTTTGTAATTCACTCAGACGATCGGTTTCCAGAAGGCATGTTGCCGTCCAGACCCATGGCTCGATTAGATTAGGGTGCTGAGCAGAAATCTGCCTGAGCTCTTCGAGTTTCGATGCGTAACCGTTTCGAAGAAGTTTTTTGCGAGCTTTTGTGAAAGAGACATAGGGGTGGTCTGGGTTGGCCTGAGCAAAGGCTATCCTTGTGCTTTCATCATCGAAGTAATCGCGAGGGTCGACTGTCGCGAGCAATTCGATTTTGGTGAAATCACCTAAGCGGATGAGTCGATCGAGGTATCGGCTTGCCTCGAATCGGCGACCTTGCGCGTTATAGATCTTGGCAAGCAATCGGATCGCAGGGACGGCTGTTGGATACTGTTTGATGAGTTTGAGCAACTGCGTCTCTGCTTCGGGTAGTTTGCCTAAGGCCATTGTCCACTCGGCGGCTTGGCCGGCTGCAGGGAGAGCTTCCTTGGCATCGGAGGGAATCCTGCGGATGGTTTGGATAGCTCCGGGCAGGTCATCTTTGGCGGCCAGAACCAGAGCACTTAGGTACAAAAGCTGAGGGTCTTGGGGACGAACCAGTGAGAGTTTCTTGACGGCGTCCCATGCCTCTTGAATCTTTTTGTCAGCCAGTAGCTTCGATACGTTGCTGAGTGATTCTTGGAAATCCTCCTCCTTGGGTGGCTGTGTTTGAGGTGATTCAATGGGCTTTGGCGCGGCGGTGGTGGGTTGTAGCGGTGGTTTTGAATCGCAGCCGGGGAGAGAGAAACTCAAGAAGATCAGTAACCAACCTAGGCGAGCGACGAAAAAGGCTTCGTGGCTTGCATGGTCGATGCAAACGGACGAAAGACGTCCGATTCTTCGGCATGAATGTGGGAGAGGAGTGGGCATTGGACGAGAGTAGGGAAAACCTTTGCAGGAATCCAGAATCAGACGAATATCTTCGTTATTTTAGCCGGCATGTGCAAGCGTTACTTCAAGAAAAGATCCCCTTAAACCACTTTTAATGCTTGAAAACCGTCCGATAAGCGTTTCGTGGACCGGTTTTGGAAGTTTGATCGCCTAAGTAAAAATACAGGTGCAGGTTTTCCCCAACCCTTAGAATAGGGAAGTCAAACCAGATGCATGGCGGTTTTGGGCAGTGTATCGGTAATGGTCTTGGATTTTTTGGTGATTGTTTGCCTTGCTTTTGTTTCATGCAGCATTTCGCGATCCGTGTACTTCTGAGTATTTTTGTGGGACTGGCAATGAGTTGCTCATTGCGATCGGGTGAGCTTTTTGATGAAGACCCACCACTGGGCTCTGGTACAAAGACTAGCCGACCGACCAACTCAGCCGTCAAACGGGTATTGATTCTTTACGCCCATCGCCAGATGTCTCCGATCAATACCCAGTGGCATGCAGGGATCATCGAAGCGATTCGGCGGGACTATCAGGGCCCGATCGACATCGATGTCGAATACATGGATGTAGTGCTTCAAAGTGATCAGGATTATTTCGACCAGTGGGCCGCATTGCTCAAGCGAAAGTACGCCAAGTATCCTCCCGACGTGGTCATACCTGTTTTTTTTCCTGCAGTGACTTTCTTGTTACCGAATCGCTATGAATTTTTTCCTGATTGCCCGATCGTTTTCTGCGCGATACCCGAATCGTTAGGAGCATTCTTAGCCGATCGACCCAATCTGACCGGGGTGGGTTTCATCCTGGACTTCGAACCATCGGTACGTGTTATTCAGCAATTGCAACCTAAGACATCGAAGTTAATGCTGCTTTCGGGGTGCTCAAAGATGGATAGGTGGTTCAAGGATGTGGCGATAAAGAAGATCTCCGATTGTTCTTCAGGAATCGAGATAGTTGATTTATCGGGGCTGAGTCCTGCCCAGGCCTCAGAGGAGTTATCCAAGGCAGGATCTGATGCCGCAGCACTTTTGCTCACGTGCGAATTGGATAACCAAAACAACCGGTATAACACGACTGAGTACCTTCATGAGTTGAAAAAACAATCCTCAATCCCGATTTTTGGCTGCTACGAAACGGTGCTTGGTCAAGGCATCATCGGTGGAGCCCTGATCTCTCCGATAGAGCAAGGACAAATTGCTGGAGGTCTTGCAGCTAGGATCCTCAATGGTGAGTCTGCGGATCAAATCCCAGAGGTGCTCGATCGAACCTATAGCCTAGCGTTCGACGGGGATATCTTGGATGAATTTGGGATTCCTGACTCGAGGCTTCCCAAAGGATCCAAGATCGTCAATCGCAAACCGAATATCTGGAACCAGTACGGTCGCTACATCGCGATGGGGTTAGCAGCCTTGTTTGCACAATCTGCAATTATCGTAAGCCTGCTGATCAATCGCAAGAAGCGTATCGCCGCTGAGAAAGAGACTCGTTCTTTAGCAGGTCGAATCCTTTCAGCAGGAGAAGACGAGCGTCGATACTTGGCCAGGGAACTTCATGACGATGTTTCCCAGCGATTAGCCGCAGTATCGATTGAGACCGGTACACTTGAAAATAAATTGTCCGACTCGAAAGAGGTCAAGGAATCCCTTGGGAAACTCAAAAAGTCACTCAAGAGCATCTGCGACGATCTTCATCGCATGAGTCGACATATGCACCCATCGGTTCTCGATGATTTCGGCTTGCCCGATGCGATCAAATCCGAATGTGCAGAGCTAAGCCAGCGATGGGGAATCCCGATTGAATGCCAGTACACGAAGGGATTTCCGGAAATCCCAAAGTCCATCGCCTTGTGCCTGTATCGAGTTGCTCAAGAGTCCCTATGGAATGCGGTTCGACACTCGGCAAGTTCGAAGATCACTGTCGAAATTAAATCCGATCCGGAATTCGTCTACTTGGACATCAAAGACGATGGTAAAGGATTTGATCTTACGTTGACCCAGCCTAATCGCGGACTGGGACTTGCAAGCATGACCGAACGCATACGACTCGTAGGTGGCACAATCAAAATCGACACTGCACCGTCGCAGGGTGTGGCCATTTCGGTTGTTGTCCCAATCCCTGAATCCACAGACCCTTAATCGAATCGCTGAGTTGCCTTATGAACCGAACCAAAGTTTTGATTGCTGATGACCACCGCATTGTTGCAGATGGCTTAAGAACAATTCTAGAACCGCAATACGATTTGGTCGGAATTGCGGAGAATGGAAGGTCTTTGGTCGACAAGGTCACCACGCTAGAACCCGACGTGGTCGTAGCCGATATCTCCATGCCATCGCTCAACGGCCTGGATGCCATGGAAATGCTTCAGAAGCAGAACTGCAAAGCCAGGTTTATTTTTTTAACGATGCATAAGGATGTAACCTATGCGGCCAAGGCGATCCGTCAAGGTGCTATGGGGTATGTCCTGAAACACGCTGCAAGTGAAGAACTCCTGCGAGCCATGCAGTCGGTCTTGTCTGGCGAAAAATTCATCTCACCGGAAATCGCTGACGGACTTCAGAACGCCGAAGAACAACTCAGCGAACTCGAAGAACACAAAATGCTCACCACCCGACAGCGCGAAGTCTTGCAGTTGTTCGCCGAAGGGAAATCGGCCAAAGAAGTTGCAGCCACGCTAGGCATCTCGGCAAGGACAGCCGAGAACCATAAAGCCAGAATCATGACTCAGCTCAAACTTCATAGCACCTCGGAACTCGTCAAGTATGCGATCCGGCACGGACTCATCGCAACCCCCTAACGAAGCTACTCGTACTCGAAACCCCTGAATCCCAAGACTTCTTTTCGAGTACGAAAAAAGCCACCAGCCTGTATCCTTATCCACAAGAAGTCCTATAGAACCACGAAGTTCAATCCGTTTCGTCTGGGATGGTGTCTCGGAATAAATCGTCGCGAGAATGTAGCTGAAAGAACAGAGCTCGCTTTTGCTCAGGAAGCGAGTAGTCAAAGCCAAGCTTGCGCAAAAATTCATCCGAAGCACTGATGGCCATGACTTCGAGAATTCCTTTCTTTCGGGCGCGTTCGACACACGCTCGCACGAGATCGCTACCAATTCCTCGTCCTTGATAGCCATCGGCAACGGCCAAGCATTGGATTTCACTGAGTTTGCGCGAGTAGATCTCAACGGCAGCAAAACCGACTATCTTCGGTTTGCCTTCCTGAGTTAGCTCGGCCACGAATCCATTGGCCATGAGTAAAATCAGTTCCGATTCGAGTCTCCGCAAAAGCTTGCGCTGCTGGACAAACGGTTCGAGCAACGCTTGGATTGCATCGAGATCGTCGTAATGGGCCGAGCGGATGATATGCTCGGAGTTCTTAGAGTTAGCAAGTTCGGACTGGTTCATCAGCAATGGTTTTGCTAGCAATTGCTAGGCTTGAAAGATCGAATCGAGCAAAACATACGACCGAAGTATCATCGAGTTTTTGCTAGCAAAATTCAAGTCCTTCGGAGAGTCATCGCTAAGCGATACATTCGGACCTTCGTCTTGCCCTAACTACGCAGTTTCCCGTATATCCTTGGTTTATCGTTTGAATGCAAGTCCGTTTTGGCCGAAAAACCCAGGGAGTTTCGGTTGGCTCGACCATCGAAATCATGACAGAGAATTTCGCCAATACGATCGACGAGACCATGGGACAACGGATCTTCTTTTCGGTGGGAGAACCCAGCGGCGACCTGCATGCAGCGAGTCTGATTCAGTGCATGCGCACGATGGATCCCTCGACACGAGTGCGAGGCTTTGGCGGCTCGAGAATGATCCAAGCTGGATTGGACTTGGACTTTGATCTAACGAGCATGGCCGTTGTAGGTATTTCCGAAGTCCTTCCTAAACTGAAAGAGTTTTTTCGCATTGCCGACATTGCCGAAGGCTGTTTCCGGCGGGGTGAAGTTGACGGAGTTGTGTTAGTGGACTTTCCGGGTTTCAATTGGCACATTGCCAAACGAGCCAAAAAATATGGACTACCCGTCTTCTATTACCTACCTCCGCAGCTTTGGGCTTGGGGTGGCTGGCGCGTCAAGAAAATGAAACGCTATGTCGATCGGGTTTTTTGCAACTTGCCATTCGAGAAGGAGTGGTTCGATGCCCGAGGTGTCGACACGACTTATGTCGGTCATCCTTTCTTCGATGCGATTGCAAACGCGCCGATGGATACGAAGTTCATCACACGTTGGCGAGACTCCGGACGCTTGCAAGTCGCTGTGCTACCTGGCTCGCGAGAGCATGAAGTTCATCGAATATGGCCGATGCAACTTCAAATCATCCGACAGCTTGCCCATGAATTCCCCGAAGTCGAGTTCTTGACTGCAACCCTCAAAGACTCCCACGCTCTTTGGTGCCAAAGTCAGCTCAGCGCCTCCGATCAGCGTCTACCCATCCACATTTTTTCGGGCAAGACCAGTGAGATTTTAGAGCTCTGTGATTGCACGCTTATGAAAAGCGGATCGGTATCTTTGGAAGTTATGGCGCGAAGCAAACCGGCAGCTGTGATGTACCACGTGAGCAATTTGACGTACGCCATAGGTAAACTGCTGGTCAAGTGCCAATACATGTCCTTGCCGAATCTCATGGCCCAGGCCCCATTGATGCCTGAGTTTCTCTCGCACGGATCGATCCACTCGCGTTCGTCCCGTCGAGCGATCGAGGAGATCACCCAAGAGATGGTCAGACTCCTAGGTGATCCTCAGTATCGCCAACTTCAGCGCCAGCGACTGCGGGAACTGGCAAGCCGTACGGCCAAGACCGGAGCAACCCAAATGGTTGCCCAGCACATCCTAACCGACCTGCAACCCCGCTTAGAGCTCCGACGTCGGAACCGACTTGAAATGACTCCCGTCGACTCCGAAACCAACCAGAGTTCCACCTCCCAGCCGCAGCGCAAAAAAGCAGCTTAAACCGATCATCTCGATCGATTTCCAAGCAGCCGATTTATCCTACTACTAGGTTTAACGCGAAAACCTCAGAAGTCGGTTCCCGATTTCTGTCTGTCCTGCAAGATTATTAAATTTACATACCCTTGGGTTTTGGACTAAAATCTGCTCCCACTTGCTAAGCGACTGGGCTAAGTACAATGAACCCTTAGGGCTGTGTTAATCTCCATGAATCCTGATCCCGGCTCGATTTCTCAGTGGCTCGATTGCCTCAAGTCAGGAGACAAGTCAGCCACAGAAGTTCTTTGGCGTCGGTTCTACCCCAAATTGGTCCGTGTCGCTAACAAGAAGCTTTTTAAAAATCCCGACCCTGCCATCGGTGGCGAAGATATCGCACAAAGCTCGCTTCGGAATGTCTGCCAAGGGGTACTCGATGGAAGGTACCCGCAATTGGATAATCGGGATGATTTCTGGAGGTTGCTGTTTGTCTCGATGGCCAATCGTGTTTGTAGCCACTTTCGAAACTGCGGTGCCCAGAAACGCAATGCGTTGCTGCGAGATTCATCGGAGTCTGTCAATGATGAATTGATATCGCAACTAAATAGCCAAGAGGCTCAAGCCGAATTGGCCGATCTGATTGAATATCTGCTTGGGAGACTCGACCAACAAGATCCCTCGGGTGAACTACGCCGAATAGCCCTGCTATATTTGGATGAGCACTCGGCATCATCGATAGCAAAGACGCTTCAGCGCAGGAAAACCAATATCCTTCACAAAATCCAATGGATTCGTGCGATCTGGGAGGAGGCTCTCATTCATGAATGAAAATCGTCATGATGATGCATCTGAAATTCGACCTGCTTTCTCCTCGGAGCTGTGGCGCAAGATCATCGATGCGGCATCGGACTATGAAACTCATTTGCAAAGTGGTCTGGAATCCACTCCAGAGGCTTTTGCATCCAAGTACACGGACATTCCTTCCAAGATACTCACCCCTGAATTGCATCGTCTCTGGGATGAGATCCACTCGAGCGATTCGACCTGGCTTGACCCTAACTTGCCCAAGGTAGCCGAACCAAGGTTCGTTGAATTGGAGCTACTGCGAACCGGTGGGATGGGAGAGATCTATCGCGGAATGGATCGCGATTGCAATCGACCCGTGGCGATCAAGAAAATCCGGAAAGAGTATCAAAACGATCAACAGATTCGATCGCGATTCCGTGCCGAAGCAGAATTGACGGCGTCTCTTGAACACCCAGGAATTATCCCCATTTACGGGCAAGGTATCGATGCGCAAGGGCGGGACTATTACGCGATGCGATTGATCATCGGTAAAGGGTCTGGAACGTTTTCCGAATCGATTCGGAAATTCCATGAAAGAGCGTTTTCCAATCCCATCGAGGAAACCGGCCAACTCAGAGACCTGATTCGGCGACTGGTCGATATCGTCGATACGATCGCCTATGCCCATAGCCAGAACATCGCTCACCGAGATCTCAAACCCTCGAACATACTCATAGGACCTTACGGCGAAACACTTATTGCCGATTGGGGATTGGCTAGAAAGATCAGTCCATCGAGAACTAGCGATCAAGGGATATTAAGCGGTCTTGCATCGGAGGCGAACCTTGAGGAAAGCTTGCCCACACCTGGTGTTGGTACGCCTGGATATGCAGCCCCGGAAAGTTCCGTGGGAGTCACAGACCAAAGGCTCCGTTCGGGTGACATTTATTCTCTGGGTGCGATCCTATCTTGCATCCTCAAAAACCATCCCCCGCGGCGAAAAGAGAATCAGGCAGATGGTTCTCAAGATCCAATCATCTTAAAGAGCATTCCCGGGATCTTGGCTCTCGAAGCCATTGCCCAAAAAGCAACTGCGATCGATTGGGTCGATCGTTATAAATCCGTCGATGATTTTCGCTCCGATTTGCTCGATTGGCTCGCTGGAGAACCTGTTAGCGCACGGCCCGAGAATTGGTGGGAAAAAGCCGTCCGTTGGCCGAGCCGTCATCGAACAACAGCCACCGGAGTTGCTACGGGGTTTGCCATCACCCTCGTTGGTGGTGCATCTTTTGTGGTTTTTCAATCGCAACAAAAACAACTCGTTATCGAGCAGGCAAACCGACTCCAAATGGCTTTGGACGATTCGTCTAGACTTCTAAAAGAAACCCAAAAGGCAAATGAAATTGCCGAAACCAGACGAGTTGAGGCTGTGAACAATCGGCAGATTGCAGAGCGACGCGAATCGTTGGCCTTCGATGGGCTTTTGAAATTTCAAGACTTGATCGTAACCAATCAAGAGATCTTTCAATCTCCGGAATTGGGCAAACTCAATGGCACTTTGTCAAACCAGTCGAACAAGGTTTTTGAAGCTATTTTGAAGGACTTGAAGCAAGATTCGTCACCGAGCCCAGACTCAGTTTCCCGACTTGCCCACGTGACACGTCGATTGGCATCTATGGACTTAAGCTTGAACAAAGAGCAGCAGTCCAATGAACACATCGATCAAGCTTGCAACTGGATGCGGCAAAGTCTAGAGAACTCCAACAAATTGGGGCAACTTACGGGTGCGACCGAGGACATGTTGCACTTGAAAATCGCAGAATTGCGATTGCTTCAGGGCTCGTTGGCAATGGGTTTGGGTAAATTCCAGGAGGCTCGGCCTAGATTCGATGAAGCGATTCAAGAGATCCAGCCGCTGATCGAAACCGGGAAACTAAGTCCCGATCAACTTGAGTCGGCCAAGTTATCGTTGGCCGAAGCATGGTCAGGCGCATCGATGTACGAAGCCTATCATGGGCAACTGAGCGAAGCTAAAAGATTGCAGAAAAAAGCTCTCGAGCAGATTGGGGAGAGTCGGCCTACCTCGGGAGAAGAAGCCCAGATTCGTATGCAAATCCACGGCAACATGTCGATCCTCCTGGAACGATCAGGTGAACCTATCGAAGCCCTTAAGCAGCTCAAGCTTGCTGCCAAGGCAGTCGAAGAGGCTTTCGGGATGATCGATCAGAACCCTGCGGGGTTTGCCGAAGAAGACGCCGTCGTTTTGCCAACTAAAGAGCTCATGGGACTACGATCCCGACTTGGGCATGAGCAAGTCAGGATCATGATTTCACAGCGGGATGTACAAGCCGCGATCGGAGTCTTGGAAGATCTAGCAAAAAAAGAAAACGACTCCATCAGACAAAACACAATCAACGCAACGATATTGGATTTTTATGAAAAAACGACATCGAATCTACAACTCTTGCTCGCAGGTGCTGGAAAAACGCAACGAGCGATCGAAGTTGCTCAAGATTGGATCGAACTTGCAAAGGCCGTCAGCGTCTTGCCCACGGCCAGAGAGCCCCAATGGCTTTTTTTGATTGATGCCAACCACACTGCAGGGCATTTGTACCAGCAACTAGGCCGTAACACACAAGCCCAGGAGATGTACACGGAAGCGATCACAGGGTGCCAAGAAGCTTTCAAACGCGATTTTCGAACTGCATCGATCCTCTCGCATAAAACCGAGTTGCATATGCACCTCTTCGAGTTGCTACTCGAGAGCATGCCGTTACCTGATGCTGTGATTCACTTTGAGCAAGCCGTTGAATCGACCCAAGAGTTGACGAAACTTAACGAACCAAATCGGGACAGGCTCCAAGCGGCTATCGATCAGCTCAAACTGGGACTGAATTTGATGAGAGCGACCGGTTTTGAAAAAGAAGCGGAGGAATGGTCTGAAGTGATTAAATCCAAGGATTTATTGAAGTAAGATCCGCGAACTCGAAGGAAAGCACTTGTTTGGTGCTCGACATTTTTAGCTGAAAATCAATAATTTGATGCCCGCTTGGAGTACATTATGTCGGTGCGCTCTTTGAACCGACGAGGAATCGTTTTTAGACACAGTGTCCGTCCTGTTGCGGAGTTAGTGAGATGAAACCGACACGGTTCCAAAAAATCGCGATGGCCTGGTACGCTTCGTGCGTACTGCTGTTTTTTGGAGGATCCGTCAAAGGCACTGACGACGATCTGACGAAATCCTTCGTTGTAGAAATTCAACCATTGCTCTCAAAGCTCTGCGCTGAGTGCCACGGAAAGGAGCCGAAGGATAATGATCTTGATCTTACACGTTTCGACTCTGCCGAGTCGATACTCGCCAAACCCAAAATACTCGGTGATGTCGCGGAACGATTGCGGTTGGGTGATATGCCGCCCAAGGAAGCAACACAGCCAAGCCAAGTCGAGCGAGAACGACTCCTAGGCTGGATCCATGCGGCACTCGATGCGGAAGCAAACGCACGGGCTGGAGATCCCGGGCCAGTGACGCTGCGCCGACTGTCGAACACCGCCTACGACAATGCAATCCGCGATCTTACAGGCATCGATATGCGGCCAACGCGAGCTCGCGAATTTCCCATCGACAGTGTTGGTGGTGAAGGATTCGCCAACGTTGGAGATGCTATGCCCGTGACCCCTGAGTTGGTCGAACGTTATCATCAGGCCGCTCGAGACGTCGCTGCGAGGGCTGTACTTCTCCCTACAGGCTTTCGTTTCTCTTCGTCGACTGAGCGCGCCGATTGGACAGTAGAATCGCTCGAGCCACTTCGCACCTTTCATGCTCGTTATGCCGGTCCCAATGGTGAACCGCCCCTGGAAACTCATCTTGCAGCAACGCTGAAGCATCGCGATAGACTCACTCGCGAGGGATCTGCTGCAATCACCGCAGTGGCCGCCGAAGAGAAACTCAATGCAACCTACTTGGCAGCGCTTTGGACAGCTCTTGCCAACGAGACAAACACGGGCACCGAAGCCGCTGCTCAGACGAAACAGTGGCAAGAGAAAGCGGCTGCAATCGAAGCCGAAAATCAGCGTCGACAAAAACGGTTTCAAGCCGCCAAACAAACCATCGATTCAAAGTGGAGATCCTCAAAGCGGCTCCTCGTAGAATCCAAAGTTGCCGAAGGAGGCCAAGCCACCTTCGAAGAGTCAGTGTCGGTTCAGTCAGGCGAGATTTTGCTCCTGAGTGTCTATCCCAACGATAATCATGGAGCCGATAGCACCCTGGTCGAATGGACGATCCGCGAGACCAACGGCGAGCAGCGATCCTGGAGCGTTTCTGACTTGGTGCCCGATCTGCTCAAAGGGAATCCATTGCACGGCAAGCATGAGTGCCAATGGAGCTTTTTGGAAACGACTTCCACTCCAACCTTTCTGACGGAAAAACGGGACAGCAACGGTGGACGCACCGAGCTGAAATCATGGAGCCTCGGTTCTGAACCCTCCGTCTTTGTGAACTCCGCCGCAGAACCCGTCACTGTCTGGACAACCTTGCCTGCACAGTCATTGTTTGTCCATCCAGGCCCAAAACGCACGGTGGCAATCGCTTGGACGAGTCCAATCGCTGGCGAGTTGACAGTTACGGGCCGCATCGGTGATGCACATCCGGCAAGTCTCGATGGTATAGGTTTTGATTTGTCCCATTTCGCGGCCGCGGAGCTAGGATCAGCACTCTCAGAACTCGCCACACTACCCGAGCGACTACCGGATGCTGGTCTTCCTCCTGACATGCTCGCTCTGGTTCGCGCAAAGTGGCAAGAGGCTGGCACCGATCCGGCTCCGGTCTTGGCAACGATCAAGGCGATGCAGGATCAGTTGTTTCGCGGCAACTATGGGAAGAACGCAGCCATGGCCGTTGGGAATGGGTTTCCCGCATGGGAGGATACAAGACGCATCGTCGCTCGCGAACGAGTCCAAGGGGCCGCGCGGGAGTTGCTGTTCCGTATGGTCTCTTTGCCCACAGTGCCCGACACGTTTGTGGTATGGGATCGGCTCCGACTCGAAGGTGGTGATGGTCCTCCACTGATATTCGCCGAACATACTCAACTCCGCGCAGTGATCGAGCAAGCGTCGGGACTCCAGTTCGGTCAGCACCCACAGGGGCGATCGGTACCTAAGTCGGCGCTGGTTACAACGGCCGGTGCCGAGATCGTCATCGATCTGAGGAAACTGCCGGTCGAGTTGCAGCAGGCGCTTACCTTACCTCGGTTCCTCCGGGCTGACGTGAGCCTTGAGGATGCAAGTCCAGAAACCGCCTCGATTCAAGCGTTCCTCATCGCTGCGACGGGTGGTGGCGGTAATCTGGCCGAGCCGGTCGCCCAAGCAACACTGGGCGACCCCATGGCAGCCCAGATCGTACATCCGCGAGTCGCATCCGAAAGGGCTCGACCGGCGGCTGAATTTCGCGCTCTGTTTCCACCTGCGGTACTCTTTCAACCGATCATTCCGCGTGATGCTCAAGGTAGTGTCTTCCTCTACCGCCGCGAGGACGAACCATTGCGTCGACTATTGCTCGACGATGTCGGCCGCACTGAGCTTGATCGACTCTGGAGCGAACTAGAGTTTGTCAGCGAGCAAGCGTTAGCGACTCCGATCGCTTACGAAGGACTCGTGCAGTACTATCGCAAACCGAACGACGGAGCGCGGATCATGTTCTTTTACATTCAAGAATTCGAGCAGCAGATTCGGAGAGAACAGCAGGCATTCCTCGCAACCCAAGTTGCTGCGGAACCAAAGCAGCTCGAAGCGCTGCTGAGCTTCGCCGCACAAGCCTGGCGCCGACCCCTTGAGAAAAGCGAACAAGAATCGATACTCAATTCCTACCGCCTCGACCGATCTGAAGGCCTCAAGCATGCTCCGGCTTTTCGTGCGGCACTAGCCCGAGTGCTCTCGTCACCTTGGTTCCTCTATCGAGTCGAACAGCCTGCAAGAGGTCCACGTTGGCAACCGGTCTCAAGCGATGAACTGGCAACACGACTGAGCTTCCTGATCTGGGATTCGATTCCCGACGATGAACTGCGAGCCAAAGCAGCAATGCTCCATGAGCCTGCTGTGATCGAAGAACAACTGCGGCGCATGCTCAAGGACAAGCGAATACGAGGGATCGCCGAGGAGTTCGGTGCCCGTTGGCTTGGCGTACGTGACTTTGTTACCAATCATGGCCGAAACCTTCAGCATTTTCCTGAATTCACTCCCGAGTTACGAGAGGCGTTGGCTGAGGAACCCGTGAGGTTCTTCGAGGATCTTCTGATCAACGACCGCCCAGTTGCCGACGTGGTTGCAGCCGATGCCGTAGTCGTTAATGATCTGCTTGCTAAGCACTATGGCATCCCTGGTGTGAACGGTCCGCAATGGCGTCGAATAGAAAATGTTTCCTCCTACTCCCGCGGCGGATTTCTTGGTTTTGGCGCGGTGATCGCTAAACAATCGGCCGCTGCCAGAACCAGTCCGATCAAGCGTGGAGCTTGGTTGGTACAAATGCTCGGCGAGCGGCTGCCGAAAGTCCCACCCGATGTGCCGCCATTGCCCGAGACACCGCCGCCCGGACTGACCGTCCGAGAAATCACCGAGCGTCACCGTGATGATCCAAAATGTGCCAGCTGCCACGTTCGGATTGACCCCTACGGTATGGCGATGGAGCGATTCGATGCGATTGGTCGACTGCGGCCCGAGAGCGAATTAAAGCCAGGGGATACGAAAGGAATTCTGCGCGATGGTACCGAGATCGACGATTTCGTTGGTCTGAAAAACTACTTTGCCGGACCGCGACGAGAGGACGTTTTGCATTTGCTCGCTCGTAAACTTACCGGCTATGCACTTGGGCGTGCAGTGATGACTTCGGATCGCAAGCTCGTCGACGAAGTGACCAAGAGCATGATCAGCGGTGGCCGTTGGTCCGATGCCCTGCTGGTTATTATCCGCAGCGAACAATTTCGATCGATTCGCTCGACAGATGCTCTTGCAGCCTCGCCACCCTAAACGAACAAAGTACGATCAAACGGTACGAACGACCCGTCCCCGAAAGGACTTTTATCATGTTCAACACATCCGCTTCGACCATCTCGCGACGCACCATCTTGCGCGGAGTCGGTGTCTCGATGGCCCTGCCGTGGCTCGAATCGCTTTCTTTCGCTATGAGAGACAAATCGATTGCTTCGGATCAACCACCGACCCGAACCCTCGTTACCTTTACCGGGATGGGTTTCCACTCGCAGCATTGGTGGGCCAAAGGGGAAGGCGCTGCCATGGAGCTTGGTCCATGCTTAAAGCCGCTGGAACCTTGGAAGGAACGACTGGTTTTTCTTCGTGGCCTCTGGAATGAGCAGGCCAATAATGGTGTCATCCATTGCATGCAAACAGGGAACATGCTCAGTGGTGCGCCGATGTCCAAGACCGAAGTCCGAACGGGAGTCAGTTTTGATCAACTCATGGCGCAGCGGATCGGCGATCGGACTCGCATTCCTTCCCTCGTGCTGGGCTGTGAAGGTCCGATTCCAGGCCTTCAAGACGGACATCCTTTGCTCTACAGCTCTCACATCTCTTGGAGTACAGCGGTATCGCCGACGTGGACCGAGACCCGTCCGGCGCTAGCTTTCGATCAACTGTTCCGCACCGACCGAAACCGAGGCGATCGTCGGGTGGTCGATGCGGTCCTCGAAGACGCTCGGTCGTTGCAGCAGAGGCTCTCGCTTTCGGATCGGCAACGGTTCGAGGAATATCTCGGTAGCGTCAACGAGATCGAAGGCCGGATCAAGAGAGCAGACAAGCAGCGAGATACAAGCGGATGGCAACCGACGCTCAGAGCTCCTGATCGCCCGCGGCCGGCTGACGGTATTCCCGCAGAGATTCCTGAGTACTGGAAACTGATGAATGACATTGTGCTGCTTGCCTTCCGAACCGACACGACGCGCATTGCGACTCTCAAGTATTGCAACGACGGATCGGCCGAAACGCATACGCACTGCGGTGCCAAAGACCAGCATCATCAGATGGCGCACACTCAGCCTCAGGAACTCATACCGCTGAATCAATTCTTCACTTCGCAACTTGCCTACCTTTGCGAGCGGATGACTGAGGTCAAAGAAGGCGATCGTACATTGCTCGACAACACAGCCATCATGCACTGCTCAAGTATGCTTCATGGCAATCACGATGCACAGCAATTGCCGATCGTGTTGCTCGGCGGCGCAGGTGGCAAACTCCGAGGAGGACGCGTGCTTGACTATCTAAACGCTCCGAACCGTCGGATGTGTAGCCTGTTTCTGAGCCTTATGGAATGGGGTGGCTTGGAACTCGACCGTTTCGGCGATTCCAACGAACGACTCGTCGGCATCTAAAATTTGACTCAGCAAAAATGAAATAATTCTCAATTGAGAGGAGCTCCCGACCCCACTCCATGAATATTCAATTGCGAGGTTCGTATTTTTCAACCTCCCTTCGACCGAGTAGGTCTTGGCGTGAGCCTCCTCTTTTCCCTTTTGCTTCTTGGCGTCTTTGCGTGAGCTTCTACTTCGCGTCCTACGATTATCAGCAACATCAATAAAGACCCATAATCCTTGCACCGCTTCACCCCAATCTATACTCCAAGGGGCCTAGAGCTTCCGTTCCGGGAAACTTGTCCATCAGAGATTTACAACCAAAATCCATAATTTTCCATGATTAGCCACCGCTCTACTCGCGATGCCGTTGTCGACCTGAAGAAAAACGGCAGGCTTATCGAAATCGATACACCCCTATCCCCTAGGCTCGAAATCGCGGAAATCCAACGTCGGGTCTACGCTCGCAAAGGCCCGGCAGTTCTGTTTACCAATCCCGTCAACACCCGATTCCCGATGGTCAGCAACCTTTTTGGTTCCCTCGACCAAGCTCGGTTCCTCTTTCGCCATACTCTCGATCGCGTCCGACGTGCGATTGAACTCAAAATCGATCCCAATGCCTTGTTTCGAAACCCGCTTCGTTACATCTCTGCTCCATCGACAGCATGGGCGATGCTCCCGAAAAGAACAAGCTCCGGCCCTGTGCTTTCCCATTCTTGCGAAATATCCGATCTACCACAACTTGTCTCGTGGCCCGATGATGGTGGACCGTTTGTCACTCTGCCGCAGGTTCTAAGCACTCCTCCGATCGATGGAGTCACGGCAAGCCCGAAACTTACCGCTTGCAATTTGGGGATGTACCGGATCCAGCTTTCCGGAAATCAGTACATCACCAACAAAGAAATCGGTCTCCATTACCAACTCCACCGAGGGATAGGTATCCACCACCAGCAAGCTCTCAAGGCCAACAAGCCTATTCCTGTGACCATCACTGTCGGTGGCACACCAGCCATGACGCTTGCGGCAGTCATGCCACTTCCTGAAGACGTCGGGGAACTGACATTCGCCGGTGCTCTGGCAGGTCACCGTATCCGGATGATCGTCAACCATGCGTCGTCCTCTTCTTCGTTTCCGACGGCTCCCATTTATGCAGATGCCGATTTTGCAATCACGGGTATCATCGATCCAGAGTCGCTCAAACCCGAAGGCCCTTTTGGTGACCACCTAGGCTACTATGCTCTTACCCATCCCTTTCCTTGGATGCAAGTAACCGGAGTGTATCACCGACCTGATGCTATCTGGCCTTTTACTGTTGTTGGTCGGCCTCCCCAAGAAGATACGACCTTTGGTGAACTAATCCATGAGATCACTGGTCCGATCATTCCAACCGTGCTTCCAGGCGTTCGTGGGGTTCATGCAGTCGATGTTGCAGGTGTTCACCCTCTGCTACTTGCGATTGGCTCAGAACGCTACACACCCTATCTCAAGCCAAACCGCCCCCAGGAACTCATGACACAAGCCAGCGCGATTCTCGGCCAAGGTCAAATGTCACTGGCAAAATATCTTTTGATCATCGATGGCAACGATACGAATGCTCCTAGCCTCTACGATCTGGAAGCCTTCTTTCGGTGGATCTGGGAACGGATCGACTTTTCCCGCGATCTGCACTTTTTGACCAAGACGACCATCGACACGTTGGATTACTCTGGCGAGGGCTGGAACCAGGGCTCGAAATTGATCGTTCCTATCACGGGTCCCAAGCGGCGAGATCTCATCAAGGCGATCCCTTCGGACTTTAAATTGAATACGAATTTTTCTAATCCTAAGCTTTGTTATCCAGGCTCGATCGCGATCGAAACAAAATTGCCTTTGGATGCAGCGGTTGAACAACTATCTGCACCGATGATCGATGACCCTAGTAGGACAAACGGGATCGCATTAATCACCTTGGTCGACGATTCTGATTTTACGAGTCGCTCGATGGACAACTGGACGTGGGTCACCTTCACTCGCTCGAACCCTGCAATCGATCTGCGTGGTGTCGGTGAAAAGATAGAGAACAAGCACTGGTCGTGCTCAGGTCCTTTGATCATCGACGCTCGGATCAAGCCTCATCATGCGCCACCGTTGGTCGAATCCCCCGATGTCACCAAAAAAATCGATGCTCTTGCGGCTCAAGGGGGACCGCTTGCGAAATACCTTTAATTTTTCAGACTTGATCCTCAAGATGCTGTTAGAATTTCCGAAGAGATAGGGGAGTTTTGGGGGTAACCTTCGTGGCCACCAAACGACGTCACACCATGTGGCGTTAATTAAAAGCGGAACGGCGAGAGCCGTCCGGTAGTAAATCCTTGCGAAATCCAGGACATTGCCCATGACCGTCGAATCCAATCACCAAGCCGCATGCAAGTCGTACCAAAACTTGCTACTTACACGCTCGAAGCTGCATCGACGCGATCTGCTTCGTTGTTCACCGATCGCGGCGGTCTGTGCCACCTCGTTCTGGACCAGCGTAGCCGAGTCGATCGCTAAAACCCCTGCTTCGGCGAAAGCACCCAAAGCTCTGATCCTAGTTTGGCTCCAGGGAGGCCCGAGCCAACTCGAAACATTTGATCCGCACCCGAGCACCTCGATCGGTGGTTCGACCAAAGCGATCAAAACGTCGCTTCGTGATACACAGATCGCAGACACTCTGGAACAAACCGCCGAGGTCATGCACCATGCGACCTTGATCCGGTCGATGGTTTCCAAAGAGGGGGATCATGAACGTGCCACTTACAATATGAAGACAGGTTGGCGACCCGATCCGACGCTCCTGCATCCTTCGATCGGTTCGGTGCTTTGCCATAACAGCACGCAGAATCTTCAGATCCCTCGGCATGTGTCGATCCTCTCAGGCCAATGGCCCGCGCGCGGCGGATATCTTGGAAGCCAATTCGATGCGTTTCAACTCGGCGATCCAAAGAATCCTCTTCCGAATCTTCGCAGCCCTGTCGACAACAAGCAATTCCAACAACGCATCACCGACCTTGAGCTCCTCGAACAGCGCTTTCGTAAAGGTCGGATCAAGAATCTCGAGTCGGATAAGACCCTGCATTCGATTTCCACCGAGCGGGCAGTCAAGATGATGTCCAGCGAGCAGATCCAAGCCTTCGAAATCGATCGCGAACCGGACAGCGTCCTCGAACCCTTTGGAGACTCCCCCTTCGGTCGCGGTTGCTTGGCTGCCGTCCGTTTGATCGAACAAGGTGTCACGTGTGTGGAAATCGAGCTCAGTGGCTGGGACTCGCACATCGAGAACCATACGCTTCAGTCGGGTCGATGCAAGATTCTTGATCCGGCGTTAGCATCCCTGATTCGACTCTTAGATGAAAGAGGCCTCTTGGACTCTACGGTCGTTGTTTGTGGAGGAGAATTCGGCAGAACACCTAAAATCAATATCGCCGATGGTCGCGATCATTGGCCCAATGGGTTCGCCACAGCGATCTTTGGCGGTCCTTTCCGTCGTGGTTATGTACACGGGGAAACGTCCCATGAACTCATCGAAAACAACTCAGATCCTCTTGCAGGGGTCAAAGATCCGGTGCGGATCGAAGATCTCCACGCGACGATCCTACATAGCTTCGGTATCGATCCTGCAGTCGAATCGGTAACCCCGATCGGGCGACCATTGGCAGTCAGTCAAGGCTCGATCATCAAAGAGCTTTTTGAAGTATAATCGAACAAGTGCGCGGGCTTAGAGTTCAAAACGCTCGATCGAGTCTTTCAGGTCATTCATAAAGGCTGCCGCACCCACGCCGTTGATCACTCGATGGTCGAATGCCAAAGTCAGTGTCGCTCGCTTTTGAAAAACGAATCCGTCTCCCTTGGGAATCGGTGCATCGAACACTTCTCCGAGGGCCAAGGTAGCTACTGCTGGCGAGACGATCGCAGGAATCCCCATCCGCATACTCGCCGTCCCGATGTTCGATACACTCATCGTGATCGATGGGTCGGCTTGGTCCACTCCCTGCCTTGCCATCTCGATCTTCTGAGACAACACCTTGAAAAAATCCTGCCGACTCATCTGATCGGCACCGTGGATTGCGGCCGTGACCAAGGCATCCTCTGGCAAGGCAACTGCCACTCCAAGATTCACCTGTTTGTAAGTCCGATACAGCGTTGAATCCCCTAGGAGACTCGTACGGAACCTCGGATGCTTGGCCAACGCCCCGACCACACACCAAAGCATCATCGCAAAGGCCGTCTGCTTACCCGATGTCTCCTTGATCAGACGACGCGCTTCATGCAACGCGCTCCAATCGACCTCGCAGACCAACGTTACTGGAACCGTCGTTTGCACACTACGGTGCAATCGGTAGTTCAAGGTGACCTGCTGTTTCGAGACCGGTGTTTCTTCGTACGGTTCACTGGGCGACTCCGAACCAGTCGACTCGAAAGATCGCGACTGAAGATACCTCTGGACATCTTCAGGCATAAGCTTATTTCCACGCCGTGGAATGCTCTGGGCGATTTCAAGCAACCCGTTCTCCTTGAGCATCTTGCGCGTTCTCGGAGGTATCCATGCGAATCCTTCTGAACCAGAGCTTTCGTCGCTCGGATCGTCTTGGGCCTGAGTCACTTGGTCTAGAGTCAAGTTGCCAACGTCCGATACTGGGGCACAAGCCTCGATTTCCATCGTCGCAACCTCGGTCCCGATCGCTAAAACGGTCCCTTCTTTAACAAGCCACTCGACCAATCGCCCCGCATAGGGTGATTCGACATCGGTCGTCGCTTTGTCGGTCTCCATCACATAGATGGCCTCGTCACGCCGAACCATCTGGCCAGGCTTTTTGAGGAACTGAACCAATAAGGCTTCTTGCAATCCCTCTCCCATTTGAGGAATTCGAATCGATACACTGGGCATGAAAATCAATCCTCCATCGTCGCACGTATAGCCGAAATGACTCGCTGCGTATCAGGCAACGCCGCATATTCATAGATCGGGTTGTAACCGATGTGAACGTCCGCTCGCGAAACCAACTGCGGTGGACTGAGCAAATGCGAAAACGTCTCGGCCGTCGAAGTGATCTTCGATAGAACCATCTGCCCTACGCTACACGATTCGGCATCCTCCTGCACGACCACCAATCGCCCGGTCTTCTCAAGCGACTCGGCAATGGTTTCGAAATCCCAAGGAACGATTGATCTTAAATCGATGACTTCCACAGAGACTTGTCCATCGAGCTTAGCCGCCGCTTCCATCGACGGCTCGATACAGTTCCCCCAAGACACCAGCGTCACATCCTGTCCTTCTCGTCGAACCCTCGCTTTACCAAAAGGTACTGGCTGGAGATTGCTGGGCACTTCCATCTGCTGACGGAACAAGTGCTTGGGGATCAAATAGATTGTCGGATCCTCGCTATGCATCGCGGTCCACATCAGTCCCGCAGCATCCTCAGGCGTGCTCGGGACAACGACTCTGAGCCCAGGGATGTGCGCGAAACTACCTTCGTTGGCCTGAGAGTGCCAAATCGATCCACCGGGTAAGTAAGCACCATACGGTGAGTAGATCACCGAGGGGCATTTCCACTGTCCAAAAGTTCTCCACCGTATTGTCGCCATGTTCTGCGTTATCTGTGACCAAGCGGGCCCGGAGAAATCGACAAACTGCAGTTCGAACACTGGGAGCATTCCATAACTAGCCAAACCCACAGCCACTCCCGCAATCGTCGCTTCGGCTAGCGGTGAATTGAAAACACGATCCGGGAACTGTGTCGAAAGCCCTGCGGTGAGTCGGAACACACCCCCTTTAGGATCCTCGATATCCTCCCCAAAAAAAACATAACGACGATCCGTCTTGAGCCCCTCGCGAAAAACCTCATTGACCGCATCGACCATCCTCCATTTGCGGCCCGATTCCATCGGTGGCTCACTGGCATTTGGCTCTGCTCCAAAAAGATGATCCATCAATTCACTAGCCTTTGGGTCCGGCTCGAGCTCTGCATCTCGGTACTCTTGATCGACTTGCTGGTCGATCTGATGGCGGATTTCTTCCCAAGCATCCCAAGTCAGTTCGCCAGCCTCGATCAATTCCTCAGCAACCGTGTTGATCGGATCCCTTTCCATCATCTCCGAAATCTCGACAGGTGGGCGATACACGCGATGATCATCGCTGCTGGTGTGACTGCATAGTCGGTCGACCTCGCACACGAGCACCGAAGGTCCAGCACCATCTCGAGCCCGATCGATCGACTCGGACGCAGCGACCCAAACGTTATCCGGATGCCTGCCATCGACATGCACAAGCCCTATCTGCTTGCTAAAGATCCCGAGTTTGAATGGATTGAATTTGTCGGTGTTGGTACTGATCCCATAGCGATTGTCTTCGACAACAAAGACAACCGGCAGTTTTCGCTCCATCGCATAAGCGACCGCTTCGTAGAATTCTCCTTGACGACTCGCTGCATCGCCCGTGGTAGCGACGACCACTCCAGGCACACCTTGCATCTGCATTCCCCAAGCGACACCGCAAGCAGGCAACAGATTGCTGGCCGTCGGTGTAGGCACACTCCAAATGTTCTTCTCGCGAGAGCTCGGATGGCCAGGCATCTGTCGACCACCGCTACTTGTATTCCGCTTGGCAAAATAAGCCCTAGCCAGTTCGCCGTTGTTCATCCCCTTGGCCAACATCATCGCGCGATCGCGGTAGTAAGGGAACAAATAGTCTTCGGGCCTAAGCTGCATGGCAATCACAGCTAAGGACTCATGCCCCATCCCAGCGACCTGAAACCAACCCTTGCCCTGACGTAAAAGCACTCCCTCGCGACGATCCCCTTCGCGACTCAGATACATAAGCTTGAGAAGCTCTAGCTTGTTGTAGGTCGCCCTCGAACTTTCTCGGCTCATCGCTATCAACCCTCGCTCTTCTACCACGCTTTGCACGTGTCGTATTGCGTAACAACCCGCTCCTCCGAAACGGCTCGGAGAATCACCAAGAGAGGTTTCATTTCCTTTAAGATCGATTAAAGTACACGAATCGCCCCCTAAAGTATCTAATGGATTAATACAGGCTGACAAGGTGCCCAAGGCAATTTAGACCTAACGAAAAAATCGACTCATTGCGTTCTAGCTTCCTAAGTCCTTGAATCGAAGTAACTTGCGATCTGTTTGAGACCGTTGAAAAACTTTGGTAAGTTCAGCTTCTGCCGCATTGCCGATCGGGACCAGGCCGCCACTTTCTACCCTCTAGCGTCAGTCTCTAAGCTACGATTACTTCGCTACACTACAAATCGGACTCGAACGCAACTTGGTATGATCTCTCTTGGTAGAGCATCATGCCAACTGCATTTTTAGACAAACATTCGCAAAAAAGGATAACTATGCCTAAGCCTCTTTTTCATGGTGTTTGCGCTTCGTCGATCACCCCTTTTGGTTCACATGGAGCCCTCGAACTTTCTCGCCTAGGTCCCCATCTTGATTGGCTGATCGCCGAAGGAGTCGATGCGATCTCACCCTTAGGGAGCTCGGGCGAGTTTGTTGCAATGGAATGCGATGACCGGAAAAAAGTCCTTGCAGCCGCTTTGGAAAAAATCGCAGGACGCGTACATGTCGTCGCCGGAACCCACGACTACTCAACCCGTCGCACGATCGAGCTTTCCCAATTCGCCGAATCACACGGAGCCGACTCGCTCCTGATCGTCCCTCCTTACTACATGGCACCCACACCATCGCAGGTAATGGACCATTACCGACGAATCGCAGAGTCAGTTTCGATTCCCATCGTCTTATACCACAATATCCCGCTTACGGCCGTCGACCTCAAAACCGATCATTTACTCAAGCTCTACGAAGAGAAAGCCATCGGTGGAATCAAAATGTCCAACCCCGAACCGGATCGCATCTGCGAGATTCTTCAAGCCACCGATTCGAAGTTACACATCTACGCGGGTATCGATACCGTGGCCTTCGAAGGCCTATGCCATGGTGCCCATGGCTGGATCTCTGGAATCCCCAGCACCGTACCTCGTGCCGCGAAAGAACTCTATGTCGCGATCGCCATCGAAAAGAACCTTGACCGCGCCCGAAAGCTCTGGACTAAACTCGCACCTCTGATGCGACTGCAGTTCCAAGCCTACCATTCGCGAGGCGAAGGGGCCCACTGGTTCTCGACCATGAAAGCCGCTTTGAACATGATCGGTCCTCCCGTCGGAGATCCCGAACCACCGATTGCTCCACTGCCTGATTCGCTTCGAGGCACCCTCGCGAATTTGTTGAAAGATCTTGGATATACGGTCAAGTCATGACACACGCTCAGTCCATACCCGTCGAAGAACTCGAGCGCTTCGTCGTCCAAGCACTCGTCAGCACTGGAATGCCCGACGATCAAGCCTCACTCGTTGCCGACACACTTGTGACAACCGATGCGATGGGAGTCTTTACCCACGGCACGAAACTTCTGATCGGGTACATCAAGAAACTTCAAGCCGGAGGCTACGATCCTCGAGCAATCCCGACTGTCGAGCGACAGGGGCCAGCATGGGGTATCGTCGATGGTAAATCGGCACTTGGGATGATCGGTTGCCATGCAGCCATGAAGATGGCTGTGGAGAAAGCCAAGCAAACTGGGATCGCCTATGTCGGTCTGAAACACACAGCCCATGTCGGAGCCATCGGTTACTATGCATCGATGGGTGCCCGCCAAGGTTGCATCACGATGGTCACTGGCAACGACATCCCCTCGGTGGCCGCACCGGGGTCATGCAAAGCCGTCTTAGGGAGCAACCCAATCGCTTATGGAATCCCTCGTATCGACTCCGATCCAATTTTCTTAGATATGGCAACTGCAGCAACCGCAGGGGGCAAAGTCTATGCCGCCTGCCAGCGTGGTGAGCCTATCCCGGATACTTGGCTCATCGGTCCTGATGGTAAACCGACGACCGATGGATCGCTCTATCCGGCCCAAGCCTCGTTGGCTCCCATGGCAGGTCACAAAGGTTACGGCATCGGTCTGTGGTGCGAGATCCTCTCGGCGATCCTACCCGGAGGCAATCACACTTGGAACGTCGGTAGCTGGCTCTTTGACGATCCATCCAAGCCCTCGAACCATACCGCATCGTTCACAGCCATCGATGTTTCGGTCATCAGCGATCCTGAGCGTTTCGATAGGCAACTCCAAGACCTCATCGACCAGATCCATCATGCACCCAAGGCTGAAGGTTCCTCTGGAGTGTTGCTACCTGGAGAACGCGAATGGTCTCGATTTCATCAAGCAAAATCCTCTGGGATTCCCCTCCCGATCGATGTGCTTGATAAACTAAAACTAGTCGCCGAATCGACCGGCGTAAAGGCTTCCTGGCTTTCGTAGTTTCCCTCCCCACTTCGCATCGTTTGTCTTTATGAAAATCATCCGTTACCAAGACTCCCATTCCCAGGTCCATTTTGCCAGCGTCCAAGCCGACGGTAGCAAACTCCGTATCGAAGGCAATCCACTTGGCGATTGGACTCAGACCCAAGAGCCAGCCCAAGTTGCCAAGTTGCTCTCACCGATAGAGCCTCGCGATATCCTCTGTATCGGACTGAACTATCGCAAGCATGCTGCCGAAGGTGGTCAAGCGATCCCGGAGTTTCCTGTCCTGTTTATGAAGAACAGCGGTGCGCTGACCAACCCCGGCGACCCGATCGTCCTGCCTCGGAAACTCGCTAGTGAGTCGGTCGATTACGAATGCGAGCTAGCCGTGATTATCGGTAAACCCTGCTATAACGTATCGAAGGCCAACGCATTGGATTATGTCCTGGGTTACACCTGTGCCAACGATGTCAGCGCTAGGGATTGGCAGATGAAATACGGTGGCAGCCAATGGTGCCGTGGTAAAACCTTCAGCACCTTTTGTCCCCTCGGCCCCGTCCTGGTAACGGCTGACGAGATTCCCAATCCGAACGCTTTGTCGATCAAAACCATTCTCAATGGTCAGGTCATGCAAGACTGGAACACCAACGACATGATCTTTGACGTGCCGACGTTGATCGAATTCTTAAGCGGCTCAACGCGATTGGCCCCAGGTACGGTGATCCTCACCGGCACACCACACGGCGTAGGTGGAGCTCGCAAGCCACCAGTCTATCTCAAAGATGGTGATACCGTCACGATCGAGATCGAAAAGATCGGAGCACTAACGAATCCTGTCGTCGACGAATCGATCGGTTGATCCGATGATCCGACCTAGCCTAAATACAATCGCTCTGGACATCGGTAGCACATCGATCAAAGGTGCGGTTTTGGACATCGAGGCTGGTGAACTAGTTTCGGTTTGCTCACGAAACTTTCCAGCCCCTATCGATAACTTGCCCGCAGAACATATCGAGATCGACCCCAAAGCGATCATCTCTACCCTTGTGGAAGTGATCGCGGAACTGGCCGAGCCTCTGGCGCAGAGTTGTTCGGTTTGGATTTGTGGTCAGATGGGTGGACTGATCCTCTCAGATGATCGCGGCAGAGCTAAATCGAACTATCTGTCTTGGCGAGATCAGCGAACGCTCAAAACAGCTGGCGGTGTGCGATCCTCCATGGAAACAATTCGCTTGGATTGGACCGATGCTCTCTTTGCGAGTCTAGGTCGTGAACTCCAAGCCGGATCAACATCAACTCTGTTGCATTGGCTCTCGGAGCATCGCAAGCTCAGCGATGGCGTATTGCCATTGTCGATCGCCGACTACTGCATCAGCCATCTTGCCAAGCAGCCCGGAACCATGCACGTGACCCATGCAATCGGTTTGCTGGACTTGAACAAGTGGGATTGGCATTATAGCGCAATGGAGCGAATCGGGCTTGGAGATCTTTGGTGGCCGGAACTCATCCGTGATACCCGAGAGGTGGCCCAGTGGAAGATCGGCTCGAGGGTTTTCCGTGTGCACGGTTCGTATGGAGATCAGCAGTGCGCGCTTTTCGGAGCCGGATTAGAGCCGGGGCGTTTGTCGATAAACATTTCGACTGGTTCCCAGGTCAGCATACTTTCAAAACAACTCGATCATGGGCCTTATCAAACACGAGCTTATTTTGGCGATTATTTGCTTAAAACGATTACCCATCTGCCGGCCGGAAGATCGCTAAACGCTTTGATGGATCTCTTTACGGAATTGGCTGACCCGGAGGGTAAGCAACTCGATCGATCTTGGCAAATCGCTTCGGAGAAAATGGATCAAATTGAATCGACGGACTTGCTTGCCGATATAGCTTTTTTCGCCAGTCCGCTTGGTAGCACCGGTTCTCTTGGCCACATCACCACAGAGAACCTCTCGGTAGGGCATGTGTTGCTAGCTGCCTGCAATGCGATGGCCAAGAACTATTTCCAGGCCGCACAGCGGTTTGGGGATAAAAACCAGTGGAATTCGATTTTGATTTCTGGGGGATTACCCAGTCGATTGCCCCGATTGGCTCGATTGATCCAAGAACGCTTCGAGTTACCTGCAGTGCAAAAGACTGGAGAGGAAACACTCTTGGGACTCTTGCGGTTGGCCCAACAACACCAAGGCTCCGGATCGTAGTACACTACTGGAATACATCTTCTTATCCGGGAGTCCCGAACTCATGAAAAAATCGGTTTCAGCAATCTTTCTTGCATGCGCTTGGTTGCATGGCAATAGCGGTCTTGCACAAGACGCATCGAAGTTCATCGATCATTCGCTGCTGGTAGCCAAGGAGTACCCTTGCAACTGGCCAACCCATCCGTTCCCCAAATTTCAGATCGTCCATCAGTCGATCGTAGGGCCCGCCAGCTCTTACAACATCGATTCGTTGTATGTCGATGGAAACACAGGAACTCAGCTCGATGTCCCGCCGCATAGTGTCGCACGTCCTGAGTTGAATCGCGAAAAGTCCGGTCCGCTAGGACTAGCGACAACCGAAAAGACAGAAGCTTGGCAATTCGGCGGGGAGGCTTGCGTCATTGATACGCGAGATCTGCTCGACAAAGCGCCCAAAGGGGTCAGTCCTCTAGTTACTCCTGATTATCTCGAGCGCTTCGAGGCCACTTATCGAAAACTCCGATTCGGTGATGTCGTATTGTTTCGCAGCGATTACTCAGATCGATACTATCGTCCGTTTCCTGAGGGCTCTCGCTTTATCAACGATGTTGTCGATAAAAAGGCACCCGGGTATCCCGATCCGAATCCCGAGACGATGGAGTGGTTGGCCACACGCGGCATCATGGCACTGGGGACTGACTCTGCAAGCATGGGTCCGATGCCGGATCTTGCTGAGCCGACCCATTATGCGGGCCTGAGGCATGGGATGATTTGGACTGAAGGCGCAACAGGGTTTAGTCAGTTGCCATCGACCGGAGCGTTCTATTGTTTCCTGGGGCCCAAACATCAGGGGGGGCCTTATGGCGAAGGTCGAGCATTCTCAATTATCGGAGGTGATTTGCCTAAGAGGCTCATTGAATCCTGCAGATCCAAGCGTGCGATCGATCTGACGCCAACACTTACGCCCAAGTTCCCGATGACCAATCCGGGACGAAACACCGGCGAGCATCGACAGGTGTATCTCAAAATCGATTTTCTCTACAGTGAATATCTTGATATGTACCATCATGGGCACATGATGGACTCGATGGCCGGGACGCATTTGGTACCACCATCGTACGCGCTAGGCGCAAGCGATTCGCCAGTGCAGGATTCCCCTGAGGTTCGACTGTGGCTCGATGAGTATGAAAAGAATTTTGGCAAGCGAGCTCAGAGCGATATGACCACCGACCAAGTGCCGATCGAATGGACCTGCGGCGATGTGCGAGTGATCGATGTCCGATCGCTCGCTGGGAGCACCGACCGGGCCAACTGGCCCGCTTCACCCCAGATCACCTCGGCCATGATCAAGCGCTACGAGAGTGAAAATGGAACCTTGGTATCGGGTCAGATTGTTGTGTTTTACACCGGAGTGATCGATCGATACTTGAAAATGCCTGCCGATGCGCAAGGGAACTTTGGCAGTGGCCTTTGGACCGACGCTTATTCTCGCAAGACAGAAGGCTGGCCCTCTTTGGGAGCAGAGGCGATTGATTATCTAAGCAAAAAGGGTATTCGGTGCGTAGCGACCGATGCCCCGGATTTAGGAGGAGTCGATCCCAAGCAAGCGTTGATGACATATTGGGCATTGGGTAGTCGCCAGATGGTCGGCGTGGAGTTCTTGAGCAACGTCGGATCGATCCCCAAGCAAGGGGGATACTTTTTGTTCGCGGCACTGAAGATCAAGGATTGCCATGGTGGCCCCGGTCGGGCAATTCTACTGTACTGATACAACCATCTACTAATCTTGCTCGTGCTCGAAGATAACTGCTTCGAATACGAGCAGATTAATATTGATTTACAAACTCTCTAAAAGCGAATTCTCTAAATAGAAGCCTCCTAAATGATACCACCATGGACGCAAGGCGATTTGCCTGAACCGAAGCCTCTTCGATGGAGGAACTGGGCTAGTTTCATTGGTCCAGGGATTGTGATGATGGGGATTCAGATAGGTGGTGGGGAGTGGTTGCTAGGGCCTGCGATGACAGCCAAGTATGGCGGGGGGCTCATGTGGATCGCCACCGTGGCGATTTTGCTGCAGGTCTTCTACAACATGGAGTGTGGTCGTTATGCGCTGTACTGCGGAGAGCCTGTGTTCACTGGTTTTATGAGATGCAAACCCAGTCCACTTTTTTGGATTGGGTTGATGATGGTTCTGAACATCTCGGCCTTAGTGCCAGGACTCTCGACGCACGGAGCAGCGATGATCGCATCGCTGATTCTCGATCGACCGCCGACCGATGCGGATCGATGGTTGGTAGTTTCACTGGCTTATGCATGCCTGTTTGGCGTTGCGTTTCCAATCATCATGGGGGGTAAGATTTACAACATATTACAGTGGATCATGACGGCTAAGATTGCAATCGTATTGGGCTTTTGTTTTGGGTTGGGGGTGACTTGCGTTAGCGGTTCGAATTGGTGGAATGTGGTGAGTGGATTTGTGAAGTTTGGGAATGTGCCAGTGGCCAACTCCGATGGAACAGAGCGCACGGAAAATCTATTTACTCATTGGTTTCAAACCGGTGAGTTCCCGTTGGTATCGACGGCGAGTCTCATTGCAATTGGTGCGTTTGCTGGTTACGCCGGTGGTGGGGGGTTAGCTAACTCGACCTATTCGAATTTTGTACGGGACAAGGGCTGGGGAATGGGATCGCAGGTTGGAGCGATACCGAGCGTCGTGGGAGGTCGGAGTGTGACGCTCAGTCGTGTTGGGAAAGTATTTCCGATGAGTCAAGAGAATCTGGAGCGCTGGCGTGGGTGGTGGAAGTACATATGCACCGATCAGGTATTGGTCTGGGCACCGGGTTGTTTTGTAGGGATGGCTTTGCCAGCTCTCTTATCGATGCAATTTGGGGGTCAGTCGACGATAACTGACGAGCAGATGAAAGTCGCGCAAGCGATTGTCACATCAGATGGGATTCGCAACAGCGGATTTCAACCCGTGATAGGCAAGCTCTTGTGGATAGTCGCATTGTTTACGGGATTGATGGTGATGCTACCGAGTCAGATGTCCGTCTTGGACGATTTCAGCAGGCGATGGACCGATGCGATTTGGAGTGCAAGTTCAGGGGTGACGAGCCATTGGCGGAGCGATCAGGTCAAATGGATTTACTACAGCATTTTGGCTAGTTACATCCTGTGGTCGTTTCTATGTACATTTTTGTTTAGCAATTCGCCCAAGCTGATGACAGACTTTATCGCGAACTTCAATAACATGGCTATTGGGGTGACATCGTTTCAGATCTTGTGGATCAATCATCGGTTATTGCCCGAGGCGATTAGACCGCGTTGGTATCAATCGTTGGGAATTGCTTTGTGTGGAGTTTTTTATCTGGGGCTAGCCGTCATGGTCTTTTGGTTCAAGATTCTAACTATGTGGATTTGATACGATTGATAGATGGTCTTAGGAGTTAAACGCACCATGGGTGCTACCATCTTGAGTGTTTCGGGAACAAATGCTTCTCAGGCCTTTGCCAAATCGTGTACTCATTGGAGTTCCAGCCAGAGCGTTTGTATCCCTCATAACATCGCGAGCTTCGCGGGGACAGACCCTGAGTTTTGATAGAGAACGTCGATGATTTTTCCGAAATCATCGACAATCGCTCGAGCATGGCCCAATACAACCAAGCAAGCCAATTCCCTGGGCGCCAGGAACCCGGGCAAATCACTTGGTCAACGGCCATCGTCACCATAGCCAAGGGCATCGCCTCCGGGAAATGCTATTTCTTCAAACCAATACACACCACTTCTTTGTCGTCTCGCATGTATCCATAGCCGTCGGAAATCGTAATTGCTTGGCGATTCTTCTCAACAAGCGAAACGCGGCTGAGCTCTTGCATCCCTTTGGCATCGGCCCGAGCGATCACCAACTCGCCCTCGATCGTCGTTATCCAAAACTTACCGTCGGCATACACCATGTTCCCTTTTCCAAAACGACTCTTCTGCCATAGTGCTTTGCCGGTCTTGGCCTCAATGCACGAAAAATGGGTCACAGGCCCAGCAGCTCCCACATTGTCAAAGCCAAACAAGTAATCGCCCAAAACGATCGATGTCTGCCACTCGTTGCGCATCACACTCTTTGCATCCAGCGATTTCCATCGCTCTAAAACGCTGTAAGTGCCGTTGTCTTTCTTGATGTCCAGCAGGACCGAACCGTGGTTCTCACCCGATGAAATAAATACTCCTCCATCGATCGAGACCGGATTGGCGGTATTGCAACCATAATCGGTTTCAAACGGATAGCTCCAAAGTAACTTGCCACTATCAGGATCAATCCCCATGACATCCGTACCGCTAAAACTGACAACTTGCTTTGCTCCCTCAATATCCATCAGTACCGGTGAAGAGTAACCCGCATGCCCAGAACCACTCTTCCAAATCAGCTTGCCATCGTCGATCGCAACGGCCACAACAGCAGCATCGTCAGAACCTGGTTGCACAATCACTCGATCATCGATCACCAATGGCGAGCAGGACATTCCATACTCAGACGGTTTTGCCGATAACTCTTGCGTCAGATCCTTGCGCCATCGTTGCTTGCCCGTCGCAAGTTCCACCGCCATGAGGATCCCTTCGCCGGAATACGCATACACACGATTCCCCGCGATCGAAGGTGTCGACCTGGGACCATCACCCATTGGGTTTTTATAAGCTGGCCCCATTTCGGCTTTCCATCGAACTGTACCCGAAGCAGTCTCAAGTGCCACAAGCCATTGCTTGTCCTCGGCGTTCCAGCTCGTTACTGCAACGTCGTTTTGCACTACGATCGCCGACATGCCCACACCTCCTGGCACCCGCCAGCGGATGGACGGTCCATCGGCACCAAAGGAATCGATAAGCCCAGTCTCGGCTGACTTGCCGTTTCTGCTTTTCCCAAGAAACTCAGGCCAATCGTCGGCTTGGGCTGCGGCGCTACAAGACACATAAGCTACCGCGACAATCGCTAGCCGAAAGAACTTTGTGAGTTTCAACGAATTCCCTTTCATCACTGCTTTGCAGTTGTCAAGTTTGGATCGATCGAGATCCTCACCGATTCATCGCCAAGGATGTCTCGGTTGACCCCAACAA
Organism: Pirellula sp.; assembly: GCA_040381975.1. Lineage (GTDB taxonomy): Bacteria > Planctomycetota > Planctomycetia > Pirellulales > Pirellulaceae > JBKCUI01. The sequence goes on from JBEIGI010000028.1 coordinate 48,486, forward strand.
AGACCCATTGCTCTCCTTCGCCCATCGATAGCTTGACACTCTTGCCATCGACTGGAACCGGTTTTCCATTGGCCCATAGAGCAATAGCTCCCTTGGGAGCATTGCCAAAATCGAGTACCACATCCCCTGCCCGAGTGATGTTTAACTTGGTTCGCAAGAACGTATGGTTCGGAACTCCTGGATGGGGGCGGAAGCTTGCCAACGACTTCATCGGAACACCTCCGGATACCAAAGCAGGATAGAGTTGCCACGTAAAGTTTGATTGATCCCCTTTGATCGAGTCGAAACTGGTTCGATTGAAAAGCACGTGAGCTTTCTCGGTCCATAGCAACGTATCCCATTGGCGGATGGCACCGTCGTTAGCGACGAGCATCTTGCCATCGATCTTTCCGATCTCGGTGATGAACCGCAACAAATGGATCGCTTCTTCTTGGGTCAGTGAATCCAGAAGTCCATCGGGCATGAGCGATCGGGATTCTTTGATCTCTTGGATGTCGCCTTTATCGATGGTGACCTCTTTGCCGTCGGCAAGTCGCAACACGACTTCGTCGTCCGATTCGCGAACCGGTATACCAGCTAATACTTCGTCACTGTCGGTACGAACAAGTTTGGCGTTGTAACCTTCTTTGACTTTCGCCGCAGGGTTGAGCAACGACTCAAGTAGATAGTCTGCCGGTGCTTGGGCTCCGATACTGGTCAAATCGGGTCCCACCAATCCTCCAACCCCGCCGATCTTATGGCACTGAATGCACTGGAGTTCATTGCGTCTATAGATCCATTCGCCTTGGACCGGATCGCCTTGGGTTTTCGCAAGTTCGAGCCATTTGTTTCTAAGTTCATCGTTTAGAACCCATCGGTTCTCTTGCAACTTGCCTGCTCGATCGATGGCTTGGATTAGATCGCCTGGAGCGTTCATTTTGCGCAATGCCGACTTGAGTTGTCGGGCTGCTGAAGCATCGATCGAGACACCTTCAAGGGCACTGAGCATGTTCTGAGCCCCATCTTTGCGACCAAGGAAACCGGCAGCGGCATTACTGATGGCTTCGGCTCGCAAGGGGTCTTTGGCCAGGCGTGCGACGAGGGCCTTTGCGGCCGCACCGAAATTCGAATCGGCTTGCCGTTCCATCGCTGCGATCGCAACATCGATGTTCTGATCTTGAGTCAATTGGTTAATGAGTTCCTTGGCTGGCTCATCGCCGAGGCTCGCAAGGCTTCGAATCGCTGCGATGCGCACGGTCGAGGAACTACCGGCGTCTTGGCTGACGGCTTCGATGCGCGGTCTTGCACCCCCGATGCGCCATGGTCCGAGACTGCGGAGAGCAGCAAGGCCCAGATCCATCGGTGCCAAGGCCTCGTTGTTTTTGTCCTTAGCAATCGCTTGCTCAGCCAACTTGCTCAGCGCCTCAATCGTGCTTGGCTGGACTGCCAAGGCTTCTTTGCGTCGCTGTGAAGCATCCAGAACAGCTTGGAGCAATTGTCCTCGGAGAGCCTCATCGGGAAGGACGGTTGGTGAAACGGGATCGATGAGCCGATCGATGAGTTTTGCTTGTTGGGCTCCATTTCCCAACTCGGCGACCAAGATAGCCATGGTCGATCTGGCCGCTTGTGCGTTAGAAGGAGCATCGCTTGTGAGTTTCTCATCGAGCATGGTCAATACCGCATCGATGGTGCTGGGATCTTCGACGGCTTTTAAGGCAAATGCGATTGCCGACGGATCATTTCCAAAGCGGAACTTGCCGGATCGGAACTCCGGAAGCCAGACGCTGGAAAGATCTCGCATCGTCTGCCAAAGTGCAAAATCCAAGAATCGATCCATCGGCTTGTGCAGCGCCAAGAATGCGGCTTGTGCCGACTCGACGCTCGGAAGTTGCGAAAGCAATCGAATCGCTTCGAGCCTTACGCGAGGGTGGTCGTCCTGGACAAGATTTTTTCCAAGGGCGGTCCATTGTCCGATTTGAGAAGGATCGAGCGATCCGAATTGGCTGGTTTTGACCCATCGAATTTGGTTGGCGATTTGGTGGGTGTAGGCGGCCCTGAGCCGTCCGTCTTGAGATTGGATTAGTGCCTTCTGAAGGGTTAGGTCAAAATTGCCCAGGCCTTCGAGTACCCAAGAGAGTTCCAGTTGTTCTAGTCCACGGGCAGGATCCTTGGCGACTTGCTGAAGATAGGCATCGACGCTGGACTTTGCTTGGCCTGAGGTTCGAACTTGCCGTCGCAAAGCTTGTCCTGCAAAAAGCCTAACAAGATCTGCATCATCGCCGAGTCGCTGAAGATTTTTTTCAATCGGATCCTTGGCTGTAATCGGCTGATTCTCAACAGGCTTTTGATCTTTGTGGGTTAATCGCCATATCCGTCCATGGGTGCGATCGCGGCGTGGATCTCGGAAATCGACTTCGCCGTGTTGGATGATCGGGTTGTACCAGTCGGCAATATACAGCGCACCATCGAGACCTTGTTTCGCATCGATAGGACGGAAAGCCACGTGAGGGGTTTTAATCAGTTCGGCTTGCTGAACCGATTCGTAACCGGATCGATCTTCGGAGACTTTAAAGCGGCAGACGCGGTGTGCTCTGAAGTCGTTGGTAACCATCGAGCCGCGGATTGATTCGGGCCAGTGGTTGCCTGATAGGATTTCAAGTCCGCAGTGTTTGGGGCTACCAGGATTTAAACCACTCAGGATGCGTTTGGCTCCGACGGCTGTGACAAAGACGCTCCCTTCGAAGGTGTAATTGATCCCTTCTCCGTAGGCACCGTCTGTAGCGAACATTTGACCATAGCGATCAAAGTGGACGCCCCAAGGATTGACGAAACCTCGAACGACGATCTCCAGTCGCTTGGTTTCTGGATGGAATCGCCAAATGCCACCACCGTTGAGTCGTTCGACCCCCCATGGGGTTTCGATATGGGAGTGGATGTAGATCGATTGGTTCATGTAGATCCACCCATCGTGTCCCCAACGTAGCGAGTGGAGAAGGTGGTGGGTGTCTTCGGTGCCGAATCCAGCAAGAACGACTTTCTTTTCGTCGGCAACGAGATCACCATCGGTGTCTCGCAGATACAGGAGCTGATCGCTGTTGACGACATAGGCGCTTGCCGTGTCGCTGTCGTTGGCAGGAAGAACGCCTGTTGGGATAAGGAGTCCATCGGCAAAGACGATCGTACGGTCGGTTTTGCCATCCTTATCGGAGTCTTCCAAGATCAAGATTTTGTCATTGGATGGTTCACCTGGTTTGATCTGGGGGTAGGTTTCGCTCGAAGCGATCCAGAGTCGACCGTGGTTGTCGAAGTTCATGTGGATCGGCTTGGCCATCGCCGGATCCCCTGCGAAGAGTTCGGCTTTCCAGCCATCGTCGACGACGAAGGTCGATTTTTCAACTTCGGGATCTGGTACCGGGATGTCCTTGAGTTCACGCTGGGCAAGAATCGGAGATTGAGTCAGGCAAAGCGACTGGATCAGGCACAGAGAGAGCCAAGCGGCTTTGGTCGATCGGCGAGTAAGAACGTTGAGGATCGTCATGGAATCGATTTCAAAACGGGTAGATCAAAAGCAGGAACCTTAGCGGGCTGTAAATGAATCGAGCAATCGTTTATTGTAACCAAACTAAAGTTCGATTGAGGTTATAATCGACCGGTCGAAACAATTCGAGGGATAAATTTTCCCTGGTTGATTTCCTAGTACAACTTGAGTCATCGGTGCGAAATCCATGAGCGAAGACATCTACTGTGGTTTTGACTTGGGTGGAACCAAGATGCTGTGCGTCTTGATGGATCACAAAAGAAAGGTTTTGCATCGGGAGCGCAAGAAAACCAAAGCTGCCGATGGGGGCCAGGCGGGAATCGTTCGCGTAGTCGACTTGATCCGCGAAACTCTGGTCAATGCCAACATCGAACCCGAGCGTATCAGCAGCATCGGCATCGGATGTCCAGGTCCGGTCGATATGGAAAAAGGAATCGTCCACTTGGCAGTGAATTTGAAGTGGAAGAACGTTCCGCTTGCCAAACATATCGAAGAGGCGTTTGGTCGACCGACATCGCTGCTCAATGACGTCGATGCAGGGGTATATGGCGAGTACCTCTGCGGCGCAGCCAAGGGAGCTTATAGCGTCGCTGGGATCTTTCCCGGGACAGGGATCGGTGGGGGATTTGTCTACAATGGACAGATCCTAAGAGGCAAGTCCCATACGGGTATGGAGATAGGTCATACCAAGATCACATCGAGCGAGCAGACCAGCGGAACCAAGATAGGTGGGACGCTCGAGAGCGAGGCCAGCCGATTGGCGATCGCCGCTCAATGTGCCAAACTGGCCTATCGCAACGAGGCTCCGGTGCTATCAAAGCTCGCGGGCACCGATTTGGCGGAAATTCGCTCAAAGGTGTTGGCCGCATCGGTCAAGGGAGGAGACGAACAAGTCGAGCAGGTGGTCCGGCGCGCGGCAAGAACGATTGGCTATGCTGCAGTCAATTTGATTCACATGCTCACCCCCGAGGTGATCATCCTCGGTGGTGGTCTGGTCGAGGCGCTGAGTCAGTTGTATCTTGAAGAGGTCAAAAAAGTAGTCTCTGAGAATGTGCTTGAGTGTTACGAGGATATCTGCAAGATCAAACTTGCTGACTTAGGCGATGACGCTGGAGCAATGGGTGCTGGTCTTTGGGCCGCAGGCCGCTACGGACTTCCTTTATCCGAGAATAACTAACCCGGATCCATGTGGGCTTCATACGTGATCCAACTCCCATCTCGGATCGATTCAGGCGGGTAGAGAACCACCAGGTCCCCCTGTTCCAATCCCGACCGAAGTTGTGTCTGAGTCCGACTCGATAATCCAATATCCACCTCAGTCCGCTTGACACAATGGCCACCCCAAGAGGACTTGATGATTTTATAGACGTACCACTTTCCTTGCGTTGATTCCAAAGATGTTGTCGGTACTGTCAGCACATTAAGGTCGCTTTTGTCAATCTGAATACTCGCATCGACACGAAACCCATCGCCTAGTTCCTTTCGGCTCTCCCACGGCTGATCCAAATCAATAAGGACGTTCACCCGCCGTTCTTCGACCCCGAGCGCAGAGATCTTTAGGAATGCCGAAGGCTCGACAAGTCGAACGCGTCCGCCGAGTGGTCTGGTACCTCCCCAGCCCCGAATCTCGACCTTCGCTCCAGGCTTGATCGATACAGCGGCTGTCGATAGCACATCCACAAGCACTTCCATTTGACTTGGATCCCCGAGTTCAAGAATCGGAGTTCCAGCAACAACAAAACCGGCATCCTCACGCATGACCCTCAAGACAACACCATCGATTGGAGCGCCGATGAGCATCGGTTCACCCCCTGGTGATTCTCTGGCCTTAAGCACCGCTTGGGCAACTCCCAGTTCATGCTCGGCAATCGACCTCATGAAATCGGCTGCTCGCAGTTCTGCCTTGGCAATCCGATAGCGATGCTCGATGGTATCGAACTCCGACTGGGAAACCGAATTGGATTTAATCAGTTCACTAGCCCGCTTGAACTCGTGCTCGGAGAGTTCAAGCGTCTCGAGTGCGACACTCTTGAGTTGATCGGCACGCAGGATCGATGCTTGCGCAGCCTTGACTCGCTCTTCGCTTTCGAGTTTTGTACGAGGGTCTAGCAGATCCGAATCGGTGGGTTGCAAGGTGACCAAAGGGTCGCCATTGAGTCTGACTCGATCGCCTGGATGCACTTGCAGGCGAACCATTTTTCCACTGATCGGAGCGATGATCGCAAATCGCTCACGAACCCGGGTGATCCCGTCATCATCGATATTGATTTCGACACTGCCGGGTTTGACGGTGGCAACCTCGACCGGGATTCGCGCAGGTCGCAACCCAAGACCTACCAGCACAGCCAAAGAGGCTGTTGCCAGCAGTATCGTCCACCAATGGCTCCGACGATCTTTGAACTTGTTCACTCTCTTACCTTCAAAACCGAAATCAAATCCAAACGTTTGGTCATGCGCAGTACCATCCATCCACAAAAAACCGTAGATGCAATCATCACCCATATCGCATAGAGAATCGTATGCACATCGGCGATGAACGGGAATCGATGGCTTTCGCTATCCAAGGCTCGAACCAGTCCGTAAGCAAACAGGTATCCCAGGGGAACTCCAACGGGGATCGCTAAAACCATCGTCCAAAACAACTCCAAAAGCATCACACGATTGATCTCTGCCTGACGATACCCCAAGACTCGCAGCGTGGCCAGATCCCGTGCCCGTTCGCTAAAGGTGATCAAAGCCGAATTGTAGGCTACACCAAGGGTGATCAAGGTTGCGAAGATCGCGTTGACTAGCCGCATCCAGCCGGTACTCTTGGAAATCATTTCCCGAAAATTCGCCAGAGCCGCACTCTTGTCGGTAACTCCGGAAATCGCCGGAGTCTCTTTGATCAAACGATACACTTGCTGCTTGTGCTCAGGATCGATCGCTAGAAACATTCCGCTGATTCGAGGGCCTTCGAGCATCAGTTCATGGAGATAGTCCTTGGGCAAAAACGCAGCAGGACCTGTATAGTTGGGGTAGATACGCTGAACCTCTAACTCGATCGAACGGTTTTGACCTTCGAGCAAATCGACCTGAACCTTGTCCCCCACATGGAGATTTAGCTTTTGTGCCAGTTTGCCGGTGATGGTCAGTCCACTGTGCTCGGGAAATGCAATCGCTCGGTCGTGCTCGTCGAGCACGCGAAACAGTTGCGTCTGTGGCTCGAGCCCCAAAATAGCCAAACGGTCGCTCATGGATCCGCTTTTGATTCGGATTGGAACCGAGCGAAAGGTTTCGACTCTGCGGACACCCGGCCACTGCTGAACTTCGTAGAAGCACTCTTGAGAGCGCGGGTCGTAAAACGACAACTGCAAGTCCTGTCGCTGAGAGCGAGCGAACTGATGATCCAATACGTAATCGATCGTCTTTTCCATGAAGGAGCTTAAGATCAACAGCGACACTCCCAACCCCATCCCCAAGATCGAAAAGAAAGTCAGCCAGGGATTGCCCAACATTCGGATCATCACCATTCGTCCGATCGGCCTAAGGCGTCCAAAAATTGGAATGTGCGTAAGTCCTTTGTCCGGTGCATTTGGATTGCTTCCCGATCGCATGGCGACAGCAGGAGGCAATCTTATGGCCCGCAAGACTCCGCTGATGGCTCCTAGGAACGCTACCAAGACACCCAATGATACGGCTAGCATCCACTCCCATCCAAAGCGAACAACCACCATTTCTGGAAACCTAAAGAACATCCGATAGATCTCCGAAAGCCACGATGCGAGCCAAAGCCCGCAGCCGATACCTGATACGACCCCCAGCGCCACCCACACCAAGACCACTCGCAGGTAGTGCAGTCCGATTTGCGTTGTAGAGTAACCAAATGCCCTGAGAGTCGCTATCTGCTGGGTTTGCTGGACGATCATGCGCGAAAAGACCATGTGAACCAAAAACGCAGAGACACTCAGGAAGATTGTGGGACTCAGTAAAGCCATCGTCCGAAGCTCGCGCATCTCGTCGCGTACTCGGGCATGCGACTGCTGATCGTCTCGATCGTAAGCTCCGATGCTGCCGTAGGGTTCAAGGATCGCGTCGATTTGGCTTTTGATGTTTTCGATGTTAGCTTCGTGCCCTAAACGGATCACAACTTGATTGAACGCACCTTCCATGTTGAACGCCGCAGCGAGCTTCTCCCTGGGAGCCCACAGAATTCCATACAAACGGTTGTTAGGAAGGAGCATTCCTGGCTGCACGACATAGATGGAATCTGGAGAAAGTCCGATCCCCACGACGATCAACTCTTCGCGTTTACCTTCAAGGTTGGCAGCGATGCGATCGCCCAGCCGTAGTTGGTGGGCTTCGGCAAATAGCTCGCTGACGACCACCTCGGTCTGCTCGGCCATAACCGGCAGTCTTCCCTGTCGCACATACAATCCGTTGATTTCCAAGTGCGGCTCTGGTTCGATCGAGACCAAGCGTGCCGAGGCTGGTTGAAGCATCTCGGGGAAATCCAGCAATACATGTTTTTCCACCCGGCCCGAAGCTCGCTGGATCCCAGGTATTTGCTGAATCCGGGTGAGCAATTCCTCGGGGGCTCGCACCAACGGTGCCCAAAGATGCGCAAAGGAGTACTTGGTGTAATAACGATCTTGGCTAGCCTCGAGCGACCGCATGGTAGTCATCGACATGATCAACGTCGCAATGCCGCAAGTCAAAAGGACCACAATTGCCAGTCCCTGTTTCCAGTGGCTACCGAGTTCCCAGAGCAAGAGTCTCCAGATCGCACGCATCGGCGGTTCGCTTTCCTTTCTAGCTCACCAAACCAGTTGGCTTGCAGAGGCCACCTGCGGATTGACTTTGATACTGGCTATTTGACCATCAGACAGATAGACGACGCGGTTTGCCATCGATGCGATCGCAGCGTTGTGGGTGATGACCACGACGAGAGTTCCGATTTCACGATTGATTTTGGCGATTGCCTCCAGGACGACCGCTCCGGTTTTGACATCCAACGCACCGGTAGGTTCGTCGCACAAGAGCACATCGGGTCGTTTGCTGATCGCTCTTGCGATCGCCACGCGTTGCTGCTCGCCTCCCGATAGCTGAGCTGGATAAAAGGTTTGCCTATTTCCCAATCCCACCAACTCCAAAGCTTCTTCGGGTGACATCGGATCCTCGGCGATGTCGGTCACCAATCGGACATTCTCCAAGGCCGTCAGTCCGGCGACGAGGTTGTAGAATTGGAACACGAACCCGACATGCTCTCGACGGTATTGTGTCAATTGCGCTTCACTCGCACCGGTCAGTTCGTGATCTTCGAATCGAACTGAACCTGAACTCGGAACATCGAGCCCACCGAGTATATTGAGCAACGTGGACTTGCCGCTCCCTGAAGCGCCCAGGATGACAACAAACTCACCTTCGTAGAGTTCAAGATCAACTCCCCTCAAGGCATGAACAAGCACGTCGCCCATAGGATAGGTCTTGGTCAATTGCAGAGCTTGAAAAACCGATCGCTGTATACCGCTCATTCTTGGCATGATAGCCAAGCGATCCTATAACACCAACGGAGCGTGGAAGGTTTTTCGAAAGATCCCGAGGGTACAATCACAATTCGGCTTGATTCGGCTTGCCAAGAGAGCACACCTTCGATCACTTCGATCCTGAGTTCATAACAAGCCTGCGATTTATTCATCGCAAATTTCGCATTCAAGCTTCGGTCGGTTTGATCGAGAGTGACTATGCGAATATGCTCGCTCTCTTTGGGCAGGACTTTGTAGGTGCTTCCCAAGAAGGATGCCGGAGGTTGCTGCCTGCAGGCGTAGTCGAGTTCGAGAGCGACTTGGTCTTGGCTTTGCAACGGCACCCATTGAGCCGCCAGTGACCAATGGCCATGTCCGCACATGCCAACCCCAAGCGCGACATCGCGATAAAAGCCAGTCCCGATAGGTTCAACGACCAACTGCTGGATGGGAGGATCCGATGGCCATGGTGCCTGGGGGTCTTGCAAATCTGCCTTCAGTAGCGTGATCCAGTCTTGATCGAATCGAAAGAGCAACTGGTGATCGAAGCGATCGAGGGATTTGTCGAAGCGTACAGCGGCGTTTGAGGATCGAAGCTCGATTCGCGATGAGGCTTCTGCTGTCATTGAAGCCAGAGTGATTGTTCGGGAGCGACCGTCTCGGGTACAAGAGGGATGTCTGTGCCGGTGACGATTCCCATCATGAATCGATTTGCTGCCTGGAGCATGTCGACTTCGAGGGATCCTTCAAACTCAGGATCCTCGTTTCCATGATTTGGGGAACTGGTCTTATCGAAAGGTGCCGGTGTTGGCGACTCGAATCGCATCAAGCGATAATTCAGGCCGGCACGATGTGCGGTTTTCATCATGCTGATGATCTGATCGATCCCAAAACGCTTTGAGTCCGACGACTGCATGGCCAACACCGGCAGACCCCGAGCTTGCTTCCATAATGCCAACGCTCGCTTGTTGGATGGGAAGGGGCCGTTGCAAGCGACCACACCGGCAATCTGATGAGGGTTACGAAGCCCCACCCATTGAGCAAGCGTCGCACCTTTTCCAAACCCACCAAGGAAAATACGATTCGTATCGATCGACATCGAGCTTGCAATCTGGTCGATCGCGTGAAAAATGCACTCTTCATTCAGTGCGTAATCGGTCAAGTTGCTACCCCATCGGAACACTTGCTCGGAGCGAGTTGATAAACGATTGCCGCGCAGAGCAACACCTACATAGTTTCGCAAACTCAGCGAATGCATCACATGATCCAGCTCGTACTCGCTGCTGTGGTCGGAGTGAAGCCAAACAAAAAGCGGATAGTCATACGCGCTTTCATAATGCTCAGGCACAAACAATCGATGCGGGAAACAGATCGATGGCCCAGTGTCGGCGATGCCAACTCCTTCGGAGTCGCGGTGCCGTTGGACAACCTGTGGATCTTCAACCAAACCGCTCACGGGTGATATTGGTAAGCCTGCAGACAGAAAGCTGTGCAATCGGCTCATGGAGAAGTTCCTTGAAAGAAAAGAGTTTCTCGGAGGATGCAAGTCGACATCCTGCTTATTGCGTTTTTTAGGATAGCGACCCTTGGTGAGTCAATCCCGTCAAATGGGCAGCAGGCAAACTTCAACGGAAGTTTGCCAAACAACAAATAGCTAGCAAATTCAAAGCGATAAGCTAGGGGATTGGTAACGGCAAAAAGAGCTCTTTAGGCCTTCAAGAGTGTTTCCATCGAGGCGACGAGCGACTTGACTGCATCGACGCTCTTTTGGAAGGCGGCTTGTTCGGAACTGTTCAAAGACAGTTCGATGATCTTCTCAACACCATTGCTTCCGAGGATCACAGGCACACCGACGTAGTAGCCACCGACACCGTATTCCTTGTCGCAAAGAGCAGCCACGGGGATCAATCGTTTCTTGTCGCGGACGATCGCCTCGACCATCTGAGCCGTAGCAGCAGCGGGAGCATAGTAGGCCGAACCGGTCTTGAGCAACGAGACGATTTCTGCTCCACCATCGCGGGTACGTTGGACGATTTCGGCCATGCGAGCATCTGGGATCAGTTGCGAGACGGGGATGCCGCCGACGCTCGTGCAGCTAGCGATGGGAACCATCGTATCACCGTGTCCGCCCATGAGCATCGCAGAGACATCTTCGACACTCACCCCTAGTTCCATGGCGATAAAGGCGCGGAAGCGAGCCGTATCGAGCACACCGGCTTGGCCGATGACTCGATGCGAGGGGAACCCGAGGACTTGGAAGGCTCTTTGAACCATTGCATCGAGGGGGTTGCTCACGACGATGACCACTGCATTTGGGCTGGTGGTTTTGACTTGCTGTGCAACGCTCGTAACGATTTTGGCGTTGGTGCTCAGCAGGTCGTCTCGGCTCATTCCTGGTTTGCGAGCGATCCCTGCGGTGATGACGACCACATCGCTGTTGGCCGTATCGGCATAGTCGTTCGTTCCGCTCAGGGCGCTATCGTAACCCATGATCGGGGAGGCTTGCATCAAGTCGAGCGCTTTGCCTTTGGGCATATTTTCGGTTTGCGGAACATCTAAGAGAACAACATCTCCGAGTTCGGCGGCTGCACACCAATGGGCGCAAGTGGCACCGACGTTACCGGCTCCGATGATACTGATTTTTGCTCGACGCATGATGGGACTACCTTTTTTAAAAATTCAGTGCTTAGGTTCGATGAAATTTGGTATAAGATAAAGATTCGGATCGGATCCGAAAGTCGAAGTATCTCCAAGGTTAGCGACCCGTCAAGAACCCGTATCTTGACGGGATGACGCACCGAGCTGAGCTTATGGGAATTCCAAGGCAAATACGGACAAGCCCAAACCAACGTCAGAGAATTTTTGAATGTTTTGGTCCCAAAACACAATCCGCATCGGCCCCTACCGACGGGGCTTTCACCTGATCACGGGCCAAGTCCTCGAAGCGATCCCGGAAATCGAAAACATCCAAGTCGGCTTACTGAGTGTCTTTCTCCAGCACACTTCGGCCAGCTTGACGATCAACGAGAACGCGGACCCAGATGTACGCGTCGATATGGAAACCGCCTTCAATCGGATCGTTCCTGAAAACCAATCCTTTGTACACACGATCGAGGGGCCCGATGATATGCCCGCGCATATCAAGAGTTCGATGCTTGGTGCAAGTCTTGTAATCCCGATCACCAATGGATCTCTGGCACTTGGGACCTGGCAAGGAATCTATCTTTGCGAGCATCGCAACGCTGCGACACCTCGAACACTGATCCTTACGCTTCAAGGTAAAACAGAAAGCTAATAGAAAGTTCAACCATGAGTCACTTAACGCTGCAAACACCCAGGATGATGGCGGGCATTCCAACACTCAATGCGGGTCTATACCGAAGTATTCGTTTTTTGGTGGGTGATCCGGTCGTTTATCTGCAGGTTCCTCAAGCCGATGGGAGCCTTCGGTCGACACTGATCTGCCGAGACATCGAGATGGGCAGAGCCAAGCTCAATGCGGCCGTTGACGATGTGGCTTGCCCCGCAGACTTTACACCTGCGGAAGGCCTTTCGGGGGATCGCGAGACGGCCACGGCGCAGTCGGCTGCTGAGATGCTCAGGCGCTCGGGTTTTCGAAGTGTCATCGTCGATCGATCCTTGCCAATGATCTATGCGGAAATGCTCAAACGAGCTGGCGTTGGTATTGAGTGCGATACCCAATGGGGCGTGATGGAACGCAGGCGCAAGGATGCTCGTGAGATCGAGATGATTCGCGACGCACAGCGCATCACCGAGGAAGTCATGGAGCTTGCTTGCTCGACAATCGCCAGAGCATCCGTTGATTCCAAGGGTATCTTGGTTCACGAGGGTGCCCCACTGACCAGCGAGCGCATGCGCACGATGATCGACGTTTGGCTCTTGCAGCGCGATTGCTCGAACCCCGGTGCGATTGTCGCTTGTGGACCCATAGGGGCTGACTGTCACGATCATGGGCATGGTCCCCTTTACACGGCTCAGCCTGTGATCGTCGATATCTTTCCTAGGGTCAAATCGAATCTCTACAACGGGGATTGCACTCGGACGGTCGTTCATGGCACGGTCAGCTTGGAGCTGACTCGAATGCACCAAGCGGTTGTGGCGGCCAAGCATGCGGCGACGCAGGCGGTGCGTGCTGGGATTACCGGAGAGCAAGTCCACCAGGCGACCATTCGAGCCATCGAGGGTGCGGGGTATCACATGGGTCTGCCGACAGCCGAGGCTCCCGATTCTTACACGAGCATGACCCATGGCACGGGCCATGGACTGGGGCTCGAGGTACACGAGCCACCGCTATTGGC